>NZ_JBPKAQ010000001.1:0-92053 GCF_051216275.1 Halomonas salsilacus
AAGCGATTGGCCTGCCGGCGCCTACCGCATCGCGCTTGTAGTGCCAATTTTGAAAAGGCGTTTCCAGGTTAATCAGTAGCTTACGCTTCTATCTGTCGAACTCGGGGGCCATCTGTTCCATGCCTCGTCTCGGCAATTGGCGCTGAGCGAGTATGCCGAGGAGCAGAGTCTACCTCTGGCGGCGCTTCTGGCCTGGGAGCAGCGCCTGGTGGTGCAGGATGTACCGGTGCCACCGCGTCATCGGCCGCCACGCTTTGTCGCCGTGGAGGTCGTCCGATGATCCGGCCGGATACCGGACTGCGGGTCTATCTGTGCCGCGAACCGGTCGACATGCGCAAGCAGATCGACGGGTTGGCTCTGCTGGTCCAGGAGGCCATGGAGCTCAACCCCTTCGAGGAGGCGGTGTTCGTGTTCGGCAACCGCCAACGCGACAAGGTGAAGCTGCTGTTCTGGGAGCGCAATGGCTTCGTGGTCTGGTACAAACGCCTGGAACGGGAGCGATTCAAGTGGCCCGACCGCCTGGAAGCCGACACCGTCACCCTCTCGGGTCAGGAGTTGAACTGGCTCCTCGATGGCTATGATCTTAGCGCCATGCGGCCACACAAGACGCTGAATTTTCAGTCAATTGGGTGAGTTTTTGCTGCCACAATGGGCGCTGTTTGGTAAAATGACGGCATGGTTTCCCCAGCCCCCTTATCCCCAGACACGGTCTCCCAGCTGCAGCGCCAAGTACGCTCTCAGCAGGAGGAGATTGCGCGTCTTCATCATCTGATGGAGAAGAAAGAAGCTGAGTGGGAAGCCACCAAGGCCGCGCTGTTCGAGAAGTTCCGCCTGGCCATCGAACGTCAGTTCGGCCCCTCCACCGAGAAGTACCGCATCGAGCAGGGCGACCTGCTCATCAACGAGGCCGAAGTGGCTGTCGACGAGGAGGAGGCCGACGATGATGTGGACGCGACGACCGAGCCCCGTCAGCCGGCCAAGCGCCGTAGCCGTGGAGGACGGGTTGTCCTGCCGCCCGAACTCCCCCGTGTCGAGGTCTTCCACGAGCTTCCCGAGGACGCCCGTCACTGCCACGAGGACGGTGCCAAGCTCAAGGTCATCGGCAAGGACGTCAGCGAGGAGCTGCATGTCGTGCCGGCGCGTGTCGAGGTGATCCGCCATGTGCGCTACAAGTACGGCTGCCCAGCTTGCGAAGAGGGCGTGCAGATCGCCCCGGCGCCGGCCAAGCTGCTACCAGAGCAACGCCAGTCCGACGCTGCTCGCCTATGTGGCCACCGCCAAGTACCAGGATGCCTTGCCGCTCTACCGGCAAAGCCAGATCTTTGCTCGGCACGGTGCCGAGATCCCGCGCAACACCCTGGCACGTTGGATGGTTCAGGTCGGTGAGCGGCTAATGCCGCTGGTTAAGGTCCTGCGTGAGCACCTGCTGCAGAGCCCACTGATCCACATGGATGAGACCACGCTGCAGGTCAACACCGAAGCCGACCGGCCAGCGAGCGCCACGTCCTACATGTGGCTGCAGCGCGGTGGCCCACCGGGCCAACAGGTCGTGCTGTTCGACTATGACGCCAGCCGAGCCGGTCGGGTGCCCGTGCGCCTGCTGGGCGACTATGCCGGTCGCCTGGTCACCGATGGCTACGAAGGCTATGCCGAGGTGGTGCGGCAGAACGGCATCACCCATGCCGGCTGCTGGGCGCATGCGCGGCGCAGGTTCGTTGAGGCCCAGAAGGTGCAACCCAAGGGCAAGACCGGCAAGGCCGACTGGGCGCTCAACCAGATCCGCAAGCTCTACGCCGTGGAGAAGCAGTCCAAGGCACTGGAACCCGGGGCGCGCCAGGCGTTGCGCGAGCAAAAGAGCCGCCCGCTGATCACCCAGCTACGCACCTGGCTCGACAAGTCGTTGACACAGGTGCTGCCGAAGAGCGTGCTGGGCAAGGCCCTGCACTATCTGAACGGACAGTGGCAACGCCTGACCCGCTTCCTCGATGATGGGTTGATCCCGCTGGATAACAACCCGGCAGAGAACGCCATCCGCCCCTTCGTGGTCGGCCGCAAGAACTGGCTGTTCAGCCACACACCGAGCGGTGCCCAGGCCAGCGCGTCAATCTACAGCCTGATCGAGACGGCCAAGGCCAACGGCCTCTCACCCTACAACTACCTGCAGTTCGTGTTCGAGACACTGCCCACGCTCGGCGAGGATGACGATCTCGACACCTTGCTGCCCTGGCGCTGGAAAGACACTCTACCGGCCTGACTCAGGCTGGAACCTGGGGTTTGTGGACCGTTTACTCGGCGCGGGCGAGTGCCGGGGCGTCGTTGATGCCTTCGCCCACCATGCCGACCACTTCGCCGGCCTTCTGCAGGCGCTCGGGCTAATCGGGGTCAGACTTCCATTTTTCACTCAGCCTGAAGCGGTACAACCACCCAGCGGGGCAGCGATGCCGGCCGCAGGCGTTGTCAATTCTCCTCCCTTGACTCCCATTATGGGAGGTGCTAGTTTCTGTCGCAAAGGGAGAATCCAGTGAGAGTCATCGCCAAGCGCACATTGAGAGAGTTCTGGGAGCGGGGATTCGACGATGCCGAAACGCCGCTGACAGAGTGGTACAACATGTTGTCGAAATCGATATGGCAAACTCCTCAAGAGCTCAAGGCTGACATACGAACTGCCAGCATACTCAAGGGCGGGCGAGTCGACTTCAATATCGGCGGTAACAAGTACCAAGTCATCGTGGCGATTCGGTACAGCCAGCATATCGCTTGGGTGCGCTTCGTGGGCACCCATGCGCAGTACGACATAGTAGATGCGGAGACAATCTAATGAATATTCAACCCATCCATAACGATGCGGACCTCGACCGGGCCTTTTCCCGCATTGAAGAGCTGTGGACCGTTGAAGACGGAACCCAGCAGGCCGATGAGCTCGAAGTGCTTTCTATCCTGGTCGAGAAGTACGAGGATGAGCATTATCCTGTTGGCCCATCTGATCCTGTCGAAGCGATCAAATTTCGCATGGAGCAGCAGGGGCTCACTCAGCGAGATCTTGAACCTTTCATTGGTTCAAGTGGCCGAGTGTCCGAGGTGCTGAATCGTAAGCGTAAACTCAGTCTACGAATGATCAAGCGCCTACATGATGGTCTGAAAATCCCGTATGAGAGCTTGCTGGCAGGCTAGGACTCATCGGGGACAGACCCTCATTTCCCTGGCCCTGGTTACCCACCTATCCTGAAAAGTCACCAGCGGCCGGCATCTCTGCCGGCCGCTGGCGCTTTGGCCCTATGACGTCAGGCGGCCCGCTACTGAGTTTTCGCCATCCAGAACCACCAAACGATCAGCCCGATAACGGCGAACCCCGCCAGGTTGACGATCCAGCTCATGAGGTCACCTCCTTCTGGCCTTGCTCTGGAGGGCCTTTTTCGTTGTGGGGCTTGAACAGGCGCAGGCGGTTGGCGTTGCTCACCACCGTGATGGAGGAGAGCGACATGGCCGCGCCGGCGATCATCGGTGAGAGCAGCATGCCGGTGAAGGGGTAGAGCACCCCCGCGGCGATGGGAATGCAGAGGACGTTGTAGCCGAAGGCGCCCACCAGGTTCTGCTTGATGTTGGAAAGCGTCGCCCGGCTGATCTCGATGGCCGAGGCCACGCCGTGGAGCGAACCGCGCATCAGGGTGATGCCGGCGCTCTCGATGGCCACGTCGGTACCCTGGCCGATGGCGAAGCCCACGTCGGCGCGGGCGAGTGCCGGGGCGTCGTTGATGCCGTCGCCCACCATGCCGACGACTTCGCCGGCCTGCTGCAGGCGCTCGATCTCGGCGTGCTTGTCCTCGGGCAGCAGGCCTGCCCGGAACTCGTCGATGCCCACCTCCCGGGCGATGGCGGCGGCGGTGTGCTTGTTGTCGCCGGTCAGCATCACCACCTTGAGGCCGTCGGCCTGCAGGCGCTTGATCGCGGCAATGGTGTCGTGGCGCAGCGGGTCGCTGATGCCGAACAGCGCAGCGAGCCTGCCGTCCACCGCCAGGTAGACCACGGTGCGCGCCTGGGCCTCTAGTTCGCCGGCCTTCTCCTTGCCGGCGGCCAGGTCGACGCCGGCCTCTTCCAGCAGGCGGGCGTTGCCCAGCAGCAGCGGCCTGCCGTCGGGGGTCTCGGCCTTCACGCCGCCGCCGGTCACGCTCTCGAAGCTTCGGATCTCGGCGGGCTCGGCGCTGGTCTTCTCGGTCTGTTCTTGAGAGTAGGCCATCAGCGCCGCGGCCAGCGGATGCTCGGAGCCGCGCTCCAGGACGGCGACCAGGCCCAATACTTCCTGCTTGTCGCTGCCATCTCCTTCACTGCCGTGCACTTCGCCTTCAAGCCCTTCGATAGAAAAAACGTGGGCCTCGGTGACGCTGGGCTTGCCCTCGGTGAGGGTGCCGGTCTTGTCCACCACCAGGGTGGTGAGCTTGCTGGCGATCTGCAGCGCCTCGCCGCTGCGCACCAGCACGCCGTGCTCGGCGGCCTTGCCGACCCCGATCATGGTGGAGATCGGCGTGGCCAGGCCCAGCGCGCAGGGGCAGGCGATGATCAGCACCGTGGTGGCGGTCACCAGCATGTGGATTACCCGCGGCTCGGCGCCGACGTTGAACCAGACAAGCGCGGTGAGCACGGCGATGATCATCACCGTGGGCACGAAGATGCTGGAGACCTTGTCGGCCAGCTCGCCGATGGGCGGGCGGGAGTTCTGGGCGGTGGCCACCTGTTCGGTGATGCGGCCAAGCTTGGTGTCGGCGCCGACGCGGGTGGCACGATAGACCAGCGAGCCCTTGCCATTGACGGTGCCGGCGCTGACCTCATCACCCGTGGCCTTGGTCACCGGCAGCGGCTCGCCGGTGAGCATGGATTCGTCGATATGGCTCTGGCCCTCGGTTACCTCGCCGTCTACCGGCAAGCGCTCGCCGGGGCGCACGCGGATACGGTCTCCCTCGCGCACCTCGTCGATGTCGAGCTCTCGCTCCTCACCGTCGCGGATCACCCGGGCGGTGCGGCTCTGCAGGTCGAGCAGGCGCTTGAGGGCCTCGCTGGTGCGGCCCCGGGCGCGCAGCTCCAGGGCGTTGCCCAGCAGCACCAGGCCGATGACCATCGCCGAGGCCTCGAAGTAGATGCCATGGGCCACGGCGGGCAGCCAGGGGGCGAAGGCCACCACCGCCATGGAGTAGACCCAGGCGGTGCCGGTGCCCATGGCAATCAGGGTGTCCATGTTGGCCTGGTGGTGCTTGAGGTTCTTCCAGGCATTGATGAAGAAGTGGCGGCCGGGGCCGGCCAGGACGGCGAGCGTCAGCAGGCCGATCACCAGCCAGAACACGCGGCCCATGCCCACCAGGTGGGGGTGATAGACGAACATGCTGGCCATCAGCGGCACGGCGAGCGCCAGCGACAGGACGCTGCCCCGCAGGCGGTGGCGGTAGATCTCGGCGTCCTTTCTGGCGCGGGCATCCTCGGCCTGGCGCAGGTCGAGGATCGGCTCTGCCTCATAGCCTGCGGCTTCCACCGCGCGGATCAGCTCGGCCTCGTTGGTGTTGCCGCGCACCTGAGCAGTGTGGGTACCGAAGTTGACCTCCGCGCTGACCACCCCTGGCGTGCGCGCCAGCGCCTGCTGCACGCTCTTCACGCAGCTGGCGCAGGTCATGCCGCTGATGGAGAGCCGCCGGGTGGTGGCGCGCTCGTCACCGGGAGCCTGCGGGGCCGGCGCGGGCGTTGCCTCCGTCGCGGGCTCCGGCTCGGCAGCGCTGCTCTCCTTCTCGATCTCCTCCTCAATCTCCTTCTCGATCTCTTCCTCGCTTGCCGCTTCCTCGAGGTCGCCCGGCGGATAGCCCGCCTCCTGCAGGGCCTGGTCCAGCGCCGCATCGTCCAGCACGGAGGTAACGTCCAGGCGCTTCTCGGCGGGGGTGCCAATCACCTCGGCGTCCGGGTCCAGCGCCTGGATTGCCTCGCGCATGCGCTTCACACAGCCCTGGCAGTTCATGCCGGGCACGCTACGTTCGAGTGGAAGGCGTGCGTTCATGGGCTCTCCTCGGTGGATGTGGCGCCGGCGGGCGCACGGTGGCAGTCGTCGCCGCACTCCGGGTTGCGCGCTTTGTTGCGCTCATGATTGCGCGCTGTGTCGCGCAGGGGCTCGGGGAAGCTTTCGATCAGGCGGCAGAGGCTGTGGCCGTCCGGGGTGCCGTCTGGCATCTCGGCCCAGGCGTCCAGGGCCTGCTCCATGCGGGTGGCCAGCGCCTGCAGCTCTTCGATGCGGGCGTGAATCTCCGGCAGCCGGCTCGCGAGCAGGTCGCGGACCATGGGGCACGGGGAGTCGCCGTGGTCGGCGTGGGTGAGAATGTCGCGGATCTCGGCCACCCCGAACCCCAGGGTGCGGGCGCGCTGGATGAAGCGCAGGCGTTCCAGGTCGCCCCGCTTGAAGAGCTGGTAACCGTTGTCGGGGTGGCGCTCCGGCTCCAGCAGCCCCTCGCGGACATAGTGGCGCACGGTCTCGGCGGTGACGCCGGCGGCCCTGGCCAGTTCACTTACCTTCATGTCGGTGCCTCGCAGGTTTCTGTCTCGCAGTGGTTGCGAATGACTCCAGTGTAAAACCCATGTGTTACCCAAAGGTCAAGGCGGACGAGGGGGTGGGCCATGCTGTTTCGGTACAGGACGGGCGTGCATCGCAACCCACTGAAAATACAGTCTATCAAGTATCTATACGACCAAAGAATAAGTGTTTACAGCATTAAAACGAACGTTTGCCCTTGAATCTGGCAGGTGGTTGCGAGAAAAGGGGAGCACGCGTCTGCTTCCGCTGCGGGGACACCCCAGCGACAGCGTGACAACATAACCGCAAGGGATGTGACCACATGAAGAACAAGTTCAATCGCCTTTCCCTGGCAGTGGCCATCGCCGCTGCCGCCTTCGCCAGCCAGGCCCATGCGGGCGGCTACCAGATCAACGAGCAGAGCGTCAGCGGCCAGGGCTACGGACACGCCGGGCGTAGCTCCAACGTCAACGACGCCACCATCGTGTTCGGCAATCCGGCCGGCATGTCGTTCCTGGAACGCGCCCAGGTGACGGCAGGCGGGACCTATCTGAACGTCAATACTGATATCAAGAACGTTGACTACGAAACATTTGCCAATACACCGGCAGGCCCCGCTCCTGGGGCGCTTGGACCCGCAACTCCGGGAACCAATGATGGCGATATGGTGCCGGGAACCCTGATTCCCTTTGCCTTCTACGCTCACCCGGTGAATGAACGCCTGGCCTTCGGTTTCGGCGTCTATGCGCCCTTTGGTTCCAAGACTGACTACGAAGATACCTTCGAAGGCCGTTACTTTGGCAACTATACCGAGCTGACAGTGATAAGCGCTCAGCCCACCGTCTCCTATCGCTTCAATGATCAATGGTCGGTTGGTGCAGGTATCACGTATAACCGTGTTGAGGGTGAGTTGCGCCGACAACTGCCGACGGACCCGAGCTTCAACCCTGCCGGCGATATCGATTCGCGGGTAGAGGGTGACGACGACGGCTGGGGCTACAACGTGGGCATTATCTATCAGCCGATTCCTGAGACGACGCTAGGCCTGACCTACCGTTCCAAGGTGGATTACACGCTGACCGGTGACTTCCGTGCCTACGATCCCGCAGGGAATGTGGTGCGCGCCGATGACGCCAATCTGGATTTGAGCACACCGGAAACCGTCAACTTTTCCATCACTCAGCAGATGACCGACCGCCTGAAGCTGATGGGTGGTGCTTCCTGGGCACGCTGGAGTCGCTTCGACCAGATTCTGGTGACGGGTAGTCAGGGGGATACCATCACCCAGGAAATCCAGGATTACTCCAATGCCTGGGCCTACTCGCTGGGTGGCGAGTATCAGCTGAACTCTCAGCTGGCGCTTCGTGCCGGCATCGCGCTGGATTTCACGCCGACGAACGACGAGCGTCGCAGTGTTCGCATTCCGTCGGATGACCGTCGCATCTTCTCCGTCGGTGCCGGCTGGAGCCCGACGGAAGATCTGACCTTGGACTTGGCCTACTCCTATCTCACCGAGCGGGGTACCAGCATCAGTCAGTCCCGCGATGACTCGCTTGGAGGCGTTGGCGGTACTAACTACTCTGCCGACTACAAGAACGAGGCCCACGGCTTCGGCGCTCAGCTGACCTACCGCTTCTAAGCGGCAGCCAGCCAAGTGCACGCAGGGAACCCGGCCTCGGCCGGGTTCCCTGCGTCTGGGCGGGTGCACGGGTGCAACCCCGGCGGATGCGGCGTGGCGCCAGGTTCGCTACAATGCTCATCCTTTAGCACATGACCTTAAGCACAACACCTTTAGCGCAAGCCCTATTCGTGCCGCTGGGGCGCTGGCTCGATGCCTGCGCTGCGGCGTTCGCTTTTCCACCGCAGATTCAGGCGAGTGAGCCATGTTGGAAACCAATCCGATTCACAACCTCATCAAGGACCTGTCTGAGCGGACAGACGTCCTGAGGGGGTATCTTTGACTATGCCGAGAAGAAAGACCGGCTAGAGGAAGTCACCCGCGAGCTCGAGGATGCGGGCATCTGGAACGATCCGGATTATGCCCAGAAGCTCGGCAAGGAGCGCGCCACGCTGGAAACCATCGTCCAGACCATCGACGAGCTGGACCAGGGCCTGGCGGATAGCCGCGACCTGCTGGAGCTGGCCGAGATGGAGGAGGATGAGGCCACCGTCGAGGAGGTCCAGAAGGAGCTTGATGGCATGCAGGCCAGCCTCGAGAAGCTCGAGTTCCGGCGCATGTTCTCCGGCGAGATGGACCCCAATAACGCCTATATGGACATCCAGTCGGGCTCCGGCGGCACCGAGGCTCAGGACTGGGCCAATATGGTGCTGCGCATGTACCTGCGCTGGGCCGAGCACCACGGCTTCAAGGCCGAGATCATCGAGCTCTCCGCCGGCGAGGTGGCGGGCATCAAGTCGGCCACGCTTCATATCCAGGGCGACTACGCCTTCGGTTGGCTGCGCACCGAGACCGGCGTGCATCGCCTGGTGCGCAAGAGCCCGTTCGATTCCGGCGGCCGCCGCCACACCTCCTTCTGTTCGGTGTTCCTGTCACCGGAGATCGATGACAGCTTCGAGGTCGAGATCAACCCGGCAGACCTGCGCACGGATACCTACCGCTCCAGCGGCGCCGGCGGTCAGCACGTCAACACCACCGATTCGGCGGTGCGCATCACCCACGAGCCCACCGGTATCGTGGTGGCCTGCCAGAACCAACGCAGCCAGCACGCCAACCGCGACTTCGCCATGAAGCAGCTCAAGGCCAAGCTGTGGGAGCTGGAGATGGACAAGCGCAACGCCGCCAAGCAGGAGGCGGAGGACTCCAAGTCCGATATCGGCTGGGGCAGCCAGATCCGCTCCTATGTGCTGGACGACCAGCGCATCAAGGACCTGCGCACCGGCGTGCAATCCAGCAACTGTGACAAGGTGCTGGATGGTGATCTGGACCAGTTTATCGTCGCCAGCCTCAAGCAAGGATTGTAACGAAATGGCCAACGAAAGCTCCTCAGCGGATAGCCCTTCACAGAACAGCCCTTCACAGAGCAGCCCTTCACCGAACAGCCCGCAGAACGACGAGAATCGCCTGATCGCCGAGCGCCGCGCGAAGCTGGCTGCGCGCCGCGAGCGGGCCGCCGAGCGCGGCGAGAGCGCCTTCCCCAACGATTTCCGTCGCGACAGCCACGCCGCCGAGCTGATCGAAGAACTGGGCGACAAGGAGAAGGATGAACTGGAAGCGCTGAACCGCCAGGCCGGCGTGGCGGGACGCATCATGCGCAAGCGCGGGCCCTTCGTCGTCATCCAGGACGTCAGCGGCCAGATCCAGCTCTACGTCGACAAGAAGGGGCTGCCGGCGGACGCGCTCGAGGAGATCAAGGGCTGGGACCTCGGCGACATCGTCGCGGGGCGCGGCCCGGTGCACAAGTCCGGCAAGGGCGATCTCTACGTGATGATGGTGGAGGCCCAACTGCTCACCAAGAGCCTGCGCCCGCTGCCCGACAAGTTCCATGGCCTCACCGATCTCGAGGCGCGCTACCGCCAGCGCTACGTGGACCTGATCATGAACCCGGACTCTCGCCAGGTGTTCGAGACCCGCGCGGCGGTGATCAGCGCCATGCGTCGCTTCTTCGAGGCCCGCGGCTACATGGAGGTCGAGACCCCCATGCTGCAGCAGATCCCCGGTGGGGCCACCGCGCGGCCCTTCGTCACCCACCACAACGCGCTGGACCAGGACATGTACCTGCGCATCGCGCCGGAGCTCTACCTCAAGCGCCTGGTGGTGGGGGGCTTCGAGAAGGTCTTCGAGATCAACCGCAACTTCCGCAACGAAGGGCTCTCCACTCGGCACAACCCCGAGTTCACCATGATCGAGTTCTACCAGGCCTACGCGGACTACCACGACCTGATGGACCTCACCGAGGAGATGCTGCGCAGCCTCACCCGGGAGGTGCTGGGCACCACCACGGTGGTCAACAGCGTGCGCAACAGCGCGGGCGAGGAGTTGGAGCGCTACGAGTACGACTTCGGCAGCCCGCTGAAGCGGATTACCGTGTTCGATTCGATTCTCGACTACAACCCGGATATCCACGCCGAGGCGCTGGCCGACGAGTCCGCCGCGCGCCAGATCGCCGAGCGCCTGGATATCGACGTCAGGGATGGCTGGGGCCTGGGCAAGATCCAGATCGAGATCTTCGAGAAGACCGTGGAGCACCGCCTGAAGCAGCCCACCTTCATCACCGAGTACCCCACCGAGGTGAGCCCGCTGGCGCGGCGCAAGGACGCCAACCCGTTCGTGACCGAGCGTTTCGAGTTCTTCGTCGGCGGCCGTGAGATCGCCAATGGCTTCTCGGAGCTCAACGACGCCGAGGACCAGGCCGAGCGCTTCCGCGAGCAGGTGGCGGAGAAGGAGGCCGGCGACGACGAGGCGATGTACTTCGATGCCGACTACGTGCGCGCCCTGGAGGTCGGCCTGCCGCCCACCGCCGGCGAGGGCATCGGCATCGACCGCCTGGTGATGCTGCTGACCGATAGCGCCTCGATCCGCGATGTATTGCTCTTCCCCGCCATGCGACCCGAGGTGGAGTGAAGGGCGGGAAGTGTTGGTAACCCGGGCGGTCAGCACCCATAATGGTCATCGTTTCGACGTCGAGGAGACCCCCCATGAAACTGCTCAATCGCTCTGCCCTGAGCGTCCGCCCTACCCAGCATTTCGTGGACTGGATCAATGCCCTTGAACCGACCATGGGCGATGACGATATCGCTCTGGATGACGTCGAGCGTGAAAGCACGGTCTACCTGATCCCGGAGATGGACACCCCTGAGGCCCTGGAGGGCTTCGTGCGCGAGCGCTACCTCGAGATCCTCGAGACCGAGCTGCGCGCCTGGGAGGAGGACGAGCGCCAGTGGCCGGAGGCTATCGACTGGGCGTTGTTCCAGCGCTTCCTGCAGGTGGAGCACAGCTACCTGGCCATCGACCTCGACGACGAGGCGGCCCTGGAAATCTCCGAGGTCGACGACTCGCTGCTGACGGATTTCGGCCAGGACTAGTCTCCAAGCCCAAGCCCGCCCGACAGGCTGGCAAGAGGAAACCGGCTTAGGCCGGTTTCTTCGTGAAGGGAGCATGGACACAGGATGAGTCAACTCTTCGAGACCCGCCCCGACGACGACGGCCTGCCGGGCCCCGAGCGGCGCCTGGCCGTGCTGGCGCTGATCCTCGGCACCCTGATGGCGGTGGTGGATACCACCATGATCAACATCGCGCTGCCCTCCATCGCGGCGGGGCTCGAGGTGTCCGCCTCCCGGGCGGTGTGGGTCACCAACCTGTTCCAGATCAGCTGTGCCGCCTTCCTGCTGGTGTTCGCCGCGCTCAGCGAACTGGTCAGTCGCCGCCGGATCTACGTGGCCGGGGTGGGCATCTTCACCCTGGCCTCCCTGGGCAGTGCGCTCTCCACCAGCCTGGAGTCGCTGCTGGTGTTCCGCGCCCTGCAGGGGCTGGGGGCCGCGGCGACGCTCTCCATCGGGCCCTCGCTCTACCGCTCCATCTTCCCCTCGCGTCTGCTGGGCTCAGCGCTGGGGCTCTCGGCCATGGTGGTGGCCGGCGGCTATGCGGCAGGGCCGGCTATCGGCGGGGTGCTGCTCTCGGTGGCCGACTGGCCCTGGCTGTTTGCCCTGCACCTGCCGCTGGGGGCGGTGGCGGTGGTGCTGGCCTGGAAGGCCCTGCCGCGGGAGGCAGGCCGGCGCGGCGGCTTCGACCTGGCCGGGGCGCTGCTCTCGGTGGCCATGCTGTGCGGCTTCTTCGTGGCCATGGACGGCGTCGGTCACGGCATGCCGGCGGGGCGGGTGGCGGCCTGGCTTTTCCTCAGCATTGCGGCGGCGCTGCTCTTCCTGCGCCGCCAGCGGCGGGCCAGCCATCCGCTGATGCCGCTGGCGATCTTCCGTGAGCCGCGCTTCAGCCTGGCGCTGGTGGCCCAGGGCACCGCCTTCGTGGGACAGGGGCTGGCCTTCGTGGCGCTCTCCTTCCTGTTCCAGAGCGACATGGGCTTCACGCCCCTGGAGACCGCCTGGCTGTTCACTCCCTGGCCGTTGGCGATCATGCTCGTGGGCCCCCGCGCCGGCCGTCTGGCCGATCGCGTGAACCCCAGCCTGCTCTCCAGTGCCGGGCTCGGCCTGCTGCTGGTGGGCCTGGCGCTGCTGGCTCGGCTCGATGCCGAGGCGGGGGTGGTCGACGTGCTGTGGCGGATGCTGCTGTGCGGGGTCGGCTTCGGGCTCTTCCAGCCGCCCAACAACCGCGAGCTGATGAGTACCGTGCCCCGGGAGCGCAGCGCCAACGCCTCCGGCATCATGAGTACCTCGCGCACGGTGGGGCAGTCGCTGGGGGTGGCCCTGGTCGGCGCCTTCCTGGCCACCGGCATGCCCGTGCAGGCGACGCTGTGGCTCGGGGCGCTGGCTACCCTGCTGGCGCTGGGCGCGAGCCTGGCCCGGGTGCCCTTGGCCGGCGCCGCCCAGCGAGAACAGCGCCTCTCCAAAGAGGCAACCCGTGGCGAGGGGCGCCGGGGGTGAGGGCGCCGCATCGTTACCGCTCGTTAGAGCGAGTACAATGGGGCCTTCCTTTCACCCACGTTTCACCCACGTTTCATCAACTTTCATCAGTTCGGGGAAGCCTCCATGAGCATTCAGGCCACCATCGAAGAGAAGCTGCAGGCCCTCGCGCCCGTCTTTCTGGCGGTGGAGAACGAGAGCCACCGACACAACGTTCCGGCTAATTCCGAGACCCACTTCAAGGTGACCCTCGTCTCCGAGCGCCTCGAGGGGCTGATGCCGGTCAAGCGCCATCAGCAGGTCTACGCCCTGCTGGCCGATGAGCTGGCCGGTCCGGTCCACGCCCTGGCGCTGCACCTCTACACGCCTGCCGAATGGCAGGCGAGCGGGCAGAGCCGCCCCGACTCCCCCGACTGCCGAGGCGGCAGTAAGCCGTGACCACCGAGCCGCAGCGGCTCCAGTACCTGGAGGCCATGGGCCTGACGGCCTGGGTGGCGCGCTATGCGCTGCCCAACGCCCGCCCGACCCCGGCCTGCGAGTGGGAGCTGCCCGAGGCAGCGCCCGCCGAGGCCCCGGGAGAGCGCCTGCACGCGCTGCTGGATGAGGCTCGAGAGGCGCCCGCGGCGCGCCCCGCCGAGCCGAAACCGTCGCGGGCGGCGCGCGCTCCGAGGCCCGGCATGGCGCGGGCGCTGCTCGAGGAGCCCCCGGCGCAGCAGGCGCCGGCGCCTATCGAATCGGCTGCCGCCGAGCCGCGAGCCCCTCAGGAGCCGCTGCGCTTCGCCTTCCAGGCGGCCTGCCTGGAGGGCCGCTGGCTGCTGCTGCTGGCCGGTGAGCATCCTCCTGGGCGCACCGAGCTCCAGCTGCTGGCCAACCTGCTGCGTGCCGCCGGGATCGCCGCGCCGCTGCCGGTCTTCCAGCCGTTCCTGTGGCCCATGGAAGAGGGGCTGACGGCGCATGAGCCCCTAGAGGAGGCTCGCGAGGGGCTGCAGGCCTTCATCGCCGGCGCCCGCCGGCGCGGCTGGTCGCCCGAGCGGCTGCTGCTGTTCGGCGAGGACGAGGCCCTCGAACAGGTGCTGTCGCTGCAAGCCGAGCGGTGTCCGCTGCTGGAACTGCCTGCCTGGCAGGGGCCAGCGTTGAACGAGATGGCTGCCAGCGCCGAGGCCAAGCGGGGACTGCTGCCCCGGCTCCTGGCCTGGGGCGAGGCGTGGCGAGACTCCTCCGAGCCGCCGCCGGATGAGCGCTAGGTCGACATCTGAAAAAAAGTTGTGGCTGGTGCGCCTGACCGCGGCCGACCTAGCGCCGATGGTGGCGCTGGAGGCCGCCCACGGGTGGCCGATGGGCGGCTCCGAGGTTCAGCTGGCGGCCACCCTGGCAGACGCCTCCGTCGCGGTATTCGGCCTGATGGCCAGTGAGACCCTGGCGGGCTATGCGGTGGTGGTCCGGCTGCCCTTCGAGGCGGAGCTGCAGGCGATCCTGGTGGACGAGACCCACCGCGGCCAGGGCCTCGCCCGGCGGCTGCTCGCCGCGGTGGCCGACCAGGCCTGCGACTGGGGCAGCGAACGGCTGCTGCTGGAGGTGCGGGCGGGCAATACGCCGGCCATCGCCTTGTATCGAGCCGCTGGGTTCCGGGAGGACGGCCTTCGCCGGGGCTACTACCCGCCGCGGCCTTCTGATGACCAAACGCCGGAAACGACACCGCCCCGGCCTACCGGGGCGGTGGGCAGCGCCGCCCGGGAGGATGCGCTGCTGATGTCGCTGTCGCTGAACGCGCAGCAGTGAAGCCGCGTTTTGTCAGGCGGTCTCGGTAGACTCGATTTCCTCCAGCTTGCTCAGCACGCCGGTCAGGCGGCGCTCCCACTCCTCGTGCTCCTGCTTCAGGCGGGTGTTTTCCTCGCGCAGCTCCTCGGCTTCCATCTTCAGCAGTTCCAGGGCCTCGACGGCACTGGTGACCTTCTGCTCGAGGCGGGTGAAGAGTTCATTGCTCATGCTGTTCTCCTGATGTCCTTCCGGGATGGCCCTTCGATATGGTCCTTTTGGAACGGTCCTTCGTGAACAGTCCTCGAGGCCGAGCCGGCGCCCCGGGGCGGGGCGAGGTTGCTTGATCGATAAGTGAATGGGCAGCAGCGTAACGCCGAGCCCCGGCCTCAGCAAGCGTCGTCGTGCGGCGACGTGTCACGCCGGTAGAGTCGGCCGTGGCTGTCGCCGGCGCGCACCTCGCGGTGTAGCCGCCAGGTCGCCGGTACCGCTGGCGCCAGGCCCGCTTCGCACTCCAGGTAGATGAAGGCGGCCTCCTCCAGCCAGCCCGCCTCCAGGGCCGCACCGCAGGGCTCGGCGAGCCCCTGGCGGAAGGGCGGGTCGAGGAAGACCAGTGAGCAGGGCGTCGGCGGGCCGGCCAGGAAGGCCGCGGCGTCGGCGGTGACGACCCGGCCACGCTCGGTGGTGCCCAGGGTCGCCAGATTCTCCACGAGCTGGCCGGCCACCCGGGCGTCGCGCTCCACGAAGGTGGCTTCGCGGGCGCCGCGGGAGAGCGCCTCCAGGCCGAGCGCCCCGGTGCCGGCGAACAGGTCCAGCACCCGGGCGCCGGGCAGGGCGGCGGTGAGCCAGTTGAACAGGGTCTCGCGGACCCGGTCCGGCGTGGGGCGCAGGCCGGGGCTGTCGAGCACCGGCAGCAGCCGGCGGCGGTAGTCGCCGCCGATGATCCGCAGCCGCCCGGCGCCCCGGCGGCCACCGGCACTCCTGCCACCATGAGGGCGGCCAACGGCGGACTTTCCCGTGCGGGAGGGGGGAGGGCGTCGAGTCATGACGGGCATTGTAACGGGCGGCTTATCCACAGTCATGGTGGGCGGTGGTAGGATGTGGCGATTCGTTCACCCGCGAGGCTGATTCTGTCCATGTTCGGTTTTTTCAAGCGCAAGAAGCAGCAGCAGGAACACGAGGCGACCCGCGACGAGCAGGAGCGCCAGGAAGAGGCCGTCGAGGCGTCCGAGGAGGGCGAGGGCGCGGACGAGACCCGCGTCCGCTCCGAGCCCGAGGGTGTCGAGCCCGCCGAGCCGCCCATTAAGGAAGCGCTCGAGAAGCGCGCCGAGATCGAGGCGGCGCCAGCGCCGGAACCGGAGCGTCAGCCGGAGCCCGAGCCCGAGGCCCTCGCCGTGGCGACAGAGGCGCCCGAGCTCGAGCCCGAGGCCCTCGCCGTGGCGACAGAGGCGCCCGTGGCTCAGCCCGAGCCCGAGCCCGCTCGCGCCGCGCTGCAGGAGAAGCCCGTCGCCGGCGAGAAGAAGGGCTGGTTCTCGCGCATCAAGGCCGGCCTCGGCAAGACCCGCGCCAACCTCACCGATGGCCTGGCGGATCTGTTCCTCGGCAAGAAGCAGATCGACGACGACCTGATGGAGGACCTCGAGACCCAGCTGCTGCTGGCGGACGTGGGCATCGAGGCCACCACCGAAATCATCGACCGGCTCACCGTGCGCGTCTCCCGCAAGGAGCTCCAGGACAGCGAGGCGCTCTATCGCGCCCTGCAGGAGGAGCTGTCGGCCATGCTGGAGCCGGTCAGCCAGCCGCTGGTCCTGCCGCCCAAGGGCACGGGCCCCTTCGTGATCCTGGTGGTGGGCGTCAACGGCGCGGGCAAGACCACCACCATCGGCAAGCTCACCCAGCGCTTCCAGCGCGAGGGGCGCAGCGTGATGCTGGCCGCCGGCGACACCTTCCGGGCCGCGGCGGTGGAGCAGCTCAAGGTGTGGGGCGAGCGCAACAAGGTGCCGGTGATCGCCCAGCACACCGGCGCCGACAGCGCCTCGGTGATCTTCGACGCCGTGGCCGCCGCCAAGGCGCGCGGCGTCGACGTGCTGATCGCCGACACCGCGGGTCGCCTGCACAACAAGTCCCACCTGATGGAGGAGCTCAAGAAGGTCCACCGGGTGATGGGCAAGGTGGATGCCAGCGCCCCCCATGAGGTGATGCTGGTGCTCGACGCCGGCACCGGCCAGAACGCCCTGGCCCAGGCCAGCACCTTCAACGAGGCGGTGCCGATCACCGGGGTGACCCTCACCAAGCTGGACGGCACCGCCAAGGGCGGCATCATCTTCGCCCTGGCCAAGCAGATGAGCACGCCGATCCGCTTCATCGGCGTCGGCGAGTCCCTGGATGACCTGCGGCCCTTCGTGGCCCGCGAGTTCGTCGACGCCCTGTTCGACCGCGACGGCAACGACGACGCGGCATGATCGTCTTCGAGCACGTGGGCAAGCGCTACGGCGGGCGCTTCGAGGCGCTCGCCAACCTCGACTTCCGCGTGCGCCGCGGCGAGATGGTGTTCCTGACGGGCCACTCCGGCGCCGGCAAGAGCTCCTTGCTGCGCCTGGTCATGCGCCTGGAGCGCCCCTCCCGCGGGCGCATCCTGGTGGCCGGCCATGACATCGATCGGCTCCACGCCAGCCAGGTGCCTTTCTACCGTCGCCAGATCGGCGTGGTCTTTCAGGACCACCAGCTGCTCCATGACCGCTCGATCTTCCACAACGTGGCGCTGCCCCTGGAGATCCAGGGGGTTGAGCCCCGCGAGTCGGCGCGCCGGGTGAGGGCGGCGCTTGACAAGGTGGGGCTGCTGCACCGCGAGCGCGCGCTGCCCATCGAGCTCTCCGGCGGGGAGCAGCAGCGCGTGGGCATCGCCCGGGCGGTGGTCAACAAGCCGCCGCTGCTGCTGGCCGACGAGCCCACTGGCAACCTCGACCCCCAGCTCTCCGCCGACATCATGACGCTGTTCGAGGACTTCAACCGCATCGGCACCACGGTGGTGATCGCCAGCCACGACCTGGCGCTGATCGCTCGTCTGCGCCACCGCATCCTGCGCCTGCGCGACGGCCGGCTGGTGGCCGACCAGGAGGCCGCATGAGCCGCCGTCCCGCCCCGCCGCCGCCCCGCGGTGCCCGCACCCACCGAACCCGCTCGTCGAGCCGGGCGCGCGGCTGGCTGCGCCACCACCGGGCCATGGCACTGGACAGCGCCTGGCGGCTATTGCGCACCCCCATCGGCAGCCTGGTGACCATGCTGGCCATCGCTATCGCCCTGGTGCTGCCGGCGGCGCTGTGGCTGACCCTGGATGGCGCCAGACTGCTGGATGCCGAACTCACCGAGAGCGCCACCCTGACCGCCTATCTGGAGCACCACGTGGACGAGGCCCAGGCCGAGCGCATCGAGGAGGCGCTGGCCGCCCATGAGGGCGTCGGCCGCACCCGGCTGATCACCGCCACCGAGGGCATGGCGGAGTTCCAGCAGGCGCTGGGGCTGGCCGACGCCCTGGGGCGCCTGGAGGCGAATCCGCTGCCGGCCAGCGTGGTGGTCACCCCTGCCGACCCCTCGCCGGTGGCGGTGCGGGCCCTGGCCGGTGAACTCGAGGCGATGACGGGGGTCGAGGAGGTGCGCCTGGACCTGGCCTGGATCGAACGGCTGCGCCACCTGGCGGAACTGGGGCGTCGCGTCGCCCTGGCGCTGGCGGTGCTGTTCGGCGGCGGGGTGCTGCTGGTGGTGGGCAACACCATCCGCCTTGCGGTGGAGAACCGCCGCAAGGAGATCGAGGTGGTGACCCTGATCGGCGCCACCCACGCCTTCGTGCGTCGCCCCTTCCTCTACAGCGGGGCCTGGTACGGGCTGGGCGGTGGCCTGCTGGCCTGGGGGCTTTTGACGCTGGGCAGCGAGTGGCTGGCGGCCCCGGTCGCGGCCCTGGCGGCCAGCTACGGCGCCAGCTTCAGCCTGCCGCGGCTGGGGGTGGACGGTTCTGCTATGCTGGTGGGCTGTAGTATACTGCTGGGCTGGCTGGGGGCCTGGATCGCGGTGAGCCGCCACCTCGCCGAGGTGAAGCCGCGTTAGCGGCACGAGGCCCGCGATTCGTCCCCGGAGCGCCTGGAATCCACGCCTTGTGGCAGGGTTTCACGGAACATATTCCGGTGATTGGCGTCGAATATAGATGAACCCCAATGAACTCTTGGGCTGACAAGGAGACATCCTGCACATGAGCACCAGTCTTCTTCCGGTGGGCCAACTCTCCCCGGGACATGACCTCAATGGATACCTCAAGGCGGTAAGCAGCATTCCGATGCTGACCGCCGACGAAGAGCGTGACCTCGCCTATCGCCTGTATGACGAGGGCGATCTGGAGGCGGCTCGCCGCCTGGTCGTGTCGCACCTGCGCTTCGTCGTGCATATCGCCCGCAGCTACTCCGGCTACGGCCTGCCCCAGGCAGACCTGATCCAGGAGGGCAACGTCGGCCTGATGAAGGCGGTCAAGCGCTTCGATCCCAATCAGGGCGTGCGACTGGTCTCCTTTGCGGTGCACTGGATCAAGGCCGAGATTCACGAGTTCGTGCTGCGCAATTGGCGCATCGTGAAGATCGCCACCACCAAGGCCCAGCGCAAGCTGTTCTTCAACCTGCGCGGCGCCAAGAAGCGCCTGGCCTGGCTGAGCGGCGATGAGGTCGACGCCATCGCCAAGGATCTCGACGTGAAGCCCGAGGTGGTTCGCGAGATGGAGGGGCGTCTCTCCTCCCACGACGCCGGCTTCGATGCCGCCCCGGGCGAGGATGACGAGAGCAGCTGGCAGGCGCCGGTGCACTATCTCGATGACGCTTCCGCCGATCCCGCCACTCGCCTCGAGGATAGCGACTGGGAAGACGATTCCACCCGTCGCCTGCAGCTGGCCCTGACCGCCCTGGACGAGCGCTCCCGGGACATCCTGCAGCGCCGCTGGCTGCTCGACGAGAAGGCCACCCTGCACGAACTGGCCGATGTCTACGGCGTCTCCGCCGAGCGGATCCGCCAGATCGAGAAGAATGCCATGAAGAAGCTTCGCGAGCAGATTGGTGATGCTATGGTCGCTTGATCTTGGGCGTTACGCTGGATGAGCGGTGCTGGCAGTCAAGTCCGACATGTAGTGACAAGGAGCAAGCGACAAGGTAACCCCTTGGCTTGCTCCTTTTGTTTCCAGATATCCTGACCTTTGTTTGGCCCTTGGCCCTTGGCCCTTGGCCCTGCTTACGCTGGCTGCGGGCTCTCCTTGAGCAACTGGGCGGAGATCAGTGCCCACTGCGCCTCCCAGTGCTCGGTGGGGCGGCGCTTGAAGTCGCTGCGCACGTACTGGCTGATGCGCCCCTCGGCGGCGGCCAACAGCAGATTGGCGGCCGCCGAGGCGGGCAGGGTGAGGCGCCGCCCCTCGCGAAGCTCCGCCTCGCGAAGCACCTGCTTGAGTTGGGTCTCGAGCCGCTCGAAGAGCTGGTGAATTCGCACCCGCAGGCGCGCCGTCTCGCCGGTGAGTACGCCACCGTCGAGTAGCCGGGAGAGCCCGGGGTTCTTCTCGGCGAAGGCCAGCAGCAGGGTGAGCAGCGCCCCGCAGCGGGGCAGCGCCTCGGGGCTCTCCTCGAGGATGCGGGTGATACGCGCGAACAGCGTCTCCTCGATGAACTCGATGAGCCCCTCGAACATGCGAGCCTTGCTGGGGAAGTGGCGGTAGAGGGCGGCCTCGGAGACACCGACCTGCTTCGCCAGGGCGGCCACGGTGATGCGCTTGCCGCTGTCCTCCTCCAGCATCAGCGCGAGCGCCTGCAGGATCTGCTCGCGGCGGCTGGGCGTGGGGGTTGCCTGCGTCATGGTGTTGTCAGCTTTCGTCGGTGATCAGGGTGCCAACGCCGGCGTTGGTGAAGATCTCCAGCAGGATAGCATGGGGCACCCGGCCGTCGATGATATGCGCGCTCTTCACCCCGCCCTTGACCGCCTCCAGGGCGCAGCGGATCTTCGGCAGCATGCCGCCGTGGATGGTGCCGTCGGCAATCAGTTCGTCCACCTGGGCGGTGGAGAGCCCGGTGAGCACCTCGCCCTCGGCGTTCATCAGGCCGGCCACGTTGGTCAGCAGCATCAGCTTCTCGGCGCCCAGCGCCTCGGCGACCTTGCCGGCGACGAGATCGGCGTTGATGTTGTAGCTGTGGCCCTCGGCGTCGACCCCGATGGGGGCGATGACCGGGATGAAGTCGCGCTCGGCAAGCATCTCGATCAGGTCGGTGGAGATATGCTCCACCTCGCCCACGTGGCCGATGTCGATGATCTCGGGGACGGTCATCTCCGGGGTCTGGTGCTGCACCTTGAGCTGGCGGGCGCGGATCTGGCTGCCGTCCTTGCCGGTCAGACCGATGGCCTTGCCGCCGCTCTGATTGATCAGGTTGACGATGCCCTTGTTGACCAGGCCGCCGAGCACCATCTCCACCACGTCCATGGTCTCGGCGTCGGTGACCCGCATGCCGTTGACGAAGCGCGACTCGATGTTGAGCTTCTTCAGCAGGTCGCCGATCTGCGGCCCGCCGCCGTGGACCACCACCGGATTGATGCCCACTTCCTTCATCAGCACGATGTTGCGCGCGAAGGAGTCGATCAGGGTGTCCTCGGTCATGGCGTTGCCGCCATACTTCACCACCACGGTCTTGCCGGTGAAGCGCTGGATGTAGGGCAGCGCTTCGGAGAGCACCTCCACCACCAGGCGCGGGTCGCGGGTCTGTTCGGTCATTGCGGGTTCCCTTCTCTTGGTTCCCTTACTTGCCTGGAGCCGCCGCTTACGCGGCGGCGGGTCATCGATGCCGTGGGCTCAGAGCGCCACGTCCAGCTCGGGGGCCACCTTGCTCAGGGCGGCGGCGAACTGCGCCCGGATGCGCTCGAGGGCCGCCTCGGTCTTGCCCTCGAAGCGCAGCACCAGCACCGGGGTGGTGTTGGAGGCGCGGCACAGGCCCCAGCCGTCCGGGTAGTCGACGCGGATGCCGTCCAGGGTGGTCTTCACGCCTTCGTCGCCAAAGTCGCCTTCGCGGGCGAGCCGCGCCACCAGGTCAAACTTGGTCTCGTCGGTGACGGTGATGTTGATCTCCGGCGTGCCCAGATCCTGAGGGTAGCGGTCGAAGAAGGCGTCGGCGTCCAGCGCCTGGCGGGAGAGGATCTCCAGCAGGCGGGCAGCGCCGTAGAGGCCGTCGTCGAAGCCGTACCAGCGCTCCTTGAAGAAGATGTGTCCGCTCATCTCGCCGGCCAGCAGGGCGCCGGTCTCCTTCATGCGCGCCTTGATCAGCGAGTGGCCGGTGCGCCACATCTCGGGCTCGCCGCCGGCCTCATCGATCACCCGCGCGAGGTTGCCGGTGCACTTGACGTCGAAGATCACCTTCGCCCCCGGGTTGCGCTCGAGCATGTCCTCGGCGAAGGCCATCATCAGGTGGTCGGGGTAGATCAGCCGGCCGGAGGGGGTGATCACGCCCAGGCGGTCGCCGTCACCATCGAAGGCCAGGCCGATATCGGCGCCGGTCTCCTTGACGGTGCGAATCAGGTCCACCAGATTCTCGGGCTTGCCCGGGTCCGGATGGTGGTTGGGGAAGGTGCCGTCGATCTCGGCAAACAGCGGGATCGTCTCGGCACCGAGCTTTTCGATCAGCTGCGGGCCCAGCTCGCCGGCCACGCCGTTGCCGCAGTCCACCACCGCCTTGAGCGGGCGCGCCAGGCGCACATCGGAGAGGATGCGGGCCAGGTAGGCATTGCGCACGTCCACCTCGCGCACGCTGCCCTGGCCCTCGGCCAGATCCTGCTCGACGATGCGGGTATGCAGGGCGGTGATGGCATCGCCGGAGAGGGTCTCGCCGGAGAGCACGATCTTGAAGCCGTTGTAGTCCGGCGGGTTGTGGCTGCCGGTGACCATCACTCCGGAGGCGGTGCCATCGAGCACATGGGTGGCAAAGTACAGCACCGGGGTCGGCACCATGCCGATGTCGATGACGTCGCGGCCGGCGGCGTTCAGGCCGCGGGTGAGGGCCGCCTGAAGGCGGGGCCCGGAGAGGCGACCGTCGCGGGCCACCACCACGGTGGATTCGCCGCGGGCGGCGGCCTCGCTGCCGATGGCGCGGCCGATCTGCTCGACGGTCGACTCGGTGAGGGTGTCATCGACGATGCCGCGGATGTCGTAGGCGCGGAAGATGGAGGCGGGAACGGTCTGGGTCTCGGCTGTCATGGGTATCCTTGTCCTGTGAGTAGCGTGGGGAGGGCCGGGTGTCAGTGGCGACCGGAGCTGCCGAAGCCGTCGGTGCCACGCTGGCTTTGCTCGAAGTCGTCCACCACCTCGAGCTCGGCCTGCACCACGGGAACAAGCAGATACTGCGCCAGGCGCTCGAAGGGTTGAAGGGTGAAGTGGGTCTGGCCGCGGTTCCACACGGAGATCATCAGCTCGCCCTGGTAGTCGGAGTCGATCAAGCCGACCAGATTGCCGAGCACGATGCCGTGCTTGTGGCCGAGGCCGGAGCGGGGCAGGATCAGGCCGGCCAGCTCCGGGTCGGCGATATGGATGGCGAGTCCGGTGCGCACCAGTTCACACTCGCCGGGCGCCAGCGTCAGGGGCGCCTCGAGCAGGGCACGCAGGTCCATGCCGGCCGACCCGTTAGTGGCATAGCGGGGCATGTGGTCGCGCAGGCGCTCGTCGAGAAGCTTCACGGCCAGGCGGGGTCTGGCGAGGCCAGGTCGGGGAGTATCGGACATCGAGGGGCTTCCAGGGTCGAGAGTCGGGGTCAGGGATGTCGGCGATCCTGCAGGCAGGACAGGGCGCGGCGGATCACCGCCATGGCAAGCCGAGACTTGGGCTGGGGGGCGAGCATTTCCTGGTCGATGCCGTCGCCTTTCGGCAGCGCACCATCCTGCCCGGCCTCTCTGCGCCACAGCACCAGGGCCGCATTGTCGTCGGCGCCGAAGCCGAGACCGGGCCGCGAGACGTCATTGGCGACGATCATGTCGAGCCCCTTGCGGGTGAGCTTGTCGCGGGCATAGGCCTCGAGGTCGCGGGTCTCCGCGGCGAAGCCCACCACGAAGGGGCGGCCCGTCCCTGCGGCGCGTTCGGTGGCAACGGCGGCGATGATGTCGGGGTTCTTGACCAGCCGCAGGGTCAGCCCCTCCTCCCCCTCGACCTTCTTGATCTTGTGCTCGGCGGCGCGCTCGGCGCGGTAGTCGGCCACCGCGGCGCAGCCGATGAAGAGATCGCTGGCTGGCGCCAGTTGCATCGCGGCCTCATGCATCTCCAGCGCCGTCTCAACCTCGAGACGCTCCACGCCCTCGGGGCAGGGCAGGCTGACCGGGCCGCTGATCAGGCGTACTGTCGCCCCCAGTGCCGCCGCGGCCTCGGCCAGGGCGTAGCCCATCTTGCCGGAGCTGTGGTTGGAGAGGTAGCGCACCGGGTCCAGCGGCTCCTGGGTGGGGCCGGCGGTGATGGTCACGGTCAGGCCGGCGGCCTCTTGGGAGGCGGTCGCCGCCGGCGCGTCTTCGGGCGCTGTGAATCGCAGCGCATCAAGGATCGCCTCGGGCTCCAGCATGCGCCCCGGGCCAACGTCGCCGCAGGCCTGATCGCCGCTGGCGGGGCCCAGCAGCCGCCAGCCATCCTCGGCGAGCCGGGCGGCATTGCGCTGGGTTGCCGGATGGCGCCACATGGCCTGGTTCATGGCCGGGGCCATCACCTTCTTGGCGTCGCTGGCCAGGCACAGGGTGGTGAGCAGGTCGTCCGCCATGCCGGCGGCCAGGCGCGCCAGAAGGTCGGCGGTGGCCGGGGCGATCAGGATGGTGTCGGCCCAGCGGGCCAGCTCGATATGGCCCATGCCGGCCTCGGCCTCGGGGTCGAGCAGCGAGGTGCGCACCGGCTCGCCGGTCAGTGCCTGCAGGGTCAAGGGGGTGATAAAGGCTTGGGCGCCCTGGGTCATGACGACGCGCACCTCACAGCCCGCCTGCTTGAGCAGGCGGGCGAGCACGGCACTCTTGTAGGCGGCGATGCCGGCGCTGATGCCGAGCAGGACGCGATGGCCGGTTATCCGGGAGCCGGAAGGCGATGACATGGGCTTGTTCCAGGGTGCTGTTGTCAGCCACCTACCTTACCACCCGCGCCGAACCTTGCGTAGACGAGGGAGTGGCTACACTGAGGAGCAAAGGGCAGGGCAGGGAGGCAACGATGTCGATCAGGGACTGGCCGGAGGGGGAGCGCCCCCGGGAGAAGCTGCTGGCGCTGGGGTCGGAGACGCTGTCGGACGCCGAGCTGCTGGCGATCTTTCTGCGGGTGGGGGTGGCCGGCCGCTCGGCGGTGGACCTGGCCCGGGACTTGCTGCTGGAGTTCGGCGGCCTGCGTCAGCTGCTGGAGGCGGACCGCGAGCGTTTCTGCGCCGCCCGGGGCATGGGCAGCGCCAAGTATGTGCAGCTGCAGGCCACGCTGGAGCTGTCGCGGCGCCACCTGGCCAGCCAGCTGGCACGGGGCGAGGCGCTCACCTCGCCGACCCTGGTGCGCTCCTATCTCTCCAGCCAGCTTCGCCACCTGGGGCACGAGGAGTTCGCTGCCCTCTTCCTTGACAGCCAGCACCGGGTCATCCGCTACGAGTCGCTGTTTCGCGGCACCTTGGACAGCGCCTCGGTCTACCCTCGGGAGGTGGCCCGACGCGCCCTGGAGCTGGGCGCCGGGGCGGTGATCTTTGCCCATAACCACCCCTCCGGCATTGCCGAGCCCTCCGATGCCGACCGGCGCATTACCGACCGGCTGCGCGAGGCCCTCGGGCTCTTCGAGATCCGCGTGCTGGACCACTTCGTGGTGGGCGACGGCGAGGTGGTCTCCTTCGCCGAGCGGGGGTGGCTATAGCGCTGCTCTAACGGCTTCGCTATACTATGTGCCCGGCTGCGCTCGGTTCCCTGGAGTAAACGCCCGGGATTCAGGGTCGCCAGCATGCTCTGCGCCATCGGTTGGCCCCTTGCGCTTTGCCCCATGCGCCTCGTTGCGGCGCCACCTGATGCCCCTGCTGGATCTCCGTTCCGTGCTTGCCCGGCGTGGCGGTCTCTGGTATAAAGTGCAGCCTTTGAATTCCCTTGGGTCAAATTTCACGGGATCTCCCGGTTTGCCCGACAGGTTTTGAACACTCAGGGTTTGCGCCTCAGGCGTCGAACACCTAGCCCAGCGGTTGGAGGCTCCAATGTCAAAAGTATGTCAGGTTACCGGCAAGCGCCCGGTGACTGGTAACAACGTTTCACACTCCCAGCGCAAGACCCGCCGCCGGTTCCTGCCGAACCTGCACTCCCACCGTTTCTGGGTGGAGTCAGAGAACCGCTTCGTCAAGCTGCGCGTCTCTTCCAAGGGCATGCGCATCATCGACAAGAGGGGCATCGAAGCGGTGCTCAGCGACATCCGCAAGCGCGGCGACGCCGTCTAAGCGATAGCCAATCAGGGAGCAGCAGTCATGCGTGACAAGATCAAGTTGGTGTCCAGCGCCGGTACCGGCCACTTCTACACCACCGACAAGAACAAGCGGAACACTCCGGACAAGCTCGAATTCAAGAAGTTTGATCCGGTCGTCCGCAAGCACGTGATGTACAAGGAATCCAAGATCAAGTAAGCCCTGGTCTTCTTCCGCAGGTGTTCCAACCTGTCTGCTTGAACCCGGCTGAGTGATCAGCCGGGTTCAAGCGTTTACAGGCCCCCGCCCTCTGGAAGTGAGTCGAGCGAGCGCGCCGATGCCCGAACTGCCCGAAGTCGAGACCACCCGCCGTGGCATCGCCCCCCATGTGGAGGGGCGCGAGATCAGCGAGGTCATCGTGCGCCAGCCGCGCCTGAGGGTGCTGGTGCCGGCGGATCTGGACGAGCGGCTGGTGGGGGCGCGCATCGGCGAGCTCTCCCGCCGCGCCAAGTATCTGCTGGTGCCGCTTTCCGGCGGAGATGCCCTCGGTGGCACCCTGCTCTGGCACCTGGGCATGTCTGGCAGCCTGCGCATCGTCCGGCTCGGCGAACTGCCGAAGAAGCACGATCATGTGGACCTGGTGCTGGAGGGCGGCGCCATCCTGCGCTATCACGACCCGCGCCGCTTCGGCTTCGTCGACTGGCTGTCCGGCGGCACCGAGCAGGATCCTCGCCTGGCGCGCCTGGGGCCGGAGCCGCTATCGGAGGCCTTCGGCGGTGAGCGGCTGTTCACGCTCTCCCGCGGCCGCCGCGTGGCGGTGAAGCCCTTCCTGATGGACAACGCCGTGGTGGTGGGGGTGGGCAACATCTACGCCGCCGAGGCGCTGTTCATGGCCGGCATCGATCCGCGCCGCGCCGCCGGGCGCATCTCGCGTGAGCGCTTCGATCGCCTGGCCGCCGCCGCCAGGGAGGTGCTGGCCGCCGCCATCACCCAGGGCGGCACCACCCTGCGCGACTTCGTCGGCGGCACCGGCGAGCCCGGCTACTTCAAGCAGCGCCTCAACGTCTACGGCCGCCACGGCCAGCCCTGCCGGCGCTGTGGCGCCGAGCTGCGCCTTGTCACCCTCGGGCAGCGGGCCAGCGTCTACTGTCCCCACTGCCAGACCTGATTTTTCGAGAGATTCCCATGACCCTGTCCTCCCTGCGCCTGAAGAAGCACGCCGACCGCCGCCTCAAGGCCGGTCACCTGTGGCTCTACTCCAACGAGATCGATATCGACACCACCCCGCTCAAGGGCCTCGAGCTCGGCCAGCAGGTGGTGGTGGAGGCCGCCAACGGCAAGGCGCTGGGCGTGGCCTACGTCAATCCAAACTCGCTGATCTGCGCGCGGCTGGTCTCCCGCGAGCCGACCCAGGGGCTCGACCGCTCGCTGCTGGTGCATCGCCTCAACCAGGCCCTGGCCCTTCGCCAGCGCTTGTTCTCCGCCCCCTACTATCGGCTGGTGCACGGCGAGGGCGACCTGCTGCCCGGGCTGGTGATCGACCGTTTCGGCGACACCCTGGTGGTGCAGCTCAACACCGCCGGCATGCAGGCGGTGCTGCCCGAGCTGCTCGACGCCCTGGACAAGGTGCTCGCGCCGACCACGGTGGTGCTGCGCAACGACACCAGCGGCCGTCGCCAGGAGGGCCTCGAGCTCGGCGTCGAGGTGGTCAAGGGCGAGGTGAGTGAGCCGGTGCTGCTGGAGGAGAACGGCGTGCGCTTCACCGCCCCGGTGCTCGACGGCCAGAAGACCGGCTGGTTCTATGACCACCGCGTCAACCGCGCCTGGCTCAACCAGTTCGTGGCCGGCAAGCGGGTGCTGGACCTGTTCAGCTACGTGGGCGGCTGGGGCGTTCAGGCCGCGGCCAGCGGCGCCAGCGAGGTCCTCTGCGTGGACTCCTCCGCGGCGGCGCTTGCGCGCGTCGCCGAGAACGCCGCTCTCAACGGCCTGCACGAGCAGGTGTCGGTGGGCGAGGGCGACGCCTTCGAGGCACTGGCGGCCCTCAAGGCCGACGGCGAGGAGTTCGACGTGGTGATCCTCGACCCGCCGGCCTTCATCAAGAAGCGCAAGGACATCCCCAACGGCGAGCGCGCCTATGGCAAGCTCAACCGGGATGCGATCCGGCTGCTGGGCCGCGACGGCCTGCTGCTGTCGGCGTCGTGCTCCATGCACCTGGCGCCGGAGCGGCTGGTGGACGTGGTGCGGGGCGCGGTGCGCCACCAGGACCGCCACGGGCAGATCCTCTTCCAGGGCCATCAGGGACCGGACCATCCGGTGCACCCGGCGATCCCCGAGACCAGCTATCTCAAGGCCCTGGGCGTGCGCGTCTTCCGGGATTGACGTGAGCGTCAAGTCGGTGCGGGTCTTCGCCCACTCCAATGCGCTGCTGGTCAGCCATGTGCGCAACCTGCTGGAGGCGGCGGGCATCCCCACCCAGCTTCGCAACATGACCCTGGGCGGCGGCGCCGGCGAGTTGCCGCTGGGGGAGTGCGAGCCCGAGGTGTGGGTGAAGCCCCACAACCGCGAGCGCGCCGAGACCCTGATCCGTCAGGCCCTGGCCGGTGAGAGTGTGGCGCCGGCCTGGCGTTGCCCCGGCTGTGGCGAGCCTCAGGAGGGCGTCTTCGAGGCCTGCTGGCACTGCGGCTCAGGGCGCCCGTGAG
The DNA here is from genome assembly GCF_051216275.1 of Halomonas salsilacus. NCBI lineage: Bacteria > Pseudomonadati > Pseudomonadota > Gammaproteobacteria > Oceanospirillales > Halomonadaceae > Halomonas > Halomonas salsilacus. The sequence continues at coordinate 28,956 of NZ_JBPKAQ010000001.1, forward strand.
AAGCCTTGGCAGGGGCCTCATCGATGGTTCGGCACGTCGGGGCCTGGCGTCCGACTCGCCCCGATCTTGCCGGCCAGGTCCACGGGTGTCGTGAGACGGTGAGGCTCGGTCGCCATGTGGGGGGCCGCGCGTTACCATAGTCGGCATTTCCGAACAGCAGAGTCCGCCTACCCCATGAGTGCAGCTTCCGAGAAGACCCGCGTTCTCACCGGCATCACCACCACCGGCACCCCCCACCTGGGCAACTATGTCGGCGCCATCAAGCCTGCCATCGAGGCGAGTCAGGACCCGAACGTGCAGTCCTACTATTTCCTGGCCGACCTGCATGCGCTGATCAAGTGCCAGGACCCGCGCCGGGTGCAGGAGTCGCGCCTGGAGATCGCCGCCACCTGGCTGGCGCTGGGGCTGGATACCGACAACGCCATTTTCTACCAGCAGTCCGACATTCCCGAGATTCCCGAGCTGACCTGGATGCTATCCTGCGTCTGCGCCAAGGGACTGATGAACCGGGCTCACGCCTACAAGGCCGCGGTGGCGGAGAACGAGGCCGCCGACAACCAGGACCCGGACAAGGGCATCACCATGGGCCTGTTCGGCTACCCAGTGCTGATGGCCGCCGACATCCTGATGTTCAATGCCAATCGGGTGCCGGTGGGTCGCGACCAGATCCAGCATATCGAGATGGCCCGGGATATTGCCGGGCGCTTCAACCACCTCTACAAGGGGGCGTACTTCACCCTGCCCGAGGCGGTGGTTGACGAGAAGGTTGAGGTGCTTGGCGGCCTGGACGGCCGCAAGATGTCCAAGAGCTACCACAACACCATCCCGCTGTTCGTCGCCGAGAAGAAGCTGCAGAAACTGGTGCGCAAGATCAAGACCAACTCCCTGGAGCCCGGCGAGCCCAAGGACCCGGACACCTGCACGCTGTTCCAGATCTACGCCGCCTTCGCCACGGTGGAGGAGGCCGCCGCCATGCGCGCCGAGTACGCCAACGGCATCGGCTGGGGCGAGGCCAAGAATCGGGTCTTCGAGTACGTAAACGAGCACCTTCGCGAACCGCGGGAGCGCTATCAGGCGCTGATGGAGGATCCGGGCCATATCGAAGCGGTGCTGAAGAAGGGCGCTGAGCGCGCCCGCGCCGAGGCGGCCCCCTTCATGGACCACCTGCGCCAGGCGGTGGGCCTGGGCCGCTTCGTCTGACCCCTGACCCCTGACGATAACGAGAGGGCACGCCATGAGTGAGCTCACCCTGACGCAACGTATCCAACTTTCCGTGCCCGTGGTGGCGGCAGGTGCCCTGCTGCTGGGGGCCCTGGCCGTGGGGGCAGTCTTCGGTGCGCGCCTCGGCGCGCTGATGGTGGTGGGCGGCCTGCTGGGCATGGTGCTCTACCATGCCGCCTTCGGGTTTACCGCCGCCTGGCGGGTGTTCATCACCGAGCGCCGCGGCCGCGGCCTGCGCGCCCAGATGGTGATGCTCGCCATCGCCGTGCTGCTGTTCTTTCCGGCCCTGGGCGCTGGCTCCCTGTTCGGCAGCCCGGTGTACGGCTATGTGGCACCGGTCGGCGTCTCGGTGGTTGTCGGTGCCTTCCTGTTCGGGATCGGCATGCAGCTTGGCGGTGGCTGTGCCTCCGGTACCCTGTTCACCGCCGGTGGCGGCAACGCCCGCATGCTGATTACCCTGCTGTTCTTCATCGTCGGCTCGGTGATCGGCACGGCCCACTTCGCCTGGTGGCAGAGCCTGCCCGCCTTCCAGCCGGTATCGCTGGTCAACGAATTCGGCGCCGGTGGCGGCATCGTGGTGAGCCTTCTGCTGTTTACCGCCATCGCCGCCTTCACCGTAATGATGGAGAAGCGCCGCCACGGCCAGCTCGAACAGGCACCACGGATCGATGTCGGCAACCGTCGTTGGCTCACCGGCCCCTGGCCGCTGCTGTTCGGTGCCGTGGCCCTGGCGTTGCTCAACTACGCCACCCTGGCCCTGGCCGGCCGCCCCTGGGGGATCACCGGCGCCTTCGCCCTGTGGGGCGCCAAGGGCTTCGAAGCGCTGGGCGGTGATGTCAGCCAGTGGGGCTACTGGCAGTCATCGTGGAATGCGGCCGCACTGGAAGCTTCCATCTGGCGCGACATCACTAGTGTGATGAACATCGGCATCCTGATCGGGGCGCTGCTGGCGGCCTCGCTGGCCGGCAAGTTCGCCCCCAGCTTCCGCATTCCGGCGAAATCGGTACTGGCGGCGGTGATCGGCGGCCTCATGCTCGGCTATGGGGCACGCCTGGCCTTCGGCTGCAATATCGGCGCCTACTTCAGCGGTATCGCCTCCGGCAGCCTTCACGGCTGGGTGTGGCTGGTGGCGGCCTTCGCCGGCAACATGCTCGGGGTGAAGTTGCGCCCCGTCTTCTTCGCGGGCGAGGCCGGCCGCCTGCCCACGACGAAGGGTGGCTGAACCGCGCCAGCGAAGGGTGATTTACGCGTGATTTCGCGCCACGGCCCCGGTCGGGGCGCGGTCGTATCGGGCGTGATAGAGTGTCGACAGGCGCCGCCAGAGCGCCAATGGCTCGTTCCAGTCACCGAATCGAGAGCAGAGATGACCACCGAAACCAAGCGTCCCCTCTATATTCCCTACGCCGGCCCTCCGCTGCTGGAGATGCCGCTGCTCAACAAGGGCAGCGCCTTCAGCCAGGAGGAGCGCATCGAATTCAACCTGATTGGCCTGCTGCCGCAGTGCGTGGAGTCCATCGAGGAGCAGGTGGAACGGGCCTACCGACAGTATCGCCAGTGCCAGAATGACCTGGACAAGCACATCTACCTGCGCGCCATCCAGGACGACAACGAGACCCTCTTCTTCCGCCTGGTCTCCGAGCACCTGGCGGAGATGCTGCCGATCATCTACACCCCCACGGTGGGCAAGGCGTGTCAGGAATTCTCCAACATCTATCGCAATCACCGCGGGCTCTTTATCGCCTACCCCGATCGCGATCGCATGGAAGACATCCTGCACAGCTCCACCAAGGACCGCGTCAAGGTGATCGTGGTCACCGACGGTGAGCGCATCCTCGGCTTGGGCGATCAGGGCATCGGCGGCATGGGCATCCCCATCGGCAAGCTGGCGCTCTATACCGCCTGTGGCGGCATCAGCCCCGCCTACACCCAGCCGATCATGCTCGACGTGGGCACTAACAACCCGGCGCTGCTCGACGACCCCATGTACATGGGCTGGCGCCACCCACGCATCTCCCAGGAGGAGTACGACGCCTTCGTCGATCAGTTCATCGACGCCGTCAAGCGCCGCTGGCCCAATGTGCTGCTCCAGTTCGAGGACTTCGCCCAGGCCAATGCCATGCCGCTGCTCGAGCGCTATCGCGATGAGCTGTGCTGCTTCAACGATGACGTCCAGGGCACCGCCTCGGTGGTGGTGGGCACACTGATGGCGGCCTGCGAGGCCCGCGACGAGGGCATCGGCCAACAGCGGGTCATGTTCGTGGGTGCCGGTTCCGCCGGCTGCGGCATCGCCGAGCAGGTGGTGGTGGCCATGCAGGCCGAGGGACTCGCCGAGAAGGAGGCCCGAGCGAGGGTGTTCATGATGGACCGAGAGGGGCTGGTCACCTCCAACCAGACCTGGCTGCGCGACTTCCAGTCCCGTCTGGCCCAGGCCCCGACGCTCACCGAGGGCTGGCAGGGGCAGGAGCTGGTGGAGACCATCCGCCGGGTCAGGCCCACGGTACTGATCGGTGTCTGCGGGCGGCCGGGCATCTTCACCGAGGAGGTGGTGCGCACCATGCACGCTGGCTGCGAGACGCCGGTGATCATGCCGCTCTCCAACCCAACCTCCCAGGCCGAGGCGCTACCCGAGGATGTGATCCGCTGGACCGAGGGGGCAGCCCTGGTGGCCACCGGTAGCCCCTTCCCGCCGGTGTCGTATGGTGGGCAGACCTACCCCATCGCCCAGTGCAACAACGCCTATATCTTTCCGGGCATCGGGCTGGGGGTGGTGGCGGCCGGGGCGAAACGGGTGACCGACGACATGCTGATGGCGGCCTCCCGGGCGCTGGCCCGGGAGGCACCCATCGTCAAGGAGGGGGAGGGCGCGCTGCTGCCGCCGCTGGCCAAGATCCGCGAGCTCTCCAAGGCCATTGCCTTCGACGTGGCCGCCCAGGCCCAGGGCGAAGGCATGGCGCTGAAGACCAACGGCACCAAGCTGCGTGCGGCCATCGAGCGCAGCTGCTGGACGCCGGAGTATCGCCTCTATCGCCGCCGCTCGTTCTGAGTCGATCCCTGCACGAGAAAGGCCCCGCCGGGTATCCGGCGGGGCCTTTGTGAGTTCCTACACCCAAGAGAAGCTCAAGGCTATTTCGAGGACAGGCCTGTTCGGGGGGGCTGTGAACCCATCCCTGGGCGCTACCCATGCCATCCCTGGCATAGTACCCCCTCTCCGACCTGTCCCCGATGCCTTTCGCAGTCAGACCGGTCCGATCATGCCGCGCCGATCATCTTGCGCAGCACATAGTGGAGGATGCCGCCGTGGCGGTAGTACTCCAGCTCGTTGGCGGTATCGATGCGGCACAGCGCTTCGACCTTCTTCTCACCCTTGTCGGACCTCACGGTGACGGTGACCTTTCCGCCGGGGGTGAGCTCGGCGAGCCCCGCGATGGAGATCGACTCGTCGCCGGTAAGGCCCAGAGTCTGGCGGCTCTCGCCCTCGGGGAACTGCAGCGGCACCACGCCCATGCCGATCAGGTTGGAGCGGTGGATGCGCTCATAGGATTCGGCCAGCACCGCGCGTACGCCGAGCAGGCGGGTACCCTTGGCGGCCCAGTCGCGGCTGGAGCCGGTGCCGTACTCCTTGCCGGCGATCACCACCAGCGGCGTAGCCTCTTCCTGATAGCGCATGGCGGCGTCATAGATCGCCATCTGCTCGCCCGAGGGCACGTGGCGTGTCTCGCCGCCGACCACGCCGTCGAGCATCTCGTTTCTGATGCGCACGTTGGCGAAGGTGCCGCGCATCATGATCTCGTGGTTGCCGCGGCGTGAGCCATAGGAGTTGAAGTCCACCGGCTTGACCCCGCGCTCCTGCAGGTAGCGTCCGGCGGGACTGTCCGGCTTGATGGCACCGGCCGGCGAGATATGGTCGGTGGTCACCGAGTCGCCGAGCAGGGCGAGTATCCGGGCATCCTCGACGTCCTCGATGGCGTCGGGCTCGCGACCCATGCCCTCGAAGAAAGGGGGGTGCTGGATATAGGTGGAGTCCCTCGACCACTGGTAGACCTTGCTCTGGGGCACCTCGATGGCCTGCCAGACGTCGTCTCCCTCGAACACTTCGGCGTACTCCTTGTGGAACATCCCGGTGTTGACCCTGGCTACCGCCTCGGCGATCTCCGCCTGGCTGGGCCAGATGTCCTTGAGGTAGACCGGCGCGCCGTCCTTGCCGGTGCCGATGGGGTCCTTCGTCAGGTCGCAGCGCACGTTGCCGGCCAGGGCGTAGGCCACCACCAGCGGGGGCGAGGCGAGCCAGTTGGTCTTGACCAGCGGATGCACGCGGCCCTCGAAGTTGCGGTTACCCGAGAGCACCGAGGCCACGGCGAGGTCGCCCGCTTCGATCGCCTTCTCGATCGCCTCCGGTAGCGGGCCGGAGTTGCCGATGCAGGTGGTGCAGCCGTAGCCCACCAGGTGGAACCCCAGGGCGTCGAGGTCCTCGTTGAAGCCGGCAGCGGCCAGGTAGTCGGTGACCACCTTGGAGCCGGGGGCGAGGGAGGTCTTCACCCAGGGCCGGGTATCGAGCCCCTTCTCGCGGGCCTTCCGCGCCACCAGGCCGGCGGCCATCATCACGCTGGGGTTGGAGGTGTTGGTGCAGGAGGTGATGGCGGCGATCACCACGTCGCCCGGGTCGAGCTTGAACCGCCTGCCGTCCAGGTCGATGTCCTGGCTGTCGTGGTGCTCGTAGCTCTCCTCGACGCCCACGGCAGTCTGGCCGCCCTCGGACATCAGCTTCCCCTTTTCCTCCGTGCGCTCGGGTGAGGAGGGTGCCTTGGCGTCATCCTCCATGACCTTCTCGAAGGCGGCCCGCATGTCGCCGAGGGCCACACGGTCCTGGGGACGCTTGGGGCCGGCGAGGCTGGCCACTACCTCGCCCATGTCCAGCGTCAGGGTGTCGCTGAAGACCGGCTCCGCGCCGGGTTCGCGCCACAGCCCCTGGGCCTTGCTGTAGGCCTCCACCAGGGCCACCTGGGCGTCGTCGCGACCGGTCAGCCGAAGGTAGTTGAGGGTCTCGTCGTCAACCGGGAAGAAGCCGCAGGTGGCGCCATACTCCGGGGCCATGTTGGCGATGGTGGCGCGGTCGGCCAGCGGCAGGTCATCGAGGCCGTCGCCGTAGAATTCGACGAACTTGCCCACCACGCCCTTCTTGCGCAGCATCTCGGTCACCGTCAGCACCAGGTCGGTGGCGGTGATGCCCTCCTTGAGCTTGCCGGTGAGTTTGAAGCCGATCACCTCGGGAATCAGCATCGAGACCGGCTGGCCGAGCATGGCGGCTTCGGCCTCGATGCCGCCCACGCCCCAGCCGAGCACGCCCAGGCCGTTGATCATGGTGGTGTGGGAGTCGGTGCCCACCAGGGTGTCGGGGTAGGCGAAGGTCTTACCCTCCTCCTCCCTGGTCCACACCGTCCTGCCCAGGTACTCCAGGTTGACCTGGTGGCAGATACCGGTGCCGGGCGGCACCACGCTGAAGTTGTCGAAGGCCTGCTGGCCCCAGCGCAGGAACTCGTAGCGCTCGTGGTTGCGCTCCATCTCGATGGCGACGTTGTCCCGGAACGCCGAGGCGTTACCGAAGTTGTCGACCATCACCGAGTGGTCGATCACCAGGTCCACCGGGGAGAGCGGGTTGATGCGCGCCGGGTCTTCGCCCAGCGCCTCGACGGCGGCGCGCATGGAGGCGAGATCCACCACGCCGGGTACGCCGGTGAAGTCCTGCATCAGCACCCGCGCCGGGCGGTAGCCGATCTCGCGGTCGGAGCGGGCCTCCTGCTGCCAGTCGACCAGCGCCTGCATGTCCTCGCGGGAGACGCTGTCGTCATCGGCGTAGCGCAGCTGATTCTCCAGCAGGATCTTCAGGGTCATGGGCAGCCGATCAATGCTGCCCAGTGCTTCGGCGGCCTTCGCCAGGCTGTGATAGTGAAAGGTGCGGCCGCCGGCCTCCAGCGTCTGCAGAATATCCTTGGGTGTCTCGGTGCTCATCTGTGCCTCCTCTGGCGGAGAGTGAACGAACCTTCCTGGTCGTCTATCTGACTTGGTCATGATAGGCGCCATTTTCAAGCGTTGCCCGGCGTGAATGAGGGAGTCGCCTTGAAAACCGATCGTGCTGGGTCCATATCAGCTGGGTTACCAGCGTGTTCAGAATGGCACGATGCCATGACCGCCGGGTGACCGGCACCAGGAGGCACCATGCATGAGGAACAACTGGCATCGAGTCGGGTGCACTGCCCCTACTGCGATGCCCCCTTCGACCTGCTGGTGGATGCCTCCGAGGGCAGCCATGTCACCTGGGAGGATTGCCATGTCTGCTGTGCGCCGATCCAGGTGAGGATCGAGGTGCCCTTCGGCGATGATCTCGACGCCGAGGCGGGCTTCAACCTGACGCTGGGGCGCGACGACGAGGTGCTCTAGGCGCCCGCCTTGGCTGCTACAATGGCGCCACTGACTGACCGAGATCACCCCTAGCCACGAGGTTACTCATGAGCGATGCGCGTCACGAACGCCTGATCATCCTGGGTTCGGGCCCGGCGGGCTATACCGCCGCGGTCTATGCGGCCCGCGCCAACCTGGAGCCGGTGCTGATCACCGGCATTCAGGCGGGCGGCCAGCTGACCACCACCACCGATGTGGATAACTGGCCGGGCGACGATGCCGGCGTGCAGGGCCCGGAGCTGATGGAGCGCATGAAGCGCCACGCCGAGCGATTCGATACCGAGGTGCTGTTCGACCATATCCATGAGGTGGAGCTGCGCGAGCGTCCCTTCACCCTCAAGGGCGACAGCGGTACCTACACCTGCGATGCGCTGATCATCGCCACCGGGGCCAGCGCCCGCTACCTGGGACTCCCCTCCGAGCAGCAGTTCATGGGCCAGGGGGTCTCGGCCTGCGCCACCTGCGATGGCTTCTTCTACCGCAACCAGGAAGTGGTGGTGGTGGGCGGCGGCAACACCGCCGTGGAGGAGGCGCTCTACCTGGCCAACATCGCCTCGAAGGTGACCCTGGTGCACCGCCGCGACAGCCTGCGCGCCGAGAAGATCCTCCAGGACAAGCTCTTCCAGAAGGCCGAGGAGGGCAAGGTGGTACTGGAGTGGCACCACACTCTGGACGAGGTGCTCGGGGACAACACCGGCGTGACCGGGGTGCGCATCCGGTCCACCGAAACCGGAGAGAGCAAGGAATTGACGGCGCCGGGCGTGTTCATCGCCATCGGCCACAGCCCCAACACCGGCATCTTCGAGGGCCAGTTGGAGATGAGCGGCGGTTACATCAAGGTGAAATCCGGCCTGGATGGCAACGCCACCACCACCAGCGTGTCTGGCGTGTTCGCCGCCGGCGATGTCATGGACCACGTCTACCGCCAGGCGATCACCTCCGCCGGCAGCGGCTGCATGGCTGCGCTGGACGCCGAGCGCTACCTGGACGAGCTGTAACTTTCACGAACCATGGCCCTCAATAATGCGGCGGCACCTCATCCGCGGGGCCGGGCGCCGTCGCATCGCCCTCCAGCAGTGCCCGCTGCTGGTCGCGCAGCTTCTCCTGCATCAGGTCGTTGATCCGCTCCAGTCGGGTGAGCCGCCGCTCCTGGGTGGCGACGGCCTCGTCCAGGGTGTCCAGCCATTGCTCCTGAAAGGCGATCCGGCTCTCCAGCGCCTCGAGGCGCTCGGCGAGGGCACCGGACGGCCGATGCGTGCTCATGCTAGAATCTTTTCGCTGCGTGTCATCGTTCATCGTGGCACCTCCCCGTGGTTGTCTATTACGTTCATCCAACAAGAGAGTCACTCGAGTCCATGAATCGAAAGGTCATGTTTCGTTGCAGCCTGGTCAGCCTGCTGCTGGCCGCCCCCGCGCCGCTGTTGATTGCCCTGTTCGTGCATCTCGCCGGCGGCGATCTCGCCGAGGCGCTGTTTGCCAGCCTCGAGATCGGCGGCATCGCCGTGGTCTACGTCGCCGCGGCCCTGGCGGTCTTCCTGATGTTGCTGATCGCCACCCTGGCGGTCAACGTACTCACCCCGCAACTGGTCAATCTGGCCGACGTCGAGAACGACGATCGTGAGATCGGCGAGGTGAAATGGTTCAACGTCAACAAGGGGTATGGCTTCATCACCCGCGACAGCGGGGAGGATGTCTTCGTCCACTTCCGCGCCATCCGCGGCCGCGGTCACCGCACCTTGGCCGAGGGCCAGAAAGTGCGCTACCACATCATCGAGAATGAGAGGGGGTTGCAGGCCGACGACGTCACTGTCATCACCTGAACACGGCCCGTACCACGACAGCGCCCCGCCATTGTGCGGGGCGCTGTCGTTTGAGCAAGGGGTTGTTGTACCAGCGGGGCCAGGCATCAGTGCCCCGAGTCCGGCCAGTCGATCTCGGCCTCGCTGCCGTCGGGCAGCACTCGCAGGAAGCGGTCCGGGTCGTCGCCGGGGTGCCAGCTGCCCAGCGAGCAGCGTACCTCGCAGCCCAGGCGGGTGGCGGCGGCGCGGGCGCAGGCGGCATCGTTCTCCCAGGGCGTGGCGGGGCTGTTGAACCACAGGCTGGCGAAGCCGTCGGCGGCCTTCTCCACCAGCAGGACCGGGACCTCCTCGCCGTCGTGATGGCCGCGGGTGCGCCACTGGCCCTTGCCGGCGGGCGCCAGGGGCTCGGCGTCGATGGCCGCCCCCAGCCACTCGCCGAGTGCCTCGAAGGGGGCCTTGGCCAGGTAGATCTCGATATCGGGGTAGCGCGGTTGACTGTCGGATGTCATGTCGGCCTCAGGGTCGGGCACTGCCGTTGATGAACAGGTGCTTCAGGATCGCCTCGTAGACACGGCTCAGCTCGTCCAGGTCGGCGGCACGGATGCGCTCGTTGACCTGGTGAATGGTGGCATTGAGCGGGCCCAGCTCCACCACCTGGCTGCCCAGGGTGGCGATGAACCGGCCATCTGATGTACCCCCCGAGGTGGAGAGCTCGGGCCGATGCCCCATCACCTCCTCCACGCCGAGCACGGCGGCCTCGACCAGCTCGCCCTCGGCGGTGAGGAAGGGCTCGCCGTTCAACGTCCAATCCAGCTGGTACTCGAGGCCGTGGGCGTCGAGGATCGCCGCGGTGCGGCTTCGCAGCTGCTCGTGGGTCACCTCGGTGGAGAAGCGGAAGTTGAACACTACCTCCACCTCGCCGGGGATGACGTTGGTGGCGCCGGTGCCGGAGCGGATGTTGGAGACCTGGAAGCTCGTGGCCGGGAAGAAGTCGTTGCCGGCGTCCCAGTGTTCACGGGTCAGGGCGTCCAGGGCCGGCATCGCCTGGTGGATGGGGTTGCGCGCCAGGTGCGGGTAGGCCACGTGGCCCTGAACGCCCCGGATGTGCAGCACCCCGCCCAGGGAGCCGCGCCGACCGTTCTTGATCACGTCGCCGAGCCGCGCGGTGGAGGAGGGTTCGCCGACGATGCAGTAGTCGAGCCGCTCATGGCGCTCGCGCAGGTGCTCGACCACGGCGCGGGTGCCATCCACCGCGGGCCCCTCCTCGTCGGAGGTGATCAGGAAGCCGATCTGGCCGTGGTGGTCCGGGTGGGCGGTCACGAAGCGCTCCACGGCGGTGACCATGGCCGCCAGGCTGCCCTTCATGTCGGCGGCGCCGCGCCCCCTGAGCATGCCCTCATCGTCGATGCAGGGCTCGAAGGGGGGGAAATCCCAGCGGGTAGGCGGGCCGCTGGGCACCACGTCGGTGTGGCCGGCGAAGGCCAGCAGCGGGCCGTGGTGGCCGCGCGTGGCCCAGACGTTATCCACGTCGCCGAAGGGCAGGCGCTCGATATGAAAACCGAGCGCGGCGAGGCGCTCGATCATCAGCGCCTGGCAGCCCAGGTCATCCGGGGTCACCGAGGGACGCCGCAGCAGCTCGAAGGCAAGCTGCAGGGTCGGGGAGAGACCGGACGGATCAGTTGTGGGCATGCAGCGCCTCGTTGAGCGCGATGGCGCTCTTGTTGGTCAGGCACTCGATGCGGCCGTTGCGGGAGTTGCGGCGCAGCAGTAGATCGTCCTGGCCGGCCAGCTCGCGGGCGGCCACGGTCCTGACCTCCTGGCCCTGGTCATCGAGCAGGGCGACCTTGGCGCCGGCGGTGAGGTAGAGGCCCGCCTCCACGGTGCAGCGGTCGCCCAGGGGGATGCCGATGCCGGCGTTGGCACCGATCAGACAGCCCTCGCCCACCTTGATGACGATGTTGCCGCCGCCGGAGAGGGTGCCCATGGTGGAGCAGCCACCCCCCAGGTCCGAGCCCTTGCCGACCATCACGCCGGCGGAGATGCGGCCCTCGATCATGCCGGGACCCTCGGTGCCGGCGTTGAAGTTGACGAAGCCCTCGTGCATCACCGTGGTGCCCTCGCCCAGGTAGGCGCCCAGACGCACCCGGGCGGTGTCGGCGATGCGCACGCCGCCCGGCACCACGTAGTCGGTCATCTTCGGGAACTTGTCGACGCAGTCCACCGAGAGGGTGCGGCCGGCGAGGCGCGCCTTGAGGCGGCGGGCGGGCAGCTCCTCGATGTCGATGGGGCCCTCGCTGGTCCAGGCCACGTTGCGCAGCAGGCCGAACATGCCGGTGAGGTCGAGGTCGTGGGGCTTCACCAGGCGGTGGGAAAGCAGGTGCAGCTTGAGGTAGACCTCGGGCGCCGACTCGGGCGCGGCGTCCTGAGCCAGGAACATGGCCACCAGCGGGCGTTGGCTTGCAGCCAGCGACTCGGCCAGATCGGCCTGGTCGGCGTGGCCGGCCTCGCGCAGGGCGGCCGCCAGCTCGGCACACTGCTCGGGCAGGAAGCTCACCGCGGCGCTGCCGGCGGGGGCGTCGAGCACCTTAGCGGCGGCTTCCACCAGGCTGGCCTCGGGGGCGAGCAGGGGGGCGGGATAGTAGATTTCCAGCCAGTCGCCCTGGGTGTTCTGGGTGCCGATGCCGAGTGCAAAGCTGTGCATGTCTGTGTCCTTGTGGAGGTGGCGGATCTGATGGCGGCCGGGCCGTCTGCAGGGCGTCCCGGCGATGTGTTCGGGGTGGCCTAGCCGGCCAGGGCGTCGTAGTCACCGTCGCGGTAGCCGACGAGGATCTCGTCGCCGGTGTCGAGCAGCGGACGCTTGAGCAGGGTGGGATGGGCGAGCATCAGCTCGCGGGCCATGTTGGCGTCCACCGCCTGCTTCTCCTCGTCGGGGAGGTTGCGCCAGGTGGTGCTGCGCTTGTTGAGAGCCTCCATGACCGGCACCCTCTCGAGGAGATGTTCCAGCAGGGCGGCGGAGAGGCCGTCCTCGCGCAGGTCGTGGAAATGGTAGGGAACGCCGGAGCCGTCCATCGCCTTGCGGGCGCGGCGGCAGGTGTCGCAGTTCTTGATGCCATACAAGGTGAACATCATAGCCTCCTCTCGATGAAGCGTCGCAGGCGGCGAGCCGCCTCCACGGTGGCCTCCACCTCGGCAACGAGCGCCAGGCGAATCCGCCCAGCGCCGGGGTTGGTGCCATAGGTACCGGGGCGCCCCATCCTGTCGTCGGCAGCGGGACGACCCATCCTGTCGTCGGCAGCGGGACGACCCATATAGGAACCGGGGAGCACACTGACGTGCTCCTCGGCGAAGAGCGCCCGGGTGAAGGCCTCGTCATCGCCGCCGGGCACCGCCGGCCATAGGTAGAAGCTCGCCTCGGGGGCGGGGAAGTCCATCACCGGGGCGAGGATCTCGGTTACCGCGGCGAATGTCTCTCGATAGGCGTCGCGGTTGGCGCGCACGTGGGCCTCGTCGTTCCAGGCGGTGATCGAGGCGTGCTGCACCGGCAGTGCCATGGCGCAGCCGTGGTAGGTGCGGTAGCGCTTGAAGGGGGCGACCAGCGCGGCGTCGCCGGCCACGAAGCCGGAGCGCAGTCCAGGCAGGTTGGAGCGCTTGGAGAGCGAATGGAACACCAGGCAGCGCCGGAAGTCGTGGCGGCCCAGCTGGGCACAGGCCTCCAGCAGCCCGGCCGGCGGGGCGGCCTCGTCCAGGTAGAGCTCCGAGTAGCACTCGTCCGAGGCGATGAGGAAATCGAACTCGTCGGCGAGCTCGATCAGCCTGTGGAACTCGGCCAGCGGCGTCACCGCGCCGGTGGGGTTGCCTGGGGAGCAGACAAAGACGATCTGCACCTGGCGCCAGGTCTCGGCGGGCACGGCGTCGAAGTCGGGCCGAAAGCCGCTCTCGGCGGTGCAGTCCAGGTAGAGCGGCTCGCCGCCGGCCAGCAGGGTGGCGCCCTCGTAGATCTGGTAGAAGGGATTGGGCATGGCCACCTTGGCGGGGCGGGTACGGTCCAGCGTCGCCTGGACGAAGGCGAAGATCGCCTCCCGGGTACCGTTCACCGGCAGCACCTGGGCCTCCGGGTCGAGGCCTTCGAGCCCGAAGCGTCGCGTCGCCCAGCCGCCGATCGCCGCGCGCAGTTCGGGAAGCCCGGCGGTGGCCGGGTAGCGGGCGAACTCGGCCTGGTGTTCCACCAGAGTCGCCAGCGCCGCTGGGAAGGGCGCGTGCTGGGGTTCGCCGATGGTGAGCGGCACGTGGGCCAGCCCCTCTGGGGGCATCACGCCGGCCTTGAGGGCGGCGAGCTTCTCGAAGGGGTAAGGCTTGAGGGCGTCGAGATCGGGGTTCATGGGTATCCAGGCGCGCCTCGCCGGCCGGGGCCTCGGGCGTCGTTGTGGTGAATCTTGGTCGTGCTCGGAAGGGGCTTGATTATAGGGAAGCCCGGAGAAGGCCTCAAACGCGGCTAGCCCGACACATCCAGCACCTCGACGAGTCGCTGGCGCAGCTGCGACTGGCGCTCCGGGTCGGTGAGGGGCCGCCCGGCCTTGTCGGTGATGAAGAAGACGTCCTCCACCTTCTCGCCCAGGGTCGCGATCTTGGCCGCGGAGAGGGCGATGTCCTGTTCCATGAAGATGCGCCCCACCCGGGCCAGCAGGCCGGGTCGATCGGGGGCGATCAGCTCCAGCAGGGTGCGTTCGTTGGCCGGATCCTGCTCGATGGTCACCTCGGTAGGCACCCGGAAGTGGCGCAGCTGGCGGGGGGTGTGGCGAGTGACGATCTCGGGGTAGTCGTCCGGGTCATCGAGCTCCTCCACCAGATGGGCGCGGAACTCCTCGATGCGCGCCGGGTCGCGAATCGCCTGACCATGGTCGTCGAGCACGATGAAGGTGTTGAGCGTCCAGTCGTTGCTGGAGGTGGCGATGCGGGCGTCGTGGATGGAGAGGCCGAGCTGGTCGAGTGCCGCGGCGGTGGCGGCGAAGAGGTCGTCCACCGAGCGGGTGTGGATGAAGACCTTGGTGCCCCCCTCGGCCATGCCGTCGGCCGGGGCGCTGATCAGGATCAGCGGCAGCTGGCTGCCGCCGTGGGCCAGGATGCCCTGGGTCTGCCAGGCGATCTCGCTGGGGGCGTATTGCAGGAAGTACTCCTCGCCCAGCGACTCCCACAGCTGCTCCACGTTGGCCATGTCGGCGCCTACCGCGGCGAGCAGCGACAGCGCCTCGCCGCGGGTCTCGTTGACCCAGTCGTCGCGCTCCAGCGGGTTCTCGAGGCCGCGGCGCAGGGCACGCTTGGTCTCGGCGTGGAGCTGGCGCAACAGCGAGGCGCGCCAGCCGTTCCACAGCGTCGGGTTGGTGGCGTTGATGTCGGCCACGGTGAGCACGTAGAGGTAGTCGAGGCGGGTTTCGTCGCCCACCAGGCGGGCGAAGTCGGCGATCACATCGGGGTCGGTGGTATCGCGCTTCTGGGCCACCATCGACATGGTCAGGTGGTGCTCCACCAGCCAGCTCACCAGGCGGGTGTCGCGGGTCGAGAGGCCGTGGCGCTCGGCGAAGACCTCGACGTCCCGGGCACCGAGTAGCGAGTGGTCGCCGCCGCGCCCCTTGCCGATATCATGATAGAGCCCGGCGATCCACAACAGCTCCAGCTTGGGCAGCTGATGGACGACATTGGCGGCCACCGGGAAGGTCTCGCGGGCCTCGGGCTTGCGAAAGCCGTGAATGAACTTCAGCAGCCGCAGGGTGTGGGCGTCGACCGTGTAGATGTGGAAGAGATCATGCTGCATCAGCCCCACGGCGCGGCCGAACTCCGGCAGGTACTTGCCCAGCACCCCGTAGCGGTTCATGCGGCGCAGCTGGCGCGCCACGTTGCCGCCGGAGCGCAGCAGCTCCATGAACAGGCTCTGGTGGCGCACATCGTCCCGGTAGAGGTCGTCGATCAGGTGGCGGTGGTCCCGGATCAGGCGGATGGTGTCGGCACGGACGCCCTCGATCTCCGGGTGCTCGGCCATCAGCAGGAAGAGCTCCAGCAGCGCCGCGGGACGGTCGCGGAAGACGTTGCGCGAGCGGGCCTGGATGTAGCCGCCGCGTATTTCGAAGCGGTCGTTGAGCCCGGTGGTCTCGAGTTCCTCCCCGGCGTGGAGGATCGCCTCGTCGAAGTGCTGCAGCAGCATGTCGTTGAGCCCGGCCAGGGCCGTCACGTGGCGGTAGTAGCGCTTCATGAACTGTTCGACGGCGAGGCGCTCCGGACTGTCGCGGTAACCGAACAGCTCGGCGATGGTGCGCTGGTGGTCGAACTGCAGGCGGTCCTCGGCGCGGCCAGTGAGCATGTGCAGGGCGTAGCGCACCTGCCACAGGAAGGCCTGGCCCTGGCTGAGGATGCGCAGTTCGGGGTCGTTCATGAAGCCGTTGGCGACCAGGTCCTCGTAGCGCTGGCTGCCGAAGTGACGCTTGGCCACCCACCCGATCATCTGGATGTCGCGCAGGCCCCCGGGGGAGCTCTTGATGTTGGGCTCGAGATGGTACTCGGAGTTGTTGAAGCGGTGGTGGCGGCTGATCTGCTCCTGCCACTTGGCCTCGAAGAAGCGGTCGGCGGGCCACAGCCGCGCGGGCGCGAGGCGCGCCTTCATGGCCCCGCGCAGGGACTCCGGGCCGGCAATGGTGCGGCTCTCCAGGAGGTTGGTGATCACCGTGACGTCGGCACCGGCCTCGCGTTCACAGTCGGCAAGGGACCTGACGCTGTGGCCGATCTCCAGGCCGATGTCCCACAGGAAGGTGATGAAGGCGGTCAGCGACTCCCGGTAGGGGGCATCGTCGTCGTGCTCGAGCAGCAGCAGCAGGTCGACGTCGGAGTGGGGGTGCAGCTCGCCTCGGCCGTAGCCGCCGACCGCCAGCAGGGCCACGCCGTCGTCGGGCCACTCATGCTGCTCCCAGGCTACCGCCAGCAGCCGGTCCAGGCACCAGGCGCGGCCGTGGATCAGGTCGCGGATGTCGGCGCCCTCCCGGAAGCGCTCGTCGAGGCGGTCCTGGATCTCGCGCAGCGCCGCCTTGAAGGGGGCGATGGGCGAGCGGCTGCCCTCCAGTTCGGCGCGGAAGGCCTCGGTGTCGAACAGGCTATCGTCGGGAGAGAAGCGGTAGTGGTGGAGCAGCATGGTGTCAGCGCTCGAGGAAGGCGAGGTCTTCGTCGTGGCGCGCGGTGAGCACCTCGACGCCGGTGTCGGTCACCAGCAGGGTGTGCTCCCACTGGGCGGAGAGGCTGCGGTCCTTGGTGATGGCGGTCCAGCCGTCGCGCAGTACCTTGGTGCGGGCGTCACCGACGTTGATCATCGGCTCGATGGTGAAGCACATGCCGGCGGCCAGCTCGATGTCTGCCCCGGGGGCGTAGCCGTCGTAGTGCAGCACCTGGGGCTCCTCGTGGAAGCCGGCGCCGATGCCGTGGCCGCAGAAGTCACGTACCACCGAGTAGCCGCTGGCCTCGGCGTGGCCCTGGATGGCACGGGCCAGCTCGGAGAGGCGCGCGCCCGGGCGCACCAGGGCGATGCTGCGGTAGAGGCACTCCTGGGTGACGCGACACAGCCGCTCGCCCTGGATGGTCTCGCCGATCACGAACATCACGCTGGAGTCGCCGTGGTAGCCATCGGCAGTCTTCACGGTGATGTCCAGGTTCATGATGTCGCCCTTCTTCAGCGACTTGTTGTCGTCGGGAATGCCGTGGCACACCACGTGGTTGATGGAGGTGCATACCGCCTTGGGGAAGCCGTGGTAGTTGAGCGGGGCGGGGGTGGAGCCGAGTTCGTCGACGATATAGGCGTGGCAGCGGCGGTCGATCTCGCCGGTGGTGATGCCGGCCTTGACGAAGGGGGTGATCATCTCCAGCACGCTGGCGGCCTGCCGGCCCGCCTCGCGCATCTTCTCGATCTCGTCGGGCGTCTTGATGGGTACGTTCATGGAATCTCGAGGGTGGGGGTGGGGTCGCTCGGGCAGCTTAAGCCGGGCGACTTCAACTTGCGGATGATCCATGGTATAAAGCTGCGCGCCTTCCTGCAATCGCCCGTCCTTACCGCCCACCCACGTCGAGGTTTCGCCGTGACGGCTGCGCGGAGTTCGGCAACAGGAGTGGCGTCAATCAATGCAACGCCTTGAATACACACACGCACCGGCACATGGTCCCGGGTGCTGCCGTGGTCATCACGCGATGATGCGGCGGTCGGATCCATGGGGTGCGTGGAGGCCTAACCCGATTTATCAGGAGTCATCCATGGCACACGTCAACATGCGTGACCTGCTCAAGGCAGGCGCTCACTTCGGTCACCAGACCAAATACTGGAACCCGAAGATGAGCAAGTTCATCTTCGGCGCCCGTAACAAGATCCACATCATCAACCTCGAGCATACCTTGCCGGCCCTGAACGAGGCCATCGAGGTGGTCGAGAAGATGGCCGCGTCCAACAACAAGGTCATGTTCGTCGGCACCAAACGCAGCGCCAGCAAGATCATCAAGGAAGAGGCCCGGCGCGCCGGTCAGCCCTACGTCAATCACCGCTGGCTGGGTGGCATGCTGACCAACTACAAGACCATCCGCCAGTCCATCAAGCGGCTGCGCGACCTCGAGACCATGCGCGAGGACGGCACCTTCGAGAAGTTGACCAAGAAGGAAGTCCTGATGGCGACCCGCGAGCAGGACAAGCTCGAGCGTTCCATCGGTGGTATCAAGGAGATGGGTGGCCTGCCCGACGCCCTGTTCGTGATCGACGTCGACCATGAGCGTATCGCCATCAACGAGGCGAACAAGCTGGGCATCCCGGTCATCGGCGTGGTGGATACCAACTCCGATCCGGACGGCGTCGATTACGTGATCCCGGGCAACGATGACTCCATCCGCGCCATCCAGATCTACGTCAAGGCCATCGCCGACGCCTGCGCCCGTGCGAAGGAAGGTCGTCCCGACGAGTTCGTCGAGGTTACCGACGAGGTCGTCCAGGAAAGGGACAGCGCCGCCGAGTGATGGCGGCCCGTCTGACCGGTAGCCGGCGCTTTGGCGGCCGGCCAGACGAGAAGGGGGCCGCGGCCCCCTTTCTTCCCAGCATTCGTCGGATCCGTCGCAGCGACGGGTCCGCTATCCGTTGACACACAGATTCAGAGGTGAACCCCATGGCAGCTATCAGCGCCTCCCAGGTCAAGGAACTGCGCGAGCGTACCGGGCTCGGCATGATGGAGTGCAAGAAGGCCCTCACCGAGGCCGGCGGTGACATCGAGGTCGCCATCGAGAACCTGCGCAAGAGCTCCGGTCTCAAGGCCGCCAAGAAGGCCGACCGCACCGCCGCCGAGGGCACCGTGGTGACCCGCGTCGCCGAAGACGGCAGCTACGGTGTGATGGTCGAGATCAACTCCGAGACCGACTTCGTCGCCCGCGATGACAACTTCAAGGCCTTTGCCAACAAGATCGTCGACGCCTTCTTCGCCGCCAAGAGCGAGGACGTGGCCGCGGTCATGGCCGGTGACCTGGAAACTGCCCGCGAGCAGCTGGTGCAGAAGATCGGCGAGAACATCGGCGTGCGCCGCAGCGTCGTCGTCGAGGCCGGCGAAGGAGGCCTGGTGGGCGAGTACGTCCACGGCGGCCGCATCGGCGTGCTGACCGTGCTGAAGGGTGGCAGCGCCGAGGTGGCCAAGGACGTCGCCATGCACGTCGCCGCCATCAGCCCGGCCGTGGCGCGTCCCGAGGACATGCCTCAGGAGCAACTGGACAAGGAGAAGGAGATCATCCTCGCCCAGCCCGACATGGCCGGCAAGCCCGAGCAGATCGCCGAGAAGATGGTCCAGGGTCGCCTGAAGAAATACCTGGCCGAGAACAGCCTGACCGAGCAGCCCTTCGTCAAGAACCCGGACCAGTCCGTGGCCGAGTTCGTCAAGGCGGCCGGTGGCGAGGTCCTCGGTTTCACCCGCTTCGAGGTGGGCGAGGGCATCGAGAAGGCCGAGGTCGACTTCGCCAAGGAAGTGATGGAACAGGCCAAGCGCAGCTGAGGTCAGACGTTCCCGAAGGATGATGGCGTGCGCGCGAGCGCACGCCTTCGCGTATCCGGCCGACGCACCGGCCACCCGACATGCCACCGCTGATGCCCAGGAGAGAGCCATGCCTACCACCGATCACGTCGAGACGCCGCCCAAGGCCCGCTCCGAGAAGTCGAAATACAAGCGAATCCTGCTCAAGCTCTCCGGCGAAGCGTTGACCGGCGATGCCGAGTTTGGCATCGACCCCAAGGTGCTGGATCGCCTGGCCCTGGAGATCGGCCAGCTCGTCGGGATCGGGGTGCAGGTCGGCATCGTGGTCGGTGGCGGCAACCTGTTCCGCGGTGCCGCCCTGCACGCGGCGGGCATGGACCGGGTCACCGGCGACCACATGGGCATGCTGGCCACGGTGATGAACGCCCTGGCCATGCGCGACGCCCTGGAGCGCTCCAATATCCGCTCCCGGGTGATGTCCGCCATCCCCATGAGCGGCGTGGTGGAGCACTACGATCGACGCACCGCCATCCGCTATCTCACCTCCGGGGATGTGGTACTGTTCTCCGCCGGTACCGGCAATCCCTTCTTCACCACCGACTCCGCGGCCTGCCTGCGCGGGATCGAGATCGACGCCGACGTGGTGGTCAAGGCCACCAAGGTGGACGGGGTCTACGACAAGGACCCGGTCAAGCATGCCGATGCGGTCAAGTACGATCAACTCAGCTATGACGATGCCCTGGACCAGAAGCTCGGCATCATGGATTTGACCGCCATCTGCCTGGTGCGTGACCATGACATGCCGGTCCGCGTCTTCAACATGAACAAGCCCGGCGCCCTGCTCAATCTGGTAGTGGGCGGCGAGGAAGGCACGCTGATAGACAGAGGTTGACATTGTGATCAATGACATCAAGAAGGATGCGGAAGCCCGCATGAAGAAGAGCGTTGAAGCTCTTCACGGAAACCTGAACAAGATCCGGACCGGGCGTGCCCACTCCAGCATCCTGGATTCGGTCACCGTGGACTACTACGGCAGCCAGGTACCCCTGAACCAGGTGGCCAACATCAACACCGAGGACGCTCGCACCCTCTCGGTGGTGCCTTGGGAGCAGAGCATGGTGCCCAAGGTCGAGAAGGCCATCATGACCTCCGATCTTGGCTTGAACCCCTCGACCGCCGGCAACAACATTCGCGTGCCGATGCCGATGCTCACCGAGGAGACCCGCAAGGGCTACATCAAGCAGGCGCGCGCTGAAGCCGAGCACGCCCGCGTGGCGGTGCGCAACGTGCGTCGCGATGCCAACGGCGATATCAAGTCGCTGCTCAAGGAGAAGGAGATCTCCGAAGACGAGCAGCACCAGGCCGAGGACGACATCCAGAAACTGACGGACAGGTACATCGCCGAGGTCGACAAGATGCTGGAGTTGAAGGAACACGATCTCATGCAGATCTGAGGAGCGCCGGGAGGCCGCCAGGAGGGCGGCCTTCCGTCTTGTGCACCCACTCCCCGATGCGAGACCCCATGACGTCACCGCTCACCCCAGATCCCCGCGCCACGGAGGGCACGCCTGCCACCCCGGGGGGCGCGCTGCCACGCCATGTGGCAATCATCATGGACGGCAACAACCGCTGGGCGCGGGCGCGAGGCCTCTCCGGCGTGCGTGGCCACCATGCCGGCGTGGAGGCGGTACGCGCCACCATCCGCCGGGCCGCCGAGCGCGGGATCGAGACCCTGACCCTGTTCGCCTTCTCCAGCGAGAACTGGAAGCGCCCCCGGGCCGAGGTGAGCGCCCTGATGGAGCTCTTCCTGCTGGCCCTCAAGCGTGAGGTCAGCAAGCTCCATGCCAATGGTATCCGGCTCTCGGTGATCGGCGATCTCTCGGGCTTCTCGGATTCAATCCAGAAGCATATCGTCCGGGCCGAGGAGAAGACCCGTGGCAACACCCGCCTGCACCTGGTGATTGCCGCCAACTACGGCGGGCACTGGGATCTGGCTCGGGCGGCGCGCCGCCTGGGTGAACGGGTCGCCACCGGTGAGCTCGACCCCGAGGCGATTGACGAGGCTGCCTTCGCCAACGAGCTCAGCCTGGCCGAGGTGCCGCCCGTGGACCTGTGCATCCGCACCAGCGGCGAGCAGCGCATCTCCAACTTCGTGCTCTGGGAGCTGGCCTACGCCGAGCTCCACTTCACGCCATGCCTGTGGCCAGACTTCGACGCTGCCGCCCTCGACCTGGCGCTGGACGACTTCCAGCGACGCCAGAGGCGTTTCGGCATGACCGACGAACAGATCGAGGCGCAACAAGGTGCTTAGACAGCGCATCATCACCGCGGCCTGGCTGGCGCCGCTGATGCTGGCCGGCCTGTTTGGCCTGCCCGGCGGTTTCTTCGCCCTGTTCACGGCGGCCATCGTGCTGCTGGCCGGCTGGGAATGGACCAACCTGGCGGGTATCCGCCAGCGCGACCACCGCCTGCTGCTGGTGGGCGTGCTGGCCATGGCCATGCTGGTGCTGTGGCTCAGCGGCGCGGCGCTGGCCGCCTGGCCGCTGTGGCTGGGCGTCATCGGCTGGCTGGCCAACCTCTACTGGGTGGTGCACTACCCCGAGCGGAGCGGGCAGTGGCAGTCGCCCACCCGGCGCCTGGCCATGGGGGTGTGGGTGCTGCTGCCCGCCTGGGTGGGGCTCAACGTGCTGCGCGACACCGGCGCGGTGTGGCTGCTCTTCGTGCTACTGCTGGTGTGGTGTGCCGACATCGGCGCCTACTTCGCCGGCCGCGCCTTCGGCCGTCGCAAGCTGGCGCCGAAGGTAAGCCCCGGCAAGAGCTGGGAGGGCGTGGCCGGCGGCCTGGCCGCCACCGCTGCGCTGGCCGTGGTCTTCGCCGCCTGGCAGGGGCTGGGACTCGGCGGCGGGCTGGCCCTGCTGCTGGCGACCCTGGTGGTGACCCTGGTCTCGGTGCTGGGAGACCTGCTCGAGAGCATGCTCAAGCGCTATCGCGGCATCAAGGACTCCAGCCAGCTGCTGCCGGGCCACGGCGGCGTGCTCGACCGTATCGACAGCCTCACCGCGGCGCTGCCGCTGTTCGCCCTGCTGCTGGGGGTACTCTAGGGTGGCGTCGACAGCGAACATCACTCAGCGCCGACAGGCGGTCACCGTGCTGGGGGCCACCGGCTCCATCGGCACCAGCACCCTGGACGTGATCGCCCGCCATCCTGAGCGTTACCGGCTCCATGCGCTGACCGCCCACCGCTCCCGGGAGCCCCTGCTGGCGCTCTGCCTTACCCATCGGCCCGCCGTGGCGGTGCTCGGCGATGAGCGCGATGCCGCCTGGCTGCGCGCGCGGCTGGTCGAGGCGGACGTGGCCACCGAGGTCGAAAGCGGCCCGGCGGCCCTGGTAGCGGTGGCCGAGGCCTGCGAGGTGGACGTGGTGATGTCGGCCATCGTCGGCGCCGCGGGGCTGCTGCCGACTCTGGCCGCGGTGCACGCCGGCAAGCGCGTGCTGCTGGCCAACAAGGAGGCCCTGGTGATGTCCGGGGCGCTCTTCATGGACGCGGTGGCGAAGAGCGGGGCGACCCTGTTGCCCATCGATTCCGAACATAATGCCATCTATCAGTGTCTACCCGTGGACCATCGCGGCGGGCTGCGCCACCACGGCGTGACCCAGTTGCTGCTGACCGCCTCCGGCGGGCCCTTCCGCGGTTGGTCGCCCGAGCGGCTTGCCGGAGTGACGCCCGACCAGGCCTGCGCCCATCCCAACTGGTCCATGGGGCGCAAGATCTCGGTGGACAGCGCCACACTGATGAACAAGGGGCTCGAGCTGATCGAGGCGTGCTGGCTCTTCGACGCCCGCCCCGACCAGGTGCAGGTAGTGGTGCATCCCCAGAGCGTGATCCACTCCATGGCGGCCTACAGCGACGGCTCGGTAATCGCCCAGCTGGGCAACCCCGACATGCGCACGCCCATCGCCTACGGGCTGGGCTGGCCCGAGCGCATCGATGCCGGCGTGGCGGCGCTGGACCTCTTCCAGGTGTCGCGGCTCGACTTCGAGGCGCCGGATGAGGTCGCTTTTCCCTGCCTGAGGCTGGCCCGCGAGGCGATGGCGTCGGGGGGGACGGCACCGGCGGTGCTCAATGCCGCGAACGAGGTGGCGGTAGAGGCCTTCCTCGATGGCCGACTGTCCTTTATCGGCATCGCCGAGTTGGTGGCGCGAGTGCAGAACGCCGAGCCGCTGCAGCCTGTCCGTGATCTCGAGTCCGTGCTTGAGGCCGATGCCAGGGCGCGCCGCGCCGCCGAGACCTGGCTGGCGGGCCGCTGAGCCGATGCCCATCCAATCCGATTCCCGTAGGAGAAAGTCTTGGGCCTGATCCAGAATATCCTGGCCGTCATCGTGGTGCTGGGCCTGCTGATTACCTTTCACGAGTTCGGCCACTTCTGGGTGGCCAGGCGCTGCGGTGTCCGGGTGCTGCGCTTCTCGGTGGGTTTCGGCAAGCCGATCTGGTCCCGCGTCGACCGCCACGGCACCGAGTTTGTGGTGGCCGCCATCCCGCTCGGCGGCTATGTGAAGATGCTCGACGAGCGTGAGGCCCCGGTACCGGAGGAGCAGCTCGATCAGGCCTTCAACCGCAAGACGGTGTGGCAGCGCATCGCCATCGTCGCCGCGGGCCCGCTGGCCAACTTCCTGCTCGCTATCGTCGCCTACTGGGCGCTGTTTGTGGCCGGCACCACGGCGGTGGCACCGGTGATCGGCAGCGTCGAGCCGGGGTCCCCCGCGGAGCGGGGCGGCCTCACGGCCGGCCAGGAGATCGTCGCCGTGCGTGGCGAGGCGGTGCGCGGCTGGGACGAGATCAACCTCAAGCTGGTGGCCGCCATCGGCGTGAGCGGCGAGCTTCGGGTGGACGCCCGCGCCGACGCCACCGCCGAGCCCCGCGAGTTCCGCCTGCCGGTGGAGAACTGGCTGGTGCGCCAGGATCCGCCCCAGCCGCTGCCGAGCCTCGGTGTGACCCCCTGGCGCCCGCCCTTCCCGGCGGTGCTCGGCCAGCTGATGCCCGGTGAGGCGGCCGACGCCGCCGGTTTGCAGGCCGGTGACGAGATCCTGACGGTGGACGGCACCCCGGTCGACGACTGGATGCACTTCGTCGATATCGTGCGTGCCAGCCCCGGGGAGGCGCTGACGCTGGAGGTGGCGCGTAACGGCGGGCGCCTGAGCCTCGCCATCACCCCCGGCCGCAACGAGTTGGAAGAGGGCGTGACCATCGGCTACATCGGCGCCGGGGTGGCCGCAGTGGAGTGGCCCGAGGAGTCCCTCCGCGAGATCCGCTACGGTCCTATAGCGGCGGTGGGTGAGGCGGTGTCACGCACCGGCGAGATGACCCTGCTGACCCTGGACGCCATTCGCAAGATGCTGGTGGGGCTGATCTCGCCCTCGAACCTCTCTGGGCCGATCACCATCGCCCAGATATCGGGCGACTCGGCCCGGGCAGGCCTGGAGAGCTTCGTCAGCTTCCTGGCCTACCTCTCCATAAGTCTCGGCGTGCTCAACCTGCTGCCGATCCCGGTGCTCGACGGCGGCCACCTGCTCTACTATTTCATGGAACTGGTGCGCGGGCGCCCGGTGTCCGAGCAGGCCCAGGCGATCGGGCTGCGCATCGGCCTGGCGCTGGTGGGCACCCTGATGCTGATGGCGATCTATTTCGATTTGATGCGGCTCTGGTAGGCCCCCCTCGCCTTGTCAGCGAGCCGCACAAATGTATATGGTGCCTGTCTGGACAGGTTTGGCAGATCAACGCGAGCGAATCTACCGCATGAGAATCAAGACCATCGGACTGGCGGCACTGCTGCTCGTCGGGGCCGGGACGGCCCAGGCCCAACCCTTCGAGGTTTCGGACATTCGTGTAGAAGGCCTGCAGCGAGTCTCCGCCGCCTCCGTCTTCAACGCCTTTCCTGTAAGCGCTCGCGACCGTGTCGATGACCGCGAACTGGCCGAAGCGACCCGCAGCCTGTTCGCCACCGGCATGTTCGAGGATATCCGCCTCGCCCGCGATGGCGACGTGCTGATCATCCAGGTAGTGGAGCGTCCCACCATCAGCCGCCTCACCATCACCGGCAACCGTCAGATCGGCGACGAGGAGCTGCGCCAGGGCCTGCGCCAGGCCGGACTGGCCGAGGGCGAGGTGCTGCAGCTCTCCACCCTGGAGGAGATCCAGCGCGAGCTGGAAGGGGTCTATCAGGGGCAGGGCCGCTACAGCGCCAGCATCGAGACCAGCGTGCGCGAGATCGACGAGGGCCGGGTGCAGGTCGACGTCGAGATCAACGAGGGCGCCGTGGCGCGCATTCGCCAGATCAACCTCGTCGGCAATCGCGCCTTCGACGATGACACCCTGCTCGACGTCTTCGAGCTCAACGACCGCCCCGGCCGACTCTTCGGCTGGTTTTCCCGGGACGAGTACTCCCGCGAGGCGCTGGCCGGCGATCTCGAGCGCCTGCGCTCCTTTTACCTGGACCGCGGCTACGTCAACTTCAACGTCGAATCGACTCAGGTCTCGATCAGCCCCGACAAGTCGCAGATCTTCATCACCGTTAATGTCGACGAGGGGCGTCAGTACCGCATCGGCGACGTGCGCTTCGTGGGCGACCTGCAGATCAGCGAGCGCGAGGCCCGGGACCTGCTCGAGGTGTCGCCCGGCCAGGTCTTCTCGCGCAGCGATGTGACCGCCTCCTCCGAGGCGCTGCGCGCACGCCTGGGGGCCGAGGGTTTCGCCTTCGCCAGCGTGGACGGCATCCCCGAAGTCTCCGCCGACGGCGATGCCGTCGACCTCGCCTTCCGGGTCGACGCCGGGCGCCGCGCCTATGTGCGCCGCATCGAGTTCATCGGCAATACCACCACCCAGGACGAGGTGCTGCGCCGCGAGATGATCCAGCTGGAGGGAGCGCCGGCCTCGACCCAGTCGATCACCCAGTCGCGCCAGCGCCTCGAGCGCCTCGGCTTCTTCCGCCAGGTGGATGTGGAGACGCGCCCGGTGGCCGGCGAGCCCGACAAGCTCGATGTCACCTACACCGTGGAGGAGCAGCCCTCGGGTTCTGTCTCCGCCAGCGTCGGCTTCTCCCAGAGCGCCGGGGTCATCTACGGCGTGGGCCTCTCCCAGACCAACTTCCTGGGGACCGGCAACCGGGTAAACGTCGGTGCCCAGCGCAGCGACACCTTTACCAGCGTCAACTTCGGCTTCACAGATCCCTACTGGACCCTCGACGGCATCTCCCGCGGCTATAACCTCTACTACCGCGAGACCGACTACGAGGATTCCGATATTTCCACCTACTCCACCGACGCCTACGGCGCAGGGATCAACTTCGGCTATCCGATCAACGAGATCACCCGTCTCAACTTCGGCGCCGCGGTGGAGGACCTGACGATCAAGACCTATCGTGATACCGCTCAGGAGATCACCCAGTACGTCGAGGACCAGGGCGAGGATTCCCAGGCCCTGAAGCTGACCGCCAGCTGGACCCGCAACAACCTCAACCGCGGCATCATGCCCACCGCCGGCAACTACCAGCGCCTGTCGCTGGAGACCGCGGTGCCCGGCAGCGACGCCGAGTACTACAAGGTGCGCGCCCAGGCCCGCCAGCTCTTCCCGCTCGATGACAACCACGACTGGGCACTGAAGTTCAGCGGCGAGGTGGGCTACGCCGACGTGGTCGGCAATGACCCCTATCCCTTCTACGAGAACTTCTACGCGGGCGGCCTCGGCTCGGTGCGTGGCTTCACCGCCAACACCCTGGGTCAGCGCACCACGCCGCCGGAAACCGGCGGGCGCGATCGCACCCTGGGGGGCAACGTGCTGATGCAGGGCAGTGCCGAGCTGCTCTTCCCGCTGCCCTTCATCGAGGATCGCCGCTCCCTGCAGACTTCGCTGTTCCTGGATGCGGGCAACACCTTCCTCACCGACTGCTACGCTACCGAGACCGGCACCTCGAACTGCAGCTCCGGGGTGGACCTGGGGGACCTGCGCTACAGCGTCGGCGTTGGGCTCTCCTGGCTGACGCCGGTGGGCCCGCTGACCTTCAGCGTCGCCGAGCCGATCAACGACGAGAGCGGCGACGACACCCAGTTCTTCCAGTTCTCCCTGGGCCAGACGTTCTGATCCCGCCAGCCCCACTGAATGTCGGGCCGCCCCGGGGCGGCCCGACAAGGAGTCCGACATGCGTAGATTGACCGCGGCACTGAGCCTCGTCCTGCTGGCCGCCCTGGCGCTGCCCGCCCAGGCCGCCGAGGTGGCCCTGCTGGACTGGCGCCGGGCGCTGATGCAGACCGATGCCGCCCAGCGTTCCATGAGCGAGCTGGAGGGCCGCATCGGCAGTCAGCAGCGCCAGGCGCAGTCCCTGGATCAGGAGCTCTCCCAGCTTCAGCAGCGTGCCAGCAGCCTCACCGACAGCGAACGCCAGGAGGCCAATCGCAAGGCCTCCGAACTCAACCGCCTTGTCGGCGAGATCATGCAGGCCCAGCAGGAGGCCGAGCAGCGCTTCCTGAGCAATGCGGAGTCGAGGCTCGAGCAGGCTGTGGAGCAGGTGATCGCTCGCCATGGCATCGAAGTCCTCGTGGAGCCCCAGGGGGTGCTGCACTCGAGTCAGGACCTGCCGGACCTGACCGGGGAAGTGACCCAGATCCTCAATACCCTGCTCTGAGCCGGCTGCTGCGGACGCTTGCCATGACCCGATCCGATACCCCGCTTTACTACACCCTCGGTGAACTGGCCAACCGCCTCGGCGCCCGGCTGGTCGGCGACGCCGACCGCCGGGTCAGCGGGCTGGCTACCCTCAAGGAGGCCGGCCCGGATCAGGTCGCCTTCCTGGCCAACCGCGCCTATCTCAAGGATCTGCCGGAAACGCGGGCGGCGGCGGTGCTGTTGCATCCGCAGCATGGCGAGACCTGCCCGGCCGCCCGGCTGGAGCTCGACAACCCCTACCTGGGCTATGCGGCGCTGTCGAGGCTCCTCGACCCCCTGGCGGGCCGCGAGCCCGCCGGCGTGCACCCCTCGGCGGTGGTGGACCCCAGCGTCACCCTGGGCGAGCGGGTCGAGGTGGGCGCCAACGCCGTGATCGAGGCGGGCGTGACCCTGGGCGACGACGTGATCGTGGGTCCTGGCTCGGTGGTCGGGGCGGATGCGGCGATCGGTGCGGGCTCGCGGCTCCATGCCAACGTCACCGTCTGCCATGGGGTAGTGGTGGGGCAACGCGCCATCCTGCACAGCGGCTGCGTGGTCGGCGGCGACGGTTTCGGTTTCGCCCACGACGGCGCGCGTTGGCACAAGATCGCTCAGCTCGGCGGGGTGGTGCTGGGCGATGACGTCGAGGTGGGCAGCTGCTCGAGCATCGACCGCGGCGCCCTGGGTGATACTTTGATCGGCAACGACGTCAAGATCGACAGCCAGGTGCAGATTGCCCACAACGTGCAGATCGGCGATCACTCTGCCCTGGCCGGCTGCGTGGGCATCGCCGGCTCCACGAAGGTGGGCCGGCACTGCATGCTGGGTGGCGGGGTGGGGCTCTCCGGCCACCTGGCCATCTGCGACGGCGTCCAGGTCACCGGCATGAGCCTGGTCACCAACTCGATCAAAGAGCCCGGGGTCTACTCGTCGGGCACCGGTGCCATGAAGAACGCCCAGTGGCGCAAGAATGCGGTACGCTTCAAGCAGCTCGACGACATCGCGAAGCGGCTCTCGCGTCTCGAGAAGGGGCGTGACGGTTGAGGGTGGCGCCCGGGACGTTATAATCCACCGCCCGCCCGACGGTCCTTGCCGCCGGCTTGCACCCGCCCGGAAGGCGGAGCTCCCGACACTTCAGAGGTTGTGACGATGGTAATGGACATCAACGAGATTCGAGACTACCTGCCCCACCGCTATCCGTTTCTGCTGGTGGACAGGGTCACGGAGATCACCCTCGGCGAATCCATCGTCGCCTACAAGAATGTCAGCATCAACGAGCCCTTCTTCAATGGCCACTTCCCTCACCATCCCATCATGCCCGGCGTGCTGGTGGTGGAGGCGCTGGCCCAGGCTTGCGGGATCCTCGGCTTCAAGACCGTCAACAAGCTACCCGCCGATGGTTATGTCTACTATCTGGTGGGTAGCGACAACGTGCGCTTCAAGCGCCCGGTGATGCCCGGTGACCGGCTCCATCTGCGCGCCGACGTGATTCGCGAGAAGCGCGGCATCTGGAAATTCGCCTGCAAGGCCACCGTCGACGGCGGACTGGCCTGCGAGGCCGAGATCATCTGTGCCGAGAGGAAGGTCGCTTGATTCATCCCACCGCCCTCGTCGACCCCGCCGCGCGCCTCGCCGATGACGTCGAGGTGGGTCCCTTCACGGTGATCGGCCCCGAGGTGGAGATCGGCCCCGGCAGCCGGGTCGGCCCTCACGTGGTCATCAAGGGACCCACGGTGCTGGGGGCCCGCACGCGGATCTTCCAGTTTGCCTCGGTGGGCGAGGACTGCCAGGACAAGAAGTACGCCGGTGAGCCGACCCGCCTGGTGATGGGCGACGACAACGTCGTCCGGGAGGGGGTGACCCTGCACCGCGGCACCGTCCAGGACCGCGGCGAGACCACCATCGGTTCGCGCAACCTCTTGATGGCCTACGTCCACGTGGGTCATGACTGCGTGATCGGCAACGACTGCATCCTGGCCAACCAGGTGACGCTCGCTGGCCATGTCAGGCTGGGCGATTTCGCCATCCTCGGCGGGCTCGCCGCGGTGCACCAGTTCTGTCACTTCGGCACCCATGCCATGGCCGGCGGTGGCTCCATCATCACCAAGGACACCCCCGCCTACGTGATGATCAACGGCAACCCGGCCCAGATCCACGGCCTCAACCTGGTGGGTCTCAAGCGTCGGGGCTTCTCCCGCGAGGCGCTCAAGGCGCTCAGTGAGGCCTATCGGCTGGTCTACCGTCAGGGGCTCACCGTGGAGCAGGCCCTGGGCGAGATCCGCAGCCGCTTTGCGCTTGCCGAGACCGAGGCCTTCGTCGCCTCCATCGAGGCCTCGACCCGCGGCATCATCCGCTAGTCATGGTCGCAGGCGAGCGACAGGCGGTGAGGCGGGTCTACCTTGTCGCCGGCGAGCTCTCCGGCGACATCCTCGGCGCCGGCCTGATGCGCGCTCTCAAGGCCCGCCACCCCGGCGTCGAGTTCCGCGGCATTGGCGGCCCGCGCATGATCGCGGCGGGCATCGACAGCCGCTTTCCTTTGGAAACCCTCTCGGTGATGGGCCTGGTGGAGGTGTTGAAGCACCTGCCGGGTCTCCTTCGTGTGCGCCGCACCCTGAAGGCCGATGCCCTTGCCTGGCAGCCGGGCATCATGGTCGGCATCGACGCTCCCGACTTCAACCTCGGCCTGGAGCGGCAGCTGCGCGAGGCCGGCCTGACCACCGCCCACTATGTCAGCCCCTCCGTGTGGGCCTGGCGTCAGGGCCGGGTCAAGGGCATCGCGAAGTCCGTCGACGCCATGCTCACCTTCCTGCCCTTCGAGGCGGCTTTCTACGCCCGCCACCGGGTGCCGGTGGCTTTCGTCGGCCACCCGCTCGCCGACGAGCTGCCGCTTCAGAACGATCGCCTTGCCGTTCGCGCCGGACTGGGCCTGCCGGCTGACGGCGAGGTGCTGGCGCTGCTGCCAGGTTCCCGGGCCAACGAGATCCGCTTCCTGGGCGAGACCTTTCTCGAGGCCGCCGAACGGTTGTGTGCCGGCCGGCCGGGCCTGCGGGTGGTGGTGCCGGCAGCCACGCCCGGGCGGCGCGCCGAACTGGAGTCGCTACTCGCCGAACACCCCGCGCTGTCAGAACGCCTGACCCTGCTCGACGGCCAGGCCCGGGAGGCCATGGTGGCCAGTGACGCTGTGCTGCTCGCCTCGGGCACCGCGGCGCTGGAGGCGATGCTCTGCCATCGCCCCATGCTGGTGGCCTACCGCATGGCACCGGCCACCCACTGGCTGGCCAGGCGACTGGTCAAGACAGAGTGGATCTCGCTGCCCAACCTGATCGCCCGGGAGAGCCTGGTGCCGGAGCTGATTCAGGACGAGGCGAGCCCCGAGGCGATCGCCACCCGGCTCGGCGAGATGCTCGACGACGCCCCGGGCCGCGCCGACCTGGAGGCGCGCTTCGCTGTGATGCACGAAGGCCTGCAGCGCGACGCCAGCCGCCGCGCCGCGGAGGCCATCGAGGCCCTGGTGGCGGGCTTGCCGCTGCCGGCGAGCGTGGCCCCGGAACGAGCCGACGAGAGCGCTGGCAAGAGGGCCGGCGAGGTCGCGCCGTGACGTCGGGCAGGAGACCCTCCAGCGAACTCCCGCCGCTGGTGGTGAACTACGCCGGCGAGCGCCTGGCCGGGGTCGACGAGGTGGGCCGTGGTCCCCTGGTGGGGGCGGTGGTCGCCGCGGCTGTGATCCTCGACCCGGCTCGACCCATCTCGGGGCTGGCCGACTCCAAGGCGCTGAGTGCAAAGCGCCGCGAAACGCTGGACATCGAGATCCGCGAACGGGCGCTGGCCCTCGCCGTGGCCGAGGCCAGCGCCGCCGAGGTGGACGAGCTCAATATCTTCCACGCCACCCATCTGGCCATGCGCCGCGCCATCGATGCCCTGGCCCCCGCCGCCGAGTACCTGCTGGTGGACGGCAATCGTCTGCCCGGGCATCATGTTCCCGGCCAGTCAGTGGTCAAGGGCGACGCTCGCCATCCGGCCATCGCCGCCGCCTCGATCCTCGCCAAGGTGGCCCGGGATGCCCAGATGGCCGCGCTCGACGCCCGCCATCCCGGCTATGGCTTCGCTCGGCACAAGGGCTACCCGACCCGCGAGCACCTGGCTGCCCTGGTGAGCCTGGGGCCGCTGCCCGAGCACCGCCGCTCCTTCGGCCCGGTCAGGCGCCAGCTGGCGCTGCTCTGATATTTCTCAACCCCCGAGCCCAACATGACCACGCCCTTCGTTCATCTTCGCGTCCATACCGAATACTCCCTGGTCGACGGCCTGGTGCGGCTCAAGCCACTGGTCAAGGCGGCCGCCGGGCAGGGTATGCCGGCGCTGGCGGTGACCGACGAGGCCAACCTGTTCGGCCTGGTCAAGTTCTACAAGGGTGCCCAGGGGGCCGGGCTCAAGCCGATCATCGGCGCCGACCTGTGGCTAACCAACCCCCATGATGAGGGGCACCCCTATCGGCTGACGCTGCTGGCCATGAACGACGTGGGCTATCGCAACCTCACCGAGCTGATCTCCCGAGGCTGGATGGAGGGGCAGCGCCTGGGACATGCCGAGCTGAAGCGCGACTGGGTGCTGGCCCAGAGCGAGGGGCTGATCGCTCTCTCCGGGGGGCGCGACGGCGAGATCGGCCGCCACCTGTTGAGCGACCACGGCGCCGAGGCGCGCGAGTTGCTCGAGGAGTGGACCGCCGCCTTTCCGGGGCGCTTCTACCTGGAGCTGGCGCGCACCCGCCGGCCCCGGGAGGAGGAGTGCGTGCACCTCTCGGTGGACCTGGCCGTGGCGACCGGCACCCCGGTGGTGGCCACCAACGACGTGCGCTTTCTCGACAAGGAGGACTACTGGGCCCACGAGACCCGGGTTGCCATCGGCGAGGGGCGGGCCCTGAACGACTCGCGCCGTGAGCGCAAGTACACCGAGGAGCAGTACCTCAAGAGCCCCGAGGAGATGGCCGAGCTGTTCGCCGACATCCCCGAGGCGCTGACCAACACCGTGATGATCGCCGCCCGCTGCAGTGTCGAGGTACGCCTCGGCGAGATCTTCCTGCCGGAGTTCGAGATCCCCCAGGGGATGACCCAGGACGAGTTCTTCCGCAAGGTCTCCCACGACGGGCTCACCGAACGCCTCGATTTCCTGTTCCCCGCCGAGCGCTACCCCCGCGACGGGGCCGAGTTCGCCGAGATCGACGCCCGCTATCGCAAGCGGCTCGATTTCGAGCTCGACATCATCATCCAGATGGGGTTTCCCGGCTACTTCCTGATCGTGATGGACTTCATCCAGTGGGCCAAGGACAACGACGTGCCGGTGGGGCCGGGACGCGGCTCCGGCGCCGGTTCCCTGGTGGCCTACGCCCAGAAGATCACCGACCTCGACCCCATCGGCTACGACCTGCTGTTCGAGCGCTTTCTCAACCCCGAGCGGGTCTCCATGCCCGACTTCGACGTCGACTTCTGCATGGAGAAGCGTGACCGGGTGATCGAGTACGTGGCCGACCGCTACGGCCGCAACGCCGTGTCGCAGATCGTCACCTTCGGCACCATGGCCGCCAAGGCGGTGGTGCGCGACGTGGCCCGCGCCCAGGGGCGCCCCTACTCGCTGGGGGACAAGCTCTCCAAGCTGATCCCCTTCGAGGTGGGCATGACCCTCGGCAAGGCCATCGAGGCGGAGTCGGCCCTTCGGGAATTTGTCGAGAACGACGAAGAGGCCGCCGAGATCTGGGAGATGGCGCTCAAGCTCGAGGGCATTACCCGCGGCACCGGCAAGCACGCCGGCGGCGTGGTGATCGCCCCCACCAAGCTCACCGACTTCTCGCCGCTGTTGTGCGACGAGGATGGTTCGGGGCTGGTGGTGCAGTTCGACAAGAACGACATCGAGGAGGCCGGGCTGGTCAAGTTCGACTTCCTCGGTCTGCGCACCCTGACCATCATCGACTGGGCGCTGGCAATGGTCGACAAGGTGCGCGCCGTTGAGGGCCAGGGGCCGCTTGCGATCGACAGCATCCCGCTGGATGACGCCCGCACCTTCGAGATGCTCAAGCGCGCAGAGACCACGGCGGTGTTCCAGCTCGAATCCCGCGGCATGAAGGAGCTGATCAAGCGCCTGCTGCCCGACTCCCTGGACGACATGATCGCCCTCGTCGCCCTGTTCCGCCCCGGCCCGCTGCAGTCGGGCATGGTGGACGACTTCATCAACCGCAAGCACGGCCGGGCCGAGATCTCCTACCCCCACCCGGACTACCAACACGAGCTGCTCAAGCCGGTGCTAGAGCCCACCTACGGCATCATTCTCTACCAGGAGCAGGTGATGCAGATCGCCCAGGTAATGGCGGGCTACAGCCTGGGCCAGGCCGATATGCTGCGCCGCGCCATGGGAAAGAAGAAGCCCGAGGAGATGGCCAAGCAGCGCGCGGGCTTCATGGAGGGCTGTGCGGCCAACGGCATCGACAAGGACCTGGCGGGCAACATCTTCGACCTGGTTGAGAAGTTCGCTGGCTACGGCTTCAACAAGTCCCACTCGGCAGCCTATGCACTGGTCTCCTACCAGACCGCCTGGCTGAAGGCGCACTATCCCGGCCCCTTCATGGCGGCGGTGATCTCCACCGAGATGGACAACCTCGACAAGGTGGTGCCGCTGATCGAGGAGTGCCGCCACCTCAAGCTCACCGTGACCCCGCCGGACGTCAACCTCGGCGAGTACAAGTTCACCGTGGATACCGAGGGGCGGGTGGTCTATGGCCTGGGGGCGATCCGCGGCGTGGGCGAGGGGCCCATCGGCGCCATTGTCGAGGCCCGCGAGGCGGATGGCCCCTTCAGGGATCTCTTCGATTTCTGCCGCCGCGTCGACCCGAAGCGCATGAACAAGCGCACCCTGGAGGCGCTGATCCGCTCCGGGGCGCTGGATAACCTCGGCCCCAACCGCGCCGTGCTGGCGGCGTCCCTGGACGACGCCCTCAAGGCCGCGGCCCAGACCCAGACCAACCATAACCTGGGCATGATCGACATGTTCGGCGAGGCTTTCGTCGACGAGGAGGCCGAGGGAGGCGACGTCTACGCCGAGTATTGCCGGGTACGAGAATGGAGCGACAAGGAGCGCCTGGCCGGCGAGAAGGAGACCCTGGGGCTCTACCTGACGGGTCACCCCATCGACGAGTACGAGAAGGAGCTCGAGCGCTTCGTCTCTACCCGTATCAGCGACCTCAAGCCGTCCCGGGAGCCCCAACGGGTGGCGGGCCTGGTGGTGGGGGTGCGCACCATGAAGTCGAAACGCGGCGACACCATGGCCTTCCTGACCCTGGACGACCGCACCGGGCGCATCGAGGCGTCGCTGTTCGGCGAGCTTTATGAGCAGCTGCGCGGCCAGATCGAGGCGGACCAGGTGCTGATCGTCGAGGGGGAGGTCTCCTCCGACGACTACTCCGGTGGCCTGCGCCTGCGCGGCAAGGAGGTCACTCCCATGGTGGCCGCGCGCACCCGCTACGGCCAGGCGGTGGAACTCTCCCTGGACGGCGCGGCCATCAACGGCCGCCTGGTCGACTCCCTTCGGGCGAGCCTCGACCTGCACCGCGACGCCGACGGCCTGCCGGTGCGCCTGCGCTACCGCAACGCCGAGGCCACCGGCTGGCTGGAGCTCGATCCAGCCTGGAAGGTCTCGCCCACCGATGACCTGCTGATTCGCCTGCGCGAGGTGCAGGGCCAGGACGGCGTGCGGCTCAAATACCGCTGAGGCGTCACCTTGCGCCGCGCGTTGAGGGTGCGATAATGCCAACCACTTCATTTTTCGCGCCGCGCCTGGCCATGTGGGCAGGGCGGTGAAACACGACAAGGCAGCCGGCCAATGAACCCCAACTATCTTGACTTCGAACAGCCCATTGCCGAGCTCCAGGCCAAGATAGAGGAGCTTCGCCTGGTCGGCAATGACAGCCAGGTCAACCTTAGCGACGAGATCGAGCGCCTCCAGGAGAAGAGCCGCCGGCTCACCGAGTCCATCTTCAAGGACCTGACTCCCTGGCAGGTCTCCCAGCTCTCTCGCCACCCCCAGCGGCCCTACACCCTGGACTACCTGGAGCACGTCTTCACCGACTTCGACGAGATCCACGGCGACCGCCAGTTCGCCGATGACGCCGCCATCGTCGGTGGCGTGGCACGCCTCGATGATCGCCCGGTGATGGTGATCGGTCACCAGAAGGGCCGCGATGTGAAGGAGAAGGTGCGCCGAAACTTCGGCATGCCGCGCCCCGAGGGCTACCGCAAGGCGTGCCGCCTGATGGAGATGGCCGAACGCTTCAGGATGCCGGTGCTGACCTTTATCGACACGCCGGGGGCCTACCCCGGCATCGACGCCGAGGAGCGCGGCCAGTCCGAGGCCATCGCCCACAACCTGGCCGTCATGTCGCGGCTGCGCACGCCGATCATCGCCACCGTGGTGGGCGAGGGCGGCTCCGGCGGGGCGTTGGCCATCGGCGTCTGCGACGAGCTGGCGATGCTGCAGTACTCCACCTATTCGGTGATCTCCCCCGAGGGCTGCGCCTCCATCCTCTGGCGCAGCGCCGAGAAGGCCTCCGACGCTGCCCAGGCCATGGGCGTGACCGCCGAGCGCCTCCGGGAGCTCGGCTTCGTCGATACCCTTATCCCCGAGCCGCTGGGCGGCGCCCACCGGCAGCCGGTCACTGCCGCCGAGCGGGTCAGGGACGCGCTGCTGGCGAGCCTGGATCGCCTCGACGCCATGGACACCGACGCCCTGCTGGCGCGCCGGTACAAGCGGCTGATGAGCTACGGGGCGCCGGCCTGAGACGCCATGTCCCTGCCGTCATTGATCGATAGCGCCCTGGCACAGACCCCGCCGGGGCGTTGCGTATGGGTGGCCCTCTCCGGCGGCCTTGATTCCGCGCTGCTGCTGACACTGGTCGCCGAGGCATGTCGCCGCCATCCCCGTCCGCTGCGGGCCTTGCACGTGCACCATGGCCTGCAGGCTGCCGCCGACGACTTCGAGGTCCACTGCCGCCGGCTCTGCTCGCGGCAGGGCGTGCCGCTCTTCGTCGAGCGGGCCGAGGTCGACCTCACCACGGGACGGGGCCTGGAGGGGGCGGCCCGGGAGGCACGCCATGCCGCCTTCGCCCGTCGTGTCGCCCCCGGCGACACCCTGTGGCTGGCCCAGCACCGCGACGACCAGGCCGAGACCTTTCTGCTC
Organism: Halomonas salsilacus; assembly: GCF_051216275.1. Classification (NCBI taxonomy): domain Bacteria; kingdom Pseudomonadati; phylum Pseudomonadota; class Gammaproteobacteria; order Oceanospirillales; family Halomonadaceae; genus Halomonas; species Halomonas salsilacus. The sequence goes on from NZ_JBPKAQ010000001.1 coordinate 66,365, forward strand.
GCCGCGCTGCGCGGCAGCGGCGTGCGTGGGCTCGCCGCCATGCCGCCGGCGCGTGCCTGGCGGGGCAGGGCGCTGGTGCGACCGCTGCTGGTGGTCTCCAGGGCCGAGCTCGAGGCCGAGGCGGCTCGGCTGGGGTTGGCCTGGGTGGAGGACCCCTCCAACGCCGATGAGCGCCTCGATCGCAACTATCTGCGTCACACCGTCTTGCCGGGGCTGACGGCGCGCTGGCCCCACGCCGCCGCGGCGCTGTCACGCAGCGCCGTCCTGGCCGGGGAAGCCGAGGGGCTGCTCGGCGAGTTGGCCGAGCTCGATCTCGAGCGCCTGGGCGGCGAGGCGGCGCGGCTGCCGACAGCTGAGCTGGCGGCGCTCTCGGGTGACCGCCAGCGGCTGCTGGTGCGCCACGCCTGCGCCCGCCTGGATCTGCCGACCCCGCCGGCGGCGCGCCTGGCGACGCTTCTGGATCAGCTGTCCTCGCGGAGGGATGCCGAAGCGCGGGTGGTCTGGGCGGGCGCCGAGGCGCGGGTCTGGCGCGGATGGCTCTACCTGCTGGCGCCGTTACCCTCCCTGCCGGAGGGCTGGGAAATGCGCTGGCGCGGTGATGGGCCGCTGAGGACCCCGCTGGGGGGCTGTGACGTGCGGCTGCGGCCGAATGGGCCGGGGGTAGCCGCAGTGCTGCGCCTGTGCCCGCGTCGCGGCGGCGAAAGACTCGCTCTGGCGGGTCGCGGCTCACGGGATCTCAAGCGGCGGCTTCAGGAGTTGGAGATGCCGCCCTGGGAGCGCCAGCGAGTGGTGGTGGTGTGGCAAGGCGAGACAGTGGTAGCGGTACTCGATCCCGTGGGCGAGCGCTGGCTGGTGGTGGCGCCGGGATGGCGGAGCGAAGCGCCATAGAGGCCCGGGCTCTGGGCTGTCTGACCAGCGCTCAGGGCTGAGACACCAGTGCCAGGGGGAAGCCGGCGGTCTGCTGGTAGGTGCACTCCTGCTCCAGGTCGGTGAGCAGCAGCATGGGGTCCTCGCCGACGGCGAGCCACAGCCGCAGCGCCTCGCCGTCGGCCTCCAGGCGCGGTGCACCGGCCGGTTGCTCGGGCCGGCTGTGGTTGAGCAGCACCGCCAGGCGCAGCAGTCTGGCCAGTCGGGCGTGGGAGTGCTGCACGGAGGCGGGCAGTGCCTGCCACTCCCGGGTCGGGAACTTGCGGCGGTGGGCGCGCACCAGGAAGGCCAGCAGGCGCTGCTCCGGGCGCGAGAAGCCGGCCAGGTCGGAGTACTCCAGCAGGTAGGCGCCGTGGCGATGGAACTGGCTGTGGGAGATCGCCAGGCCGATCTCGTGCAGGCGGCTGGCCCAGCCGAGGAAGCGGGCCTGGTCGTCGTCCAGGTCCCAGGCGTCGCGCACCTGGTCAAATAGGGCGGCAGCGCTGGTGGCCACATTGGCGGCCTGGCGCTCATCCACCCCGTAGCGGCGTTCGAGCAGCTCGAGGCTCGTGAGTCGCGAGTCCTCGGGGCTGTTGCGCCCCGCCATATCGTAGAGCACCCCCTCTCGCAGGGCGCCGTCGGCGTAACGCATCTGCTCCAGGCCAAAGGCCTCGAAGATGGCGCCGAGCACGGCGATGCCGGCGGGGAAGACCCGCGCTCGGTCGGGCTTGAGTCCCTCCAGGCTGACCCTGTCGAGGCGCTTGCACTTGATCAGCCGCTCGCGCAGGGCGGCCAGCCCCTCCCGGGTGATGACGCCCTCGGTGGCGTCCCCGGCGGCATGGATCACCGCGGCGGCCGCCTTGATGGTGCCGCTGGAGCCGACCGGATCCTCCCAGCCCAGCTCGTGGTACTGGCGACGGATATTGGCCAGTTCCGAGAGCGCGGCGAGCTCGGCCCTGCGCATGCGCTTGTCGGTGATCTCCCCGTTGTCGAAGAAACGCCGGGTGAAGGTCACGCAGCCCATGCGCAGACTCTCCAGCGCCTGGGGCTCGAAGCGTTCGCCGATGATCAACTCGGTGGAGCCGCCGCCGATATCGACGATCAGCCGGCGCCCCTCCTCGGCCAGGGCGTGGGCCGCCCCGAGATAGATCAGGCGCGCTTCCTCGCGTCCGGCGATGATCTCGATGGGACAGCCCAGCAGCGCCTCGGCGCGCTCGATCAGCGCCTGGCTGTTGGCCGCATCCCGCAGGGCATTGGTACCCACCACCCTGAGCTGCCCCGGGGCGATGTCCTCCACGAAGGGAGCGAAGCGAGCCAGGCAGTCCAGGGCGCGCTGCATGGTGTCCTCGTCGAGCAGGCCCTCGTCGTCGAGGCCGGCGGCCAGCTGCACTTTCTCTCCCTGCCGTTCCACCACCTGCAGACGCTCGTCCTGGTAGTTGGCGACCAGCAGATGGAAGCTGTTGGAGCCCAGGTCGATGGCGGCGAGGCGTCGGGTGGGGGGCAGAGCCGGCTCCACTGGCGAGGTCATGGTGAGTCCTTGACGTTGTCTGTGGGAGAAAGGTTGCGGTGCGCCCCCCGCCCTGTCAATCGCCGTGGGGCTTGCGTTCCCCAGGGGGCTTGTCTAGTATCGAGGCGTTCGCCTGTTTCGAATGCTTTCCGACCGTCCTGCGGCGATCCCGTCTCGGTCAATCCCAAGTCGTCAGTCAGCCCACAATGCCCAGCGATACCCGGCCAAGCCGTAGCCGCTGGTCAGGCGAAAACGAATCTGCTCCCTCGACTCCCTTATCGGCCGGCTACCCCCTGCGGTTGCCTTCCCCATGGCCATCTGGATACACGATGACGAGTGATACCTCTCAGGGCTCTGAACGCACCTCACGCGGCGCTATCGTCTCGCCTCCCGCCACACGCGGCGCACCGACGCCCGGCTTCCACGAGCAATCTCTGATCACACCGATGAATCTTACCGACCTCAAGCAAAAGTCCGTGCCGGATCTCCTGGAGATCGCCCGCGAGATGGGCATCGATAACCTGGCGCGCTCCCGCAAGCAGGACATCATCTTCGCCATTCTCAAGAAGCATGCCAAGAGCGGTGAGCCGATCTATGGCGACGGCGTGTTGGAGATCCTGCAGGACGGGTTCGGCTTCCTGCGCAGTGCCGACAGCTCCTATCTGGCCGGGCCCGACGACATCTACGTCTCGCCGTCCCAGATTCGGCGCTTCAACCTGCGCAAGGGCGACTCCATCTCCGGCAAGATCCGGCCGCCCAAGGAGGGCGAGCGCTACTTCGCGCTATTGAAGGTCAATGACATCAACTTCGACCGGCCGGAAAACGCCAAGCACAAGATCCTGTTCGAGAACCTCACGCCTCTGTTCCCCGATGAGCGCCTGCGCATGGAGATCGGCAACGGTTCCACCGAGGACATCACGGCGCGGATCATCGATCTGGTATCGCCCATCGGCAAGGGGCAGCGTGGCCTGCTTGTCTCGCCGCCCAAGGCGGGCAAGACGCTGATGCTGCAGAACATCGCCACTTCGATTACTCGCAACGATCCGGACTGCCATCTGATCGTGCTGCTTATCGACGAGCGCCCGGAGGAGGTGACCGAGATGTCGCGCACGGTGCGCGGCGAGGTGGTGGCCTCAACCTTCGACGAGCCGCCGGCGCGTCACGTGCAGGTGGCCGAGATGGTGATCGAGAAGGCCAAGCGCCTGGTCGAGCACAAGAAGGACGTGGTGATCCTGCTCGACTCCATCACCCGCCTGGCGCGTGCGTACAACACCGTGGTGCCGAGTTCCGGCAAGGTGCTGACCGGCGGCGTGGACGCCCATGCCCTGGAGAAGCCCAAGCGCTTCTTCGGCGCGGCGCGCAACATCGAGGAGGGCGGCAGCCTGACCATCATCGCCACGGCACTGGTGGACACCGGTTCCAAGATGGACGAGGTGATCTTCGAGGAGTTCAAGGGCACCGGCAACATGGAAGCGCACCTGGACCGCAAGCTGGCCGAGCGCCGCGTCTACCCGGCGATGAATATCCGCCGTTCCGGTACTCGCCGCGAGGACCTACTCGCCTCCGAGGACGAGATGCAGCGCATGTGGATTCTGCGCAAGCTGCTCAACCCCATGGATGATACCGCGGCCACCGAGTTCCTGATCGACCGCCTCAAGGATACCAAGACCAACCTCGAATTCTTCGAGGCGATGAAGCGGCGTTGATGTTTGTTTGAGGTGGCGGGATCGCTCGGGGCTTTTGCGTCGACAAGCCCCGAAGTGTCGGACCATCGGGGCGGCGCGGTGAAGACCACCCCTGTACACTACCGACGCCATCCCTGGCGGAGGACCTCCCCTTCGGCTTGTCCCCGGCACCCCTCGCTGCACATGCTCCGGTAGCTTTGGGGCCTGGCGCCGCTCACCTTGGGCGATTCACCAGACGTATCCAAGGGGCATGCTATGCTGCCACTTTCGTCGCACTGGAACCGGGAAATCCGAATGAAGTACAAGGACCTGCGAGACTTCATCAGCGCCCTGGAGGCCCGGGGCGAGCTCCAGCGCATCACCGCCGAGGTGGACCCCTACCTCGAGATCACCGAGATCTGCGACCGCACCCTGCGTGCCGGTGGTCCTGCGCTGCTGTTCGAGAACGTCAAGGGCCATGACATGCCGCTGCTCGGCAACCTCTTCGGCACGCCGAAGCGGGTCGCTATGGGCATGGGCCAGGAGAGCGTCGAAGCCCTGCGGGAGGTGGGCGAGCTGCTGGCCTTCCTCAAGGAGCCCGAGCCCCCCAAGGGCTTCCGCGACGCCTGGGACAAGCTGCCGATCTTCAAGCAGGTGGTGAGCATGGGGCCGAAGAGGGTTCGCTCGGCGCCGGTGCAGGAGAGGGTCTATGAGGCCGACGAGGTCGACCTCGACCGCCTGCCGATCCAGCACTGCTGGCCCGGCGACGCCGCGCCGCTGGTCACCTGGCCGCTGGTGATCACCAAAGGCCCCCACAAGGCGCGCCAGAACCTCGGCATCTACCGCCAGCAGAAGCTCTCCAGGAACCGGCTGATCATGCGCTGGCTCTCCCATCGCGGCGGTGCCCTGGACTTCCAGGAGTTCCAGAAGGCCCATCCCGGTGAGCCCTTCCCGGTGGCGGTGGCACTGGGCGCCGACCCGGCGACCATCCTCGGCGCGGTGACCCCGGTGCCCGATTCGCTCTCCGAGTACGCCTTCGCCGGGCTGCTGCGCGGCTCGCGCACCGAGCTGGTCAAGTGCGGCCACGCCGATCTCGAGGTGCCTGCCTCGGCGGAGATCATCCTGGAGGGCTTCATCTATCCTGATGACACGGCGCCCGAGGGCCCCTACGGCGACCACACCGGCTACTACAACGAGATCGACCACTTCCCGGTGTTCACGGTGACGCGCATGACCATGCGACGCGACGCCATCTACCACTCCACCTACACCGGCCGGCCGCCCGACGAGCCGGCGGTCCTGGGGCTGGCGCTGAACGAGGTGTTCGTGCCGATCCTGCGCCGCCAGTTCCCGGAGATCGTCGACTTCTACCTGCCGCCGGAGGGCTGCTCCTACCGCATGGCGGTGGTGACCATGAAGAAGCAGTATCCGGGCCATGCCAAGCGGGTGATGATGGGGGTGTGGAGCTTCCTGCGCCAGTTCATGTACACCAAGTTTGTGGTGGTGCTCGACGACGACGTCAGCGCCCGGGACTGGAAGGACGTGATCTGGGCCATCACCACGCGTATGGACCCGGCCCGGGACACCGTGCTGGTGGAGAACACCCCCATCGACTACCTGGACTTCGCCTCGCCGGTCTCCGGCCTCGGCTCCAAGATGGGCCTGGACGCTACCAGCAAGTGGCCCGGCGAGACCGACCGCGAGTGGGGAGTGCCCATCGTCATGGACGAAGCCGTCAAGGCACGCGTCAGCGAGCGCTGGAACGAGCTGGGCATCGAGCTCCCCGACACTACGACCCCCTGACAATCGCACGAGGCATTCATGACGCCAAGGACCCTGACCTGCCTGGTCGACGAGGTCGAGGACCTCACCCCGGACGTCTTCCGGGTACAGCTGGAGGGCCGCCCCGAGGCGGTGGCCCACGCCCCGGGCCAGTACCTGGAGCTGAGGCTCGACGACGAGACCTGGGTGCCCTTTTCCATCGCCAACGCCCACGGCGGCGACGGGGTGATCGAGCTGCATATCCAGCACTGGCCGGAGCGGGAGAATTCCGCGCGCATGCGCGAGCTGGTCCAGGTGGCCAGCCGGTTGACCCTGCGTATGCCCGGCGGCGACTGCGTGCTCGACCCGGACAGCCCCCGACCGCTGCTGCTGATCGCCGCCGGTACCGGCTTCTCCCAGATGAAGGCGATCGCCGAGGCGGCGCTTGAGGCAGATCCCGAGCGCGAGATCGACCTCTGGTGGGCGGCCCGCGAGCGGCGCCAGCTCTACCTGGAGAGCCTGCCCATGGAGTGGGCCAAGGCCTACCCCGGCGTTCGCTTTCACCCGGTGACCGAGCTGGCGCCGGAGGAGCCCTGGGCGGGGGAGGGCGTCATCGGTCATGGCGGGCGTATCGACCAGGCCCTGGCCGCGGGGATCGACGACGTCTCGGGCCAGGACGTCTACATTTCGGGCTCGCCCGGCATGGTCTACGCCTGCGTGGACGTGCTCGCCTCGCTGGGCCTCTCGCCTTCGCGGGTCTTCTCGGACGTCTTCGCCTATGCACCCCGGGATCCCATCGTGCCTACCGCGGGCAGCTTGGTGAAGGAAGCGCGCCAGTGAGCGCCTCGCCGATCCTGATCACCGGCGGTGCCCAGCGCCTCGGGCGCCACTGCGCCGAGCGCCTGGTCGACGACGGCCACCCGGTGTTCATCAGCTATCGCCGCGAGCGCCGCGAACTCGACGCCCTGCGGGCACGGGGCATCGTCACCCTGCCGGCCGATTTCTCCACCGAGGCGGGCATCCTCGACTTCCTCGCGCGACTCCGGGCCGAGACTCGGTCGCTGCGGGCCATCGTCCACAACGCCAGCGACTGGGCGCCGGATTCCACGGGCCCCGAGGCCGGCGCTACCTTCGAGCGGCTGTTCCGGGTCCACATGCTGGCCCCGTACCTGATCAACCTGCACGCCCGGGAGCTGCTCGAAGCGTGCAGCGAGCCCCAGCGGGACATCGTGCACATGACCGACTACGTGGTGCAGAAGGGCTCGAAAAAGCACGCCGCCTATGCCGCCAGCAAGGCGGGGCTGGAGAACCTCACGCTGTCGTTTGCCGCCATGTACGCGCCGGCGATCCAGGTCAATGCCATCGCGCCGGCGCTGATCATGCTTAACGAGGGCGACGACGAGGCTTATGCCGAGAAGGCCCGTGCCAAGTCGGCCATGGAGATGGTCCCGGGCCCCGGGGTGATCTACCAGAGCCTGCGCTACCTGCTCGACAACCGCTATGTGACAGGCGTCACCCTGCCGGTGGACGGCGGCCGACACCTTCGCTAGCGGGGCCTTGCCAGCCCTGCCGCGATGGGGCACGATGGACCCCATATCAGGAGATGACCATGACCGCATTTGCCATCGACACGCACCGCTGCCACGCCGCTTCTGCCGGCAGTGCTGAGCGTGCAGTCGACCCGGCTGCCTGCGGTCGGGGCTATTGGCATGGCCACTTTATGACCGGTGTGCCGGTGGCCATGTCTGACTAGAGAGTCCTGAGCAGCAGATGACATCGCCGGAGGCACGCCCCACCAGGGCCGCCTCCCGACAGAACCCCCGGAAGGCGTCCCGCCCCGGGGGTTCTGCGTTCCTTGGCAGTCAATGTCACCCGAACATCACGATGCATGACCGCTACCCGGAGTTGATGACCCATGAATGCCTCCTTCGCCACCGCCCTGTCCCAGGCCGACCCGAGCGCCGTCGCGCCGGGCGCCATTAGCCGGGCGCTGCCTACCGCCGGCGAGTTGCGCCGTGCCCTGCCCCTGGAGGCCGACCTGGCCCGGCAGGTCGAGGGCCAGCGCCAGGCCATCCGCGATATCCTCACCGGCCGCGATGACCGCCTGCTGGTGGTGGTCGGCCCCTGCTCCATCCACGACCCGGAAGCGGCCCTGGAGTACGCCGGGCGCCTGGCCGGGCTTGCCCCGAAGGTGGCGGATCGCCTGCTGCTGGTGATGCGGGTCTATGTCGAGAAGCCACGCACCACCGTGGGCTGGAAGGGGCTGGCCTACGACCCGGAGCTCGACGGCAGCGATGACATGGCTCGTGGCCTTGCGGCCTCCCGGCGGCTGATGCGCGAGGTCGCCGCCCTGGGTCTGCCGGTGGCCACCGAACTGCTGCAGCCGATGCTCGCCCCCTACCTTGAGGACCTGCTGGCCTGGGTGGCCATCGGGGCCCGCACGACGGAATCCCAGCTGCACCGCGAACTGGCCAGCGGCCTCGATGCCGTGGTCGGTTTCAAGAACGCCACCGGCGGTGATATCGGGGTGGCCCTGGACGCCATGCGCGCCGCGGCCCACCCCCACAGCCACTTCGGCCTCGACCCGGCAGGGCGCCCGGTGGTGCAGCAGACCGCTGGCAACGCCCACACCCATCTGGTGCTGCGCGGCGGCCACGGCGAGCCCAACTATCAGGCCAAGCACGTCCAGGCGGCGCGGCGCTCCCTGGAGGAGGCAGGGCTCACCCCGCGGCTGATGGTGGACTGCAGCCATGCCAACGCCCGCAAGGACCATCGCCGCCAGAGCGAGGTGCTGCTCGACGTGCTGGCCCAGCGCCTGGCGGGGGAGACCGCCCTGGCCGGGCTGATGGTCGAGAGTCACCTGCACGAGGGCAAGCAGGCGCTGGCGCCCGGCCGGCTGCGCCGCGGGGTATCGGTCACCGACGCCTGCATCGGCTGGGAGACCACCGAGCATCTGCTGCTCAGCGCGGCAGAGCGATTGCGCTAGCCCTGTACCCCGGGTGGCGCAGCCGGGATAATCATACCGATCCCGATTCGCCACCCAGGAGGCCCCATGTCATTCCGGTTCGAAGCGCACGACCCCGAGACCTACCGCCGCAAGGGCCGACTGATCAGCCTGGCCATGGCCGGTCAGCTGATCGTCTTCGGGCTGGTCTTCGCCCAGCTGCTGCAGCTGGCTTTCGGCGGTGGCTTCTGGCTCAACGCACTGGGGGTGCTGCTGGGCCTGATAGCCACCAGCCTGACCTTCGCGGTGCTGCGCGAACGCCCCTGGATGACCGAGATGCGCTATGTCTGGCAGCTCAAGCACCACCTGTCCCGCGTCAGCGCCTACCTGCCTGCGCTGCGCCGAGGCGTGGAGGAGGACAACGGCACGGCGCTGGCCATCCTCAGTTTCTACCATCAGGGCATGGCCCAGCTCGCCGAGCTCAACGGCCGCACCCTGGATGACGATGCCGAGCTGCTCACCGAGCGCCAGAAGGTGCGCCTCGCCCGCCAGGAGCGCGGCCTGCCCGAGCGGGTCGACGGTTTCGACCCCCAGGACCTGGCCGCCTTCAAGCGCTGATCCCTCCCGCCGCCCCTTATCCGCACGGCGCCTCTCGCTGCGGGTGTCACTCTCTGCGGATGGTTCAGGCCTTGGCGGCGTAGGCGTAGAGCAGCGTCTCCTGGGCGCTGATCGGTGCCGCGTCGCCTGGCTGCTGCTTGACGTAGCTGCCATCGGGCTGCAGTCGCCAGCTCTGGCAGTTGTCCACCAGGTAGGTCTCCAGGTCCTTGCGCACCCGCGCGGCGAGCTTCTTGTCGAGCAGCGGGAAGCAGGTCTCCACCCGGTGGAACATGTTGCGGCTCATGAAATCGGCGCTGGACGCCCACACCTCGGCCTTGCCGTTGTTCTGGAAGTAGAACACCCGGGTGTGCTCCAGGAAGCGGCCGATGATCGAACGCACCCGGATGGTCTCCGACACGCCGGGGATCCCGGGCCTCAAGCAGCACATGCCGCGGATGATCAGGTCGCACTCTACCCCGGCACGGGAGGCGCGGTAGAGCGCCTGGATCAGCTTGGGCTCGGTCAGCGAGTTGCACTTGATGATCAGGTGGGCGCGCCGGCCCCGGCGGGCATGCTCCGCCTCGCGATCGATCATCGCCACCATGCCCTCGTGGAGGGTGAAGGGCGCGTGCAGCAGGGTCTCGATATGCCGCGCGCGGCCCATGCCCGACAGCTGCTGGAACACTTGGTGGACGTCCTCGCAGAGCGCCTCGTCGGCGGTGAGCAGGCTGTAGTCGGTGTACAGCTTGGCCGTCTTCGAGTGGTAGTTGCCGGTGCCCAGGTGCACGTAGTAGCGCAGTCGCCCCTTCTCGCGGCGCACGATATGCATCATCTTGGCGTGGGTCTTGTAGGCCATTACCCCGTAGATGACGATGGCGCCGGCCTCCTGCAGACGCGAGGCCAGCACCAGGTTGTCCGCCTCGTCGAAGCGGGCGCGCAGTTCGATGACCACCGTCACCTCCTTGCCGCCACGGGCCGCCTCCACCAGCGAGTTGACGATGGGGGAGTCGGCGCCGGTGCGGTAGAGGGTCTGCTTGATGGCCAGCACCGAGGGGTCCCGGGCCGCCTCGGCGAGCAGTTCCTCCACCGGCGAGAAGGACTGGAAGGGGTGATGTAGCAGGATATCGCCGGTGGCGATGGCATCGAACAGGCTGCCGTCCTTCTTGAGGTTCTTGGGCAGCCCCGGGATGAAGGGGCGGTAGAAGAGCTCGGGACGCTCCAGGTCGCCCAGCAGGGCCATCATGCGGGTCAGGTTGACCGGCCCGTTGACCCGGTAGAGGTCGTCCTGCCCCAGGGCGAACTCCTTGAGCAGGAATGCCGCCAGCTCGTCCGGGCAGGTGTCGACTACCTCCAGGCGCACGCCGCTGCCGTAGCGGCGGGCCAGCAGCTCGCCGCGCAGCGCCGAGGCCAGGTCCGAGACCTCCTCCGGGTCCACGGTCATGTCGGCGTTGCGGGTCAGCCGGAACTGATAGCAGCCACGTACCCTCATGCCCGGGAAGAGCTCCTCGGCGTGGGCATGCATCATCGAGGAGAGGAAGACGGCCTCGCTGAAGCCCTCCTCGCACAGCTCGGCGGGCAGGGCGATCACCCGCGGCAGCGAGCGCGGTGCCGGCAGGATGGCCAGCCCACCCTCGCGGCCGAAGGCGTCCTTGCCCTCGAGCTGGACAATGAAGTTGAGGCTCTTGTTGACCAGTCGCGGGAAGGGGTGCGAGGGGTCCAGCCCGATGGGGCTGATGACCGGCATGATCTCCTCGTCGAAGTAGTCGCGCACCCAGGCCTGCTGGGCCTTGGTCCACTCGGTGCGTCGCCGGAAACGCAGCCCCCGCTCTTCCAGTGCCGGCAGCAGGGTCTCGTTAAGGATGCGGTACTGGCGCTCGATCTGCTCGTGGGCGATCCGCGAGATTTCGGCGAGAACCGAACTCGGCGAGCGCCCGTCGAAGCCGGTGCCTTCATCGCCCAGCGCCACCCGGTGCTTGAGGCCGGCCACCCGGATCTCGAAGAACTCGTCCAGGTTGGAGGAGAAGATCAGCAGGAACATCAGCCGGTTGAGCAGCGGGTGCGCCTCGTCCAAGGCCTGCTCCAGGACCCGGATATTGAACTGCAGATGGGAGAGCTCGCGGTTGAAGTAGAGGCTCGGGTCGTCCAGGTCCGCCTCCGGCAGCGCCTTGGGCTTGATGCCGGTGCGGGTCTGGTTGAGACGCGGCGCCGGCGCATCTGCCGTGGCCTCCTCGCCCGACGCGTCGACGGCGCGAAGTTCGGTCAGGGGCGTGGGGGATTCGGGACTACGGTCTTCCATGGGCAACTCTCTTCGGGTCCTGGAAGGGGCGCAGCCCCCTCCGTCACTGGGCGAGCAGGCGGGCCGCCCGCTTGGCAAAGTAGGTCAGCACGCCGTCGGCCCCGGCACGCTTGAAGCAGGTCAGGGATTCGAGGATCACGCTGTCAGCATCCAGCCAACCGTTCTCGAAGGCCGCCATGTGCATCGCATATTCACCGCTCACCTGATAGGCAAAGGTGGGCACCTTGAGCTCATCCTTCACCCGGCGCACCACGTCCAGATAGGGCATGCCGGGCTTGATCATCACCATGTCGGCGCCCTCGGCCAGGTCCAGGGCCACTTCGTGGAGGGCCTCGTCGCCGTTGGCGGGGTCCATCTGGTAGGTGCTCTTGTCGGCCTTTCCGAGGTTAGCGGAGGAGCCCACCGCGTCGCGGAAGGGGCCGTAGTAGCGCGAGGCGTACTTGGCGCTATAGGCCATGATGCGGGTGTTGACCAGCTGCTCCTGCTCCAGTACCCGGCGGATCTCGCCGATGCGCCCATCCATCATGTCGGAGGGGGCCACCACGTCGGCGCCGGCCTCGGCGTGGGAGAGCGCCTGCTTGAGCAGGGTCTCCACGGTGCGGTCGTTGAGCACATAGCCCTGTGCGTCGATGATGCCGTCCTGGCCGTGGCTGGTATAGGGGTCCAGTGCCACATCGGTGATGATGCCAAGTTCCGGCAGGGCCTCCTTGAGGGCCCGCACGCTGCGTTGCACCAGGCCCGAGGCGCTGTAGGCCTCCTCGGCCAGTTCGCTCTTCAGGGAGGCGTCGACCACCGGGAACAGCGCCAGGGCCGGGATGCCCAGCAGATGCGCCTCGCGGGCCTCCTCGATCAGCAGATCCAGCGACAGGCGCTCGACCCCCGGCATGGAGGGCACGGCCTCGCGCTGGTTCTTGCCCTCCAGCACGAACACCGGCCAGATCAGGTCGGCCGGTGTCAGGGTGGTCTCGCGCATCAGCCGACGTGAGAATTCGTCGCGGCGCATGCGGCGCAGGCGGGTCGAGGGAAACTGTCGGGTGGTCATGAAACTCAAGGCGATTCTCCAGCGTGGGTCGCCGGCCAGTGGGCATTGTGGCGACACGATATGACAGTTGGATGACGACGGGTCGTGGCTGATACCGAGTATATCAGCGTGCCGGTACGCCGAAAGTCTCGCCTTGTCGCACCCGTACGTTCGCTCTAGAGTGTGGGATTCGATTATCGGGCCCGCCCGTTGGCGGGTGACCCCTGCAAGGAGACAGGCATGAGCAAACAGGTGGCGGTGATTCTCTCGGGCTGCGGTGTCTTCGACGGTTCCGAGATCTACGAGACCACCCTGACCCTGCTGCGGCTCGACCAGCTGGGCATCGGCTATCGCTGCTTCGCCCCGGACATCGAGCAGCACCACGTGATCGACCATCGCAGCGGCGAGGTGGCCAAGGGCGAGACCCGCAACGTGCTGACCGAGTCGGCGCGCCTGGCGCGCGGCGAGATCTCGCCGCTCTCGGAGCTTGACGCAGACGACTTCGATGCGGTGATCCTGCCCGGCGGCTTCGGGGCGGCCAAGAACCTCTCCAGCTTCGCCGAGGCGGGCGCCGACATGAAGGTGCTCGACGAGCTCAGGGAGGCCATGGCCGGCTTCCAGAAGGCGCGCAAGCCGATCGGGCTGATGTGCATCGCCCCGGTGATGGTAACCAAGCTGCTGGGTCCAGGCATCGCCGTGACCATCGGCCACGACCCGGGCGTTTCCGGCGCCATCAGCGCCATGGGCGGCCTGCACCGCAGCTGCGCCGCGGGGGAGATCGTGGTGGATTTCGAGAACCGCGTGGTCACCACCCCGGCCTACATGCTGGCGACTCGCATCAGCGAGGCGGCCACCGGCATCTTCAAGCTGGTTGACCGCATCGATGAGCTGATGGATCGCTAAGCGCCAGGACATGATCCAACATAACACTTCCGCCGATGCGATCCGGCGGGGGTGTTTCGTCAGCGGAACGTACCGCGCTACTCCTCCGTCTCGCCCTGTGCCTCGTTGCGCTGCTTCTTGCGCTGCGCCAGGCGGCCAAACAGCAGGCCGACCTCATAGAGCAGATACATGGGTACCGCCAGCAGGCTCTGGGAGATCACGTCCGGGGGGGTGAGCAGCATGCCCACCACGAAGCAGCCAAGGATGATGTAGGGGCGTTTCTTCGACAGGCTCTCCACCGTGGTGGCCCCGGAGGCGATCAGCAGAAAGGTGGCGATGGGGATCTCGAAGGCCACCCCGAAGGCGAAGAACAGCTTGAGGACGAAGTTGAGATAGGCGTTGATGTCGGTCATTACCGCCACGTTCTCTGGCCCTGTCTGGGTGAAGAACTGGAACAGCAGCGGGAAGACCACGTAGTAGGCGAAGGCCGCCCCGGCGTAGAAGAGCATCACGCTGGAGGCGAGGATCGGCAGCGCCAGGGCCTTTTCGTTGTCATAGAGACCTGGGGCCACGAAGGCCCAGGCCTGGTGCAGCACGTAGGGAATGGCGATGAACACCGCCACCACCAGAGTCAGCTTGAAGGGCGCCAGGAAGGGCGAGGCAACCTCGGTGGCGATCATCTGCGACCCCTCCGGCAGCAGCGCCATCAGCGGCTGGGCGACGAAGGTGTAGATGTCGTTGGCGAACGCGTAGAGGCCCAGGAAGATCACCAGTATCGCCACCACGGCGCGCAGCAGCCTCGAGCGCAGCTCGATCAGGTGTTCTATCAGCGTGGCCTGGGGCGGTTCCGGGCTGTCACCGGTCTTGCTCATCGGGAGGAGGCATCCTTGTCGGCGGCGGAAGGCACGGGGCGTTCATCACGGCGATCGTCTCTTTCCGAGACATCGCTGCCCGGGTCGTCACGGCGGGCACGGGCCAGGGCGTCGTCAAGGCGCTGCTCGGGGCCAGGTGCCGATGGAGTGTCCTGGTCGCGTGGCCGGAGCTTGTCGGCGGGGCGGTTGGGCTCGGCGAGGCTCTCCACGTCGCGCTGGACCTGGCGCACGCTCTCATCGAGCTTCTTCTGCTGCTCGTTGAGCTTCTGGCGCAGTTCCTCCGCCTCCAGTTGGGCGCTGATCTCGCGCTGCATGCCGGAGACGGTGCGCTTGATCTTGCCGATCCAGAGCCCGGCGGTGCGCGCCGCCTTGGGCAGCCGCTCCGGGCCGAGCACCAGCAGGCCTACCACGCCGATGAACATGAGTTCGAGAAAGCCGATGTCAAACATGGCGGCTTATTTTCGCTCTTCCTGTTCCTTGGGCTTGGGCTCGGCCTGGACGTCGTAGGTGTTGGTCTCTTCCTTGTGGTCCACCCGCGCCTGGGCCTGTTCTTGCGTTTCCCCCTCGGCCTTCTCGGCCTTCTCCTCCTCGCTCATCGCCTTCTTGAAGCCCTTCACGGCGCCACCAAGGTCGGTGCCGACGTTGCGCAGCTTCTTGGTGCCGAAGACCAGGATGATGATGCCGAGTACGATCAGCAACTGCCAGATACTGATACCACCTAACATGAGTGCTTCCTCTGGATCGGGGGCCCCGGCCGGTCCGGGGGCCCTGTGAGTCTATTGCTGTCTGGCGGCCTTCTCGTCGTGGCCGGATACGCCGAAGCGGCGACCCAGCTCGTCGAGTACGGCGTGGTGATCGAGGTCGAGGTGCGACAGCATCACCAGGCTATGAAACCACAGGTCGGCGGTTTCGGCGATCAACGCCTTACGCTCTGCCTCTCCGCCGTGCTCGGCGTCCTTGGCGGCCAGCAGGGTCTCGGTGGCCTCCTCGCCGACCTTCTCGAGTATCTTGTTCAGACCCTTGTGATGCAAGGCGGCCACATAGGAATCCTGCGGATCCCCCTGGCGGCGTTGATCCAGAACAGCTTGCAGGCGGTCGAGAATATCGCTCATGAATGACGGTTCCTTTGCGGTGGGGCATGAAGGCGCCAGGGGATGAGTCGTGACGCGAGCTCGTGTCAGTACCAGGCCAGCAGGGCCAGGCCGATGACGGCGGCGGTCAGGGCCGGCCAGGGCTGGCCGGCGGCCCACTGTGCCAACGGCTGCCAGGCCAGCGCCAGGGCCACCAGCAGGAGCCCCAGACGCAGTCGCCGGCCGCGCCGACCCTCGCGGACCAGCTGGTGGCGGATGCCGCCGAGCGCCTCGCCCTGGCGGCGGCGCTGGCGTTTCTCCTGCTCCATCTGGGAGAGCGCCTGATGGGCCAGCACGGGCAACTCGGGCAGCTGGCGGGTCAGCTCGGGGGCCTGGCGCTTGAGGGACTCCCAGAAGCCCAGCGCACCGGCGCGTTCCTGCATCCACTGCTCGAGGAAGGGCTTGGCGGTCGTCCACAGGTCCAGGTCGGGGTAGAGCTGGCGCCCCAGCCCCTCGATGTTGAGCAGGGTCTTCTGCAACAGCACCAGCTGGGGCTGAACCTCCATGTCGAAGCGTCGGGCGGTCTGGAACAGCCCCAGCAGTACCTGGCCGAACGAGATGTCCTTGAGCGGCTTCTCCAGGATCGGCTCGCACACCGTGCGGATCGCCGCGGCGAACTCGTTGGCCCGGGTATGCTCGCCGACCCAGCCGGACTCGATGTGCAGCGCCGCCACCTCGTAGTAGTCCTGATGGAAGAAGGCCAGCAGGTTGCGCGCCAGGTAGTCCTGGTCCTCGCGGGTGAGGCTGCCGACGATGCCGCAGTCGATCGCGATGTACTGGGGGTCCCGGGGGTGCTCGCGGGCGACGAAGATGTTGCCCGGGTGCATGTCGGCGTGGAAGAAATTGTCGCGGAACACCTGGGTGAAGAAGATCTCCACGCCGCGCTCGGCGAGCCGCTTGAGGTCGGTCTCCTGGGCCTCGAGTGCCGCCATGTCGGCCACGGGGATGCCGTAGATGCGCTCCTGTACCATCATCCGCTGGCGGGTCAGCTCCCAGTGGATTGCCGGCACATAGAGCAGCGGCGAGTTCTTGAAGTTGCGCTTGAGCTGCGAGGTGTTGGCCGCCTCCTTGTGCAGGTCGAGCTCATCGAACAGCGTGGCCTCGTAGTCGCGCACCACCTCGACCGGGCGCAGGCGGCGCGCCTCGGGAACCAGGGCCAGCAGCTGGGCGAAGCGGTACATCAGCGCCATGTCCTGACGCATCACCCGGTCGATGCCGGGGCGGATGATCTTGACCACTACCTCCTCGCCAGTGTGCAGGCGCGCACCGTGAACCTGGGCGATGGAGGCCGAGGCCAGGGGCTCGGCGTCGAAGCGGGCGAAGGCCAGTGCCACGGTCATGCCGAGCTCGTCCTCCACCACTGCGCGGGCCTGGACGCCGGGGAAGGGCGGCACCTGGTCCTGCAAGCGCCTCATCTCGTCGGCGATGTCCCCGGGGAGCAGGTCGCGGCGGGTGGAGAGCACCTGGCCGAACTTGACGAAGATCGGCCCCAGGGATTCCAGCGCCAGGCGCAGCCGGGCCCCGCGAGAGCGCTTGCCGATAGGCACGAGGCGCAGCGGCGAGAGGCGCAGCAGGGTCCGCAGTATCCAGGGCAGTCGCTCCAGGGGAATCAGGGTGTCGAGCCGGAAGCGGGTGATCACCCAGAGGATGCGCAGCAGCCGCAGCAGCATCATGGCGTTTCTCGCCCGTCTTTGTGTACTGTCGGCTGTGCCGCCAGGCGGCGGTGCAGCCTGGCCAGGCGGGTCTCCAGGCGGTCGGCGGAGACCTCGAGCTCGGTGAGGTGGTCGCGCAGCACCTCCAGTTGGGGGCGGCCGGGCAGCAGGCGGGCCTCTTCCACCAGATACTCGGAGAGGTCGGCGCAGAACTCCTTGCGGGTGCGCAGCCCGAAGCGTCCCAGGCGGCGCAGTCCCTGGGCCAGGCTGTTGGCGGGCACATCGCCCAGCCAGCGGGCCAGCTCGCCCTCCCAGTCCAGGTCGAGGTCGAGCAGCAGGTCGCGGGTCTGCTCCAGCAACTGGGTGCGGCCACGCACCGCCAGCCGCCCCTGGAACATCAGCCGCTCGATGGAGGCGCCCCCGAGTAGTGCGCCGGCGGTCTCGGCGTCCAGCCCCATCACGGCATCGAAGACCTGGTCCTCAAGGCTTTCCGGACGCAGCAGGTCGAGGCCCTGGGGGTGGTAATGGATGGCCAGGGCCAGCTCGGGACTCCTCAGGCGCAGCAGCAGGCGCTGACCGGCGAGCCGAGCCAGGCGCGAGGGCGCCGCCGGGTCCCGGGCGAGCAGCGCGTTGAGGGTGCGTTCCAGGCCGGCCAGTAACAGCATTACAGCTTGATGCCGCGGTGCAGGGCCACGATGCCCCCGGTGAGGTTGCTGTACTCGACCCGCTCCAGGCCGGCCGCCTCCATCATCGCCTTGAGAGTCTCCTGGTCCGGGTGCATGCGGATCGATTCGGCCAGGTAGCGGTAGCTGTCGGCGTCATTGGCCACCACTTCGCCGATCTTCGGCAGCAGGCGGAAGGAGTACTCGTCGTAGGCCTTCGATAGTATCGCGCTGTCGGGCTTGGAGAACTCCAGCACCAGCAGGCGCCCGCCAGGCTTGAGCACCTGGGCCATTGAGCGCAGGGCGGCGTCCTTGTCAGTGACGTTGCGCAGGCCGAAGGCGATGGTGATGCAGTCGAAGGTGTTGTCGGGGAAGGGCAGACATTCGGCGTTGGCCTGGACGTACTCGATGTTGCCGCCGACGCCGCGATCGAGCAGCTTGTCTCGCCCGACCCGTAGCATGGATTCGTTGATGTCGGCTAGCACCACGCGGCCGCGAGGCCCCACCAGACGCGAGAACTTGAGTGTGAGATCACCGGTGCCGCCGGCGATATCGAGCACGCTGTGGCCCGGGCGCACCCCGGCGCGCTCGATGGTCAGTCGCTTCCACAGGCGGTGAATACCGAAGGACATCAGGTCGTTCATGACGTCATAGCGGGCAGCCACGGAGTGGAAGACCTTGGCCACGCGGGCGGCCTTCTCCTCGACGGGCACTTCCTGGAAGC
This sequence comes from Halomonas salsilacus, assembly GCF_051216275.1. Taxonomy (NCBI): domain Bacteria; kingdom Pseudomonadati; phylum Pseudomonadota; class Gammaproteobacteria; order Oceanospirillales; family Halomonadaceae; genus Halomonas; species Halomonas salsilacus. The sequence continues at coordinate 84,983 of NZ_JBPKAQ010000001.1, forward strand.
CGAAGTGGGTAGTCTGCTGGTCCCTGGAGCTGGGGTTGGCGCTCATGCGATGGGGCTCCCGATTCGCTGCATGGGAGAGGCCGGTGCCTCGGATGGGCGCCATTGTAGCGTCCCGCGGCGGCGATTGTCTTGACGGCGGTTCAGAGCTGCTTGATTTCGATGCCCAGGGGCTCGCGGCTGGCGTCGGCGTCCTTCAGGCGCTGCAGGTAGTCCGCCCAGTTGGCCTCATGGTTCTGGATCAGCCACCACAGATAGTCCCAGCTGAAAAGGCCGCTGTCGTGGCCGTCGTCGAAGTGCAGTTTGAGGGCATAGCGGCCGGTCTGGGTAATGTCCTTGAGGCCGACGAACCTCTTCCCCACCTGCAGGGTGGCGGTATCGGGACCGTGGCCGCGTACCTCGGCGGAGGGGGAGAAGACCCGCAGGTACTCGACGGGGAGTCGATGGCGCTGGCCATCGGCATAGCCGAGCTCGAGCTCCTGGGCCTTGCGGTGGTAGTGCACTCGGGTCGGGATAGGGGCTGTCATGCGGGCTTGTGCCTCTGGCGTTGGGAGGTGCCGCGTGCCGTGCTCGCCATCCCTGGCGAGCGTCGTGCGCGGCTTCGCTTGCTCCAGCGATCACGGGTAGATATCGCTTCGCTACGGCACCCGGCTTCCCGGGAGTGTTGAGTGTATCGCTGTAGCTACAGGATATACCGCGACAGGTCCTCATCCTTGGCCAGCTCGCCGAGCTGGGAGTCCACGTAGGGGGCGTCGATGGTCAGCGGCGTGCCGATATCGCTGCCCCGGTAGGAGGCCTCCTCGAGCAGGCGCTCCAACACGGTGTGCAGGCGGCGCGCGCCGATGTTCTCGGTGCCCTCGTTGACCTGCCAGGCGATCTCGGCGATGCGCTCGATGCCGTCGTCGGTGAACTCGATCGCCAGGCCCTCGGTGGCCAGCAGCGCCTGGTACTGCTTGGTCAACGCAGCGGAGGGCTCGGTCAGGATGCGCTTGAAGTCATCGGGCGTCAGGGCGTTGAGTTCGACGCGGATCGGCAGGCGGCCCTGCAGTTCGGGAATCAGGTCCGAGGGGCGCGACAGGTGGAAGGCGCCGGAGGCGATGAACAGGATGTGGTCGGTCTTGACCATGCCGTACTTGGTGGAGACCGTGGAGCCCTCGATCAGCGGCAGCAGGTCGCGCTGGACGCCCTCGCGGGAGACCTCGCCGCCGCTGGACTGGCCACTGCCCTTGGTGACCTTGTCGATCTCGTCCAGGAAAACGATGCCGTGCTGCTCCACCGCCTCGATGGCACGGCTCTTGATCTCCGCCTCGTTGACCAGCTTGCCGGCCTCCTCGTCGCGCAGCAGGGCGAAGGCGTCTTTCACCGCGACCCGGCGGGTCTCGGTCTTCTGCTTGCCCATGCCGGAGAACAGGCTGGAGAGCTGCTGGGTCATCTCCTCCATGCCCGGCGGAGTCATGATGTCGACGTTGGGGCCCTGCTGGGTGAGCTCGATGTCGATCTCCTTGTCATCGAGCTGGCCCTCGCGCAGCTTCTTGCGGAAGACCTGGCGGGTCCCGCTTTCCTGGCGCGGCTCATCCTCCTGGCCGCGGGCTGGCGGCAGCAGGGCGTCGAGGATGCGATCCTCGGCGGCATCCTCGGCGCGGTGGCCCACCTCCTCCTTGGCCTGCTCGCGCACCAGCTTGATGGCGGCCTCGGTCAGGTCGCGGATGATCGAGTCGACGTCGCGGCCCACATAGCCCACCTCGGTGAACTTGGTGGCCTCCACCTTGATGAAGGGGGCGCGGGCCAGCTTGGCCAGGCGCCGGGCGATCTCGGTCTTGCCCACCCCGGTGGGGCCGATCATCAAGATGTTCTTGGGCGTCACCTCCTGGCGCAGGTCGGCGTCGAGCTGCATGCGGCGCCAGCGGTTGCGCAGGGCGATGGCGACGGCGCGCTTGGCGTCCTGCTGGCCGATGATGTACTGGTCCAGAGCGTGGACGATCTCGCGGGGGGTCATCTGGGTCATGGTGGCGGCCTTCAGAGCGTTTCGAGGGTGACGTTGTGGTTGGTGAACACGCAGATGTCGCCGGCGATCGCCAGCGACTTCTCGGTGATCTCCTTCGCCGACAGGTCGGTGTTCTCGAGCAGCGCCCGGGCCGCGGCCAGGGCGAAGTTGCCGCCGGAGCCGATGGCGATGATGCCGCGCTCGGGCTCCACCACGTCACCGTTGCCGGTGATGATCAGCGAGGCATCCTTGTTGGCCACGGCCAGCAGCGCCTCCAGGCGACGCAGAGCGCGGTCGGTACGCCAGTCCTTGGCCAGCTCCACGGCGGCCTTGACCAGGTTGCCCTGGTACTTCTCCAGCTGCGCCTCGAAGCGCTCGAAAAGGGTAAAGGCGTCGGCGGTGCCGCCGGCGAAGCCCGCCAGCACCTCGCCCCGGTAGAGGCGGCGTACCTTGCTGGCGTTGCCCTTCATCACGGTGTTGCCCAGGGATACCTGGCCGTCACCGGCCAGCGCCACCTGGTCACCGCGGCGCACGGATACGATCGTGGTCATGGAGGGGAATCTCCTTGGGGGAGCGGGTGGCTCCCGATGACTGTCGGCGCCGCAGGCGGCCCGGGCGCCGTGAATGAGCTTCCGGGGGAAATGCGGGCGCCGGGAGAAGATTTCAACCGTTGGGTGGGGTCAGTTCTGGAGGCGAATCAACAGCGGCTCGATACCCTGGGTGACCATCAGGTCCTGGGCGCGGTTGAGCTCGCGGTTGTCATCGTAGGGGCCGACCTGGACGCGATGCCAGGTCTGGCCGCCGGAGGCCTTGACCTCGCTGACCTGGGCCAGCAGGCCGAAGTCGCGCAGCCGGCGCTGAAGCTGCTGGGCGTCGCCGGGCTCGCGGAAGGAGGCAGCCTGCAACATGTAGCGGTGGCCGTTGCGGGCGGCGGGCTCGGCCGCAGGTTTCGGGGTGTTGTCGGCGGCCAGGTTGGCGGCGATCACTTGGGCGATGGGGTCGTCGCCGGCCTCGGCCGTCTCCTCGGCGGATGGCGGCGCCGGCGGGCGCGCCGTGGAGGCGGGCATCTCGCCGCGCGGGGCGATTACCTCGGACTCCGGCAGCAGGGTGTAGAACTCGAAGGTGGGCATGCGCGGCTCGCTGGGCGCTTCCGGTGCCGAGGGTTCGCTGCGAGTCTCAGGTGGGGCGCTGCGCGGCAGCACCGTGGCCAGGGGAGAGTCCTCCACCTGCCAGGGGGCCACGCCGTGCTGGTGTTGGGAGAGCAGGAACCCGGCCACTACACCGGCCAGGCCCCACACCCAGCCGGGCAGTCGCCATTCCCGGCGTGTCTTGTTGCCGGGCTGGCGGCGGCTGCTGGTGGCGCCACGCCGCTTCGGTGGCTGCTTGCGAGTCGCCATGGCTTACATCTCCTCGGGGGCGCTGACTCCCATCAGGTCCAGGCCGTTGCGTAATACCTGGCGGGTGGCCAGGCCCAAGGCCAGGCGAGCATTGCGCAGGGCGTCGTCCTCGACCATCACCTTCACCGCGTTGTAGCAGGTGTGGAAGTCGGCGGCCAGGTCCAGCAGGTACTGGCCGATCTGCTGGGGTTCGCGGGCGGCGGCGGCGTGCTCCACCACCTCGGGGTAGCGGGCCAGGCGGTTCATCAGCGCCTTCTCCTGGTTTTCCTCGAGCAGGCCCAGGCTCGCCAAGGCCTGGGCAGGGTCGAAGGGCAAGCCGTCGGCCTCGGCGCGGCGCATCACGCTGCAGACCCGAGCGTGGGCGTACTGGACGTAGTAGACCGGGTTGTCGTTGGACTGGGAGCGCGCCAGGTCGATGTCGAAGGTCAGCTGGGAGTCCGCGCGGCGAGCGGCCAGGAAGAAGCGCGTGGCGTCGCGGCCCACCTCATCGATCAGGTCGCGCACGGTGACGTAGCTGCCGGCGCGCTTGGAGAGCTTCACCTCCACCCCAGAGCGGGTCACCATCACCATCTGGTGCAGCACGTAGTCGGGCCAGCCCTGGGGAATGCCGATCTCCAGGGCCTGCAGGCCGGCGCGTACCCGGGTCACGGTGGAGTGGTGGTCGGCGCCCTGCTCGTTGACCACGCTGCCGAAGCCGCGCTGCCACTTGTCGAGATGGTAGGCCACGTCGGGCAGGAAGTAGGTGTACTGCCCGTCGGACTTGCGCATCACCCGGTCCTTGTCGTCGCCGAAGCCCGTGGTGCGCAGCCACAGGGCGCCATCCTGCTCATAGGTGTGGCCCCTCTCGATCAGGCGCTCGACGGCGGCCTCCACCTTGCCATCGCGGTAGAGCGAGGACTCCAGGAAGTAGACATCGAAGTGCACGCCGAAGGCCCTGAGGTCTAGGTCCTGCTCGCGGCGCAGGTAGGCCACCGCGAACTCCTGGATCGCCTCGAGATCGTCCGGGTCGCCCTTGCCGATGACGTGGCGGTCGTCGGCATGGACGGTCTCGCCGGCGAGATAGCCGTTGGCCACATCGATGATGTAGCCGCCGCGGTAGCCGTCGGCGGGCCAGCTCGCGTCCTCGGGGTCGAGTCCCTTGACGCGGGCCTGCACAGAAAGTGCCAGGTTGCTGATCTGGGCACCGGCGTCGTTGTAGTAGAACTCCCGGGTGACGTCGAAGCCGGTGGCCTCGAGCAGCCGGCAGAGGCAGTCACCGATGGCTGCGCCGCGACCGTGACCCACGTGCAGCGGCCCGGTGGGGTTGGCGGAGACGAACTCCACCTGCACCTTGGCCCCCTGGCCGGTCAGGCTGCGGCCGTAGGCGTCGCCTGAGTCGAGCACCTGGCGTACCACCTGGGCGGCGGCGTCGGTGGCGGCGAAGAAGTTGACGAAGCCGGGGCCGGCGATCTCCACCTGGCGGATGGCATCACTCTCGGGCAGGGCGGCGATCAGGGCCTCGGCCAGATCACGGGGCTTCCTGCCGGCGGGCTTGGCCAGCATCAGCGCGAGGTTGGTGGCGTAGTCGCCGTGGACCTTGTCTTTCGTCGGGTCGACCTTGATGGGCGGCGCGAGGTCGGCGGGCAGCACGCCCTGCTGCTTGAGGGTGTCGAGGGCGCCTTCGAGCAGCGAAACGATGATCTCTTTCATGGAGCGTCGATTGTCCTGTGGCGCCGGGCGGGGCGAGCGGCCGATGAACCGGCGATGACGAGGCGCTCACCCGCGGCGCGGGCATGGAAGCGGAGCCTTGATGGGCATGGCCGGCCATTATCGGCAATTGTGGTGCGGCTTTAAAGGGCGAGCGTCAGCTGAGGGTCTGGGGATCGATATCCAGCGACCAGCGCGTGCGTCGCGCCTCGGGGGTGGCCTCCAGCCAGCGGGTCAGCCAGGCGCAGGCCTGATGGAGGGCGCTGCGCTTGTCGGCGCCCAGCATTACCTGCAGGTGATAGCGCCCCTGGCGGCGCTCCATGGGGGCCGGCACCGGGCCCAGGCAGTCCACCGGAAGCGTGTGCTCGGCCAGCCAGCCGCGCAGGGCGCCGGCGGTGAGTCGCCCGAGCTCGCCGGCGGCCTCCTCCTTGGCGCTCTCCAGGCGCAGCAGCGCCAGGAAGCGGAAGGGGGGCAGGGCGGCGGCGCGGCGCTCCTCCAGCAGCTGCTCGGCGAGAGGCGCGTAGCCCCGCTCGGCCAGCAGGCGCAGGTGCGGGTCGTCCGGGTGCAGGGTCTGCACCAGCACGCGCCCTGGGTGGGCGGCGCGGCCGGCGCGGCCGGCCACCTGGACCAACAGCTGGGCGCTCTGTTCCAGGGCGCGGAAGTCGCTGGCGTAGAGGCCCGCGTCGGCGTTGACGACCACTACCAGGGTGACGTGGGGCAGGTGGTGTCCCTTGGCCAGCATCTGGGTACCCACCAGCAGGCAGGGCTCGCCGCGGCGCACCTCGGCCAGCGCCTGCTCGAAGGCGTCGCGGCGCCGGGTGCTGTCGCGGTCGATGCGGTGCACCGGCACCGTCGGGAAGAGGCCGGCCAGGGTCTCCTCGGTGCGTTCGGTGCCGCTGCCAAGCGGACGTAGATCGATGCTGCCGCACGTTGGACAGCTCTCCGGCAGGGCACGACGGCGATCGCAGTGGTGGCAGGCCAGCAGCGGCGGCTGGCGATGCAGGGTCATGCGCGCGTCGCAGGCGTCGCATTCGGCCAGCCAGCCGCAGGCGTGGCAGGCCAGTGTCGGCGCGAAGCCGCGGCGGTTGATGAACACCAGCACCTGGCGGTCGGCGGCCAGGGTCTCGCGGATGGCCTCGATCACCGGCGGGATCAGCCCGCCCTGGCGGGGCCGCCCGCGCAGGTCGATCAGTTCCAGCTTGGCGGGGGCATGGCGGGTGGCGCGGCGGGTCAACGGCAGGTGTCGCCACTCGCCGCTGCGCGCCTTGGCCAGGCTCTCCAGCGAGGGCGTGGCACTGCCCAGCAGCAGCGGGATGGCGTGGTGGTGGGCGCGGGCCACGGCCAGGTCGCGGGCGTGGTAGCGCAGGCCATCCTGCTGCTTGTAGGAGCCATCGTGCTCCTCGTCGACGATGATCACCCCAGGGCGCGCCAGCGGGGTGAAGATCGCCGAGCGGGTGCCGATCACGATGGGGGCGCGACCGCTGGCGGCGGCCTCCCAGGCGTCCAGGCGCTCATGGTCGGTGAGCCCGGAGTGCAGCGCCACCACCGGCACCTGGAAGCGCCTGCGGAAGCGCGACAGGGTCTGGGGGGTCAGGCCGATCTCGGGGACCAGTACCACCGCCTGGCGGCCGCGGCCCACCACCGCCTCGATCAGTTGCAGGTAGATCTCGGTCTTGCCGCTGCCGGTGACCCCCTCCAGCAAGCAGGGGTGATAGGTGTCCAGCCGCTCGTGGAGCACCGAGAGGGCCGCGGCCTGCTCGCGATTGAGGGGCAGGGCGGGGTCGGCCAGCAGGTGGTCGACGTCCGGCCGGGGGCAGGCGGTGAGGGCCTCCTCGCGGGCGACCACCAGCCCCTTGGCGGCCAGGGCCTTGAGCTGCTCGCGGGAAAACGACTGGGCCAGGATCACCTGGGTGGCCAGGCCGTGGGGGTGCTGGGCGAGCATCACCAGCAGTTCTGCCTGGCGCGGGGCCCGGGCCAGGACCTTGGCAGGGGCGTGGGGGGGGGGGG
>NZ_JBPKAQ010000001.1:92183-742965 GCF_051216275.1 Halomonas salsilacus
CGGTAAGCTGCCAGCGTTCCCGGGTGCGCCCCTCCAAGGCGCGCCCCTGGCGCAGCAGCCCCGGCATCGCCTGGTGGAGGGTGTCCCCCAGGGAGTGCTGGTAGTAGCGGGCGGTGAAGTGGCACAGCCACAGCCAGTCGGCGGGCAGCGGGGTCGAGTCCAGGCAGGCGCTGACGGGCTTGAGCTCGGCCAGGGGCAGGTCGCTGCGCTCGCGGCACTCCATCACCACGCCCACCACCTCGCGCCGACCGAACGGCACCCTCACGCGCAGCCCCGGCGCCCAGCCTCCGGGCGGGGGCGAGCCAGCGGGGCGATAGTCGAACAGGCGGCGCAGCGGTGAGGGAACCGCGACGCCCAGCACGCGCGGGGGCGGAGTCGAGGTGGGCAATTGGCCTCCGGGATTGGCTCTGCTAGAATATTGCGCCTCCCTGATTGCCGAGTGCGGCCAGGGCGGTACAACCGGTTTGCACTCGCGCTTGCGGTTTCGTGACCAATAGACAGCGCGACCGATAGACAACCCGTATGCGGTGCCTGGCAGCCGATCAGGTGGCGGCATACAGCTCAACGAGGCTCAAGATGAAACAAGGTATCCATCCCGAATACAAGGCGGTCAACGCGACCTGCTCCTGCGGCGCCAGCTTCCAGGTCGGCTCTACCTCCGGTCATGACTTCTCCCTGGATGTCTGCTCCCAGTGCCACCCCTTCTACACCGGCAAGCAGAAGCAGGCGACCACCGGGGGGCGCGTCGAGCGCTTCAACAAGCGTTTCGGTGCCGCGATCAAACGCTGATTGTGCTGGCGCTCTTCGGACCGTCGAGAAACCCGCCCGTCGAGGCGGGTTTTTTTGTGCCTGCAGGTGTTGCCCCGATTCCATGCGGAAGGGTCGGCGATAAGGAAAGGGTTATGACTGGGCTTTTCGTCATAAGTTGCAGCAAATAGCTGTTATCGGTGTCAAACAAGCGTACAACAGGCGAGAAATTCCATCAGCTTGAGCGATGGAAGGTTTTTCTATATCGTGGAGGGTCTATTCCACCCTGACCGGAACCCACCTTCATGAGTGACGCACGACAGGCCGCGCTGGATTATCACGCCAAGCCCATTCCCGGAAAGCTTTCCGTCGAACTGACCAAGCCCACCGCCACCGCCAAGGATCTCTCCCTGGCCTACAGCCCGGGCGTGGCCGAACCGGTGCGCGAGATCGCCCGCGACCCCGAGAACGCTTACCGCTATACGGGCAAGGGTAACCTGGTGGCAGTGATCTCCGACGGTACCGCGATCCTGGGGTTGGGCAATCTGGGCGCCTTGGCCAGCAAGCCGGTCATGGAGGGCAAGGGCGTGTTGTTCAAGCGCTTCGCCGGCATCAACTCCGTGGACATCGAGGTCAACTCCGAGAGCCCCCAGGCCTTCATCGATACCGTGGCGCGCATTGCCGACACCTGGGGGGGCATCAACCTCGAGGACATCAAGGCGCCGGAGTGCTTCGAGATCGAGCAGGCGCTGATCGAGCAGTGCAACATTCCGGTGTTCCACGATGACCAGCACGGCACCGCCATCGTCACCGCGGCGGGCATGCTTAACGCCCTGGAGATTGCCGGCAAGCGCCTGGACGAGGCGAACATTGTCTGCCTGGGGGCCGGAGCGGCGGCAATCGCCTGCATGAAGCTGCTGGTGGCCTGTGGCGCCCGCGCCGAGAACCTGGTGATGCTCGACCGCAAGGGTGTGATCCACACTGGTCGCGAGGATCTCAACCCCTACAAGGCGATGTTCGCCGTCGATACCGACAAGCGCACCCTGGCCGATGCCATCGATGGCGCCGACGTCTTCGTCGGTCTCTCCGGCCCCGGCCTGATGACGGCCGATCACATCCGCAAGATGGCGCCCAATCCGGTGGTCTTCGCCTGCACCAACCCTGATCCGGAGATCCACCCGGACCTGGCCCGCGAGACGCGCCCCGACGTGATCATGGCCACCGGCCGCTCGGACTACCCGAACCAGGTCAACAACGTGCTGGGCTTCCCCTTCATTTTCCGCGGGGCGCTGGACGTGCGTGCCACCCGCATCAATGAGGAAATGAAGGTCGCCGCGGTTCACGCCCTCATGGGCCTGGCCCGCGAGCCGGTGCCCCAGGAGGTGCTGGACGCCTATGAGCTGAAGGAAATGAGCTTCGGTCGCGAGTACATCATCCCCACCCCGGTGGACGTGCGCCTGCTCGAGCGGATCACCTCCGCGGTGGCCCAGGCGGCGGTGGATTCCGGCGTGGCGCGCCGCCCCTACCCGTCACATTACCCGCTGAAGAGCGTGGACGACGTTTACGGCGTGTAACGTACGGCGTGTAACGTACGGCGTGTAACGTATGGTTGTAACGCGCAACGTGTTGCTGCCTCGAGACGCACACTCCTCTGCGACGCCGGCCCCAGGGCCGGCGTCGTCATGTCTGGGGGAGAGAGGGCTCGAGGATAAGGGGGTTACCAGTGGTAGAGCAGCGAGGCACTGGTGGTGTGGTCGGTGCGTGCCTCGGCGCCTTCCGGGGGCTGGGAGTTGCGCTTGATCTCGTGGGAGAGGCGCATCGCCAGGCGTGAGTTGAGCAGCGTGGTCAGCGAGGAGAGCGAGCGCGAGGTGGTGTCCTCGTCGGTGGACTCCACCGAGAGTTCCTGGCTGAGAGTGGTGGTCTCGGTGGCCTCGAGGTGCCAGTCCAGGGCCCCGTAGGCCACGGCAAGCGAGGCGTTGGGCTCGGTATCGATGCGGTCGTGGCGATAGCCCGGCCCGGCCTCCAGCGAGAGCCGGTGGCGCTCGCTGCTGATCAGTTCGCGGCCGTAGCCGGCGATGGCGGAAAGCTGCAGTTCGTAGCCGCTGAAGCGGTCTTTCTCCCAGCGGGCAAAGCCGAACAGGTAGTGGGGCCCCTCGAGGTCGTAGCGTTCGCGACCGGTCAGGCGATACTGCTCGGCGCTGGTATCGCCGTTCCGGGAGACATGGCGCACCTCGCCGCGAAGCAGATGGGTCCAGCGGTCGCGCAGCCAGGTCAACTGGCTCTTGCCGATCAGCGTCTGGCTGTCGGTATTGCCGGTGAGGTGGGTATAGCCAAGCTCTGCTTCACCGCTGAAGCCGTGGGGCTTCTCGTCGATGGACGGCGGGGCGTAGAAGGGACTGGCGAGGGTGGCGCCGCTGGCGGCGAGGCCCAGCACCAGGGTCATCAGGCGGTTGGCAAGGTGTTGCATGGGCATCCCCATAGTGCCGGTGAGTGAATCCCAGCGGGCGTGAGGTCGGGGTGCTCGAGATAGAGAGGGGCGGCATCCGTGCCACCCCGGCAGGTAGCGCTAGAAGATCGCCTCGTAGGAGCCTGTGCCCTGTGAGCCGCTGTGCTGCTCCACCTCGCTCTCGACGCGGCGGGGCTGGAAGCTGGGCAGGTGGTCCGGATGGAAGAGCTCGCTGATGCCGCCGCCGTGGCCGTCGGGCAGCAGGCGCCCGCTGTTTGCATCGACCCGGGCGGTGACGATGCTGGCGGGCCGGTCGTGTTTCGCCACGGGCCTACCCTCAAGGGCGTCGCCCATGAAGTCGATCCAGATCGGCAGGGCGGCGTTAGCGCCGTACTCGGCGGTGGTCTCGTTGTTGTCCTTGCCCACCCATACGGTGGCGACCAGGTCGGCGTTGTAGCCGGCGAACCAGGCATCCCGCTGGTTGTTGGTGGTGCCGGTCTTGCCGACGATATCGTCACGGCCCAGCGACAGAGCGGCGCGGCCAGTACCGCTGTCGATCACGTCGCGCAACATGTCGGACAGTATATAGGCCGATACCGGATCCACGACCTGGGGCGCCACCGGATGGCGACGGCCGTCGATCTCAACCTCGGTCTGGCCGTCGCGGCATTCGCGGCACACCACCGCAGGAGTGGCCTCCTCGAGCAGCATGTCGTCGTCACCGCGGGTGATGCGTTCGATGAACCAGGGGGCCACCTGATAGCCGCCGTTGGCCAGCACCGCATAGGCGTTGGTCATCTCCAGCGGGGTCAGGTCGGCGCTGCCCAGCGCCAGCGACAACCCGCGGGGCAGGCGTGAGCTGGCGAAGCCGAAGCCCTCCAGGAAGTCGATGGTGGCATCGAGTCCCACCTCCTGCAGCACGCGTATAGTGACCAGGTTGCGCGAGCGCGCCAGGGCCACCCGCAGGCGGGTCGGGCCCAGGAAATCGCCGCTGGCGTTGACCGGGCGCCACAGCTCGCTGCTGCCGTCCTGGATCACCACGGGGGCGTCGTTGACCACGCTGGCGGCGTTCATCAGGCCGCTTTCCAGCGCTGCCAAGTAGACGAAGGGCTTGAAGATCGACCCCGACTGTCGCTGGGCCTGAACGGCGCGGTTGAACTTGCTGGCCTGGAAGCTGAAGCCACCCTGAAGGGCCAGGATGGCGCCGGTGTCGGGGTGCATCACCACCAGGGAGCCCTCGGCATCGGGGCGCTGGGCCAGGCGCAAGCTGCCATCCTCGCGCTCCAGCACGCGGACCAAATCGCCGCGGGTGGCGATCTCGGCGGCGGAGCCGGGCTCCGGGCCGCGGGCTCGTGGGCTGCGATAGGCCCGCGCCCAGGAGAGGCCATCCCAGGCGATGGTGCGCAGTTCGCCGCCGCGGGTCAGTACCCGCATCTCGCGGCCGCTGCTCTCCACCACGATAGCGGCCTGCAGCGGGCCGAAGCCCGGCGTGCGCTCCAGTACCTGCACCCAGTTGCTGACGTCGCCCTCGATGCCCTCGATCTCGGTCTGGCTGCGTTCGGCGGCGCGCTGGGCGGTCTCCAGGATCTCGGGGGACTCGTCGAGCTCCTCCTCCAGGCCGCGGCGGTCGGTAAGCGCCTGGGCCTCCACCAGGCTGGAGGGGAGATTGCGCTCCTCGGCCCCGCGCCACCCGTGACGGGTGTCATAGTCGATCAGCCCGTCGGCCAGGGCGCTGCGAGCGAAGGGCTGCAGGTCGCTATCCAGGGTGGTGTGGATGCGGTAGCCGCCGGTGTAGGCTGCCTCGCCGAAGCGTTCCACGGCGAACTGGCGGGCCATCTCGGCAACGTAATCGGCATCCACCTCGGTCTGGGCAATATAGCGGCGGGCAGTGACCGGTGCCTGGACCGCCTCATCATAAGCGGCCTGGTCGATATGGCCCAGATGGCGCATGCGGTAGAGGATCCAGTTGCGGCGGATCAGCGAGCGCTCCGGGTTGGCCAGGGGGTTGAAGGCCGACGGCGCCTTGGGCAGGCCGGCGATCATCGCCTTCTCGGCCAGGGTCAACTCGGCCAGCGGTCGGTTGTAGTAGGTCTCGGCGGCGGCGGCGATGCCATAGGCGCGGTTGCCGAGGAAGATCTTGTTGACGTAGAGCTCGAGGATCTCTTCCTTGGAAAGCACCTGCTCCATCTGCAGGGCCAGCAGGATCTCGCGGATCTTGCGGGTGAAGGTGCGGTCCAGAGTCAGCAGGTAGTTGCGCGCGACCTGCATGGTAATGGTGGAACCGCCTGACTGGATCTCGCCGCCGCTTGAGGCCAGCTCCATGGCCGCCCGGGCCAGGCCCCTGGGGTCGACGCCACGGTGGTCGAAGAAGTTGGCGTCCTCGGCGGAAAGCAGCGCTTGGATGAAGTCCTCGGGAATCTCCTCGAAATCCACCGGCATGCGGCGCTCCTCGCCGAACTCGCCGATCAGCTTCCCGTCGCGGGTGAAGATGCGCAGCGGGGAGTGGAGCTCGAAGTCCTGGAGCTGACGTACGTCGGGCAGCCCGGGAGCGAAATAGAGCGCGGCGCCCACCACGCCCAGTGTCACGGCCGCGGTGAGCGACACCAGCAGCCAAGCCAGGGAGAAGAGCAGGGTTCTGAAAAACGTCATGAAAAGGCGGTGTCCATGCAGGGAACTGGGGCGTTGCGGTGGCGATGTGTTGTGGCGATCAAGACGCCATTATAGGAATCCAGGCGCGGGGTCACCAGCGTTGAGGGTGCAGGTTTGCGGTTAGCCGTGTGAGGATCGGCAATATCATGTAACCTCAGCTTACAGGGGCTAGCCCCCCAGGCTCAGCCGCCTCCTGTCGAGAGGGGTGAGCGATATAACAAGTGGCATTCCACATGGATCAGCAGGGGCAAGACGGAGATGCGATTCAGGGCATCCAGCAAGGGACTGATCGGTGTCGATATCACCTCGGCAACTGTCAAACTCGTGGAACTCCGGCGTGCTGGCGCCAGCTACCAGGTCGAAAGTTATGCGGTCCGGCCACTGCGTGAGGGCGCCGTGGTCGAGCGGCGCATCCAGGACATGGGGGAGGTGGTCGATGCCCTCTCCCGGGCGGTGCAGCAGGCCAAGCCACATTCCCGCCGTTCCGTGGTGGCGGTTCCTGCCAGTGCGGCCATCACCAAAACGCTCACTCTTCCCGCCTCGCTCAGCGACGACGAGATCGAAGCGCGCATCCAGCTTGACTCAGACAAGCACATCCCCTTTCCGTTCAGTGAGGTCGCCTTCGATTTCCAGCGACTGGGACTGAACGCCCGCTATGCCGACCAGCAGGACGTGCTGCTGGTGGCCTGCCGCCAGCAGGATGTCAGCCAGCTCACCGATGCCCTGCTCCAGGGGGGGCTGACCCCCGAGGCGGTGGATGTCGAGACCTTCGCCATGGAGCGTGCCTTCACCGAGGTGCGCCATCAGCTGCCCCAGGTAGCCGGCGAGGAGGACTGCGTGGCCCTGGTGGACATCGGCGCCACCATGAATACCTTCCACGTGCTGCGCGAGGGTCGGGTGGTCTACAGCCGCGATACCGTGTTCGGCGGCCGCCAGCTCACCGACGAAATCCGCAACCGCTACGGCCTGAGCCTCGACGAGGCGGGCCTGGCCAAGAAGCGTGGCGGTTTGCCCGAGGACTATCAGCGCAGCGTGCTCGCCCCCTTCCTGGATACCCTGGTGCAGCAGGTCGGGCGTTCCCTGCAGCTCTACTACACCGCGGGCCGCAAGCAGGAGGTGCGGCGCATGGTGCTGGCCGGCGGCACCAGCATGCTGCCGGGCCTGGCCGAGCGGCTGGCCCAGGAGAGCGGCATGGAGGTCTCCATCGCCAATCCGCTGGCGCGGATGAAGGTCAACAGCCGCATCGACGTACAGACGCTCTCCGGTGATGCCCCGGCGCTGCTGACCGCCTGCGGCCTGGCAATGAGGTCCCGCCCATGACGATCGAGATCAACCTGCTGCCCTGGCGCGAGGAACTCCGTGCCCGCCGTAGCAAGCGCTTCTTCGTAACCCTGGGGCTGGCCGCGGCACTGGGCCTCGGGGGAGGCTACGGCCTGACCTGGCACTACGAGCAGGAGACCCAAGCCCAGCAGAGACGCAACGCTCATATTCAGGATTACAGTCGTCAGCTTGACGACGATATTCGTGAAATCAGCGAGCTCGAGGCGATCCGCGAGCAGATGCTCGAGCAGGTGCGGGTGTTCACCGATCTGCAGATGGGGCGCACCCAGACCGTCCATGTGCTCGGCGACCTGACCACCAGCCTGGTGGACGGTGTCCACTACACCCAGGTCACCCGCCAGGGTGACAGCCTGCGTCTGGCCGGCCTGGCCGAGAACAACCGCCAGGTCTCCGACCAGTTGCGGGCCCTGGCCGCCGCGGGTGCCTTCACGGTGCCGGTGCTCTCTGAGGTGGAGGCCGAGGGCGGCGGAGAGCGGCGCCGCTTTAGCCTGAGCATGAGCCAGCGGCTCCCCATGGCGGTGGAGGAGAGTGAGGAGAGTCAGGCGTCGTTGGAGGAGGGGTCATGAGTCTCAAGGGAGAGATGCGTCGCCTGCGCGAGCTGGACTGGCGCGAGCTCGATATCAAGGAAGCCGGCGTCTGGCCCTGGACGCTGCAGCTGTTTTGCTGCCTGCTGGTGCTGGGCGTGACCTTCTTCGGCATGCACTGGTACCTGGCGTCGCCCGCCAAGGAGGAGCTGGACCGCGTGCGTGGCCAGGAGGCGCAGCTGATCCGCGACTACCGCAGCAAGGCGGCCCAGGCGGCCAACCTGGAGGCCATGCGCGAGCAGATGGTCATCCTCGAGGGGCGCATGGGCGAGCTGCGCGAAATGCTGCCCACCGGCGCCGAGGTGCCGTCCCTGATCGACAACATCAGCGAGACCGCCATCGACAACCAGCTTGCCATCGACTCCATTCGCCTGCGCAGCCCGATCACCCGCGAGCACTACATCGAGCAGCCCTTCGATATTCAGGTGCAGGGGGACTACCACCGCATCGCCACCTTCCTGGCCGGCGTGGCGGGGCTGCCTCGTATCGTCACCCTGCATGACATGACCCTGTCGCCGGAG
This sequence comes from Halomonas salsilacus, assembly GCF_051216275.1. Lineage (NCBI taxonomy): Bacteria > Pseudomonadati > Pseudomonadota > Gammaproteobacteria > Oceanospirillales > Halomonadaceae > Halomonas > Halomonas salsilacus. The sequence goes on from NZ_JBPKAQ010000001.1 coordinate 100,472, forward strand.
GGCGGCAGCGGCCAGCGCCTGCGCCTGTCGATGCTGGCGCGGACCTACAGCTACCGTCAGGGTGAGGAGGGCGTGCCATGAACCATGCCAACCGTCTCTCCGCGGCGCTGGCCGCCGCGCTGCTGCTCGGGTTGGCCGGGTGTGCCGATCCGCAGCTGGGGGCGCTCGACCGCCAGTTGGCCGAGATTCGCAGCAACCCCGGCGCGACCCCGCGGGTGGAGCTGCCCGACATACCCGACTATGAGGCGCTGCCCTACGACGAGGCCGATCGGCGCAGTCCGTTCATCGCCAGGTTGCCCGAGACGGAGCTGCCGCCGCGCGGCTCCGAGGAGCTGGCGCCGGATCTGAGTCGTACGCGGGAGCCACTCGAGGCCTACGGCCTCGGCCAGCTCGACCTGGTGGGCACCCTGATCCATGGCGGGCAGCCCTCGGCGCTGGTCAGGGCGCCCACCGGTACGGTGCATCGGCTGCGCGTGGGCAACCACATGGGCAGCGACTTCGGGCGCATCGTCAGCATCACCTCCGCTTCGGTGCAGCTGATCGAGGTGGTCCCCACCGGGCGCGGTGGCTGGATCGAACGCACGACGCAGCTGACGCTCAACGACTAGAGCCTGGCAAGTGGATTCTGACAGTTAGATTCTGACCATTAAATTCTGACAAACAACCAGGCAAGCGATTCGCCGCCCACCGGCTGAGATGGGCGACAAGCGGGGGAAGGGAACAATGCTACCGATCATGACGCGTGGATTCGTGACACTCTTGCTGCTGGCGGTCTCCGTCGGTGCCCTGGCGGCCTCCTCCCTGGAGGGGCTCGACTTCCGCCAGGGTGCCGGAGGCGAGCTGGAGGTCGACCTCTCATTCGCCGGCCCGGTGCCGGAGGTGCGCGGCTATCGTCTGGATGACCCGGCACGGCTGACCATCGACCTGATGGAGACCGCCAACCGCCTTAACCAGCGCAACTACGCCCTGAGCATCGGCGGCGTGCAGCGGGTCACGGCGCTGGAGGCCGGTTCTCGCACCCGCCTGGTGTTCGACCTCGAGGGGCCGCTGCCCTACAACACCCGCGAGCAGGGCAATCGCCTGCGCCTGGCCATCGGTGGCGGTGCGGCAGATACCGGCGTGGCCCAGGTCGCTGCCGCTTCGCCGGCACCGGCCGCCAGCGAGCCGGCCCGCAGCCGGACCGTCGCCAGCGGCCCCAGCGTTCAGGATATCGACTTCCGCCGCGGCGAAGGGGGCGCCGGCCGGCTGGTCGTCACCTTCGACCGCGCCGGGGTAGATGCCCGGGTGCGCGAGAGTGGGCGCAACCGCATCACCGCCGACCTGCGCGGCGTGGAGTTGCCGCCCTCCCTGGATCAGGTCTATGACGTCAGCGACTTCGGCACCCCGCTGCGCCGCGTCACCCCGCGGGTCGGCCGCGACGGCGTGACCCTCGATATCGAGGGTGCCGGCGAGTACGCCATGGTCTCCACCCAGAGCGGCCGCCAGCTGACCATCGAGGCCCAGCCGGTGACCCAGCAGGAGCGCGACCAGCGCACCCGCGAGCAATTCTCCTACACCGGTGAGCGCATCACCCTCAACTTCCAGGACATCGAGGTGCGCTCGGTGCTGGCGATCATCGCCGACTTCACCGGGCTCAACCTGGTGGCCAGCGATAGCGTCCAAGGCCGGGTGACCCTCAACCTGGAGGATGTGCCCTGGGACCAGGCGCTGGACCTGGTGCTCAAGAGCCACGGCCTGGCCAGTCGCCAGGAGGGCAACGTCATCGTGGTGGCCCCGGCCAGCGAGTTGGCCAATATCGAGCGCCAGGAGCTCGAGGCCCGGGAGCAGATGGAGGTGCTGGCGCCGCTCACTACCGAGTATATCCAGGTGAAGTATGCCCGAGCCACTGACCTGGCGGCGCTGCTGCGCGGTGGGCAGGGGTTCGGCCTGCTCTCCGAGCGCGGCCGAGTGGCCATCGATCCACGCACCAACACCCTGCTGATCCAGGATACCGCCGACCAGATCGACGAGATCATGCGCACCCTGGACCGCCTCGACGTGGCCGTACGCCAGGTGCAGATCGAGGCGCGCATCGTCATCGCCAGCGACAGTGCCTCCCGCGAGTTGGGTGTCAACTGGGGGGCCTCGGGATCATCCCGAGGTGCCGCCGACAGAGGTGTATTCTTGGGTCCCGTAGGCGGTGAAGGTGGAGCTTCGAGCGGTAGGCCTTTGTCAAACCTGGGCGGCCTTGCCGTGGACTTCGGTACCACCGATCGTGGCGTAGGTGGGATGACCAGCTTCGCCTTCGGCTATCTCTCCGGGGATGTCCTGCTCGACCTGGAGCTGCGCGCCATGGAGAGCGAGGGGCGCAGCTATACGATCTCCCAGCCGCGGGTGATCACCGCCAACCAGCGCACCGCGGTCATCAAGCAGGGCCAGGAGCGGGCCTACCGTGAGTCCGCCGCCAGCGGTGCGGCGGCGGTGGACTTCAAGGAAGCGGTGCTGTCGCTGGAGGTGACCCCGCAGATCACCCCGGACAACCGCATCATCATGGACGTGGCGATTACCAACGACACCTTCGGCGAGTTCAACCCCGGCGAGGAGCCACCGATCAACAAGAACGAGATCCAGACCCAGGTGCTGGTGGACAACGGCGAGACCGTGGTGCTGGGCGGCATCCTGCAGACCGAAGAGCTGCGCAACCTGGTCAAGACCCCCTTCCTGGGCGACCTGCCGGTGCTCGGCCATCTCTTCCGCTATACCCAAGAGAGCAATGAGAAGGTAGAGTTGCTGGTATTCATCACTCCCCGAATACTGGACGACGGCGTGGCCCTTCGCTGATGCAGGCACTACCCAACCTGATACTGATCGGCCCCATGGGGGCCGGCAAGAGCACCATCGGCCGCCTCCTGGCGGCCGAACTTTCTCGCGACTTCTTCGACAGCGATCACGAGATCCAGGCGCGCTGCGGCGCCGACATCCCCTGGATCTTCGACGTGGAGGGCGAGGGCGGCTTCCGCGACCGCGAGACCCAGATGATCGATGAGCTGACCCAGCGGGAGGGCGTGGTGATCGCCACCGGCGGCGGCGCCGTGCTGCGCGAGGAGAATCGCCGCATGTTGCGCGAGCGGGGCACCGTCATCTATCTCTTCACCACCGTCGAGCAGCAGCTCAGGCGCACCGCCAAGGATCGCAATCGCCCGCTGCTGCAGCGCGGCGACCGCGAAGCGGTGCTGCGCGAGATGTTCGGGGTGCGCGATCCCCTCTACCGGGCCACCGCCGACGTCACCGTGCGCACCGACCGCCGCGGCCCGCGTGCCGTGGTCAACGATATCGTCAGGCGCGTCACCCGGCTGGTCGACCCCCTGCAATGCAAGGCGTGAACCCATGAGCGAGACCCCCTCCAGCCCGCGCACCCTCGAGGTGTCGCTGGGCAGCCGCAGCTACCCCATCCATATCGGCCCCGGCCTGCTCGGCGAGCCGGAGGCGCTCTCCCCCTGGTTGGTGGGCCGTCAGGTGATGATCGTCACCAACGAGGTGGTAGCGCCCCTCTACCTCGAGCGCTGCCGCGCCTCGCTGCCGGCAGGCCTGGAGGTGCGCGAGCTGGTGCTGCCCGACGGCGAGGCCACCAAGACGCTGGCGAGCGTGTCGCGCATCTGGGACGCCCTGCTGGAGGCGGGCTTCAACCGCCGCTGCACCCTGGTCGCCCTGGGTGGCGGTGTGATCGGCGACATGGTCGGCTATGCGGCCGCCTGCTATCAGCGAGGCGTGGCCTTCATCCAGGTGCCCACCACCCTGCTCGCCCAGGTGGACTCCTCGGTGGGCGGCAAGACCGGGGTCAACCACCTGCTGGGCAAGAACATGATCGGCGCCTTCTGGCAGCCCCGGGCGGTGCTGATCGACACCGATACCCTGGCCACCCTGCCGCCGCGGGAGCTCTCCGCGGGGCTCGCCGAGGTGATCAAGTACGGCCTGATCCGCGACGTTGATTTCCTGGGCTGGCTTGAGGGAGCGATGGCGGACCTGCGCGCCCTGGAGCCGGCGGCTCTGGCACTTGCCATCGAGCGCAGCTGTGCACTGAAGGCCCGGATCGTCGCCGAGGACGAGACCGAGCAGGGGGTGCGGGCGCTGCTCAACCTGGGCCACACCTTCGGCCACGCCATCGAGGCGCACCAGGGCTATGGGGTGTGGCTGCACGGCGAGGCGGTGGGCGCCGGCATGCTGATGGCCGCCGAGCTCTCGGCCCGGCTGGGCTGGCTTTCCGAGGCCGAGGTGGCCCGGGTGCGGGCTATCCTCGCGGCGGCGGCGCTGCCCCTGACCGCGCCGGGTGACATGTCGGTGAAGGACTTCCTGGCCCGCATGCGCCTGGACAAGAAGAACATCGACAGCCGTCTGCGCCTGATCCTGCTGCGCTCCCTGGGAAACGCCTGCCTCACCGACGAGACCCCGCCGGAGCTGCTGGAGGCGCTGATCGAGGGATTCCCCCGCGACTGACGCGCCTCCGCCATCGTTCTCTGCCTCGACCGACCTCGACGCCCGCACCCTGTGCGGGCGTCGTCGTTGGTGGGTGGTAGGGGTAGCGGGCGGTGGTTGTCTTCGGACCGAGCATGGCGATAATCCGCATGCCTTATGCGCTATCAGCATGGGGAAGGCTCGTCTAGTGCGACTAAAGTCTATATTTTCTCATGGGTCGTTGAAATTACGTCAATGCTGTTCGCAAGTTATTGAGTTGTGTGCTTTTTTTCTCCGGTGCCCTTTTTCAAGTCGAGGATTTCCGGGTGTTTTTTGATCGGCAGGGGGGTCGGGGCGTTGCGCGTTTCCGGGGCGAGTGACTATGCTGGACGGCCTTTTGCCGCGCAGCCCTAGCGTCCCTCGAGGCGCATCATGAAATAATTAAAACTTTATAGAATATCATGATTCAGCTGCAAAAAAAATACCCTAACTTCGAGGCGCGCCAATGAACAGAGGACTCCATCAGCCCGGCGAGTTCCGCGACAACTGCGGGTTCGGCCTGATCGCCCACATGGAAGGTCGGGCCAGCCACCAGCTGCTCAAAACCGCCATCGAGTCGCTGACCTGCATGACCCACCGTGGTGGCATCGCCGCCGACGGCAAGACCGGCGACGGCTGCGGCCTGCTGCTCAAGATGCCCGAGGCCTTTATGCGCCAGGTCGCGCAGGATGCCCTCAATGTCGAACTGGGTGAGCGCTTTGCGGTGGGGGCGGTCTTCCTGCCCGACGACGACGCCCGTGCCGAGATGGCCTGCGACACCCTCGAGGGCGAGCTGCGTGCCCGCGGCCTGGTGATCCGTGGCTGGCGCGACGTGCCGGTGGACCCCAGCGTCTGCGGTCCCATGGCGCTCGAGTGCCTGCCGCGGATCCGTCACCTGTTCGTCGAGCCGGGCAAGAACGGCAGTGCCGAGAGCTTCGAGGTCGACCTCTTCATGGGGCGTCGTCTGACCGAGCAGGCGCTGCGCGACGAGCAAGAGTTCTACGTCTGCTCGCTCTCGGAGCAGGTGATCTCCTTCAAGGGCCTGGTGATGCCGGTGGACCTGCCGGCCTTCTACCGCGACCTGGGCGATGAGCGCCTGGAGACCGCCATCTGCGTATTCCACCAGCGCTTCTCCACCAACACCGCGCCGCGCTGGCCGCTGGCCCAGCCGTTCCGGCTGCTGGCCCACAACGGCGAGATCAATACCATCGAGGCCAACCGCGGCTGGGCCAACTCGCGCAAGGAGAACTTCGTCTGCGAGCGCCTGCCCGAGATCGAGGGGCTCGACGAGATCGTCAACACCGTCGGCTCCGACTCCTCGAGCATGGACAACATGCTCGAAGTGCTGCTGACCGGTGGCATGGAGCTGCACCGCGCCGTGCGCTTGATGGTGCCGCCGGCCTGGCAGAACGTGGAGCTGATGGACAGCGACCTGCGCGCCTTCTATGAGTACAATTCCATGCACATGGAGCCCTGGGACGGCCCCGCCGGCGTGGTGATGACCGACGGCCGCCAGGCGCTCTGCATGCTCGACCGCAACGGCCTGCGTCCGGCCCGCTGGGTGATCACCAAGAACGGCTTCATCACCCTGGCCTCGGAGATTGGCACCTACGACTACAAGCCCGAGGAGGTGGTGGCCAAGGGGCGCGTGGGCCCCGGCCAGATACTCGCCGTGGACACCGAGACCGGCGAGGTCCTGCACACCGGCGATATCGATGAGCGCCTGAAGTCGGCCTATCCCTACAAGCGCTGGCTGAAGCAGGAGGCCCACTACCTGGAGTCGGCGCTGACGGAGCTGGCCAGTTTCCACAACATGGATGTCGATGCCCTCAATGTCGCCCAGAAAATGTTCCAGGTGAGCTTCGAGGAGCGCGACCAGTTGCTGCGCCCGCTGGCCGAAAGCGGCCAGGAGGCGGTGGGCTCCATGGGGGACGACACGCCCATGGCGGTGCTCTCCGGCAAGCAGCGTCTGCTGACCGACTACTTCCGCCAGAAGTTTGCTCAGGTCACCAACCCGGCCATCGATCCGCTGCGCGAGGCGATCGTGATGTCGCTGGAGACCTGCATCGGCGCCGAGCGCAACGTCTTCAAGGCGACTCCCGAACATGCCCACCGCATCATCCTGACCACGCCGGTGCTCTCGCCGCGCAAGTTCACCGCCCTGGTGGAGCAGGAGGATCCGGCCTTCGCCAGCGAGATGCTGAGCCTGGGCTATGACCCGGAGCAGATGGGCCTGAAGGCAGCGATCCAGGCGCTCTGCCGCCGGGCCGAGGAGGCCGTGAAGGCGGACAAGGTGATTCTGGCGCTCTCCGACGCCAACCTGGCCAGGGGCGAGCTGCCGATCCATGCGGCACTCGCCGTGGGGGCCGTGCACCACCACCTGAGTCGGTTGGCGCTGCGCCCGCGTGCCAACATCGTGGTTGAGACCGGCTATGCCCGCGACGCCCACCAGATGGCGGTACTGTTCGGGGTGGGGGCCACCGCGGTCTTCCCGTGGCTGGCCTATCAGGTGATGGCCGACATGCAGCGCACCGGCGAGCTCACCGGCAACCCCGCCGACGCCCGTGAGAACTATCGCAAGGGCCTGCAGAAGGGGCTCTACAAGATCCTCTCCAAGATGGGCATCTCGACGCTGGCCTCCTATCGCGGCTCCCAGCTGTTCGAGGCGGTGGGACTGGCCGACGAGGTGATGGAACTGTGCTTCACCGGGATGGCCTCGCGCATCCAGGGCACCGGCTTCAGCGAGCTGCAGCTGCAGCAGGAGTGGCTGGGACGCGAGGCCTGGACGCCGCGCAAGGGCATCTCCCAGGGTGGGCTGTTCAAGTACGTGCACGGCCACGAATACCACGCCTACAATCCCGACGTGGTCAAGGCACTGCAGGAGGCGGTGCAGGAGGGCGACTACGCCAAGTGGAAGAAGTTTGCGGTCCTGGTCAACGAGCGTCCGCCGGCCACCATCCGCGACCTGCTCAAGTTGAAGCCGGCCGTCGAGCCACTGACGCTCGATGAGGTCGAGGCGGTCGAGGACCTGCTCCCGCGTTTCGACAGCGCCGGCATGTCGCTGGGGGCGCTGTCGCCCGAGGCCCACGAGGCGCTGGCCCAGGCCATGAACGAGGCGGGTGGGCGCTCCAACTCCGGCGAGGGCGGCGAGGACCCGGCCCGTTACGGCACCATTCGTTCCTCCAAGATCAAGCAGATCGCCTCCGGGCGCTTCGGCGTCACCCCGGCCTACCTGGTCAACGCCGAGGTGCTGCAGATCAAGGTCGCCCAGGGTGCCAAGCCCGGCGAGGGCGGGCAGCTGCCCGGTGGCAAGGTCAATGAGCTGATCGCCCGTCTGCGCTACGCAGTGCCCGGCGTGACCCTGATCTCGCCGCCGCCGCACCATGACATCTACTCCATCGAGGACCTGGCGCAGCTGATCTTCGACCTCAAGCAGGTCAACCCGGACGCCCAGGTGTCGGTGAAGCTGGTTTCCGAGCCCGGCATCGGCACCATCGCCACCGGCGTGGCCAAGGCCTATGCCGACCTGATCACCGTCTCCGGCTATGACGGCGGTACCGCGGCGAGCCCGATCACCTCCATCAAGCACGCCGGCTCTCCCTGGGAGCTGGGCCTGCCCGAGGTGCATCAGGCGCTGCGCATCAACGGCCTGCGCGACAAGATCCGCCTGCAGACGGACGGCGGCCTGAAGACCGGCCTGGACGTGGTCAAGGCAGCGATCCTGGGCGCCGAGAGCTTCGGCTTCGGCACGGCGCCCATGGTGGCGCTGGGCTGCAAGTACCTGCGCATCTGCCACCTGAACAACTGCGCCACCGGGGTGGCCACCCAGGACGACTACCTGCGCGGCGAGCACTTCCGCGGCACCGTGGACATGGTCAAGCACTACTTCCGCTTCATCGCCGAGGAGGTGCGCGAGCTGATGGCCATGCTGGGCGTGCGCCGGCTCACCGACCTGATCGGCCGCACCGACCTGCTCGAGGTACTCGAGGGCGTGACCGCCTCCCAGCGCCGGCTCGACCTGACCCCGCTGCTCGGCAACGACTTCGTGCCCGCGGACGCGCCCCAGTTCTGCCAGGTGAGCCGCAACGTGCCCCACGACCCGGGCGCCAAGAACCAGGAGGTGCTGGCCGCTCTCAGGGACGCCATCGAGGCGAAGTCCGGCGGTGAGGTTGCCTTCACCATCACCAACTGCGACCGCAGTGTGGGCGCGCTGATCTCCGGTGCCATCGCCAAGCGCTACGGCGAGGCGGGGCTCGAGGATGCCCCGGTGACCGCGCGCTTCACCGGCGTGGCCGGCCAGAGCTTCGGCGTCTGGAACGCCCGCGGCCTGAACCTCTACCTGGAGGGCGACGCCAACGACTACGTCGGCAAGGGCATGAACGGCGGCAAGGTGGTGATCACCCCGCCTGCGGGCAGCCGCTTCGAAAGCCACAAGACGGCCATCGTCGGCAATACCTGCCTCTACGGCGCCACCGGCGGCAAGCTGTTCGCCGCGGGCACCGCCGGCGAGCGCTTCGGCGTGCGCAACTCGGGGGCGCATGCGGTGATCGAAGGAGCCGGGGACCACTGCTGCGAGTACATGACAGGCGGCATGGTCTGCGTGCTCGGCGAGACCGGGGTCAACTTCGGTGCGGGCATGACCGGCGGCTTCGCCTATGTGCTCGACGAGGACCGCTCCTTCGTCGACAAGTACAACCACGAGCTGGTGGAGATCCACCGCGTGAACACGGAGACCATGGAAGCCTATCGGCGCCACCTGCGCGAAGTGATCGAGGAGTTCGTCGCCGAGACCGACTCGCCGCGTGGCCACGCGATCCTTGAGGACTTCAGCGACTTTACCCGCCACTTCTGGATGGTGAAGCCCAAGGCGGCAAGCCTGAACAGCCTGTTGGCCCAATCCCGGCGTCAGCCGGAATAAGAGGCGGCGTCAACCGGAATGAATGAGCCCCGGCGCTAGCCGGGGTGAACACGGCCCGACGCAAGCCGGTACAGGCAAAGTGAGCAGCGCCCCGCCGGGCTCGGAGCCCGGCCGCGGCAGCCAACAGGACTTCCAGGAGAATCAACATGGCAAACCGTCTGAGCAACGACTTCCAGTTCATCGACGTGGGTCGCCAGGACCCGCAGAAGAAGGACGCCCGCGCCCGCTCGCGGGAGTTCGCCGAGATCTACGAGCCCTACAAGCCCCAGGAAGCGGCCAGCCAGGCCCACCGCTGCCTGCACTGCGGCAACCCCTATTGCGAGTGGAAGTGCCCGGTCCACAACTACATCCCCAACTGGCTGCAGTTGGTCAGCGAAGGCAACCTCCTCGAGGCCGCCGAGCTCTCCCACAAGACCAACTCGCTGCCCGAGGTGTGTGGCCGCGTCTGCCCTCAGGACCGCCTCTGCGAGGGGGACTGCACCCTCAATGATGGCTTCGGCGCCGTCACCATCGGTTCGGTGGAGAAGTACATCACCGATACCGCCTTCGCCATGGGCTGGCGCCCGGACATGTCGAAGGTCACCTGGACCGACAGGAAGGTGGCGATCATCGGTGCCGGCCCCGCGGGGCTGGGCTGCGCCGATATCCTGGTGCGCAACGGGGTCAAGCCGGTGGTGTTCGACCGCCATCCGGAGATCGGCGGCCTGCTGACCTTCGGCATCCCCGAGTTCAAGCTCGAGAAGAGCGTGATGGAGCGTCGCCGGGCGGTGTTCGAGGAGATGGGCATCGAGTTTTGCCTCAACGTCGAGGTGGGGCGCGACGTGACCATCGAGCAGCTGCTCGAGGAGTACGACGCGGTGTTCATGGGCATGGGCACCTACAAGTACATGGAGGGCGGCTTTCCGGGCGAGAACCTGTCCGGGGTGCACAAGGCGCTCGACTACCTGATCGCCAACGTCAACCACTGCCTGGGCTTCGAGAAGGATCCCGCCGACTACATCTCCTTCAAGGGCCGGCGCGTGGTCGTGCTGGGCGGCGGTGACACCGCTATGGACTGCAACCGCACCGCCATCCGCCAGGGGGCCACGAGTGTGTCCTGCGCCTACCGCCGCGACGAGGAGAACATGCCGGGTTCGCGCAGGGAGGTGGCCAACGCCCGCGAGGAGGGGGTGGAGTTCCTGTTCAACCGCCAGCCGGTGGCGGTGGTGGGCGAGGGCAAGGTGGAGGGGGTGAAGGTGGTGCGTACCCGCCTGGGCGAGCCCGACGAGAACGGCCGTCGTCGCCCCGAGGTGGTGCCGGGCTCCGAGGAGGTGATCCCCGCCGATGCCGTGGTCGTCGCCTTCGGCTTCCAGCCGGACCCGCCCGCCTGGTTCGCCGACCATGGCATCGAGATGGACGAGCGCGACCGGGTCAGGGCGCCGGAGCAGGGCCAGTTCCGCTTCCAGACCAGCCACGAGAAGGTCTTCGCCGGCGGCGACATGGTGCGCGGCTCCGACCTGGTGGTCACCGCCATTCACGAGGGCCGCCAGGCCGCCGAAGGCATTCTCGACTATCTGGGGGTGTAAATGGCTCGGCTGAAGGCTTGTGCGACTGCTCCCCGGCTCGCCACTTGATTGTTCCGTCAAGGGTGAGCGGCGCCGGTGGCAGGCCTTGAGGGGGTCCTACGCCAGGGATGGCGTCGGTAGCGCCCAGGGAGGGGTTCATAGCGCCCTGATCTGGTCCGGCACCCCGGGGCTTTCGCCGGGTAAGCCGCGACATTGGCCGCCGGCCTGAAATTGAGCCATTGGTCGTATTCTGCTAGTCTGTCGTCCCATCCGGGCGCGGCTTCCTGCCGGGCCTACCGATCACGTTTCGACAGGTTCTTCATGACACGATATATCTTCGTGACCGGCGGCGTTGTGTCCTCCCTTGGCAAGGGCATCGCGTCGGCCTCGCTGGCGGCGATTCTCGAGGCGCGCGGCCTCAAGGTCACCATGCTCAAGCTCGACCCGTACATCAACGTGGACCCGGGCACCATGAGCCCCTTTCAGCACGGCGAGGTGTTCGTCACCGAAGATGGCGCCGAGACCGACCTCGACCTGGGCCACTACGAGCGCTTCATCCGCACCAAGATGACCCAGGGCAACAACTTCACCACCGGCCGAGTTTACGAGCACGTGCTGCGCAAGGAGCGCCGCGGCGACTACCTGGGCGGCACCGTGCAGGTGATTCCGCACATCACCGACGAGATCAAGCGCCGGGTCTACGAGGGTGGCGAGGGCTTCGACGTGGCGCTGGTGGAGATCGGCGGTACCGTGGGTGACATCGAGTCGCTGCCCTTCCTGGAGTCGATTCGCCAGATCCGCAGCGAGTTGGGTGCCAGCCGGGCGCTCTTCATGCACCTGACGTTAGTGCCTTATATCAAGACGGCGGGGGAGACCAAGACCAAGCCGACCCAGCACAGCGTGAAGGAGCTGCGCTCCATCGGTATCCAGCCGGATATTCTGATCTGTCGCAGCGAGGTGGAGCTCCAGGAGTCAGAGCGCCGCAAGATCGCCTTGTTCACCAACGTGGAGGAGCGGGCGGTCATTCCGCTGCAGGACGCCGACACCATCTATCGCATCCCGCTGATGCTCCACGAGTACGGCCTGGACGAGATCGTCTGCGAGAAGCTGCGCCTCACGGCCGACGAGGCCGACCTCAACGAGTGGGTACATGTGCTCGACGCCAAGCTCAACCCGCTCAAGTCGATCAATATCGCCATGGTCGGCAAGTACATGGAGCTGCTCGACGCCTACAAGTCGCTCAACGAGGCGCTGATTCACGCCGGCATCCAGACCCGGGTGAAGGTCAACGTCGACTACATCGACTCCGAGGACATCGAGCGCCACGGCACCGATCGCCTGGCCGGCAAGGATGCCATCCTGGTGCCCGGCGGCTTCGGCGAGCGCGGCGTGGAGGGCAAGATCGCCACCGCCCGCTTCGCCCGCGAAAACGGCATTCCCTACCTCGGCATCTGCCTCGGCATGCAGGTGGCGGTGATCGAGTTCGCCCGGAACAAAGCCGGCTGGGAAGACGCCGACTCCACCGAGTTTACCCACGACACCCAGCACCCGGTGGTGGGGCTGATCACCGAGTGGATCACTCCCGAGGGCAAGATCGAACTGCGCGATGCGGCCTCCGACCTGGGCGGTACCATGCGCCTGGGCGGCCAGGTGTGCCGCCTGAAAGCCGGCAGCAAGGCCCGCCAGTCCTACGGCAGCGACGAGGTCGTCGAGCGCCACCGCCACCGCTTTGAAGTCAACAACCAGTTCATCGAGGAGCTCGAGCAGGCCGGTCTGGTGGTCTCCGGCAAGAGCGTCGACAACTCCCTGGTGGAGATGGTCGAGCTGCCCGACCACCCCTGGTTCGTGGCCTGCCAGTTCCACCCGGAGTTCACCTCCACCCCCCGCGACGGCCATCCGCTGTTTACCGGCTTCGTCAATGCGGCGCTGGAGCACAAGGCGGCGCGCACCCGCGCCCAGTCCTCCCACCAGGAGTGAGCCGGATGAGCGGACCCGAACGTCATGTGTCCATTGCCGGCCTTGAGGCCGGCAATTCGTTGCCGCTGATGCTGTTCGGCGGCATGAACGTGCTGGAATCCCGGGAGATGGCCCTCGAGGTGGCCGACACCTACGTCGAGGTGACGAACCGACTGGGCATGCCCTACGTCTTCAAGGCGAGCTTCGACAAGGCCAACCGCAGTTCCATCCACTCCTACCGCGGTCCGGGCCTGGAGAAGGGGCTCGAGATCCTCGCCGAGGTGAAGGCGCGCTTCGGGGTGCCGATCCTCACCGACGTCCATGAGCCCTGGCAGGCCGCGCCGGTGGCGGAAGTCGCCGATGTGATCCAACTGCCCGCCTTCCTGGCCCGCCAGACCGATCTTGTCGTGGCCATGGCCCGGACCGGGGCGGTGATCAATATCAAGAAGCCGCAGTTCCTCGCCCCCCACGAGATGCGCCACATCATCCGCAAGTGCGAGGAGGCCGGCAACGACCGGCTGATCCTCTGCGAGCGCGGCTCGAGCTTCGGCTACAACAACCTGGTGGTGGACATGCTCGGCTTCGGCGAGATGAAGCAGACCGGCTGCCCGGTGTTCTTCGACGTCACCCACTCGCTGCAGCGCCCAGGCGGGCGCGCCGACAGCGCCGACGGGCGCCGTGCCCAGGTGGCCGAGCTGGCCCGGGCCGGCGTGGCCGTGGGGCTGGCCGGCCTCTTCCTGGAGGCGCATCCGGACCCGGACGCGGCCCTGTGCGACGGCCCCTGTGCGCTGCCGCTGGACAGGCTCGAGGCCTTCCTGGCCCAGCTCAAGGCCATCGACGACGTGGTGAAGGGCTTCGCGCCGCTCGACATCCCATAATGCTCCATCGCTGACACAACTGAGGAAGACTCGCATGACCAAGATCGTCGACATTCGCGCCCTCGAGGTGCTCGATTCCCGCGGCAACCCCACCGTCCATGCCGAGGTGCGTCTGGAGAGCGGCGCCGTGGGCGAGGCCTATGCCCCCAGTGGCGCCTCCACCGGCTCCCGGGAGGCCCTCGAGCTGCGCGACGGCGACCAGAGTCGCTTCCTCGGCAAGGGAGTGCTGAAGGCGGTCGAGGCGGTCAACGGCAACATTCGCGAGTGCTTGGTCGGCATGGATGCCCGCGACCAGCGCGGCCTGGACGACGCCATGCTGGCCCTGGACGGCACCGACAACAAGGCGTCGCTGGGCGCCAACGCCATCCTGGCGGTCTCCCTGGCGGCCGCCAAGGCCGCGGCTAACGCCAAGGGCATGCCGCTCTATGCCCACATCGCCGAGCTCTACGGCCAGCCGGGCCAGTACAGCATGCCGGTGCCGATGATGAACATCCTCAATGGCGGCGAGCATGCCGACAACAACGTCGATATCCAGGAGTTCATGGTCCAGCCGGTGGGCGCGCCCAACTTCCGCGAAGGGCTGCGTATGGGCGCCGAGATCTTCCACGCCCTCAAGAAGGTGCTCAGCGCCAAGGGCCTCTCCACCTCCGTGGGCGACGAGGGGGGCTTTGCCCCCAACCTGGCCTCCAACGCCGAGGCGCTCGCCGTGATCAAGCAGGCGGTGTCGAATGCTGGCTATGCGCTGGGCCGCGACGTCACCCTGGCCCTGGACTGTGCCTCCTCCGAGTTCTTCAAGGACGGCCAGTATGATCTCGCTGGCGAGGGCAAGCAGTATGATGCCCAGGGCTTCGCCGACTACCTGGCCGGCCTGTGCGACGATTACCCCATCGTCTCCATCGAGGACGGCATGGACGAGTCCGACTGGGACGGCTGGAGGGCGCTGACCGACAAGCTGGGTGATCGCGTGCAGCTGGTGGGCGACGATTTGTTCGTCACCAACACGAAGATCCTCAAGCGTGGCATCGACGAGCGGATCGGCAACTCCATCCTGATCAAGTTCAACCAGATCGGCTCGCTCTCCGAGACCCTGGACGCCATCCGCATGGCCCAGGACGCGGGCTTCACCGCGGTGATCTCGCATCGCTCCGGCGAGACCGAGGACACCACCATCGCCGATCTCGCGGTGGGCACCTCGGCCGGCCAGATCAAGACCGGCTCGCTGTGCCGCTCCGATCGCGTCGCCAAGTACAATCGCCTGCTGGTGATCGAGAACGAGTTGGGCGACCGCGCCGGTTATCCGGGGCTCTCGGCCATCAAGGCTCAGTAAGCGAACAGCGTTGTCTTTCGCGGGAGCCCGTGTAGGAAATCGCTGACATCTGAGCGACGACATTGACTCATTCTCAGCGAGAAGACCGATGCCTCTGGTGTCGGTCTTTTTTTTATCTTATTGATTCTAAAGCCG
This sequence comes from Halomonas salsilacus, assembly GCF_051216275.1. Classification (NCBI taxonomy): domain Bacteria; kingdom Pseudomonadati; phylum Pseudomonadota; class Gammaproteobacteria; order Oceanospirillales; family Halomonadaceae; genus Halomonas; species Halomonas salsilacus. Next base: position 115,700 of record NZ_JBPKAQ010000001.1, read on the forward strand.
TTGGTGGGCGACCGCCCGAGCGGGTAGCGAGGGCGTTCGCCAGGAATATGCCTCCGCCCTCGCTTGTGTTGCAATGCAGCTCTGCCACAATGAATTCGGGACAAGGGGGGGGGCAGCAATGGCCCTCCGGCAGGATGCAACGGGATGCTGAATGATGCGCCAGGTGCGGCAGGAGGCTGCTTCCGGGCAGGGACGTCATCACGGGAAGCGGGCGGAGGGAACCGCTCAAGGAACGGCTTGGAGCGGGCGGCCCTAGGGTCGCCTTTTTGCCGGTGTTCTCCAGCATGACAGGCAGAAGTTGGAACGCCGAATGTCGAGAGACATTCGGCGTTCCTTTTTCCGACGTTCTTCTTTGCGTTGTTTCTTTCTTGCGTGCTGTCGCCTGTGGGCGGTGGGCGTTCTCAGCGCTCCAGCTGCTCCAGCTTGCCCGGCTTGCCATCCCACTCCTCGGCATCCGGCAGCGGATCCTTCTTCTCGCTGATGTTCGGCCACACCTCGGCCAGCTCTGCGTTGATCTCGATGAACGGTTCCTGGCCCTCGGGCAGTTCATCCTCCGCGAAGATCGCCTCGGCGGGACACTCCGGCTCGCACAGGGCGCAGTCGATGCACTCGTCGGGGTGGATCACCAGGAAGTTGGGGCCCTCGTAGAAGCAGTCCACCGGGCAGACCTCGACACAGTCGGTGTACTTGCACTTGATGCAGTTCTCGGTGACGACGAACGTCATGCCACTCTCCCTTCCTCGGGCCGGCGTCGCTCGGCCACTATGGATAGTTGATTAAACTGTTATAAAGGCCGAGTTTCTTATACTAAGGCGGCGGTGAATCTGACCATTCTAGTCGCGCCCCCCTTGGCGTCGCAAGCGATGCTCGGCCCGCTCAGGTTCGGAGCTGATCCGTCGGCAGGCCTGCGAGAAGGCGCTGTGAACCCCTCCCTGGGCGCTACCGATGCCATCCCTGGCATAGGACCTCCTCTTCGGCCTGCCCCCGGCGCTCCTCGTTGTGCAGTTACAAGGCGTCATGCCAGCGGTAGAGCAACTCCAGCGCCTGGCGCGGGGTCAGCTCGTCCAGGGCGAGGCCGCCGAGCTCCTCCACCAGCGGGTGGGGGGCGCTGGCGAAGAGATCGCTCTGCTGTGGTTGGGGAGCGCCACTGGCGAGACTCGTCGCGGGGCGGCTGCCTTGGTCGATCTCCTGCTGCTCCAACTGGGCGAGCTTCTCCCGGGCCCGTGCGATCACCCTCTGGGGCACGCCGGCCAGCTGGGCCACCTGCAGTCCGTAGCTCTGGCTCGCCGGGCCCTCCTCGACACGGTGCATGAAGACGATGCCGTCCCTGTGCTCGGCCGCGGTGAGGTGGACGTTGGCCACACCCTCGGCTTGCTCGGGCAGGGCGGTCATCTCGAAATAGTGGGTGGCGAACAGCGTGAAGGCCCGGGTGCGGGTCAGGTACTCGGCGCTGGCCCAGGCCAGCGACAGGCCGTCGAAGGTGCTGGTGCCGCGGCCGATCTCGTCCATCAGCACCAGGCTGTGGTCGGTGGCGTTGTGCAGGATGTTGGCGGTCTCGGTCATTTCTACCATGAAGGTGGAGCGCCCACCGGCCAGGTCGTCCGAGGAGCCGATGCGGGTGAAGATGCGGTCCACCGGGCCGATCTCGGCGGCGTCGGCGGGCACGAAGCTGCCGGTGTGGGCGAGCAGCACGATCAGCGCCGCCTGGCGCATGTAGGTGGACTTGCCGCCCATGTTGGGCCCGGTGATCACCAGCATGCGGCGGTCCTCGCCCATGACCAGGTCGTTGGGCACGAAGGGGGCATCAGAGACCTGTTCCACCACCGGATGGCGACCGCCGTGGATGGCGATGCCCGGTGCCTCGGCCAGCTGGGGTCGCACGAACTCAAGGGCCTGGGCGCGTTCGGCGAAGGCGCACAGCACGTCCAGGGAGGCCAGCGCCCGGCCGCTGGCCTGGAGGGCGTCGAGCTCGGCGTTGAGGGTGTCGAGCAGGCCGTCGTAGAGCAGCTTCTCCCGAGCCAGGGCGCGGGACTTCGCTGACAGGGCCTTGTCCTCGAACTCCTTGAGCTCGGGAATGATGAAGCGCTCGGCGTTCTTCAGGGTCTGGCGACGCACGTAGTCCGCCGGGGCGTCCCTGGCCTGGGCGCGGGGGATCTCGATGAAGTAGCCGTGCACTCGGTTGTAGCCCACCTTGAGGTTGGGCAGGCCGGTGCGCTCGCGCTCACGGGTCTCCAGCTTCACTAGGTAGTCGCCGGCGTGTTCCGCCAGCCCGCGGTATTCGTCGAGTTCGGCGTCGAAGCCCGCGGCGATCACCCCGCCCTCGCGGATCACTACGGGGGGGTTCTCCATCAGGGCACGTTTCAGGGTGTCGGCGAGCGCCGGATAGGGGCGGATATGACGCCTGAGCTCGTCCAGGGAAGTGCCTTCGGGGAAGCCGGCAAGCTCGCGCTCGAGCGCCGGCAGGGCGTTGAAGGCGTCGCGCAGCCGGGCCAGGTCCCGCGGTCGAGCGCTGTGGAGGGCGACCCGGGCCAGGATGCGCTCCACGTCGCCGATTGCCTTGAGCGATTCGCGCAGCGCCACGAAGCCCTCGGCCTCCAGCAGCAGCGCCACGGCGGACTGGCGGGCCTGCACCCGCTCGCGGTCACGCAGCGGACGGTTGAGCCAGCGCTTGAGTAACCGCGAGCCCATGGCGGTGGCGGTGGTGTCGAGCACGCTGGCCAGGGTATTGTCGCCGTTGCCGCCCAGGTTGACGTCGATCTCCAGGTTGCGGCGGCTGGCGGCGTCGATGACCACGGCGTCGTCGCGGCTCTCCACGCCGATGGCGGTGACGTGGGGCAGCCCTGAGCGCTGGGTGTCGCGGGCGTATTCGATCAGCACGCCGGCCGCAGTAATGGCGGCGCTGAGGTGGGCGCAGCCGAAGCCGCGCAGGTCCTGGACCTGGAACTGGTCGCACAGCAGGCGGGTGGCGCTCTCCAGATCGAACAGCCAGTCGCCCTGGCGGCGTAGGCCACGCCTGCCGTCCAGCGCCGGGGGCAGGGCCAGGCTCTCGGCCACCAGCAGCTCGGCGGGGTCGAGACGCTGCAACTCGGCCAGCATCTCGCCTTCGCCTTCTACCTCCAGCACGCTGAAGCGCCCGCTGGAGAGCTCCAGCCAGGCCAGGCCGACGCGCTCGCCGGCGGCGTGCACGGCCACCAGCAGGTTGTCGCGGCGGGCGTCGAGCAGCGCCTCGTCGTAGAGGGTGCCGGGGGTGACGATGCGTACCACGCGGCGATCCACCGGGCCCTTGCTGGTGGCCGGGTCGCCGATCTGCTCGCAGATTGCTACCGACTCGCCGGCGGCCACCAGGCGCGCCAGATAGCCCTCGGCACTGTGGTAGGGCACGCCGGCCATGGGGATCGGCTTGCCGGCGGACTGGCCGCGCTGGGTCAGGGTGATGTCGAGCAGCGCGGCGGCGCGTTTGGCGTCATCGAAGAAGAGCTCGTAGAAGTCGCCCATGCGGTAGAAGAGCAGCGCGCCGGGGTGCTCGCGCTTGATCTTCAGGTACTGGGTCATCATCGGCGTGTGGGGGGGGCTGGCCTGTGACATCGCGGATCCCTGTTGAGGCTCTGCACTCGCTGGCAAAAGCCAGTATTCTACCGTCCAGGCATCGGCTCCGTCAGGAGCGATTGCAGATGACTCAGGAGGCCACCCCATGTCCCGTTCCGCCGCCAGCCTTGCCAACCTCGACCTCATCACCCTGGCCGAGCGCCTGGGCCGGCTCTGCCGTGAACTGGGCGTGACGGTGACGACCGCGGAGTCGTGCACCGGCGGCGGGGTGGCCAGCGCCATCACCGCGGTGGCCGGCAGCTCAGACTGGTTCAAGACCGGCTATGTGACCTATTCCAATGCCGCCAAGGGTCGCCTGCTGGGCGTGCCCGAGGCACTGCTCGAGGCCCATGGGGCGGTGAGTCGTGAAGTTGTCGAAGCCATGGTGGCCGGCGCCTGCCGCGACAGCGGCGCCGACATCGGCGTGGCGATCAGCGGCGTGGCCGGCCCGGGCGGCGGCAGTGCCGAGAAGCCGGTGGGCACCGTGTGGCTCGCCTGGGGCGATGCCCAAGACGCCCGGGCCGAGTGCCACCGCTACCCCGGTGACCGCCGCGCCGTGCGTGAGCAGGCGGTGCGTGAGGCGCTGGTGGGCTTGGTCCGCTGTCTTGAGGCCCGCTAAGCCGTCCCGCATCCAGACGGATTTTGCGCTGGTCCTGCCCGCCCTTTTTCGCCATACTACTGTCCAGTCATACAGTATTCGACACCCCCGATCAGGAGATCCGACATGGCTCAGGATGACAACCGCTCCAAGGCATTGAACGCCGCGCTTTCCCAGATCGAGCGCCAGTTCGGCAAGGGCACCGTGATGCGCCTCGGCGACGCCCCTCGCGTGGTCATGCCCTCGGTCTCCACCGGCTCGCTGGGTCTCGACATCGCGCTCGGCATCGGTGGCCTACCGCTGGGTCGGGTGGTCGAGATATTCGGCCCGGAGTCCTCAGGCAAGACCACCCTGTCCCTGTCGGTGATTGCCCAGGCCCAGAAGCAGGGCAAGACCTGCGCCTTCATCGACGCCGAGCACGCCCTGGACCCGAGCTATGCCGAGAAGCTCGGCGTCAACCTGGATGACCTGCTGGTCTCCCAGCCCGATAACGGCGAGCAGGCCCTGGAGATCTGCGACATGCTGGTGCGTTCCGGTGGCGTCGACGTCATCGTCATCGACTCGGTGGCGGCGCTGACCCCGCGCGCCGAGATCGAGGGCGAGATGGGCGACTCCCACGTCGGCCTGCAGGCACGCCTGATGTCCCAGGCACTGCGCAAGATCACCGGCAATATCAAGAACGCCAACTGCATGGTGGTGTTCATCAACCAGATCCGTATGAAGATCGGCGTGATGTTCGGCAGCCCCGAGACCACCACCGGCGGCAACGCCCTGAAGTTCTATGCCAGCGTGCGCCTGGACATCCGCCGCACCGGCTCGGTGAAGCAGGGCGATGAGGTCACCGGCAACGAGACCCGCGTCAAAGTGGTCAAGAACAAGGTGGCCCCGCCGTTCCGTCAGGCCGAGTTCCAGATCCTCTACGGCAAGGGGATCTATCACGCCGGCGAAGTGATCGATCTGGGCGTGCAGTGCAAGCTGGTCGACAAGGCCGGCGCCTGGTACAGCTACCAAGGCAACAAGATCGGCCAGGGCAAGGCCAACGCCGCCCAGTTCCTCGAGGACAACCCGGCCATCATGGAGGAGATCGAGAGCCAGATCCGCGCCCAGCTGCTTGCCCCGGTGGAGCCGAAGAAGGAGGAGACCAAGGAAGCGGTACCCGCCGAGAGCGACAGCGACGACGACCTGCTCTAACCCATGAACGGCAAGGCCCCGGGCGACGCCACGCCACGTGATGACGCCATCCGGCTGCTGGCCCGGCGCGAGCATTCCCGCGCCGAGCTGGTGACTCGGCTCTCGGCGAAGGGACATGCATCGGAGGCCATCGCCGAGTGCCTCGACGCGCTGGCCGAGCAGGGGCTGCAGTCCGATGCCCGCTTCGCCGAGAGCTTCCTGCGCTCGCGTATCCTGCGCGGCCAGGGGCCGCTGAAGATCCGCCAGGCGCTCTCCCTGCGCGGCATCGAGCGCGAGATGATTCGCACCGCCTTCGCGGAGGCGCAGCGGCAAGAGCCAGGTGGGGCCGACTGGTTTGCCCTGGCCTGCGAGACCCTCGCCCGGCGCTTCTCCGGCCCTGGTGACACTCCCCGCGAGCGCGCCCGGCGCGAGCGCTTCCTGGCCGGCCGCGGCTTCGACTTCGACCAGGTGCGCCACGCCCTGGCCCACGCCTGGGACTTAGCGTCAGATCAGTACTAGCCGGCGCGGCCCCTTCAGTCCCTTGACAACTGCGCTATAATGGCTCCCTTTGCGAACGCCCCGGGTGGTCTCCTTGCGGACGGCCACCCAGCCCATCGCCACGGATACCCCATGAAAAGCGCAGATATCAGACAGGCCTTTCTGAGTTACTTCGAGGAGCACGGCCACACCGTCGTGCCCTCCAGCTCCCTGGTGCCGGGCAACGACCCGACCCTGCTGTTCACCAACGCCGGCATGGTGCCCTTCAAGGACGTCTTCCTGGGCCGCGACCCGCGCCCCTACGTGCGAGCGACCTCGTCCCAGCGCTGCGTGCGCGCCGGCGGCAAGCACAACGACCTGGACAACGTCGGGTACACCGCCCGTCACCACACCTTCTTCGAGATGCTGGGCAACTTCAGCTTCGGCGACTACTTCAAGCGCGACGCCATCCGCTTCGCCTGGACCTTCCTCACCGAGACCCTGGGCCTGCCCGGGGAGAAGCTGTGGGTGACGGTGCATGTCAGCGATGACGAGGCCGAGACGATCTGGAAAGAGGAGATGGGCATCGACCCGGCTCGCTTCTCGAAGCTGGACGAGGACAACTTCTGGCAGATGGGCGACACCGGCCCCTGCGGCCCCAGCTCCGAGATCTTCTTTGACCACGGCCCCGAGGTGTGGGGCGGGCCGCCTGGCAGCCCCGAGGAGGACGGCGACCGCTACATCGAGATCTGGAATCTGGTGTTCATGCAGTTCGACCGTGACGCCGCGGGCACCCTCAATCCGCTGCCCAAGCCCTCCATCGACACCGGCATGGGCCTGGAGCGCATCGCCGCGGTGATGCAGGGTGTGCACTCCAACTACGAGATCGACCTGTTCCAGAACCTGCTGGCCTCAGCGGCGCGTCATACCGGCCACGCCGACACCCGCAATCCCTCGCTGCGGGTCATCTCCGATCATATCCGCTCCTGCGCCTTCCTGATCGCCGATGGCGTGCTGCCCTCCAACGAGGGACGAGGCTATGTGCTGCGCCGGATCATCCGCCGCGCCATTCGCCACGGCCACAAGCTGGGCGCCCAGGGCGACTTCTTCCACAAGCTGGTGGGGGCGCTGGATGCTGAGATGGGTGACGCCTATCCCGAGCTGCGCGAGGCGCGCCACCAGATCGAGCGCGTACTGCTCAAGGAGGAGGAGCAGTTCGCCCGCACCCTTGAGCACGGCATGGGCCTGCTCGAGGAGGCCCTGGCCGGCCTCGATGGCGAGGTGCTGCCCGGCGAGACGGTGTTCAAGCTCTATGACACCTACGGCTTCCCCTACGATCTCACCGCCGATGTCTGCCGCGAGCGCGGCGTGACCCTCGACGAGATCGGCTTCGAGCGTGCGCTGGAGGCCCAGCGCGACCGCGCCCGGGCGGCCAGCCAGTTCGGCGCCGACTACGGCGCGGCGCTGGAGCTGGAGGGCGAGACCACCTTTACCGGCTACGACCGGCTCGAGGACCGCGCCACGGTCACCGCCATCGTCGACCGCGAGGGCAACGCCCTGGACGGCCTCACGGCCGAGCAGCGCGGCGTGGTGGTGCTCGACCGCACCCCCTTCTATGCCGAGTCCGGCGGCCAGGTGGGCGATACCGGCTATTTGCACGTGGCGGGCGGGCGCTTCCTGGTCACCGACACCCAGAAGCAGGCCGGCCACCACCTGCACCACGGCGTGCTGCTGGAGGGCGAGCTCACCGTGGGCGCCGAGGTGCGTCCCGAGGTCAACGCCGAGCTGCGGGGCGCCACCCTGCGCAACCACTCCGCCACCCACCTGATGCACAAGGCGCTGCGCCTGGTGCTGGGCGACCACGTGGCCCAGAAGGGCTCGCTGGTCACTCCCGAGCGGCTGCGCTTCGACTTCAGTCACTTCGAGGCGATGACCCCGGAGCAGCTCGATGAGGTGGGGCGCCTGGTCAACGAGCAGGTCCTGGCCAACGCGCCCACCCGTATCGAGCAGATGACCCTCGACCAGGCCAAGGCCAAGGGCGCCGCGGCGCTGTTCGAGGCCAAGTACGCCAACGATGTGCGGGTGCTGACCATCGGCGCCGACGATTTCTCCATCGAGCTGTGCGGCGGCACCCACGTGGCGCGCAGCGGCGACATCGGCTGCTTCCACATCGTCAGCGAGCAGGGCATCGCTAGCGGCGTGCGTCGCGTCGAAGCGATCACCGGCGAGGGTGCCCTGGTGTATTTCCGCGAGCAGGAGGCCCGCCTGAGCCGCATCGGCGAGCGCCTCAAGGCCAAGCCGGAGCAGGTCGAGGAGCGCGTCGAGTCGCTGGTAGAGCGCAACCGGACGCTGGAGAAGGAGCTCGAGCGGCTCAAGGCCAAGCTGGCCAGCGCCGCAGGCAGCGACATGCTCAGCCAGGCCACCGAGGTCGACGGCATCAAGGTGCTGGCCACCCGCCTGGAGGGGGTCTCCGGGAAGGAGCTGCGCAACGTTCTGGACCAGCTCAAGAACAAGCTGGGCTCGGGTATCATCGTGCTGGGCGTGGCTGACAGGGAAGCCGGCAAGGTCAGTCTGATCGCCGGGGTCACCGATGACCTGACCGGTCGCGTCAAGGCCGGCGAGCTGGTCAACCACGTGGCCTCTCAGGTGGGCGGCAAGGGCGGCGGTCGTGCCGACATGGCCCAGGCCGGCGGCAGCGACGTGGCCGCCCTTCCCGGCGCGCTCGAGAGCGTGCCGGCCTGGGTCGAGGCCCGCCTCCAGTAATAATCGGCAGGGCCGGTGACCGCGGGGTCCCGGCCCTGTCTGCATGGGTTCACGTTTCACTCATCCGAGCGCCTCTGGCTCTCGACTCACGAGGGAAAATCGGCAAATGGCACTATACGTACAGAAATTCGGCGGCACCTCGGTGGGCTCCGTGGAGCGCATCAAAGCGGTGGCCGAGAAGGTCAAGGGCTTCCGCGACGACGGTCACCAGATCGTGGTCGTGGTCTCGGCCATGAGCGGCGAGACCAACCGCCTGATCGGCATGGCCAACGAGATCAACGACGAGCCGACGCCGCGGGAGATGGACATGCTGGTCTCCACCGGCGAGCAGGTCACCATCTCGCTGTTGGCCATGGCGCTGCACAAGCTGGGCGTGCCGGCCACCTCCTACACGGGCTCCCAGGTGGGTATCCTCACCGACAGCTCCCACACCAAGGCGCGCATCCAGCGCATCGAGACCGACGAGATCCAGGAGGACCTGGACGAGGGCAAGGTGGTGGTGGTCGCCGGCTTCCAGGGCGTGGACGAGGAGGGCAACATCACCACCCTCGGTCGCGGCGGCTCCGACACCACCGGCGTGGCCCTGGCCGCGGCTCTGAAGGCCGACGAGTGCCAGATCTACACCGATGTCGATGGTGTCTACACCACCGACCCCCGCGTGGTTTCCCGGGCCAAGCGTCTGGATACCATCACCGTCGAGGAGATGCTGGAACTGGCGAGCCTGGGCTCCAAGGTCCTGCAGATCCGCGCCGTCGAATTTGCCGGCAAGTACAATGTTGCGCTGCGCGTGCTGTCCAGCTTCGAGGATGGCCCCGGCACCCTGATCGTTGCTGACTCTGACCAAGACGAGGATTCCATGGAAGAACCGCTGATCTCCGGTATCGCCTTCACCGCCAACGAAGCCAAGCTGACCCTGCTCAACACCCCCGACGTTCCCGGCGTCGCCTCGCGCATCCTCGGCCCGATCGCCGATGCCAACATCGAAGTGGACATGATCGTCCAGAACGTGGCGCCGGCCGGTGACTACACCGACTTCACCTTCACCGTCGCCAAGGGCGACTACAAGCAGACCATGCGCATCATCCAGGACCAGGTTATCCCCGACCTGGGCGGCGGCGAGCTGCGTGGTGACGACAACATCGCCAAGGTCTCCCTGGTGGGCGTGGGCATGCGCTCCCATGCCGGCGTGGCCTCCAAGATGTTCCGGGTGCTGGCCGACGAGAATATCAACATCCGCATGGTCTCCACCTCCGAGATCAAGATCTCCGTGGTCATCGACGAGAAGCAGATGGAGCTAGCCGTGCGCGCCCTGCACAAGGCCTTCGGCCTCGACAAGAGCGACATCGAGAGCGAATAAGCGTGCCCCGAGCGGCTGACACCTTCTACGCTGACAGGGGAGCCCGTGACGGGGCTTCCCTTCAACGGGGAGGTCGGGTGTCATCGGCTGCCGAATTGGTCACGGACGATGCCGTGCCACATAATGGTTCGGTGGACTGCCTGCGGCGAACATCCCGTTACTGCCGAGTTCAGAACAAGCCTGAGAAGGAGATCAGCCATGCTCATCCTGACCCGCCGCGTCGGCGAGACCCTGATGATCGGAGATGACATCACCGTGACGGTGTTGGGCGTCAAGGGGAATCAGGTCCGGATTGGTGTCAATGCCCCCAAGGACGTCGCCGTGCACCGCGAGGAGATCTATCAGCGGATCCAGCGCGAAAAGGGCGAGGAGGCCGCTTCCGGCCACGACGACTGACGCCGCCGGCGCGTTCGTCCTCATCGTGCAGCCGGAGGGCCGTCACATGAAAAAAGGGCGAGTGTGGCTGGACAAAGCGCTTCAGAATCGGTACGATATGCGCCGTGTCGATAGGGAGAGGTGGCCGAGTGGCTGAAGGCGCTCCCCTGCTAAGGGAGTATGGGGTTTATAGCCTCATCGAGGGTTCGAATCCCTCCCTCTCCGCCATGACGGCAAGACTTCGGTCTGGCAGTGATGGACGATACGTTTGAAGACCGGGCGCCCGTAGCTCAGCTGGATAGAGTACCTGACTACGAATCAGGGGGTCGGAGGTTCGAATCCTCCCGGGCGCGCCACTTCAAGCCAGTTTCAGATCAGTGTCACGTGATGGCGTTCACGTTAATCATTCCACCACGCGCCCGTAGCTCAGCTGGATAGAGTACCTGACTACGAATCAGGGGGTCGGAGGTTCGAATCCTCCCGGGCGCGCCAGATTCAGACCCGTCCTCCCAGGAGGGCGGGTCTTCTGCTTTTCCAGGGCCGTATTTTTCGCTTTTCTGCTAGCCGGAGTCGCCCGACCTCGTGCGTGACTCCGCGATCGTTTGAGGCGTCGTCGCCATTGTGACTGCGCCTCTTTTTTATGCTGCAAGTTTTTATGCCGCAAGCCCGGAGAGCAACTCGTCCAGGCTGTTGATGCGCTTGAGTCGCTCGAAGCGTCGGGCGGCCTCGAGGTCCTGGGCGCGCATGTGGCTCAGCCACTGCTTGATCAGCGAGGTCACCCCACGTTCGGCGAGTGTGCTACGCTGCAATGCAGCAAAGCGGGTGAGGATCTCGGCCCTGCCCATCCAGGATGTGGGTGGCAGGCGCTCCCCGGTCAGCTGCCAGTGGCGGATGCGCGGGGCCAGCCAGGGGTCGGCCAGGGCGCCGCGGCCGATCATCACGTCGCGACAGCCTGAGAGGGTGCGAGCCCGCCAGTAGTCCTCGAGGCTCCAGATATCGCCGTTGGCGACCACTGGAATCGACAGGCGGGCGCGGATGCGTCCGATCCACTCCCAGTGGGCGGGAGGTCGGTAGCCCTCGTTGCGAGTGCGGCCATGTATCACCAGCTGTCGGGCGCCACCGGCCTCGGCGGCCAGGGCGCAGCTCAGAGCCAGGCGGCGGTCGGCGAAGCCGAGGCGGAGTTTGGCGGTGACCGGGATGGCATGTCCCACGGCCTCGTGGACCGCGGCCACCAACGCATGCACGCGTGACGGGTCGCGCAGCAGGGAGGCGCCACCGTCGTGCCGGTTGACCAGCTTGGCGGGACAGCCGAAATTGAGGTCCAGGCTGGTGGCCCCGAGGCTCAGCGCCTGCAGGGCATTGGCGGCCAGCGCTTGCGGGTCGGAGCCCAGCAGCTGCAGGTGCACCGGTGTGCCGCCGGGGGTCGCGACGGCGGGGCGGAGCAGCTCGGGGCAGTGCCTGTGAAAGACACGCGGCGGCAGGCGGGCATCGACGACGCGGACGAACTCGGTCACCGTCCAGTCGAACCCCGGTTGTCGGGTCAGCAGGTCCCGGGTGTGGGCATCGATGACACCCTCCATCGGCGCCAGACCGAGCCGCCCTGGCGGTGCTTGTAGTAAATTAACAACGCTGACTTCCACCATGACACCATTGCAATTTGTCGACAATCTGGCAGGTTATAGCATCAGGAAAATTGCGCAAGGCGCCATGTTGTTGAGTGATCGCTGCATGGTGGCTGAAGATCACACGGAGGCACCGTATGCGGGATTTCGAGCTGCTGGAGGAAGGCCTGACCCTGATGGCCCTGGGCATGGGCTTCGTTTTTGTTTTTCTTACCGTTCTGGTAATGACCATCACCCTGATGTCGCTGCTCCTTCGGCGCTTCGCTCCCGAACCGGTCGAGCAAACCGCCTCCGGTGCCCCCCGCCCGGCGCCCCCTGCCCAGCAGGACGCTGAGCTGATGGCAGTGATCGGCGCCGCCCTGCATCGCCATCGCCAGCGCCATCGTCGCTGACGCGCCCCCTCTTCTTTTCTTTCGCCTTATCCAACTCTTAAAAAATACAGGGTCACTTCCATGACTGACACCGCTCGCCCGCTCGGCATCACCGACGTCGTCCTGCGTGATGCCCACCAGTCGCTGTTCGCCACCCGGATGCGCCTGGACGACATGCTGCCCATCGCCGAGAAGCTCGACCGCGTCGGCTTCTGGTCGCTGGAATCCTGGGGGGGGGCCACCTTCGACGCCTGCATCCGTTACCTGGGTGAGGACCCCTGGGAGCGCATCCGCGAGCTCAAGGCGGCCATGCCCAACACGCCCCAGCAGATGCTGCTGCGCGGGCAGAACCTGCTGGGCTATCGCCACTACGGCGACGACGTGGTGGACAAGTTCGTCGAGCGCGCCAGGACCAACGGCGTCGACGTGTTCCGCGTGTTTGACGCCATGAACGACCCGCGCAACCTGGAGCGCGCCATCCAGGCGGTGCGCAACGTCGAGGGCCACGCCCAGGGCACGCTCTCCTATACGGTGAGCCCGGTCCACACCCTGGATGGCTGGGTCGAGCTCGGCAAGACCATTGCCGCCATGGGCGCCGACTCCTTGTGCATCAAGGATATGGCCGGCCTGCTCAAGCCCTACGACGCCTATGAGCTGGTCACCAAGCTCAAGGCCGCGGTGGAGATCCCGATTCACATGCAGTGCCACGCCACCACCGGGCTCTCCACTTCCACCATCCTCAAGGCTGCCGAGGCCGGCATCGACAATGTCGATACCGCCATCTCCTCGATGTCCATGACCTATGGCCACAGCCCCACCGAGTCGGTGGTGGCCATCCTGCAGGGGACCGAGCGCGACACCGGCCTGGACCTCGAGCTGCTCGAGGAGATCGCTGCCTACTTCCGCGAGGTGCGCAAGAAGTACGCCGCCTTCGAGGGGTCGCTGAGAGGCATCGACTCGCGCATCCTGATCGCCCAGGTGCCGGGCGGCATGCTCACCAACATGGAAGGCCAGCTCAAGGAGCAGGGCGCCGCCGACAAGCTCGACGATGTCCTCCAGGAGATCCCCCGGGTGCGCGAGGACCTGGGCTTCATCCCGCTGGTTACCCCGACCTCCCAGATCGTCGGCACCCAGGCGGTGATGAACGTGATGATGGGCGAGCGCTACACGTCGATCTCCAAGGAGGTCCAGGCGCTGCTCAAGGGCGAGTATGGCGCCGCACCGGCCGAGCTCAACAAGGAGCTGCAGGCCCGCGTGCTGGAGGGCAAGGCGCCGATCACCTGCCGTCCCGCAGACCTGCTCGAGGCGGAGATGGACAAGCTTGCCGCCGAGCTCAAGGAAAAGGCCAAGGTGGACGGTATCCGCCTGGCCGAAGGGGCGCGCGAGATCGATGACGTGCTGACCTATGCGCTGTTCCCGCAGATCGGCCTGAAATTCCTCAAGAATCGCGACAACCCCGATGCCTTCGAGCCGGTACCTCAGGCTCCGGGGAAAGAAACCCCGGATGCCAGCGCCAATCTGCCGGCCGATTCGCAGAAAGGCGGGACCCAGGCCCAGATGCCGGCCGCCCAGGGCGCTGCGCCGACCGGCCCCGAGACCTACACCGTCACCGTCAACGGCAAGGCCTATGTGGTCGAGGTCGCCGTGGGCGGCGAGATCGCCGACGTCCAGGCGCAGGGCGGCGGTGCTCAGCCGGCAGCCGAGGCCGCACCGGCCTCCACCGGCGAGGTGATCAGTGCGCCGCTGGCCGGCAACATCTTCAAGGTCAACGTGCGCCCGGGCGATGCCGTCAAGGAGGGTGATGTGGTGATCATTCTCGAGGCGATGAAGATGGAGACTGAGGTGCGCGCGGCAAGCGCCGGCACCGTTTCCGCCGTCAAGGTCGGTGAGGGCGACAGCGTCGCCGTCGGCGACGTGCTCATCGAGCTCTAAGGGCCTCCCCATGGAAAAGCTGGTAACCCTCTGGTACGGGTCGGGGGCCTACAACCTGACCCTCGGCCAGGCCGTGATGATCGTGGTGGGCCTGGTGCTGCTGTACCTGGCCATCGCCAAGAAGTTCGAACCGCTGCTGCTGGTGCCGATCGGTTTCGGCGGCATCCTGGCCAACATCCCCGAGGCGGGGCTGGCTATCTCGGCGCTGGACCAGGCCATTGAGGTGGCGCGTCCGGCGGTGCTCCAGCAGATGGCCAGCGCCCTGGCCGCGACCCTGGACCCGCTGGCCGCCGAAGAGACGTGGCGGGCCACCCTCAGGGCGCTGGTGGATGACGGCGCCTCGCCCGACCAACTGCGCGGGGCCCATGACGTGGCGGTCAACGTCGGCTACGCCGACGGCCTGCTTTACGTCTTCTACAAGGTCGCCGTGGAGTCGGGCATCGCGCCGCTGATCATCTTCATGGGCGTGGGCGCGATGACCGATTTCGGCCCGCTGCTGGCCAACCCGCGCACCCTGTTCCTGGGAGCCGCCGCCCAGTTCGGCATCTTCGCCACCCTGTTCGGGGCGGTGGGCATGTCGGCCATGGGCTGGATGGACTTCTCCCTCGAGCAGTCCGCGGCCATCGGCATCATCGGGGGTGCCGACGGGCCCACTTCAATCTACGTATCGAGCATGCTGGCCCCGGAGTTGCTGGGTGCCATCGCCGTGGCCGCCTACGCCTACATGGCGCTGGTGCCGATGATCCAGCCGCCGATCATGAAGCTGCTCACCACGAAGCGTGAGCGCGAGATCACCATGACCCAGCTGCGTCCGGTGTCGAAGCTCGAGAAGATCGTCTTCCCGCTGGCTCTGCTGGTCCTGGTGGCGCTGTTCCTGCCGGATGCCGCTCCGTTGCTCGGCATGTTCTGCTTCGGCAACCTGATGCGCGAGTGTGGCGTGGTGGAGCGTCTCTCCGATACCGCCCAGAATGCCCTGATCAACATTGTCACCATTGTGCTGGGCCTGGCCGTGGGGTCCAAGCTGATGGCCGAGAGCTTTCTGGCACTAGAGACGCTCGGTATCATGGCGCTGGGCATGGTGGCCTTTGCTATTGGCACCTCCGCCGGCATCCTCATGGCCAAGCTCATGAACGTGATGAGCAAGATGCCCATCAACCCGCTGATCGGCGCCGCCGGTGTCTCCGCGGTGCCCATGGCGGCGCGCGTCGCCAACAAGGTGGGGCTGGAGTCCAACCCCCACAACTTCCTGCTGATGCACGCCATGGGGCCCAACGTGGCCGGCGTGATCGGCTCGGCGGTGGCGGCGGGGGTGATGATCAAGTACCTGGGCTGAGGCTCACAGGCAAGGCCAGGTTCAAGACCATGTAAACGGCGCCCTGCGGGGCGCCGTTGGCGCAATAGTGCGTCACTCGTGGAGCAGTGCCAGCCGCCCGCGCAGGCGTGACTCCAGTTCGTCGAGGTCCACCGGAGTGTCGCTGGGCCAGCCCACGCGCAGGGTCACGCCCTCGGCGGCGTAGTCGGCTGCCTCCACGGGGATCCCGTGCTCGCCCAGCCAGGCGCGGGCCTCGGCCTCGCCGGCGAAGTCGACCTTCAGCTGCAGGGGTGTTCGCTCCACCACCTGGCAACGCGGCAGGAGATCCAGGCCCTGGGCCACCGCCTGGGCATAGGCGCGGGCCAGTCCGCCGGTGCCCAGCTTGGTGCCGCCGAAGTATCGGGTCACCACGCAGCCCACCTGGCCGAGCCCCGAGCCCTCCAGCACCCGGTACATGGGCCGCCCGGCGGTGCCGCCGGGTTCGCCGTCATCCGAGAAGCCGATGGCGGCCTGCTCGCCGGGAGGGCCGGCGATGAAGGCGGTGCAGTGGTGGCTGGCATTGGGGTGGTGTCGCCGCGCCTCGGCGAGCAGCGCCTCGTAAGCGGCCACGTCGGGGGCGTGGCACAGCCAGGTGATGAAGCGGCTCTTCTCCACCTCCAGCTCGCTTTCCTGCCATTCGCCGGGGGGAAGGTCGGGGGCGGAGTAGCGCATCAGGCGGCCAGTTCCTCCTGGCGCACCACGCCCATCACCAGCCCCAGCACCTGGATGTCGCTGTTCTTCAGATAGATCGGGGCCATGCGTTCGTTGGCGGGCTGCAGGCGTACCCCGGACTTCTCGATGAAAAGCTTCTTCAGGGTGACCTCCTGGTTGTTGATCATCACCACGGCGGTCTCGCCGTTCTCGGCGCTCTCCTGACGCTCGATGATGATCACATCCCCGTCGAAGATGTTGCAACCGATCATGGAGTTGCCGCGCACTCGCAGGGCGTAGGTGTTGCGGCGCACCATGCGCCCCGGGACCCGGATGCTGGCGCTGTCCAGGCAGGCCTCGATGGGCAGCCCCGTCGAGACGCTGCCGAGCAGCGGTATCTCGACGAGGTGGTCGTCGGCGGCGTCCGGTCCCTCCAGGGGCGTCCAGGCCTGAGCCAGGGGAAGGTTGGGGCGGCGAAGAAGGTACCGGGGGTTGACCTCGGGCATGGCGTGAGTCTCCTGTCGTCAGTCTCGTTGGCTGGGTACTGTCAAGATATACAGTATCTGGAAAGAATAGCAGGGGTGTCCTAACACGCAAGAAGAGGCCATCGTCGCAAGGCTTGACTCGGGTCAACCGCGACCGGCTGACGCATCCGCGAATCTGGCGGGAAAACCGCTTTCCGTGTAGAGTCTCGAGCCAAATTACCCATCCCGGAGTGTGCCTTGACCCTGAGCCTGCAAGCCCGAAAGCTGGCCTGCGAACGGGATGATCGCTGGCTCTTCGAGGATCTCGCCCTGGACATCCAGGCGGGCGAGATCGTGCGCATCGAGGGCCCCAACGGCAGCGGCAAGACCACGCTGCTCAAGATCCTCTCCGGCCAGCTGGCCGACTATCAGGGCGAGCTCTATTGGAACGGTGCGCCGATGCGAAAAGCTCGTCAGGCCTTCCTGGAGAGCCTGCTCTATCTGGGCCACGCCCCGGGGGTGAAGGGTGCACTGACGCCGCTGGAGAACCTGACCTGGTACCAGGCCCTGGCCGGCCAGCGCGACAATGAGGCGGCACGCCTGGCGGCGCTGGAGTCGGTGGGGCTGGTGGGTTTCGAGGACGTGCCGGCCGGGCAGCTCTCGGCCGGTCAGCAGCGCCGTGTGGCGCTGGCCCGGCTGGAGCTGACGCCTCGCCCCCTCTGGGTGCTGGACGAGCCCTTCACCGCCATCGACCGGGATGGCGTGGCGGCACTGGAAGAGCGGCTGATCGTGCATGCGCGCGCCGGCGGTTGCGTGCTGGTCACCACCCATCATGAGCTCAGGAATACCGACGAGCTGCGCCGCGTGCACCTGGGGAGAGGAGGGCAGACCCATGGCGGGTTCTGAGACTCGGCTGACCGCCGGGGAAAGTTGCGGCCTGTCGCGGCGGGAACCTGGCGGCGGCCTGGCGGTCGCACTGTGGGCGACCCTCAAGCGCGATCTGCTGCTGCTGATGCGCCGGCGCAGCGAGGTACTCAATCCCCTGGTGTTCTTTGCGCTGGTGATCACCCTGTTTCCGATCGGTATCTCGCCGGATCCGCAGCTGCTTGCCACCATCGCGCCGGGCCTGCTGTGGGTGGCGGCGCTGCTGGCGGCGCTGCTGTCACTGGATAGCCTGTTTCGCGGCGACTATGACGACGGCTCCCTCGAGCAATTGCTGCTGACGCCGCAGCCGCTGCCGATGCTGGCGCTGGCCAAGGTGGCGGTTCACTGGCTGCTGACCGGCTTGCCCCTGGCGCTCATGGCGCCGGTGCTGGGCATCATGCTGTCGCTGCCTCCCGGCAGCTACCTGGTGCTGGCGTTCTCGCTGGTGTTGGGTACGGCCAGCTTGAGCCTGATCGGCGCCATCGGTGCGGCGCTTACCGTGGGGCTCTCCCGGGGTGGCGTGCTGCTGTCGCTGCTGGTGCTGCCACTTTATATACCGGTGCTTATCTTCGGAGCCGGCGCGGTGCAGGCGGGCATCGTCGGCGATGGGGCGTCGGCTCACCTGGCGATCCTTGGGGCCCTGCTGGCCCTGGCGCTGATGTTGGCGCCCTGGGCCATTGCCGCGTCGTTGCGCATCAGTATCAACGGTTGAACGTTAAGCGAGAGTTGCCATGGGCATGATCTGGTCCTTCATTCACAAGCTTGGCTCGCCCAAGTGGTTCTATGGCATCAGCGCCCGCTTGATGCCCTGGTTCTGGGTGGCCGCGGCGGGCCTGATAATTGTCGGCACCGTCTGGGGCCTGGCCTTCGCCCCGGCCGACTACCAGCAGGGCAACAGCTTCCGCATTATCTATGTGCACGTGCCGGCGGCCTTCCTGGCCCAGTCCATCTTCGTCTCCATGGCGGTGGCCGGGCTGGTGTTCATGGTCTGGAAGATCAAGGTGGCCGACATGGCCGCGGCGATGATGGCCCCGCTCGGCGCGGCCATGACCTTCGTGTCGCTGTTCTCCGGTGCGGTGTGGGGCGTGCCCACCTGGGGAACCTGGTGGATGTGGGATGCGCGCCTGACCTCGATGCTGATCCTGCTGTTCCTCTACCTGGGGGTGATCGCTCTGCGCGGCGCCTTTTCCAGCCGCGACAGCGCCTCCCGGGCCGCCTCGGTGCTGGCCATGGTGGGGGTGATCAACATCCCGATCATCAAGTACTCGGTGGACTGGTGGTACACCCTCCACCAGCCGGCCACCTTCTCCATCACCGGACGCGCCGCGATGCCCATGGAGATGTGGGCGCCGCTGCTGATCATGGTGCTGGGCTTCTACAGCTTCTTCATTGCCCTGACCCTGATGCGGACCCGCAGCGAGATCCTGCGCCGCGAGTCCAACAAGCGCTGGGTGCGTGACCTGGCCGGAGAGACGCGCTGATGGCCTTCGAGTCCTTCAATGAATTCATTGCCATGGGGGGGCATGCCCCCTACGTCTGGGCCGCCTGGGGGATGACCGGCTCGCTGCTGGTGGCGGTCGTCCTGCACGCCCGGGCCGAACGTCGCCTGCTGCTGCGCAACCTTCGGCGCCGGGTGCGCCGAGAGGATCGCCAGGGCGCCAACCGGGACGAGATGGCTGGAATTTCACATCAAACGGGTGGTAATCGCCATGACACTTAGCCTGACACCGAAGCGCAAGCAAAAGCTCTACGTGATCCTGGGGCTGGTCGCCCTTGCGGCAATCGCCGTTGGGCTGACCCTCTATGCCCTGCGCGCCAACATCAACCTCTTCTTCAGTCCGGTGCAGATCGCCGCGGGCGAGGCGCCCATCGAGCGTCAGATTCGTGCCGGCGGCATGGTCAAGGAGGGCACAGTGGCCCGCAACCCCGACAGCCTCGACGTGGAGTTCACGGTCACCGACTACGTCGACGACCTGCGGGTCCACTACAGCGGCATCCTGCCCGACCTGTTCCGCGAGGGGCAGGGCGTGGTGGTAGTCGGCCAACTGCAACACGACGGCTACCTCAAGGCGGACCAGGTGCTGGCCCGCCACGACGAGAACTACATGCCGCCGGAGGTGGCCCAGGCCCTGGAGGAGGCCGGCTACAAGCCGGAGGACTTCCAGCAGAAGGCCGCCGAGGTGGCCAAGCGCCTGGAAGCCGGAGACGGTGCCGGTGCTGAGAGCGGCGCCGGTCCCACCAGCAGCTCGTACTGACCAGGAGTGCCCATGCTGACCCAGATGATTCCCGAGATCGGCCACTATGCCCTGGTCATCGCCCTGCTGCTGGCGGCGGTGCAGGCAGTGATGCCCCTGGCCGGTGCGGCGACCCGTCGCCCGCTGTGGATGGCCTATGCCCGCCCCATGGCCTCCGGTCAATTCCTGTTCGTGGCCATTGCCTACGCCTGCCTGACCGCCAGCTACATGCTGGACGATTTCAGCGTGGTCAACGTGGCCAACAACTCCAATTCCATGCTGCCCTGGTACTACAAGTTCAGCGCGGTGTGGGGCAACCATGAGGGCTCGGTGCTGCTGTGGAGCCTCATGCTGGCCGGCTGGGGCTACTTCGCGTCGCGCTTCTCTCGCGAGCTGCCCCGGGACATGGTCGCTCGGGTGATGGGTGTGATGGGGCTGGTCTGCGTGGGCTTCCTGCTCTTCATCCTGGTCACCTCCAACCCCTTCGAGCGGATCCTGCCCCATGTGCCGGCGGACGGCGCGGACCTCAACCCGCTGCTCCAGGACATCGGCCTGATCCTGCACCCACCGATGCTCTACATGGGCTACGTGGGCTTCTCGGTGGTCTTCGCCTTCGCCATCGCCGCCCTGCTGGGCGGTCGACTGGATGCCGCCTGGGCGCGCTGGGCGCGGCCCTGGACCAACCTGGCCTGGGCCTGCCTCACCGTGGGCATCGCCCTGGGCAGCTGGTGGGCCTACTACGAGCTGGGCTGGGGCGGCTGGTGGTTCTGGGACCCGGTGGAGAACGCTTCGCTGCTCCCCTGGCTGACCGGCACGGCGCTGATGCACTCCCTGGCGGTCACCGAGAAGCGCGGCGCCTTCAAGAGCTGGACCCTGCTGCTGGCCATCACCACCTTCTCGCTGTCGCTGCTGGGCACCTTCCTGGTGCGCTCCGGGGTGCTCACCTCGGTGCACGCCTTCGCCAACGATCCCTCCCGCGGCTTCTTCATCCTGATGCTGCTGGGCATCACCGTTGGCCTGTCGCTGCTGATCTTCGCCCTGCGCGCGCCGCGGGTCAGCCACAAGGTGGGCTTCGGCTGGCTCTCCCGCGACGCCCTGCTGCTGATCAACAACCTGATGCTGGTGATCATGACGGTCACCGTGCTGATGGGCACCGTCTATCCCCTGTTGCTCGACGCCCTGGATCTCGGCAAGATCAGCGTGGGCCCACCTTACTTCAATGCGCTGTTCGTGCCGCTGACGCTGATCATGGCCGTGTTCATGGGCCTGGGTCCGATCTCCCGCTGGAAGGACACCGCCCCGAGCCTGCTGGTCCGCCGGCTGTGGCTCGCCGCCGTCGTGGCCGTGGTGATGGGCGTAGCCCTGCCGTTGCTCTTCGCCGAGCGCTGGAGCGCGCCGGTGGCCATCGGCCTGATCGCCGCGCTGTGGATCGTGCTGCCCATGCTGCGCGACCTCACCGACAAGATCCGCCGCGCCAGCACCATCGGCGCGGGCTTCAGGAAGCTCTCGCTGGCCTACTGGGGCATGCAGCTCGGCCACCTGGGCGTGGCGGTGACCATCGTAGGCGTGGCGGTCGTCTCCAACTACAACATCGAGCGCAACGTGCGAATGGGGCCGGGCGACAGCGTCCAGGTCGCCGGCTACACCTTCACCATGACAGAGCTCACCGACCGCCGCGGCGCCAACTTCCTGGCCGACCGCGCGGTGATCGAGGTGCAGCGCAACGACCGCCAGCGCAGCTTCACCATGAATCCGGAGAAGCGGCTCTATATCGCCACCGGCATGCCGATGACCCAGGTGGCGCTGCGCCCCGGCTTCTTCCGGGACCTCTACGTGGCCATGGGTGAGGACCTGGGCGACGGCAGCTGGGCCATGCGCGTCCAGTACAAGCCCTTCGTGCGCTGGCTGTGGCTCGGCGCCCTGTTGATGGCCGCCGGCGGCCTGCTCGCCGTGGCCGACAAGCGCTACCGCCGCATGGCCACTGCGCCGGATCCCGAGGAGGCCGTGCTCAAGGCCGCCGCCGGCGATCGCGGCAAGGAGGCGACAGCATGAAGCGTCGCCTGTTGCTGCTGCTGCCACTGGCCGTCTTTCTGGCGTTGTCGCTGTTTCTCTATCAGGGCCTGTCGCTCAATCCCTTCCACCGGGAGTCGGCGCTGATGGCGCGGGACTTCCCGGCATTCGATCTCGCCACCCTGGAGGACCCCGAGCGACGGGTGGACCGCTCGTTGCTGACCATCGGCGAGTTGACCCTGGTCAATGTCTGGGGCGAGTGGTGCCCGGAGTGCAAGCGCGAGATGCCTCAGCTGCTCGACCTGTCCCATCGTCACGATATCCGTATGGTCGGCATCAGCTGGAAGGACACCCGCGAGAAGGGGCTCGGCTTCCTCGAGGAGTTCGGTAACCCTTTCGAGATCAATATCTTCGATCCGGACAGCGAGCTGGGCTTCGAACTGGGCGTGTTCGGCGCCCCCGAGACCTTCCTGGTGGATGCCGACGGGGTGATTCGCTATCACCACACCGGCTATATCTCACCGGGCGAAGTGCGCGAAAAGATCCTGCCGGAGGTGGAAAGATGGCGCTGATGCGAACCCTGATCACGACGCTCGCCCTGCTGCTGGTGGTCGGCCTCGCCCAGGCCGCGGCCATCGAGGTGCGCGAGTTCGACGACCCGGTGCTGGAACAGCGCTATCGCAGTCTGACCGCCTCGCTGCGCTGCCCCACCTGCGAGAACCAGGCGATCAACGACTCCGATGCACCGGTCTCCGGCGACATGCGTGACCGCGTCTACCTGCTGCTCCAGGAAGGGGTCTCCGACATCGAGATTCGCGACCACATGGTGCAGCGCTTCGGCGACTACGTGCTCTACAACCCGCGGCTGGAGGGGCGCACCTTCCTGCTGTGGGGACTGCCGGCCGGCCTTGTGATGCTCTCGGCCATTCTGGTAGCGCTGATCGTGAGATCCCGCCGGAACGCCTCCGCGACGGCGCTCTCCGCCGAGGAGCGCGCCCGACTGCACGCCCTGATCAACCGCGAGAGAACCGAATGACCCTGTTATGGATTGCCTTCGCCGTCCTGCTGCTGCCGGCACTCTGGCTGCTGATTGCCCCGCTGCGCCGGGCGCGTGCCGTGCATGACGCCCAGCGCGACCACGAGGCCAACGATCGTACCGCCGCGCAGAACGTGGAAATCTTCCAGCGCCGTCTGGCATCGCTGGAGGCGGCCCGCGAGCGCGGCGACATTGACCAGGCCGGCTTCGAGGAGAGTCGCCTGGAACTGGAGCGTGGCCTGCTCGAGGACACCGAGAGCCTCAAGCGCGCACCGCTGAAGGCCTCCGCCTCCGGGCGCCTGGTTGTGCCCCTGGTGATGGTGCTGGTGGTGGTGGCCAGCGTGCTCTGGTACCAGCGCGAGGGGGCCGAGGGCGACCTGACCCTGCTCGTCCTGCAGCAGGAGGTGCAGAACCACCCTGATGGCTCCATCGAGATGCTGGTCGAACGCCTCGAGGAGCAGGCCGTGCGCCAGCCCCGCAACCCCAACGTCTGGTCCTCGCTGTTCCCGCTCTACCGTGACCTGGGCCAGGGTCGCGAGGCGATCCACGCCCTGGAGCGGCTGATCGAGATCGAAGGCCGGCATCCCTCGCTGCTCGGCCAGCTGGCCCAGATCGAGTTCTTCGTGGCCGACCGCCAGTTGACCCCACGGGTGCAGGCGCTAGTGGACGAGACCCTGGAGCGTGACTCCAGCCAGCCCACGGTGCTCGGCGTGCTGGGCATCGAGGCCTTCGACCGCAGCGCCTACGAAGCGGCCATCGACTATTGGCGTCGCGCCATCGCCGGCATGAGCGACCCGGCATCTGGCGAGGCGCTGCGCGAAGGCATCCGCATCGCCCAGGAGCGCCTGGGCGTGACGCCGGACGCCGAGCCGGTGATGGGCGATGCCCAGGGGCCGGGGATCCGCGTGCGGGTGAGCCTGGATGACACCCTCGAGGGGCAGCTGGGCGAGCAGGCCACGGTGTTCGTGGTGGCCCGCGACCTCGAAGGAGAGCTGCCGCCCCTGGCCGTGGCTCGCTTCCGGGCCAGCGAGCTGCCGGTGGAGGTGGTGCTCGACGAGCGCAATGCCATGTCCCCCGAGGCGAGCCTGGCCCAGGTGCGCGAGGCCCGGCTGATGGTGCGGGTCTCGGCCAGCGGCGACGCCACCCCTCAAGCCGGCGACCTGTTCGGCGGCCGGGACGGGGTGCCGGTGGGCGCCACCGATGGTGAGCCCATCGAAGTGGTGATCGATCGTGTCTTCGAATAGCCCCGGCGGGTAGGCGTCGATGCGACTCAAGTCGATACGCCTGGTGGGCTTCAAGTCCTTCGTCGACCCGGTCACGGTGCCCTTCGATGGCAACATGACCGCCATCGTCGGCCCCAATGGCTGCGGCAAGTCCAACATCATCGACGCGGTGCGCTGGGTCATGGGCGAATCGTCGGCCAAGACCCTTCGCGGTGAGTCAATGACCGACGTCATCTTCAACGGCTCCACCGGCCGCAAGCCGGTGGGGCAGGCCGCCATCGAACTGCTGTTCGACAACCGCGACGGCACCATGGGGGGCGTCTACGCCCAGTACGCGGAAATCGCCGTCAAGCGGGTGGTGACCCGCGACGCCCAGTCCGCCTACTTCTTCAACGGCCAGAAGTGTCGCCGCCGTGACATCGCCGACCTCTTCCTCGGTACCGGCCTCGGCCCGCGCTCCTACGCCATCATCGGTCAAGGCATGATCTCGCGGCTGATCGAGGCCCGCCCCGAGGAGCTGCGCGCCACCCTGGAGGAGGCCGCCGGTATCTCCCGGTACAAGGAGCGTCGCCGGGAGACCGAGAGCCGCATGCGTCGCACCCAGGAGAACCTGGATCGCCTGGAGGATATCCGCGAGGAGCTTGACAAGCAGCTCGAGCGGCTCAGGCGCCAGGCCGAGGCGGCGCGACGCTACCAGGCCTTCAAGAACGAGGAGCACCGGGTCAAGGGCGAGCTGGCGCTGCTGCGCGCCCGGGCCCTGCGCGCCAGGCAGAGCGAGGAGGAGAGCCGGGTTGGCGAACTCGAGACCGCCGTGGAGCGCGAGGTGCTGGGCCTGCGCCAGTGCGAGACCCGACTTGAAGAGGCCCGGGCCGACCACGATCGCCTGGCTTCCGAACTCGACGTCGAACAGTCGCGCTTCTTCGAGACCACCACCGCCATCGCCCGCCTGGAGCAGGATCTCGAACACGCCCGCGGCCGCGACGCCCAACTGGCCCGCGACCTCGAGGCCGCCCACCGCGACCTGCAGGAGCTGGCTCGCCTGGGCGAGGACGACAGCGAGCGCCTGGCGCGCCTGGAGGCACGCCTGGAGACGCTCACGCCCGAACGCGAGGAACTGGCCGAGCAGCTCGAGGCGTTGGAGGCGGCCCTCGAGGAGGCCGAGCCCGAGGCACAGGAGGCCGACGCCGCCTGGGAGGCCTTCAGCGAACAGTGGCGCGAGGCGAGCCGCGAGGCCGAGCGTGGCCAGGACCGCCTGGGCGAGCAGGAGGCGCGCCTGGAACGTCTCGGCGCCGACGAGCAGCGTCGTCGGCAGCAGCAGGCACAGCTGCCCGACATCGCCTTGCTGGCCGAGCAGCGTGGCGCGATAAGTGAGCGACTCGTCGAGCTGGACCTCCAGCGCGAGTCCCTGGAGGCACGCCGCGAGACGCTGCAGCAGACCCGTGACGGGGCCCGGGAGGCGGCCCGCGAGAGCGAGGCGGCCCGCGAGGGCGAGCGTCGGCGGCGCAGCGAACTGCAGGGTGAGCTCGCCTCCCTGGCGGCGCTGATCCACGCCGGGCTGGCCGACCACGACGAGGCCCTGGATGACCACCTGGCCGGGCTGGGGCTCGCGGATGCCCCTCGCCTCGGTGAGCGCCTGGCGGTCGATCCCGGCTGGGAATCCGCCGTTTCCTGGGTGCTGGCGCCCTGGCTGCGCGCCAGACTGGTTCCTTCGGCGACCCCTGCCCTGGAGCGTAACGCCCTGGTCGCCCCGCCGGCGGAACTGGGGCTGCTCGAGGCGCGCGACGTCGAGGCACCTGCCGGAAGCCTGGCGAACCGCGTCCGGGGCGCCGGGGCCGCCGGCCACTGGCTGGCCACCATCCGCTGTGTCGAGAGCCGCGAGGCCGCCTGGGCCGGGCGCGAGACCCTCGCGCCCGGCGAGAGCCTGATCACCCCGGATGGCCTGTGGCTGGGGCCGGGCTGGCTGCGGCATCGCGGCGAGGGCGTCGGCCCCGATGCCCTGCTCGTCACTCGACGCCGCCAGGCCGAGGCCGAGGAGGCCCTCGCGGCGGTCGCGTCGCGGCTGGTCGAGCAGGAGCAGCGCCTCGCTCGGCAGTTGGAACGAGCCGAACAGGCCGAGCGGGACCTGGAGGCGTGTCGCCTCGAGGAGCGCGACCAGGACCAGCACCGCCAGCAGCTGGCGGTGCAGCAGAGTGGTCTGGCCAGTCGGCTGGAACACCTGGAGGGGCGCGCCGCCGAGCTGGCCGAGGAGCTGTCCGGCCTCGCCGAGGCGCGGGAAGAGGCCCGGCTCGGCATCGAGGAGGCCCGCGACCGCTGGCAGCAGGCCATGGCCCGGCTGGAGGAGGGCGCCGATCGCCGCGAGCGTCTGGAGCGCGAGCGACAGGCCGCCCGCGAGCGGCTCGCCTCGCTGCGTGCCCGCCAGCGCCCCCTGGCCGAGCAGCTGCAGCGTCTGGCCCTGGAGCAGGAGCGCCTGGCCGCCGAGCGCACCGGCCTGGCGGAGCAGCAGGGGCGTGCCGGCGAATCCCGTGAACGCTTCATGGGGCGGCTCGAGGAGCTCGAGGAGGAGCGTGAACTGCTGCGCGAGCCCGATGAGGAGCGCCGCGAGCGCCTCGACGAACTGCTCGACCGTCGTGAGCGAGAGGAGCGCGCCCTTAACGCGGTTCGCGCCCGGTCCGCCGAACTGGTGGAGCGGCTGCGCGAGGACGAGCAGGCGCGCCAGGGCCATGAGCGGAGCCTGGAGGGCATTCGCGAACGCCTCCAGGAGGCGCGAATGCAGGTCCAGGCGCTGCACCTCAGGGCAGAAGCCCAGGATGAGCAGCTGCTCGAACTGGGACTCGAGGAGCGCCCACTGGCCGAGCAGCTCGACCCCAACGCCACCGAGTCCGCCTGGCAGACCCGCCTGGAGGAGCTCGGCGAGCGCATCCGCCGGCTCGGGGCCATCAACCTGGCGGCCATCGAGGAGTATGACCAACAGGCCGAACGGCGCGATTACCTGGAGGCCCAGCACGCCGAGCTCAGCGAGGCCCTGGAGACCCTCGACCGTGCGATCCGGCGGATCGACCAGGAAACCCGGGCCCGTTTCCGTGACACCTTCGAGCGAGTCAATGCCGGCCTGCAGTCACTTTTTCCGCGAGTCTTCGGCGGCGGAACCGCATGGTTGACCCTGACCGGCGAGGATTTGCTGGAGACCGGGGTCGCCATCATGGCCCGCCCGCCGGGCAAGAAGAACAGCACCATTCATCTGCTCTCCGGGGGCGAAAAGGCGCTGACCGCGCTGTCGCTGGTATTCGCCATCTTCCAGCTCAACCCGGCCCCCTTCTGCATGCTGGACGAGGTGGATGCGCCACTGGATGACGCCAACGTGGGCCGCTACGCCAAGCTGGTGAAAGAGATGTCGGAGAACGTTCAGTTCATCTATATCACCCACAACAAGATCGCCATGGAAGCCGGCGATCGACTGATGGGGGTGACCATGCAGGAGCCGGGTGTATCGCGCCTGGTTTCGGTGGATGTCGAGGAGGCCGCGGCCCTGGCCGATGCCTGACGGGCTTGATGCCAAGGGATAAAAGGGGTAACAAGGAGAGTGATAATGCTGCATTGCACGGATGCGGGAAGATCATCGCAGGGTGATTGCGCGGGGCATCGTCGACTCTGGGCTGGAAATCCCTGTAGGTTGACAAACAAAAAAAGTGGCCCCTATTTTGGCGATCGCGCTATGCTAGTGACGGACAACCATCAGGCATGGCGCCTAAGCGAAAGGCTGACGACCCATGGAACTTAGAGAGTGGCTGATCATCCTGGGGTTGGCGCTGGTGACCCTCATCGTGGTGGATGGGGTGCGTCGCCTGCAGCGCCAGCGGCGTGTACCCCGCCTCGATGAGGTGAAGGAAGACACCCGCAGCATCGACCCCGACGAGCTGGCCCGCGAGGCCGAGATCAACTGGGAACTGCCCAACGGAGGGGCGCGAGTCGTCAGGCCCGCGGATTTCAGCCGTGTGCAACCCAAGCCGAAGCTGGAGCGCCAGGAGCATCCTGGGCCCTCTCGGGTGCTTGCCGGTTTCCGCCGGCAGGCCGAGCAGTTTCGTGCCGACGGTACCGAAGGCGCAGCAGAAAGCTCAGTAGCAGAAAGCTCAGTAGCAGAAAGCTCAGTAGCAGAAAGCTCAGTAGCAGAAAGCTCAGTAGCAGAAAGCGCGGCAGTAAATGCAGCAGTAAAAAAAGATGCTGCCCCAACGTCACCCGCCGAGCCTCATGCCGAGAAGCGCGCGCCCGTACCCGAGAACCTGACGACCGCTCGCCGGCCTCTGCAGGAGCAGCACGCTGCTGCAGAGTCCGGCAAACCGGCGCTTGACCGAAGCGCTGTGTCAATGGCGCCCGCCTCTGCCAAGCCCGATCAGAGGGAGCCCGTGCAAGCCAGGTCCGACCGTTCCGAGTCCGTTCAGGCCGAATCCGTGCAGCCGACCGAGCGCCGCGAGCCCAGTCTCTCTGCGCTGGACGATGAGTCTGCACTGGTGGTCGGCGCTGATGAGCCGTTGGCGGCGGATCCCGAGGATCATGACAGCCACCCCCATGATGATGAGCATTATCGTCTGGTGGATCTGGAGGGCATGGGGGACTCCTTCAAGAGCGGTTCGAAGCGCGTAGGGGCCTCCGTCCAGCGTTTCGGGGCCTCCCTGCAGAAGACTCTGGCCGAGCGCCGCGAGCAGAAGCGCCTCGAGAAGGCCCGCCGCGAGAAGGCCAAGGCCGAGAAGGCGGCGCTGGACGCCGAGCGTCAGCGCCTGGCCCGGGAGCAGGCCGAGGCAGAGCAGGCGGTCAGGGAAGTCGAGCGCCGTCGCCTCGAGGCCCAGGCCATTGCCGAGGCCGACGACAACGATCCGCTCTTCGCGCCACCCCGCACTCGCCGGTCCGAATCGGCAGATGCCGAGTACGATGGCGCCTATCCGGATGACGCCTACGAGCCGGAGCACGAACGGGAACCCGCGCTGAACAGCGAGAAGGTTCGCGTGCATCCGGTCCTGGAGAGGGCCCTGCGCCACGATGTCAGCGCCGAGCATGCCCGTGAGACCCTTGGCGCTGCCAGCGAGCTCATCGTGATCAGCGTGATGTCTCGCGATGAGGAGGGGTTCTCCGGCGCTGCCCTGC
The DNA here is from genome assembly GCF_051216275.1 of Halomonas salsilacus. Taxonomy (NCBI): domain Bacteria; kingdom Pseudomonadati; phylum Pseudomonadota; class Gammaproteobacteria; order Oceanospirillales; family Halomonadaceae; genus Halomonas; species Halomonas salsilacus. Next base: position 144,979 of record NZ_JBPKAQ010000001.1, read on the forward strand.
TCGACCTGATGTTGGCCTGTGGTCTGCGCTACGATCGCGACATGGGGGTCTTCCACCGCTTCGAGACCGAGGATTCGGAGAGCCGCCTGCAGTTCTCCATGGTCAACGTGGTCAAGCCCGGCAGCTTCCCCCTCGCGTCCATGGACGAGTTCCGCACCCCCGGTATCACCCTGCTGATGCCGCTCCCCGGCGCCGAGGATGCCTCCGCGGCCTTCGAGGCCATGGTGGAGACCGCCATGGTGATCGTGCGCCACCTGGGCGGTGAGCTTAAGGACGAGAATCACAGCGTGATGACCGCCCAGACCGTGGAGTTCGCCCGGCAGCGGGTACAGGAGTTCGTGCGCCGCCACCGCCTGCACCGCTATCAGGTGAACTAGCGCCAGGCGCCAATTGCCACCGACCAGGCAGCGAGTCCACACCCCCCGGCATCCCACCGGGGGGTGTTGCTTTGGTAAGCTTGTTGCCTTGCGTGCTTCCGGCCGTGAGCGATCCGCCTCAAGCCCTGTCAACGATCGAGACACCGCACTCCATGACCCACACCGATCAGCCGCTTATCGACGAGGTGGCGCGCCTGCGCGCCGAGCTCGACGACGCCAACCATCGCTACTACGTGCTCGATGACCCGAGCCTCACCGACACCGACTATGACCGTCGCCTGAGGCGCCTTCAGGAGATAGAGGCCGCTCACCCGGAGTTGGTAACATCGGATTCGCCCACCCAGCGGGTCGGGGCGCCGCCGGATGCGGGCTTTCCCGAGTCCGAGCACGCCGTGCCGATGCTGTCACTGGACAACGCCTTCAGCGAGGAGGAACTGGCCGCCTTCGTCACCCGGGTAGCCGAACGGCTGGAGATGGAGGGCGACGAGATCGCCTTCTGCTGCGAGCCCAAGCTCGACGGTGCCGCGGTGTCGCTGGTCTACGAGGAGGGCGTGTTGATCAGCGGTGCCACCCGCGGCGATGGCCGAACCGGCGAGGGCATCACCTCCAACCTGCGCACCCTGCGCTCGGTGCCGCTCAAGCTGCGCGGCGATGCGCCCCCCGTTCTGCTGGAGGTGCGTGGAGAGGTGACCATCGACCATGCGAGCTTCGAGGCGATGAACGAGCGGGCTCGGGCCGAGGAGGCCAAGGTCTTTGCCAATCCCCGCAACGCCGCCGCCGGCAGCCTGCGCCAGCTCGATCCCAGGGTCACCGCCACCCGGCCCCTGGCGTTCAGCGCCTACCAGGTGGCGCGCATCGAGCCAGCACCACAGGATGCCACCCACAGCGCCCTGATGGCGTACCTCGGCGACTTCGGCTTTCGCACCAGCAGGGAGCTTGCGGTGGTCAAGGGGTCGGCCGGCGTGGTCGACTATTGCCGGCGCCTGGGCGAAAAGCGCGATGGGCTGGGTTACGACATCGATGGAGCGGTGATCAAGGTCGATGATCTTCGCCTCCAGCGCGAACTGGGCTACGTGGCCCGGGCGCCGCGCTGGGCCATCGCCTTCAAGTTCCCGGCCCAGGAGCAGACCTCGCGGCTCAACGACGTGGAGTTCCAGGTGGGACGCACCGGTGCCATCACCCCGGTGGCGCGCCTCGAGCCGGTCACGGTGGCCGGCGTCACCGTCTCCAACGCCACCCTGCACAATGCCGACGAGATCCGCCGGCTCAGTGTCATGATCGGTGACACCGTGGCCATCCGCCGCGCCGGTGACGTGATCCCCCAAGTGGTACGGGTGCTGGAGGAGTTGCGTCCGTCAGACGCCCGGGAGATCGTCTTTCCCGAGCGCTGCCCGGTGTGTGACGCCGAGATCGAGCGCCTGGAGGGCGAGGTGGTGGCGCGCTGCTCCGGCGGGCTCTATTGTCCTGCCCAGCGCAAGGAGGCGCTCAAGCACTTCGCCTCGCGCCGGGCACTGGATATCGATGGCCTCGGCGAGAAGCTGATCGAGGCGCTGGTCGAGCGCGACTGGGTCACCACGCCGGCGGATCTGTTCCGCCTGGAGGCCGAGCGGCTGGCCGAATTGCCGCGCATGGGTCAGAAGTCCTCGGAGAATCTGGTGGCGGCTCTTTCGAAGGCCAGGGCCACGACCCTGGCCCGCTTTATCTATGCATTGGGCATCCGCGAGGTGGGGGAGGCCACGGCGGCCAACCTGGCGCGCCACTTCGGCACTCTGGAAGCGCTGATGAGTGCCGAACTGAGCGATCTCGAGGCGGTGGAGGACGTGGGGCCTATCGTCGCCGCCCATGTGCATACCTTCTTCCGCCAGCCCCCCAACCGCGAGACCATTGACGACCTGATCGCCTGCGGCCTGCGCTGGGTGGAGGAGGCCGTCGGCGAACGGCCGCAGCCCCTGGTCGGCCAGACCTGGGTACTCACGGGCACCCTGGCGGGCATGACCCGCGACCAGGGCAAGGCGCGCCTGCAGGCGCTGGGGGCCAAGGTCGCTGGCAGCGTATCGAAGAAGACCGCCGGCCTGGTGGCAGGGGAGGCCGCCGGCAGCAAGCTGGAGAAGGCGATGCAGCTGGGCGTGCCCGTGCTGGACGAGGCGGCCTTCCTCGAACGGCTGGCCGCCTGGGAGGCCGGCGAGGGTGACGCCAAGGCGAGTGACGTGAAGGAAGGTGACGTTAGGGAAAGTGACGTGAAATACACTGATAAGGCTAATGCTGAGGGCGAGTCATGAGTGGACGCTTTATCGAGGTGCCCTACCGGATGCTGCCGGGCGAGACCCTGGATGCCCTGCTGGAGGCCTTCGTCACCCGCCAGGGCTATGACACCACTGATACCGGCGAGGGCATGGGCGGCTGGGTTGTCCAGCTCAGGCGCCAGCTCGAGCGCAGCGAGCTGATCATCGCCCACGACCTGCAGACGGAGACCACCGAGGTGATGACCCTGGCCCAGTGGCGTGCCTTCGGGAGGGACCTGGCCGATGACGAGGAAGGGTAGGGCGTAGGACGCCCTCTACGAGCTGTTTCCTACGCCCCTCGCTGATGCTGATTCATGCTTTCCTTGCATGAGATCGCGGATCAGCCGCCGCCCGGGGTGCAGATGGTCCACCAGCGGCTGCTCCAGGGGCAGCGGCTCGTCGCAGATCATCGAGGCCAGCAGCTCCGCGCAGAGCGGGGCGCTGGCCAGGCCCCGGGAGCCGTGGGCGGTGCTGATCCAGAGCCCGGCATGGTGGCGGCCGGGGATGTCGGGGATGCGCGTCGCGTCCCTGGCCAGCCCGGCGTAGGCCTCCCGCCACGCCTCGGCGTCGGGTACCGGGCCGGCGTAGGGGGTCTTGTCCGGGCTCGCCGCCCGCACTCCGGCGCGGCCCTCGAGGCCACTCCGCGTGAGGTCGGCCCCCGCCTCGCGCAGGGCGGCGACATAGGCGGGCAGGGTGCGCGCGAACTCGGCCAGGTTGGCGTCGTGGTCGCTTTCGTGCACCTCGCCGTCGGCGTCGTTGGGGGAGAAGGTGGCGCCGAAGGTGAGCCAACCGGAAAGCGCCGGCGGCACATAGCCGCCGGCGCAGACCACCCGGCCGAGACCCGGGGTGTCCCGCGGCAGGCGCAGTCGGCTCACCTGGCCGCGCACCGGCTGCAGGGGCAGGGCGCTGGTCTGTGCGAAGCGGTTGGCCAGCGCCGCCGTGGCGATCACCACCTGGTCGGCGTCGAGCGTCGTACCGTCGCCGAGCAGCAGGTGCCAGCCCTCGCGCGTGGCCTCCAGGCGGGTCACCTCGGCCTGCCGGAAGGCGACTCCCGGTGTCTCGGCCAGCCGCCAGCAGAGGGCGTCCGGCCGCACCCAGCCGGCAGCGGGGTAGTCCAGGGCCGGCGCCCCGGTCTCGACGCCGGCACGCTCGGCGGCCTGCCCGGCGCTGACCCCCTCCACCACGCCTGACGGCAGCGGATGGCGTGCCAGGAAGCGCGCCTGGCGCGCCGGCTCCTTCTCGCCGAGCGCGAGCTGCAGCACGCCGCAGGGTGACCACAGGGACTGGCCTGGGTCGAGGCGAGAAAGCCAGCGTCGGCTGTGGAGAAGACCGGCCAGATAGACGCGGCTCTGGGGGTTGGTCTCGGCGGCAAGCTTGACGTAGAGCGCCCCCTGGGCGTTGCCGGAGCCACCGGCCCCGGGGCCCTCGCGGTCGAGCAGGGTCACCGCCAGGCCGCGCTCGGCCAGGGCGGCGGCCACACCAGCGCCGGCGATGCCGGCGCCGATCACCGCCACATGCTGCATTGGCCGTGCCGGAAGCGGGGTGAACCAGGGGGTGGCAGTGCGTCGCCTATCCTCGGGCGGCGCGTCGATCTCGCCGGCCAGCATCTCGCGCTTGCGGCCGAAGCCCGGCACCTTGCGCCAGGCGAACCCGGCCGCCTTGAGTCCGCGCTTGACCACTCCGGCACAGGTGAAGGTGGCGAAGGTGGCGCCGGGGCGCGAGCGCGCGGCCATGGCGTCGAACAGTTCGGGTTGCCACATCGCCGGGTTCTTCGACGGGGCAAAGCCGTCGAGGAACCAGGCGTCGACCCGGCCATCGAGCAGGGCGAGCCGCTCGGCGGCATCGCCGAAGTGCAGGTCCAGGGTGACCCGCGGGCCGAGCCCGAGCCGGTGCACCCCCGCCACCGGCTCGGGCCACTGGGCCACCAGCGCCTCGGCGCGGCTGACCAGGTCCGGCCAGATGGCCAGCGCCCGGGCCAGGTCCTCGCGGCGGAGCGGAAACTTCTCGGTGGAGACCAGGTGTAGCCGCGCCCCCGCCGCGGCGTGGGCGTCAAAGCAGGCCCAGGCGCACAGCATGTTGAGCCCGGTGCCGAAGCCGGTCTCGCCGATCACGAAGGGGCGCCTCTCCTGCCAGCCGGCGAAGCGTTCCGGCAGCCGGTTGCCGTCGAGGAAGACATGCTCGGTCTCGGCGCGGCCGTCGTGGCGCGAGAAGTAGACATCGTCGAAGTCGGCGGAGCGGGGGGCCTCCTCGCCGGTGTCGTCGCGCCGCCAGTCGAGACGGGCGGTCTCCAGGGCGGCGAGGGGGGGCAGGCCATCGGGGGCGGCGGTCACGGCGGCTCCATCGCTGGGGGGGGGCGGGTCATCAGAGGGGAGGCTGGTCACTATCTGATCAATGTCGCCGCGGCGGCGCCCCATGCCGGCTGGGGAAAAGCGTCCGCGGCGTTTCAACAGTGTTATCCACAGCGTCTGTGCAAAACTCGCCTGTGGGCAAGGTGTCGGGGAGTGAGGGGAGTCAGGGCAGGACCTTCTTGAACGGCTTCACCGTGACCCGGGCGTACACCCCGGCGATCATGTAAGGGTCGGCGTCGGCCCAGGCCTGGGCGGCCTTGAGGCTCTCGAACTCGGCGACCACCAGGCTGCCGGTGAAGCCCGCCTCGCCCGGGTCCTCGCTGTCGATGGCCGGGTGGGGGCCGGCCAGCACCAGGCGGCCCTCATCGCGCAGCGCCTCCAGGCGGGCCAGGTGGTCCGGGCGAGCGGCGAGACGCTGTTCCAGGCTGTTGTTCACATCTTCGCTGATGATGGCGTAGAGCATGGTAGTGATTTCCTCGGGTTGGGCGGCTGGTGTCGCTGGATGCGCCCGTGATTGACCGGGTAAGGCTTGGCGCGCACCATGGACAGCCATTTTGACAAAGTCCCCAGCCGGCGTCATGCCAATGCCCCCACTTCCCGCCCGTTTCGAGGGCGACCCCGAACCGCTGTCCATCGATCTGCACATGCACTCCACCGCCTCGGATGGCGCCCTGCCGCCCGAAGAGCTGGTAGAGCTGTGCCGCGCGCGGGGTCTCACCCACATGGCGCTGACCGACCATGACACCCTGGCCGGCGTGCCCGAGGCGGCCGCCGCCGCGGCGCGGGAGGGGATTGCCCTGATTCCCGGCACCGAGCTCTCCACCCAGTGGCGAGGCCGCAACATCCACGTGGTGGGGCTGCTGCCGGCAGGCGCGCGCGGCCCCCTGGTCGAGGGGCTGGCGTCCCAGGCCGAGGCCCGGGAGCGGCGTGCGCTCAAGATCGCCGAGCGGCTGGAGAAGATCGGCCTGACGGACGCCTTGGCGCGTGCCCGTGAGCAGGCCGGCAGCGAGCGGCCCCTGGGCCGGCCAGACTTTGCCCGGGCGCTGGTCGCCGCGGGCCTGGTGCCCGATGTCGCCACCGCCTTCAAGAAGCATCTGGGGGACGGCAAGGCCGGCGACGTGAAGTCCCACTGGCCGCAGATTGCCGAGGCGGTAGCCTGGATCGTCGCCGCGGGGGGCGTGGCGGTGCTGGCCCATCCGCTGCGCCATGGCCTGACTCGGCGCAAGCGCGGCCTGCTGCTGGATACCTTCCGCGAGGCGGGCGGCCAGGCGGCCGAACTGGTCAGCGGTTTCCAGAACCCTGATGCCACCCGCGACCTCGCCCGCCAGCTCCAGGAGCGGGCGCTCTACGCCTCGCTGGGCAGCGACTTCCACTTTCCCGGCGGCCATCTCGCGCCGGGCAGCATGAGCCCGGTGCCGCGCACGGCCACGCCGCCGGTGTGGACTCACCCGCGGCTGGCAGCCGTGTTGGCGATATAGTTGGCGCTATAGTAGGGGCCTAGTTTCATAGCGCATCAGAGCTATCGTCGTTGCCCCTGCCAGCGGAGAGCGCCGGGGCCTGCCGCCAGATCAGTACTGAGCGGAGCGGCGATAGGCTCTGGATTTATCGAAAAGGAGCTCGACCATGAGCCAGTTCTTCCAGATTCACCCCGACAATCCCCAGAAGCGCCTGATCGACCAGGCGATCCAGATCATCCGTTCGGGCGGGGTGGTGGCCTACCCCACCGACTCGGGCTATGCCCTGGGCTGTCACCTCGGCGACAAGAAGGCCGTCGAGAAGATCAAGTGGCTGCGTTCGCTGGACGACAAGCACAACTTCACCCTGGTCTGCTCGGATCTCTCGGAGATCGGCACCTACGCCAAGGTGGATAACGCCGTGTTCCGGCTGCTCAAGGCTCATACGCCGGGTGCCTACACCTTCATCCTCACTGCCACCAACGAGGTGCCGCGGCTGCTGCTGCACCCCAAGCGCCGCTCCATCGGGGTGCGGGTGCCGGACCATGCCATCACCCATGCCCTGCTCGACGCACTGGGCGAGCCGCTGATGAGCGTGACCCTGATTCCGGTGGGCGAGGAGCTGCCGATGACCGATGCCGAGGCGATCCGCGATCGTTTCGCGGCGCACCTCGACCTGATCATCGACGGCGGCGCCTGCCACCTGGAGCCCACCAGCGTGGTGGACCTGCGCGAGCTGCCGCCGACGATCCTGCGCGAAGGGCGCGGCGACGTCGAGCCCTTCCGCGAGTAGGCACCCGCGCCACCGCGACCGACGCCGCCGGCTCAGCCCGGCGGCGTCTTCTCTTTCTTGTCGTCCTTGTCGTCCTTGTCGTCCTTGTCGTCCTTGTCGTCCTTGTCGCTCTCCTTGTCCTCATGGGCCTTCCACCAGGCCTCCTGCTCCTCCTCGGGGAGGTGCGGGTCGGGCGTCTCCTCGTCGAGCCAGGTGCCGCACTTCAGGCAGTACTTCGCGCTCTGCTCGTGCCGGTCGTGGCCACAGCCGGGGCAGGCCTGGTCGGAGTAGCGCTCCTGGCGGACCGAACGGATCACCTCCGCCGAGAACACGCCGGTGGGTACCACGATGATCGAGTAGCCGGTGAGCATCACCATGACCGAGAGCCCCTGGCCCAGTGGCGTGACCGGGACGATATCGCCGTAGCCCACCGTGGTGAGGGTGACGATGGCCCAGTAGATGGCCTGGGGGATGCTGGTGAAGCCGGCCTCGGCGGGCTCGATCAGGTAAATCAGTGAGGCGAAGATGGTCACCAGGAAGAGCACGGTGATCAGGAACAGGAAGATCGGATGCAGGGCGCGTCGCAGCGACTCCACCAGCAGACGGCCCTCGCCGACGAACTGCATGAGTCGCAGGATGCGGAAGATGCGCAGCACCCTGAGCACTCGCACGATCAGCAGGCCCTGGGCCCCCGGGATGACCAGCGCCAGCCAGGTGGGCAGCACGGCGATGAGATCTACCACCCCGTAGAAGCTCCTCAGATAGACGAGCGGCCGCTCCAGGCAGTAGAGGCGCACGGCCAGCTCGATGGTGAAGGCGAGGGTGAAGCCCCACTCCAGCCAGAAGTAGAGCTCGCCCCAGCGCGCCGCATAGGCCTCCACGCTGTCGAGCATCACTACCAGCACGCTGGCCAGTATCGTCACGATCAGGGCGATATCGAAGCCTTTGGCCGCGGGCGTGTCCGACTCGAAGATGATCTGGAAGAGGCGGGTGCGCAGGCCCTCTCCGCCGGGGTGGAATCCGAGATTCATCATGCTCTCCCTGTGGGATGGGGGTGCCGCCCGTCAGCCCAGCGGCCGGTCGGCGGGCAGGCGGCGAGCCAGGCGCACCATAGTCAGGCCAAACGCCGGGGTTAGCCAGGCCGGGTTGGAGAGCGCCTCGGCCAGCTCCCGGGCTGCGTCGCTGTTTTCGCTGTCGATGTTTTCGCTGTCGCTGTCGCTGGCCTCGCCCAACTGGCGCAGGGCCTGGATGGCCTTGCGGCGCCAGGCCTCGTCGCCGGTATCGGCCAGGGCGTCCAGCGCCACCACGGCACGATGCAGCCAGGCGCTCGGCGTGCCCCCCTCGGGCAGTCGCCATTCGCCGCCGAGCAGTGCCCCGCCCCGAGCGGCCTTGCTGGTGTCCGCGGGGCGCAGCGCCACCGAGCCGGCCAGCGACTCGGCGAGGGACCAGAGGGCATCGGGTTTGCCGGTCTTGAGCTCGAGTTCCAGCTCGCGGATGGCCACCCGCCGGCCGGCGGCAAGGATCTCCCCCTCGTCCAGGGCCACTTCGATGAGTGCCCCGCGGTGGTCGATCACCCGGGTCTCACGCTGGAAATCGGTGGTGAAGCGAGGGGCCAGCCGTTCCAGCGCCTCCTGACCGAGCGCTGCAGTCGGCAGCTCCGCCAGGCCTTCCAGATCCAGCCCCGGCCCGGGCACCTCCCACTCCCATTCCCCCCGCCGCGACAGTCCGCCGCCGCCTTCGCCGCGGGTCTTCAGGGTCTGCAGCAGGCGACCGTCGACCCGCCGCAGGCGCAGCGCCATACGGGCCGTCTCCAGGCTACCCTGGGGGGTATCGAAGTAGGTGTTGCCGAGGTGGGATGCCTGCATCGGCAGCGACGTCAGCCGCGGGTGGCGGCGCAGCGCCATCGGACCCTCCGGGCCCAGGGAAAGCTTGAGCTCTGTTTCCTGACTCATGAGATTGCCACCTCGGTTAAGTTACATCCTGATGATTCTTTCATGACGGCGCCGGGCATGGTCACTATACTGTCGCCGCCATTTCCCTGGTCGACAGAATCCCATGGTCACTCCCAACCCGTTCTCGGCGATGTTCGGTCGCTCGCCATTCCAGCCGCTGCTGGCGCATATCGTCAAGGCGCAGGAGTGTGCCGACCAGCTGCTGCCCTTCTTCGAGGCTACCCTGGTCGACGACTGGGCCGAGGCCGCAAGGATTCGTGAGACCATCACGCGCCTGGAGCACGAGGCCGACGAGCTCAAGACCGAGCTGCGCCTCAACCTGCCCAACACCCTCTTTCTGCCGGTCTCGCGCACCGACCTGCTGGAGCTGATCAGCGTCCAGGACAAGATGGCCAACAAGGTGCGCGACATCACCGGCATCATGCTCGGCCGCAGGATGCGGATACCCGACTCCCTGGCCGATCCCATGCGCGACTACATGCGGACTTCGGTCGCCTGCGTGGCCCAGTCTCGAGAGGCCATGGAGGAACTCGAGACCCTGCTCGAGTCCGGTTTCGGTCGCAACGTCTCCGACGTGATGCATCGCCTGATCCGCCAGCTCCACGTGCTCGAGCACCAGGCCGATGGCCAGCAGGTGGACATTCGCCGCCGGCTCTTCGCGCTGGAGAGCGATCTGCCGCCGGTGGACGTGATCTTCCTGTACAAGATCATCGACTGGGTCGGCGAGCTCTCCGACCGTGCCGAACGCGTCGGCAGCCGCCTGCAGATCCTCACCGCACGATGACCCCCCTCGAGGCGGATCGGTGATCCCGAGCCGCGTCAAGACACGCCACTTCGACACGCCACATAGGACAAATCCCCTATGTCGATCATCGCGCAGCACGGCGAAATCTTCATCATCCTGGCCTGCCTCTTCGGCTTCTTCATGGCCTGGGGCGTCGGTGCCAACGACGTGGCCAACGCCATGGGCACCTCGGTGGGCTCCAGGGCCATCACCATCAAGCAGGCGATCATCATTGCCGTTATCTTCGAGTTCCTCGGCGCCTGGCTGGCCGGCGGCGAGGTCACCTCGACCATCCGCGGCGGTATCGTCGACCCAGCGTTGCTCGAGGCCGACCCTCAGCTGTTGGTCTACGGCATGCTCTCGGCGCTACTGGCGGCGGCCATCTGGCTGCTGATCGCCTCGGCCAAGGGCTGGCCGGTCTCCACCACCCACTCCATCGTCGGCGCCATCGTCGGCTTCGGCGCCGTGGGCCTGGGCGTGGAGGCGGTGGCCTGGGGCAAGGTAGGCACCATCGCGTCGAGCTGGCTGATCTCGCCGTTGGTGGCGGGCACCATCGCCTTCGTGCTGTTCAAGTCGGTCCAGCACCTGATCTTCGAGTCCCATGAGCCCTTTGCCGCGGCCAAGCGCTACGTGCCGTTCTATGTCTTCCTGGTCGGCTTCATCGTCGCCATGGTCACCCTGACCAAGGGGCTGACCCATGTGGGGCTCGATCTCACCTTCAATCAGAGCTTCCTGCTCTCCCTGCTGTTCGGGGCGATCATCATGGGCATCGGCATCGTGATGCAGCGCCGCGTGGTCTTCGAGCGCCGCGCCGATGACCACTTCGGCTTCAGCAACGTGGAGCGGGTGTTCGGGGTGCTGATGATCTTCACCGCCTGCGCCATGGCCTTCGCCCACGGCTCCAACGACGTGGCCAACGCCGTCGGTCCGCTGGCTGCGGTGATCAGCGTGGTGCGCAGCGATGGCGTCATCGACAGCGCCGCCCTGGTGCCCTGGTGGGTACTGGTGCTGGGCGGCGGCGGCATTGTCTTCGGCCTCATCACCTACGGCCACAAAGTGATCGCCACAGTGGGCACCGGCATCACCGAGCTGACCCCGAGCCGCGGCTTCGCCGCCACCCTGGCCGCCGCCACCACCGTGGTGCTGGCCTCGGGGACCGGCCTGCCGATCTCCACCACCCATACCCTGGTGGGGGCGATCCTCGGCGTGGGCCTGGCCCGCGGGATGGCGGCGCTCAACCTGAAAGTGATCGGTACCATCGTGATGTCCTGGCTGATCACCCTGCCGGCCGGTGCCGGCCTCTCGATCCTGTTCTTCTTCACCTTCAAGGGAATCTTCGGTTAGGCGCCGGCACCTGCCCAGGCGCCCCGAGGCAAGGCCCGCGCAACCGCGCGGGCCTTGCCTCGGGGCGATAGTGCCGTGGTTTTCGTTGCTCTGCTATCATCGAGGCGCGCCTCTCTTTCCATTCACCCGCTGCCGGAGTGCGGCCTTGGACACACGCTTCCCCTTCGTCGACTGGTTCCGCAACTCGTCGCCCTATATCAATGCTCACCGCGGGCGCACCTTCGTCATCCTGATCGAGGGCGAGGCCATGGCGCGTGGGCGAGGGGAGCAGCTGATCCAGGACCTGGCGCTGCTGCACACCCTGGGCGTGCGCCTGGTAGTGGTGTTCGGCGTTCGCCCCCAGGTGCAGCAGGCCCTGGACGAGGCCGGCATCGCGCCGGGCCTCCACCAGGGGCGCTGGGTGGCGGACGGGGCGGTAATGGCCTGCATCGAGCGGGTCGCCGCGGAACAGCGCCTGTGGCTCGAGGCGCGGCTGTCGTTGGGGCTGCCCAACACCCCGATGCACGGCGTCGAGCTCACCGTGGTGTCGGGCAACCTGGTCATGGCCAAGCCGTTGGGGGTTCGCGACGGGGTCGATTTCGACCGCAGCGGCGAGGTGCGCCGGGTACGGGCCGTGGCCATCAAGGGGCTGCTGGAGCGGGGCTCGCTGGTGGTGCTGCCGCCGCTGGGCTTCTCCAGCACCGGCGAGGTGTTCGACCTCAACGCCTCCGACGTGGCCCAGCATGCCGCCATGGCGCTGGGCGCCGACAAGCTGATCCTGCTCGGCGAGGCCAGCGGCCTGTTCGATCAGAGCGGCCAGATGCAGCGCCAGCTGACGCCGGCCGAAGCCGAGCCGCTGCTCGGCCAGGCGGCGTCCGGCAGCGAGCTGTCGCGCCACCTGGAGGCCGCCTGTCAGGCCGCCCGACACGGGGTGGCGCGCACCCACCTGCTCTCCGGGCACGACCATGACGCTCTGCTCGGCGAGCTGTTCACCCGCGACGGGGTGGGCACCATGATCACCCAGCATCGCTACGAGCAGCTGCGTCCGGCGGAGCTGGCCGACATCGGCGGCCTGCTGGAACTGCTCGATCCCCTGGAGCATCGCGGCATGCTGGTGCCGCGCTCCCGGGAGCGCCTCGAGCATGAGATCGACGACTACCTGGTGATCGAGCGCGATGGCATGATCATCGGCTGCGCCGCCCTGCACACCTTCAGCGCCGCCGACATGGGGGAGCTGGCCTGCGTGGCGGTCCACGGCGACTACCGTGGCGGCAGCCGAGGCGAGCTGTTGCTGGCCGAGGTCGAGCGGCGCGCCCGTCGCCTTGGCCTGGCCTCGCTGTTCGCCCTCACCACCCACACCACCCACTGGTTCTTCGAGCACGGCTTTTGCCTGGCCGATATCGATGAGCTGCCGCCGCTCAAGCGCGACGCCTACAACCACGCCCGCAAGTCCAAGATTCTGGTCAAGCCGCTGCTCGCCGGGGCGTGATCGAGGCAGCCTTCTCCTGCCTGATCCGCTGCCGGCGACGAAGGCGTCTCCTTCCAGCGTCGCCCCGCCGATTAACGTCGCCAGATGATGACACTCTAGTGGCCTGATTTTAAATGGCTATTTTTATTTCCGAAAAAAATGTCGCCACCTGGCAACAAAAAATCGCTCTCGATCGCTCGCCAGCGGTTCCCTTTCGCCTTCCTGACTTTCTTCTGCCTGGTTGTAGTATTTTAATATATTGATTTTAATGCTTTTCATTTTTTTATGGCACGCTTGTCGCAATTGTCTAGGTGAGCAACGGAGACGGTTCATGACGGCTCGAACCGTCTTCGATCGCCAAGGGAGGCGGGCAAACATTGCCCTGTGCGCCCGGCTCCCGAAGCGATCAGCGTCTGCTCCTAGCGATGTGTGACTTAGGTTGCGATGAGACGGGTACCGACGCAGTCAGGGACGTGTACCACAAGGGGCAAGGATGCCCTGGCAAGGATGCCTCTCCCCCTCAGGGGGGATCGAATCGTGCAGCATCGCCATCGGTCCGGCCGAGGCGGTGGTGCCAAGAATGAAGCAGGGCGGTGAACCAGGCGATGGTTGACCACCCACATGAGGAGCCAGCCCCTGGCGGCGAATGGATCCCCATGGCTACAGAGCCTTCGGGCCCATGGAAAGCGCGTCGAGCGTACTGGTCAGGCGGACTCTCGGCTCGTTTTCCAGACCCTTCAGTTCCCTGCGTACTTGGGCCGGCTCTGCCGGCCCTTTTTTTTCAGCCACGCTGCCGCCAGGTCGTGTGGTCGTCGGAAGTGAAGCACGGTGCCGCGTCGGCTGGCAGAACTCTGGTATCCTACAGGTCAAGATGATGGCGGTTTCTCCTGCTCCTCTGCCACGCACCATCCTGCAAAGAACGCTGGATATGACCACCCGTGTGACGCGTCGTTGGCGCCCCCGCTCCCTGTTTCAGCTCGTCCTGCTCGCCTTCCTGGTGGTGATGCTGCCGCTTGGCGTGCTGATGTTCCAGGCCGGCCAGGCGCTTTCCGAGCTGTCGCGCCTGGCCGATGTCAGCGCCCGCCAGGCGGTGGAGGAGACGCGCCGGGCCCGCACCCTCGGGGCCCTGGCGCTGGAGATGGAGCGTAGCGCCCGCCAGTACGCCGTGGTGGAGCAGGAGAGCCTGCTCGAGATCTACGGCGAGCGCCTCGAGGAGTATCGGGCCGTTCTCGCGCAGCAGCGCGAGCTGCTCGGCGAGGAGCGCGATGTAGAGGTGCTGGAGCGCCAGCTGGAGGCGCTGGAGCAGCTGCCCGACCTGCCCATGGAAGCATTCAGCGAGCAGTTGGGGCTGTTTCCCGCCTTCGCCGAGCGCACCGAGGCGATCCGGCGTGCCACCAACCGCCATATCGACAGCCGCATCGAGGCCATCCGCGAGCGAGCAGAGACCGTCCAGACGCGGCTATGGCTGCAGACCGCGGCGCTGGTCTCGGCGAGCCTCGTGCTGATGCTGCTCTTCTCCTGGCTGATCATTCGTCCGGTGCGCCAGCTGGAGCGGCGAATCCTCGGCATCGGCAGCGGGGTCCCTCGCAATGCGGTGCGGCCCGTGCAGGGTCCCGCCGAGCTTGTTCAGCTCGACGAGCGCCTCGACTGGCTCGCCTCGCGACTGGATGAGCTCGAGGCCGAGAAGCAGCAGTTCCTGCGCCATATGTCCCACGAACTCAAGACCCCCCTGGCCAGCGTGCGCGAGGGGTCGGCGCTGCTCGCCGACGGCGTGGCCGGTGAGCTCACCCCGCGCCAGCTCGAAGTCCTCGAGCTGATCGACGCCAGCGGTGCCGAACTGCAGCGGATCATCGAGCAACTGCTTGACTACAACCTGCTGCAGCACAACCGTCAGGTCACCCAGGAGGGTCTCGATATCGCCGTCGTGGTCAGGGAGGTGCTGGCCAAGCACCGCCTGGCGTTGACCACCAAGGGCATGCGGGTGACCTGCTTCGATGGTCCGCTGGAGTGGTCGCTGGACCGCACCGCCACCACGCGGGTCCTTGACAACCTGGTGTCCAATGCCATCGCCTATGGCGCGGATGGCGGCGAACTGGAGATCCGTGCCCGGCGCCGCCGGAACCGACTCGAGCTGGAGGTGGCCAACAGCGGCGAGCCCATCGCCGAGGAGGACCGCCCGCGGCTGTTCGAGGCCTTCTACCAGGGTCGCACTCGGCGCAAGGGGCCACTGAAGGGCTCCGGCATCGGCCTCTCGGTGGCCGCCGACTGCGCCCGGCTTCAGAGTGGCCAGCTCGAGCTGGTGGAGGATGCCCGGCTGGCGGTCTGCTTCCGGCTGACGCTGCCGCTGCGGATGCCTGACGCCGAGCTTTCCCACTCCCGGATGCCCGCCCTGGAGGCGGGCCACCATGCAAGGAACTGACCCCATGCGATTTCGCCCCCTGCTGGCCTGCGCGCCTGTCCTGTGGCTGGCCGGCTGTGAGCTGCTGCAGGAGTCCCCCTTCGCCCAGCCCACCGGCCGCACGACCAGCCAGGTGGCCGCGGTCGGCAACTGCCAGGCCGAGGTTCCCAGCTTCGCCGACGAGGCGTGCCTGCTGTATGACTGGGTGGCCTTCGGCCTGACCTCCCAGCGCGGCGATCGCACTTGGCGCGACCCCATGCTCACCCGGCTCCAGGGCAACGCCGTCGAGCGCCGCCTGGCGCGGGCCGTGACCCTGGCCTGGGGCAGCGAGCGCCAGTGGGACCAGGCCGCGGGGCTCTTCAAGGCCGACCTGGCCGCGGCGCCGGCCGAGCTGCAGCCGCTGCTGCGCTACTGGCTGAACGAGTTGGAGGGGCGCCGCGCCATGGCCGGTCGTCTGGAGAGTGCCCAGGGGGAACTGGCTGGCACCGAGCAACGCCGCGCGGCGCTGGAAGTGGAGAACGCCGCCCTGGCCGAGAAGCTCGAGGCGCTAACCGCCATCGAGCAGAGCATCAACCTGCGACAGCAGACCGAATGACAGGAGAACGACCGTGAAACACGCGACCTCCCTGCACCTGCAGGCCCACGCCCAGGGCGCCCGAACGGCGGGCAGTGCGGCGTCGGGCCCGCGCGGCGCGACCGGCCCGCATCTCCTGCTGGTGGATGACGACGTCAGCCTCCTCAAGCTGCTGAGCATGCGGCTCGAGAGCCGCGGCTTTCGGGTCACCACCGCCGAGAGCGGCCGCGAGGCGCTCAAGGCCCTGGAGCTTGACCGCCCGGAGCTGGTGCTGACCGACCTGCGCATGGACGAGATGGACGGCCTGGCCCTGTTCCAGGAGGTGCAGCGCCAGGCACCGGGGCTGCCGGTGATCCTGCTCACCGCCCACGGCTCGATCCCCGATGCGGTCAGCGCCACCCGACAGGGGGTGTTCAGCTTCCTCACCAAGCCGGTGGACCGCGACGAGCTGTTCGCCGCCATCGACGAGGCGCTGGCCCAGGCGCCGGGGCCCGCCCTCGAGGGCGATGACGCCTGGCGCGCCGAGATCATTACCCGCAGCCCGGTGATGGAGCGGATTCTCGAGCAGGCCCGCATGGTGGCCAGCTCCGACGTCAGCGTGCTGGTCACTGGCGCGTCCGGCTCTGGCAAGGAGCTGCTGGCCAATGCCATTCACCGGGTGAGTCGCCGTGCCGACAAGCCCTTCGTGGCGATCAACTGTGGCGCGCTGCCGGAGCAGCTGCTCGAGAGCGAGCTTTTCGGGCATGCCAAGGGCGCCTTCACCGGTGCGGTGAGCGAGCACAAGGGCCTGTTCCAGGCCGCCGATGGTGGCACCCTGTTCCTCGACGAGATCGGCGACATGCCGCTGACGCTGCAGGTGAAGCTGCTGCGCGCCCTGCAGGAGCGCCAGATCCGCCCGCTGGGCTCCACCCAGTCGACCCCCATCGATGTGCGCATCATCTCGGCCACCCATCGCGACCTGGACCGCGCCATGCGCGAGGGAGAGTTCCGCGAGGACCTCTACTACCGGCTCAACGTGGTCAACCTGCGCCTGCCGGCCCTCAAGGAGCGCGCCGAGGATGTCCCGCTGCTGACCAAGCACCTGGTGGCCAAGGCGGCGGAGCGCCACAAGCCCTTCGTGAAGGGCTTCTCGCCGGAGGCGCTCAACCTGCTGGCCGCCAGCGCCTGGCCCGGCAACGTGCGCCAGCTGGTCAACGTGGTGGAGCAGTGCGTGGCGCTGACCAGCACGGCGATGATTCCCGAGGCGCTGGTGTCCCAGGCCCTGATCGCCGAGGACAGCGCCCTGCCCACCTTCAATGACGCCCGGGCCGCCTTCGAGCGCAGCTACCTGATCAAGGTGCTCAAGATCACCGAGGGCAACGTCACCCAGGCGGCGCGCATCGCCGGGCGCAACCGTACCGACTTCTACAAGCTGTTGGGCCGCCATGACCTGGAGCCGAGCACCTTCAAGCCGGGCGTCTGACCCGCTCAACGACGACGCCCCCTGCCGAAGCAGGGGGCGTCAGGCGAATTCCCTGGATCGTCGTCGCCCTTACTCGGGCAGCTTGGCGCGGCGCAGGTAGGGGAAGAGGGTCTCGAACTCACCAAACTTGGCCTTGGCGTCTGCATCGGACACCGTCGTCGGGATGATCACGTCCTCGCCCAGGGTCCAGTCGGCCGGGGTGGCCACGCCCTTGCCGTTGGCAGTCTGCAGGGCATCCAGGGCGCGCAGCACCTCGCCGAAGTTGCGGCCGACGTTCATCGGATAGGTCATGGAGAGCTTGAGCTGCTTGTCCGGGCCGATGATGAACACCGTGCGCACGGTGGCACTGTCGGCCGGGGTGCGACCGTCCGGGAGGTAGGCCTCGGCGGGCAGCATGTCGAACAGCTTGGCGACCTTGAGGTCCTCGTCGGCGATGATCGGGAAGCCGACCTCGCAGCCGGCGTAGCTGGCGATGTCATGGATCCACCCCTTGTGCTCCTCCACGCCGTCCACCGACACGCCGATCACCTTGGTGCCGCGCGTCTTCCACTCCTCGCTGAGCCTGGCCACGGCGCCGAACTCGGTGGTGCAGACCGGCGTGAAGTCCTTGGGGTGCGAGAAGAGGATGGCCCAGCTGTCGCCGATCCATTCGTGGAAGCGAATGGGGCCCTGACTGGTGTCGGCCTCGAAATCCGGAACGACATCATTGATACGCAGTGACATGGTAAAACTCCTTGCAGGTTGGGACCGTTCTCCGTGAGTCGTGGCGAGGTGCCAGGATCCGGGGGCAGGCCGAAGGTTTCGTTGTCAGTCTAAGCCTATCCAGGTCACCCGGTGCCTTGAAACCCTCACCTCGACGAGATTCCCTCCTGTGGCGTTATGTCGCAGGCGTCGACGCGGATCACCCTGAGGTCGAGGCGCCCCTCGCCGAGCCGCGCGCTGAGCGTCCGGCCCGGCGAGGTATCCGTCGCCCGCCTCACCACCTGCCCCTGTGTGTCCTCCAGGATGGCGTAGCCGCGTCCCAACACGGCCAGGGGGCTCACCGCCTGCAGCTCCCGCACCACCGCCGCCAGCTGCTGGCGGTGGCTCGCCAGCTGTCGGGGCATGGCGGCATAGAGCCGCGTCCTGGCCCGGGCGAGTCGTTCGTCGGCCTCCTCCAGGCGCCGTGCCGGCGCGTGGGCGGCCAGGCGGGCGGCCAGCTGGCGCTGGTGGCGACGCTCGGTCTCCAGCCGCGCGGCCGTGGCACGATCCAGTCGCCCCTGGAGCAGGCCCAGGGCCTCGCGGCGGCGTACCAGCACCTCGCCCGGGTGGCGCAGCCGGGCGCGCAGGTGGTCGAGCCCCTGAGCCTCGCGCTCCAGGCGCCCCTCGGCGGCGCGGGCCAAGCGCGTCTCCAGTGCCGCCAGTCGGCGAGTCAGCTCGCGCTGGTCCGGCATCAGCTGCTCGGCGGCGGCCGAGGGGGTCGGCGCCCGGGCATCGGCGGCGAAATCGGCCAGGGTCACATCCACCTCGTGGCCCACCGCCGACATCACAGGTAGGCGCGAATGGAAGATCGCCCGGGCCAGGTGCTCGTCGTTGAAGGCCCACAGGTCCTCCAGGCTGCCGCCGCCGCGGGTAATCAGGATGGCGTCCCGGGCCGGATCCAGCGCTGCTTGACGATTGAGCAGGCCCAGCGCCGCGATCAGCGCCGGTGCCGCCTCGCGGCCTTGCACCGGCACCGGGATCAGGATGATCTGGGCCAGCGGCCAGCGTGCCGCCAGCACCGCCAGCACGTCGCGGATCGCCGCGCCGGTGGGCGAGGTGAGCACCAGCAGGTGGCGGGGCGGGCAGGGCAGGGGCCTGGCGTTGGCAAAGACCCCCTCCGCGGTGAGCGTGGTCTTGAGCCTCTCGAAGGCGGCCAGCAGTTCGCCGACCCCGGCGGCCTGCACGGCCTCGGCGATCAGTTGGTAGTCGCCACGGGGTTCGAAGATCGACAGCCGCCCGCGCAACCGCACCCGGTCACCGTCGCGCATGGGGGCGGCCACGAAACGGGCGCGGGTGCGAAACAGCGCGCAGCGCAGCTGGGCCTGGTCGTCCTTGAGGGTGAAGTAGAGATGGCCGGAGCTCGGCCGCGACACCCCGGAGAGCTCGCCCTCCACCCACAGCTCGCCGAAATCCCGCTCCAGGGTCTGGCGGGCGCGGAGGTTCACTTCGCTGACGGAGAGGGTATCGGGGGCGGCGGGCATGGACTCGGCTCCTGAGGCTGACGGCCACAGCCTACCACGCCGCCGGCGGCGCCAGGGGTGCCGCCTGGTGCCACGGAACACGGCCCCGCATGGCACCCTCTCATGCCGCCCCTGATGCAGCGCCGCCGAGCGCGGGACTCGGCGGCGTATCGTCCAGTCGTTGGAGGTGGCGGGGCCGAGTCAGTCGGCGCCCACCGCGTCGCGGGCCGCTTCCCAGGCCCGTCGGGCGTTCTCGCGGGTCGTCTCCCAGGCGCGCTCGGCCCCTTCCTGGGTGGTCTCCCAGGCGCTCTCGGCGCCCTCCTGGGTCTCCAGCCAGGCCTCGCGGGAGCGCTCGCGGGCCCGCTCCCACCAGTCGTCGCTGAACACCGGGTAGGCCTCGAGCGCCTCGGCGCTGGCCTCCAGCATCACGCGGTGCTCGGTCTCGCCGTCGTCATCAAAGTGGGTGAGAAGGGTGAACTGGCCCGACTCGACGATGAAGTCGCGGCCACCCAGCCCCAGTACGCTGCCGCTCTCGATCACCAGGGCGGTGACCTGCATCGCCTCATCGAAGAGGATGTCCTCGACCTCGCCGACCCGCTCATCGGGATCGCTGGTCAGGTAGACGTCGGCGTCGAGGATGTCCTCGGCGGAGTAGAGGCCTTGGGGCTCATAGGTCGGCTGGGCATGGGCGCCGAGGGCAAGGCCGCCGGCCAGGGCGGCAATGGCGAGGGTAAGTACATGTTTGCGCATCATTTTCTCCTTGGGCGCTTGATCCCTTGGCGCGTCACGTCGGGTCAGGGTAGGGGGTCAAAGATCCTTGGCCCATTCATCGGCCTGCTTCTCGGCTTCCTCACGGGCCAGGCCGTACTTCTGCTGAAGCTTGCCGACCAGCTGGTCACGCTTGCCGGCGAGCTCATCCACATCATCATCGGTGAGCTCGCCCCAGCTCGAGCGAGCCTTGCCTTTCAGTTCCGTCCACTTGCCTTCGATTTGGTCCCAGTTCATGTCGACGCTCCTTCTTTCAGTGGGGAGACTCCCGAAGCAGAGCTCGGGAACATTTGCAGCATAGTTCACTACGACTGAACGCAAGTGTAATGAGATGATGCTGAATGTAGCGCCCGGCAAGCCGCGGCGGCCTGCTGGATCCGCTTCTCTTGGATGACGTCACCCACCCTTGGTCGCTATAATGGGGGATTAACTTCTTCTTCCCCTCCAGCTCACTGGGTGTTGCCGCTTATGCTCCGTATGGCCCAAGAAGCGCTTACGTTCGATGATGTCCTGCTCGTTCCCGGCTACTCCGAGATCCTGCCCAAGGACGTCAACCTGCGGACCCGCCTTACCCGCGACCTCTTCCTCAATATTCCCCTGGTCTCCGCGGCCATGGATACCGTGACCGAGGCCCGCCTGGCCATCGCCATGGCCCAGGAAGGCGGCATCGGCATCATCCACAAGAACATGACCATCGCTCACCAGGCCGCCGAGGTGCGCAAGGTCAAGAAGCACGAGAGTGTGATCGTCAAGGACCCGGTAACCGTAGGCCCCAAGGCCAAGCTGGAGGACCTGCTGGCCATGGCCCAGGAGCATGGCTTCAGCGGCTTCCCGGTGGTGGAAGGCGAGACCCTGGTGGGCATCGTCACCGAGCGTGACATGCGGTTCCAGCCCAACCACGGCGACAGCGTCTCCGACATCATGACCCCCCGCGAGCGCCTGGTGACCGTGACCGAAGGCACCGACCTCGCCGTCATCAAGGGCAAGATGCAGGAGCACCGCGTCGAGAAGATGCTGGTGGTGGACGACCGCTTCCACCTGCGTGGCTTGGTCACCTTCAAGGACATCGAGAAGGCGCGCACCTTCCCCCTCGCCGCCAAGGACGCCGACGGCCGCCTGCTGGTCGGCGCCGCGGTGGGCACCGGTACCGACACCCCGGACCGCGTCGCCGCCCTGGCCGAGGCCGGCGTGGACGTGATCATCGTCGATACCGCCCATGGCCACTCCAGGGGCGTGATCGACCGGGTGCGCTGGATGAAGGAAGCCTTCCCCCGTATCCAAGTGGTGGGCGGCAACATCGCCACCGCCGAGGCGGCGAAGGACCTGGCCGAGGCCGGCGCCGACGCCGTCAAGGTTGGCATCGGCCCCGGCTCCATCTGCACCACCCGCATCGTCGCCGGCGTGGGCGTGCCGCAGATCACCGCGGTCTCCAACGTGGCCGCGGCGCTCGAACCCTACGACATCCCGCTGATCGCCGACGGCGGCGTGCGCTTCTCCGGCGACCTGGCCAAGGCGATCGCCGCCGGCGCCAGCGCGGTGATGGTGGGCGGCCTCTTGGCCGGCACCGAGGAGGCCCCGGGCGAGGTCGAGCTGTTCCAGGGCCGCACCTACAAGGCCTACCGCGGCATGGGCTCCATGGGCGCCATGGCCCAGAGCCAGGGCAGCGCCGACCGCTACTTCCAGGACAAGAGCGAGGGCGCCGAGAAGCTGGTGCCGGAAGGCATCGAGGGCCGGGTGCCCTACAAGGGCATGATGAGCGCCATCGTCCACCAGCTGATGGGCGGCCTGCGCGCCTCCATGGGCTACACCGGTTGCAGCGACATCCAGGAGATGCGCACCACGCCGCAGTTCGTGCAGATCACCGGGGCCGGCTTCGCCGAGTCCCACGTGCACGATGTGCAGATCACCAAGGAAGCCCCGAACTATCGGGCGAGTTGAACCCGTTCACTGATCGACCGCGGCGGGGCTCTCCCCGCCGCACGCTTTTTGATTCGGCCTGCCGCCACACCGAGACGCTTTCATGACTGACATTCACGCCCACAAGATCCTGATCCTGGACTTCGGCTCCCAGTACACCCAGCTGATCGCCCGCCGGGTGCGCGAGATCGGCGTCTACTCCGAGATCCGCGCCTTCGATATCACCGAGGCCGAGATTCGCGAGTACGCCCCCAACGGCATCATCCTCGCCGGTGGTCCGGAATCGGTCACCGAGCTGGGCACGCCCCGCGCCCCCCAGTGCGTGTTCGAGCTGGGCCTGCCGGTGCTGGGCATCTGCTACGGCATGCAGACCATGGCCGAGCAGCTCGGCGGCGCCGTGGAGGGCTCCCACGTCCGCGAATTCGGCTACGCACAGATCCGCGTCGACGAGCCGACCGCGCTGTTCCGCGACATCTCCGACCACATCGACCACGATACCGGCAAGAGCCAGCTCGACGTCTGGATGAGCCACGGCGACAAGGTGGCCCGGGTGCCCGCGGAGTTCACCGTCACCGCCTCCACCCCGAGCTGCCCCATCGCCGCCATGGCCTGGGAGGAGAAGCGCTTCTACGGCGTGCAGTTCCACCCCGAGGTGACTCACACCCTGCAGGGCCAGCGCATCCTCGAACACTTCGTGCTGGAGATCTGCGGCGCCGAGCGCCTCTGGACCCCGGCCCAGATCATCGAGGACCAGATCGAGCGCGTGCGCGAGCAGGTGGGCGACCGTCACGTGCTGCTCGGCCTCTCCGGCGGCGTCGACTCCTCCGTGGTGGCGGCGCTCCTGCACAAGGCGATCGGCGACCAGCTGACCTGCGTGTTCGTCGACAACGGCCTGCTGCGCAAGGCCGAGGGCGACCAGGTGATGGAGACCTTTGCCCGGCACATGGGCGTGACAGTCATCCGCGTGGACGCCGAGGCGCTGTTTCTCGGCAAGCTCGAAGGCGAGGCGGACCCCGAGGCCAAGCGCAAGATCATCGGCAACACCTTCATCGACGTCTTCGATGAGCAGGCCAGCAAGATCGACGGCGTGGAGTTCCTGGCCCAGGGCACCATCTACCCGGACGTGATCGAGTCCGCCGCCGCCAAGACCGGCAAGGCCCACGTGATCAAGTCGCACCACAACGTCGGCGGCCTGCCCGAGACCATGAAGCTCAAGCTGGTGGAGCCGCTGCGCGAGCTGTTCAAGGACGAAGTGCGCCGGCTCGGCGTCGAACTCGGCCTGCCCTACGACATGGTCTACCGCCACCCCTTCCCGGGGCCGGGCCTGGGCGTGCGCATCCTCGGCGAAGTGAAGAAGGAGTACGCCGACATCCTGCGCGAAGCCGACGCCATCTTCATCGAGGAGCTGCACAACGCCGACTGGTACCACAAGACCAGCCAGGCCTTCGCCGTCTTCCTGCCTGTGAAGTCCGTCGGCGTGGTCGGCGACGCCCGCCGCTACGAGTGGGTCATCGCCCTGCGCGCCGTGGAGACCATTGACTTCATGACCGCCCGCTGGGCACACTTGCCCTACGAGCTCCTCGAGAAGGTCTCCAACCGGATCATCAACGAGCTCTCGGGCGTCTCCCGCGTGACCTACGACGTGAGCAGCAAGCCGCCCGCGACCATCGAGTGGGAGTGAGGCACTCGTCGTGAGGCCGCCTGGAAACCCGCCCGTGTGGCGGGTTTCCTGTTTCTGGAGGGGTCAGACTTTGCCCGGTCTCTCTGCACATCGATGTCGAGACCGGTTCGCTGGCCCCTTCGTGAATGCCGTGCCGGACTATGATGACGTCAGGGACAATGGAAATGACGCTGCCGAGGGGGAAGTCGATGGAACAGCGCATCAGCCTGATCACCCTGGGCGTCAGCGATCTGGCGCGGTCGCGTCGCTTTTATGAGGAGGGGCTGGGCTGGCTGGTGGGCATGGCGGTGGGTAGCGAGGTGGTCTTCTACCAACTCAACGGCTTGATCCTGTCGCTCTATCCCCGCGCCGCCCTGGCGCAGGATGTCGGGGTGGCGGAACAGGGCGGCGGTTTCGGCGGTATCACGCTGGCGCACA
Organism: Halomonas salsilacus; assembly: GCF_051216275.1. Classification (NCBI taxonomy): domain Bacteria; kingdom Pseudomonadati; phylum Pseudomonadota; class Gammaproteobacteria; order Oceanospirillales; family Halomonadaceae; genus Halomonas; species Halomonas salsilacus. The sequence goes on from NZ_JBPKAQ010000001.1 coordinate 169,157, forward strand.
ACGTGCGCTCCGAGCCCGAGGTGAATGCGGTGCTGACTGAGGCAGCGCGCGCCGGCGGTAAGGTTGTGAAGCCGGCCAGCCGGGCGGAGTGGGGCGGGTACACCGGCTTCTTCGCCGACCCCGATGGTCACCTCTGGGAGGTGGCCTGCAACCCCGTTTTTCCTATCGATGCCGAGGGGAATACCCGCCTCGGCTAGCTGTCCCGGCTCAACCCTGGCCAACCGACCACCGCTCGGGCAGCTTGCTGCAGTTGCTCAGCAGTCGTTGTTGCAGCTTCTCCAGGAGCGTCTGCTCCGAGCCTTGATGGGCCTCGGCGCCCAGAGTGGCGAGGGTGCTCTCGATAGCTGCCGGCATGCGTCCGGCGAGTTCGAGCCCCTGGCGCAGGAAGTAGCGGGGCTGGAACCGCATCGCGCGGGCCAGCGCTTCGAGGTGCGAACGCTCGAGGCTGCCGGGGCGAACCTCCCCGGCGATGCGAAACGCGAAGCGGCGCGAGAGGCCGCTGTAGAGCGTCGTGCTCATCAGGTCATAGAACGGTGCCAACCGGGGCCCTTCGTCGGTGTAGAGGATGGCGAGATTCTTGGCGTGGCTGTCGTTGTTACTGATCAACAGGTTGAAGAAGAACCAGCCGATCAGGCGCTGCAAGTCCTTGGCGGGCGTGCCGACCTGTTGCAGGAGTTCGCGACAACGCGCCAGGCCGGGGCCGCCGTCGCTTTCGTACTTGATCAGCGAAGGTGTGCCGGCGAGCTGGCAGAAGTCGAGCTGGTGCAGGCGTCGCAGCCCGCCTTGCTCGTCAGGCACGCGGTCATATCGGCGCACCAGGCAGGCCCGGGTCTGGGGCTGGTAGCTGGCCTCGGCGACCCCGAGCCCGAGCTCGGCGGCCAGTTGCATGCAGAAGGTCTCGTTCATGGCGGAACTCCATACGCCTCTCAGGCCCTGGATGTCCGGCTTGAGGATATGGTTGGAAGGCGCCGATCCTTCCGGTATGGCGGGGCTGCCGTCTTCAAGCAGCATCAGCAGTAGCTTGTTCTGAGCACCGGCCAGCGAGATGCGGGCCTCCTCGCCCTGTGGCGAGAGCAGGGGGCCTTTTTCCCGGTGCCGCAGGTGTTCCGCCAGCGCCTCCCAACTGATGGGCCGATAGGTCGGCGTAGCCGGTAACGCTCCTGGCGGCAACAGGGTGAAGCCGCTGGCCGTGTCGCCGCCGATGGCCTTCAGCAGCCCGAAGACCGTCGTGGTGTGGTGGCGAAGCTCCAGGTGATGACGCAGGTCGCCTTCCGGCAGCAGGTTCTCGAAGTAGGCCAGCACGTCGTCGCCAACGTGAATCTGCCGCGTGAGGGGGAGGGAAGGTGAGAGGCTGACCGCATCGGGGTGCTCCAGCCACGCTGGGGCATACTCGAAGCGCATCAGATCAGCGTTATGCAGGCGACCAACATGGTTATCGCCCTGGTAGACCTCCAGGGTATCCTCACGCGCCATGGCGGCTGCCACCCTTGCGCCGCACGACGACCTCGAGCCCCATCAGGTCCAGCACGTCCAGCACCTTCTGCAGTTGAAGGGTCGGCTTGCCTCGCTCCAGGTCCACGATAAAGCGGTTGCCGGTGCCGGCGAGGCCGGCCAGGTCGATCTGCAGCAGCTCCTGCTCGGTGCGCAGCTGGCGCACCAGCTGACCCAGCACTTCGCTGTGGCGAATGGTGGCGGCCAGGGGGGCAGGGGAGTCGTTGGTCGGCATGGGGACCTCGAGGGTGATTACCGTTCGGTAATTCTAGGCGGAGCGCCGGTGCCCCGCAATGGCATAATTACCGAACGGTAATTATCATGGCTAGCGAAGCGTGATGGGAGAGTGTGATTACCGATCGGGAATATTTCGAACACGGATAGCGATGATCTTTGAGGAGTAGCGACCCTTCATGACACCGATAGACCCACCTACCTGCCCCTGCCCCTGCCCCTGCCCCTGCGGCAGCGGCCGGCCGCTCGCCGGCTGCTGCGGGCGCTTTCACGCCGGCGAGCCGGCACCGACCCCCGAGGCGCTGATGCGCTCGCGCTACAGCGCCTTCGTGCTCGACCTCGCCGACTACCTGCTGGCGACCTGGCACCCGAGCACTCGGCCGTCGAGCCTGCAAGCGGACGCAGCGACTACTTGGACGCGTCTCGAGGTGCTCGAGAGCCGCGAGGAGAGCGAGCGGGGATGGGTGCATTTCCGCGCTACCTTCCGCGATGGCAAACGCTGGTCGGTGCTGGAAGAGTCCTCGGGCTTCGTGCGAGAGGCGGGGCGCTGGTTCTATCTCGAGGGCAACCCCGCCGTCCATCGGCTCAAGCCCGGCCGCAACGCGCCCTGTCCCTGCGGCAGCGGGGGCAAGTTCAAGGCCTGCTGCGGTCACGCATGAAGGCGTAAAACTGCGTCGATTTTCAGCAGTGGCTCCTGATGCCATGTGCTCAGGAGGCAAGAGGCTGCACCTTGCCCGCCGTCCGGACAAGGAAGGCAGTTCGCTTAGGCAGACATAAAACGAAACGGGGCTCGTATCTGCGGCCCCCGTATGACGATTCCCGCTCGTCAACGCCTCGCTTGGAGGATCAGGTTGAACGGTGTTTCAGCCGCGCGCCGGAAGTGGGTGAAACCGGCCTTGCGGAACACCTCGGCCAGGCGCGCCTCGCCGGCCTGTGCGCCGAGCACGAGCGTGCCGCCTCCCGAGATGGCATGCGCGCAGCAGATGGTAGTGGAGGCCGCATAGTACATGCGCGAGACGGTCGAGAGGTTGTTCTCCACCTTGTACTGGGCGTATGGCTCGACCAGCATCACCGTGCCGCCCGTGGCCAGCACCTGCTCGGCGTAGCGGGCGGCGGCAATGGGGTCGCCCATGTCGTGCAGGCAGTCGAAGAAGCAGATGAGCCCGTACTGCCTGTCGGGGTAGTTCACCGCCTGGGTGAGTTCGAAACTCACGCGATCGGCAACGCCCGCCGCGGCCGCATTTCGCCTGGCCGCGTCGATCGAGGCCGCATGGGCATCGAAGCCGTGAAAACGCGAGCGGGGAAACGCCTGGGCCATCAACACGGTCGAGTGGCCATGGCCGCAGCCCACGTCGGCAACGTCGATGCCGGCCTCGAGCTGTTCGACGACGCCCTCCAGGGCGGGCAGCCACTCCGGCACCAGGCTGGCCCGATAACCGTTGCGGTAGAAGGCCGCCACGCCGCACTGCAGGCGGCCGTCGTGGTCGCCCCAGGCCACGCCCTTACCGGTGCGAAACGCCTCCAGGGTGCGTTCCTCGTCGAACCACATCGAGGCCGGCACCTGCCAGGCGTGGGGAATGAACACGGGGCTCTCCTCGTCGGCGAGCACCATGGCCTGCTCGGGGGACAGCTCGTAGGTGTCGCTGACGGCGTGATAGCCCACGTAGCCGCCGGCGGCCTGGGCATTCAGCCACTCGCCTACGTAGCGCTCGGCGCCCGCCAGGGCCTTGTACAACCCGAGCTTGCTGCCCAGGCTCACCATCACGCCGCCGTAGGCGGAAGAAAGGTCGCCAACGGCCTGGGCGACGAAGGATTCAAGCTTGGTCTGATCGATGACGGGTGCGTTCATGGGTGTAGCTCCTGTCTTGTGGTGTCGGGGTCCAGCGTCCCGATCATCATCTCCGTACGGCACGGCCCGCTGAAGAGCCGAAATCACCCGCGTTCGGTCCGCTCGTGCCACACTGAAACTTCACCCGTGAAGAGCCAGGCACCGTGACCGGAACTGCCATTTTGCCCGGGGCGAGCCCCCGGCTCGTCAGCCTCGTGGCACTGCCTGATGCCGTGGTCTCCACGCTCGCCGGACTCTTCGACGTGCTGAACGGGGTGGCGCTCATGGGCTTGGTGCCACCCAATGCCCCTGCCCCGTTCCATATCGAGATCGTGGGGGAGACAGTGGGGGCACTGGCGCTGGCCAGTGGCGTGCCGATCGATGTCCAGCGCTCTATCGACACCGTCGAGACGAGCGACATCGTGATCGTTCCTTCGGTGTTACTCGGTGCGCAAGCGTTCACGACCAGCTACCCCGCCGTGTCGACTCACCCCGAGCGCGTGCTGGTGATTGCCGGTCAGCACGAGGAACTGGTGAGCTCCGGCGCCTCCATGAGTTGGCACGACCTGGCGCTCTATCTCATCGTGCGCTACGCCGGTGCGACTACGGCGCAGGAGGTGGCGCGGCTGTTCGCGCTTCAATGGCACCAGGATGGGCTCACGCCCTACCTGGTGTTCGCGGGCAAGACCGACCATGGCGATGGCGAGATCCAGCGCGCGCAGCAGTGGTTGGAGGAACACTTCTCGCTCGCCCACCCGGTGGAGGCGATGATCGAACGTTCGTCGCTGGCCGAACGCACCTTCAAGCGGCGCTTCGCGAATGCCACCGGCCTGACGCCGATCGCCTACGTCCAGCGCCTGCGTATCGAAGACGCCAAGCGCCGGCTCGAACGCACCGAGGCCTCGATCGAAGAGATCAGCTGGCGGGTCGGCTATGAGGACTCGGCGTTTTTCCGGCGCCTGTTCGAGCGCACCACCGGCCTCGCCCCGAGCGCCTATCGCCGGCGCTTTCGCATCCCCGATTTTGCCCGCCCGTAGTCCATTTCAAGTCCGTGACCGTTGCTTTAATGGCCCTGCTCCCATAGCAGGCCAAACTCGCGGCATCGGTGCAATATCAGGGCTAAGCTGATTTCAGAGCCACCGTCAACCCTGGTGGTGGCACAACGGCCGGTGTCCACGACCAATCACCGTTGGAAGGGGAGAGTCGCCATGCCCAAATCATTCACTGTGCTCATGCTGTCTGCCGCCGTCGCTCTGGCCGGCCAGACTTCCCCCGTATTCGCCCAGCAGACCTCCACGGTGGAGGTCAACGGAGTCACACTGACCTATGTCGACGAGGGGGAGGGCACCCCCGTCGTGTTCGTGCCCGCTGCGATTGCCGATCATCGGGTCTGGGAACCGTACCGCGAGGCAATCGCCCGCGAACACCGCATCATCGCCTATACCCAGCGCTATTTCGGCACCGAGCCCTGGCCGGACGATGGCGAGCAGTTCTCCAGTGAGACCCACGCCGCCGACCTGGCCGACTTGCTCCGTGCACTGGATGTCGGGCCAGCCTACCTGGTCACTTGGTCTTACAGCGGTCAGGTCGCAACGCAGGTGGCGCTGGAGCACCCGGAACTGGTGCGCGGCATGGTGCATTATGAACCGCATATCCCCTCGTTGGTCGCCGAGTTGCCGGAGGACACTCAGGCCGCCATCGGCGAGGAGAGCAAGAAATACGGCCCGGCCATGGAGGCACTGGAGGCCAGCGATGCGGAACTGGCCACCCGGCGATTCATCGAGGCTGTGTTCCAGCGCTCGCCCGGTGGTTTCGAGCAGGAACCCGAATATATGCGCAGCATCTGGCGGGATAACGCCCGCACGGTGTCACTCCAGGTCGCCATTACACTGCCCATCATCATTTGCGACGACCTGGCGACCCTCGAGCAGCCAACCCTGATCCTCAAGGGCGAGCATAGCGATCTCTTCTATGGGTCGATTGCCGACACTATGGTGCGGTGCCAGCCCCAGGCCGAAGTGCGGATGATCCCCGGCGTCAACCATGACGGACCGGTGCACGCCGTCGAGGCGTTCACGGCCGCCATCCTCGGTTTTCTGACGGAGCATTGAAAAACAGGGACCTGCCGACAACACCCCGGAGGCCTTGCACCGGTCGGGTTAGGCTTCCTAGCGGTAAGGAATATGTCGCTTTCCTGTTGTCACGGCATTGGGGATGGCAATTTTGGTCACAAGAGGTAATGTTTCGTGACCATGTTGTCCGAAAAACCGATGCTGACAAGTCAGTCCCTGATATTACTAACGTCGTGCCGAAATCGTCTTAAAGGCTCCTTAGCCCAGCGCTACACTCAACGGTGTTAGTCACACACCATCGTTCTGAGAGGTGTTAGCAATGGCTGTTGCTCAACAAGAATCTACGGTTCAAGCGACTCCACTTCATGTTGTTACCCTTCCGGAGAGTGCCGCCGAGGTGTCGCAGCCGATCCTCAACTGGTGGATGCAGCACTGGATGGATGCTTCACACCCTTTGGCCAGGCTGCAGCGGGCATGGATGGAATCCACGCTCGAAGCGATCCAGGTGGAGGCCGAGTTCCTGAGCGCCTGGAACGAGTCGAGCCGCAAGGTGGCTGAATGCCTGTCCGATCCCCAGACACTCTTCAATCCCGCCACTCTCACCGGGTGCTACCGCCAGGCCGCCACGGACCTGGGCGATGCCCAAATGACACGCCTCGGCAAGGTGGCCGAGCTGCCGCAGGACTTCAAGGACCGGATCTGGGAGGAGATCTGCTGAACCCGACGGCGCCAGTTGACCCGATATGCATCAAGACGAGGCCGGGTGAGATGTCACGACATCTCACCCGGCCTCCATTTCCTTTCCGGAAAGGCGGGGGCAGGCACCGGTGGACCCCTTAGGGATAGACCCCCATCACCCTCAGCGAACCGCCACGCGGTTTCTGCCCTCGTGCTTGGCCTGGTACATGGCGGTGTCGGCCCGGCGGGTGGTGGCCTCGATGCTCGCATCGGTCGGCCTGAAGCTAGTGACGCCGATACTTACCGTGAAGTAGAAGGGCAGCTCCTCCGCTTCGATCGTGGCCTCGGCGATCTGGCGCAGCAGGCGCCAGGCAACGGCCCTGGCTTCCTCGGGGGACATGCCGGGCAGGATCACCATGAACTCCTCCCCGCCGGTTCGGCAGGGCAGGTCGCTCTGGCGCAGGTGGTGTCGCAGGGTGTTCGCCAGCAGCCGCAGGCCCTTGTCGCCCTCGGCGTGGCCCAGGGTGTCGTTGATGGCCTTGAAGCGATCGATGTCGATCATCAACAGGGCCGCCTGAAGCTCGTCTTCCTTAACCGATCTGGCGATGCGTCTGGCGGATTCGTCGAAGGAGCGCCGATTGGCCAGCCCGGTCAAGGGGTCGGTGCTGGCCTTGTGGGCCCAGTCAGCCTCCTGGTGTCGCTGCCGGGTGATGTCCCGATACACCCAGAGGTGGCCGTGGTACTCATCGGCGACGAATAGCGGCGTGTAGGCGCGCTCGAAGAAGCGACCATCCTCCAGTGCCAGCAGGTCGCGGGCCTGCTTGCGCTTCGCCGTGACGAGCTCCTCTATGCGCGACACGAAGCCTTCCGGTTCGGTGTAGTGGACCTTCGCGGACTGGGCGGTTTCTCGGCAATCCATGCCCACGAGCGCGTCGGGAGGCGCCCCGCCGGCGAACAGGTTGCAGAAGGCCTGGTTGGCCACGATAACCCTACGGTTCTCGTCCTCGAGCAGCAGGCCCACGTCCAGGCCCTCGATGACCACCTCCAGCTGGCGCTTGGAGACGAGTTGGGCGGTCTCCAGCTTCTTGCGCGGCGTGATGTCGAACTCCCCCATCACGATCATTGGCCGGCCCGTCTTGGGGTCGGTGGCGCGGCACAGGTCGACATGGTGCCAGCGCTCCCCCTCGGCGATCCGCATGATCGCCTCCCGGGAGCATCGGGGCTCGCTCTGCATCTCGTGGAGGAGCCGCTCGGCAGCATTATGATCCGTGAAGCAATCCACGAAGGCGGTCAGCCCACGGCGGGCGGCGAGGGCGGCCGGGTTGTGGACCAGCGGTTTCCCCTGGGCGTCGAACACCGAGACCATCATGGGCGTGTGCCTCACGGCCTCCAGGGCGCGCAGGCTGGAGGCATCCAGGGAGATGTTGTTCTCCAGCCCCTCCACCAGCATGCCGGTTCGGTCATCATCGATGGCGACGCCGCTGCAGCGACAGTGCATCGAGATGGCCTGGTCGCCGGGGTAGAAGCTCCAGTGCTCATCGATGACCTCGCCCCGCATCAGGCGCGGGAGGTAGTCCGCCAGGCGCCGACGCGTCGCCTCGCTCATGGTCGAGGCGAAGTCGCGGGCATAGAGCTCCTGGGGGGCTTCGGCACCCCAGAGCCTCACGGCGGCGGCATTGGCATAGTGCATTCGCGCCTGCTCGATATCGAAGATCCAGACCGGGGTCTGGAGCCGATCGAGCAGGGGGGCGTGGCCCCAGATGGCCGACGGGGAGGTATCGGGGAAGGACGTCATGGGGGCGTGAGGCTATGGGAGGTTGCCGCGGACATTCGCCATTTCCGCTCACTCATCGCGGATCCTCGTTGTTATTTCCCGTTAAGCTATCACCGAATGCCGGCGTCATCAGCCATCCTATGGTCGTCATCTGCCTCGATGTGACGTGGATCAACCTGGGTCAGAGCCTTACCAGCATCTTGCCGGTGTTGGTGCCCTCGAACAGGGCCAGGAAGGCGTCCGGCGTGCGTTCGAGGCCCTCCTCGACGGTCTCCGCGTAGTCGATCTCGCCGTTGGCGACCTTCGGGCCGACCTTTTCCAGGAAGCGCGGATAGTCGGCCCAGTGGTCGAAGATGATGAAGCCCTGCATGCGCAGGCGCTTGATCAGCACCATGGCCAGGTTGCTCGGCCCCGGTGTCGGCCCCTCGGCGTTATAGCGGGTGATCATCCCGCACACGGCGATACGGCCGTTGGTCCGCAGGGTGTTGAGGGCCGCCTCCAGGCAGACGCCGCCGACGTTCTCGTAGTAAACGTCGAAGCCCTCCGGGCAGGCCGCTTGAAGCGCCTCGGTCAGCTGCTGGGTGTCTCGGTCGCGGTAGCTCACCGCCTTGATGCCGTGGGACTCCAGCCACTCGAGCTTCTCGGGGGCCCCGGCGATGCCCACCACGGTGCCACCCCGGGCCTTGGCCAGTTGCACGGCCAGCGAGCCCACCGCGCCGCTGGCGGCACTGACCAGCACGTTGTCGCCCTCCTTCATCTCCGCGATCTTGTTCAGGCCCGTCCAGGCGGTCATGCCCGGCATGCCCAATACGCCCAGATAGGCCTGCTCCGGTACCTGTATGGCCGGCAGCGGCTCCACCTGGTCTCCCGGTAGCTGGGCGATGTCCCGCCAGCCGGCCATGTGCCGAACCTTGTCGCCCACGGCCAGGCGCGTATCGCAAGACTCGATCACCTCGCCCACCGCGGCGCCTTCCAGCGGCTCGCCGATGACGAAGGGGTCGATGTAGGTCTTCACGCCACTCATGCGCCCGCGCATGTAGGGGTCCACTGACAGCCAGGTGTTGCGGATGCGCACCTCGCCCTCGGCCAGGGCGGGCAGCTCGGCCTCGTGCAGCTCGAACAGCTCGCGTGCCGGTGTGCCCTGGGGGAAATCGTTGATGGTGAAGTAGCGTGACTGCATGGTGTCTCTCCTTCGCGTGACGATGAATCCGCCAGTCTAGGACAGGAGACGGCGCCCGGGCCAATCTCACCGAGGCGGGGGCCAGAAGTCGATGGCCGATCGTAAGGAGAAGGGCTGTGTTACCGACGCAAGGGCGCCCTTCGAGGGATGGTGTTCCCCCTAAGGGCGACTTGATGCTGGGCCTCTTGCAAGAACCCTGTCTAGATGACGGCTTGCCGGTGTCTGACCGGTACCGCCGTGGCGGCGTCACGCCGACGGACGTATCGAGCAGGCCGCGGCAGGGTGTCAGCCAAGGTAGGCGACATAGGCCTCGAAGGCGGCACTTTGCCATTGTGCCTGGCAGTGCCAGAACGCGAGGACCTCGGTATCGAAGGTAAATGCGTTGGAATCTTGCATGGTAGTAGTCCTCCTGAGTGGGACACCTACCACCATAGGCCCTTTTTTGTTGCATTGCAGCAAAGAATCGTTTATGCGGCTACGCTCATGTGGGTCGAGGGCGCATCGATCTGGCAGGGACAGCCAAGACAGTCCGACTATCCGTAGCCCATGCCGGCGCGGGCCAGTCGCCCTGGCTGTCGCGGCCGCTACCCCAGCCCGCTACCCCAGGCCGCTACCCCAGGCCGCGGCCCAGCAGGTCGTCGGCCACGGCGCGGGAGGCCTGGGCGAACTCGATGCGTGCCGCGGCAAGGGCGCTGAGATCGCGGGAGTCGATGTCGCGCTCCAGCCGGTCGAGGAGCGCCTTGGCCTGGGCCAGGCGCCGGGCGAGAACGGTATCGAACACCAGGCAGGCGTCGGGAACCTCGGGGTCGGCAAGCGGCTGGTCGATCAGTTCGGAGGACAAAGACGGGCGACAGGGCACGGCGTCCATGGACAGCATCCTGTGTGAACGTAAGACCCGGGGTGGCCGGGAAAAGGCGAGTGCCTTTGATCATATCCATAGTGCCGAATGGCCAGTGTTGTCAACAATCCCGAGAGGCCTATTTTTGTCAACGAGCGCCGATATGGCCGGTGTGGTCAAGAGGCGACGTGTCCCGCTGCGGTTGAAGGTGGCGGCCGGTGGCCCCATGCTGGGGAGATTGCCAACAGCCAGGGGGCGTGTCATGGGGACAAGGAGCCTGTCATGGGAGTGAAGAGCTTTGCCTGGGGCTTGATTGGCCTTGGGGTGGCGCTGGGACTATTCGGCTGGAGCGCCTGGAACCCGGTGGCCTTCGTGGGGCTGACCCTGACTGTAGTGGGGGCGGTGGTCTTGGCCACCCGGCGTCGCGGCCCGGGCACGGGGGCCTGACAAGTCGCGTCATTGGGCTTATGATGGAGGAAATCGACAGTCCTTCCCCCCTTCGGGTGGAGGGCTGTTTTTATTGGATGGCCGCCAAGGCTTTTCTCTCTGCGTTGACGGGCTATCAGGAGGTCGCATGTCTTACCGCCCCCCCATCATCATCAACCGGCTCGATGCCGAGCGCCTGCAGCGTCTGATCGATGCAGCCAGCGCCAAGGATCTCTTCGTCGCCGACGCCCTCGAGGAAGAGCTCGAGCGCGGTGAGGTCATCGATCCCGAGGAGATTCCCGAGGACGTGGTCAGTATGAACAGCCGGATCCAGTTCACCGACCTGACCCGCAACCGCCAGATGATCCGTACCTTGGTCTACCCCCACGCCCTGGCCACCACCGAGGATGGCATCTCGGTCATGGCGCCGGTGGGTGCCGGACTGATCGGCCTGCGCATCGGCGATGTGATCGACTGGCCGCTGCCGGACGGTCACGAGGTCAAGCTGCGGGTCGATGCCATCTTCTGGCAGCCGGAACGCGAGAAGCAGTTCCACCGCTGAAGGGGCGTTTCCCACCATGCCGTTTTCTCTCTGGCTCTCCCTGGCGGCGGTCTGCGCCATGGGAGCCATGTCGCCGGGGCCCAGCCTGGCCCTGGTGCTGCGCCATACCCTGGGCGGCGGTCGCGCCCCCGGGGTGGTGGCCGGGCTCTCCCATGCGCTGGGCGTGGGTTTCTATGCGCTGCTGACGGTGTGGGGACTCGGCGCGCTGATCGTGCGCCAGCCGATGCTGTTCCAGGTGATTACCTGGGTCGGCGCGGCCTATCTGGCCTGGCTCGGCGTCAAGGCCCTGCGTGCCGGTCGTGCCGGCCCGCTGGAGGCGGGGGCGGTGCCTACCACCCGGCGCCAGGCGGCCCGGGAGGGCATGCTGGTCGCGCTCGGCAATCCCAAGCTGATCCTGTTCTTCATCGCCCTGCTCAGCCAGTTCGTCACGCCCGACATGAGTCTCACCGCCAAGGCGGTGATCGTGCTAACGGCGATGATCATCGACAGCGCCTGGTACGTGCTGGTGGCGGTGGGGCTCTCCCACTCCCGGGTGCTGCCCTGGCTGCAGGCGCGTTCCCACTGGATCAATCGCATGACCGGGGGAATGCTGCTGGCCCTGGCGTTGCGAGTAGTGGCCGGACCGCTGGCGTAAGCGGCGTTAATGCGATGAGCCATACCTATCGTGTGAGATTCATCAGGCGGTGTTACGCTCTGTTACCCGCTGACCGGAATGCCGCCCATGTACGACTCGTCCCCTGCGCCCCTGGCGCTGGTCCTGGAGGCCGACCCCGACGTCGCTGCCGTGCTTTCCCTGCAGTTCGAGGTGCTGGGTATGGAGACCCGCCACTATCAGCAGTCGACCGCGCTGCTCGCGGCAGTGGCCGCCCGGCCACCGCGCCTGGTGGTGCTGGGGCTGGGGTTCGGCAGCGAGGACGGCTTTCTGATGCTGCGCCGCCTGGCCGCAACCGGCTATCGCGACTGGGTGCTGCTGCTCTCGGGCGTCGAGCGCAAGATCGCGCGGATTGCCGAGCGGGTGGGACACACCCTGGGCCTGCAGATGCTGGGCTGCCTGGACATGCCGATGCGCCTGGCCGAACTGCGCCGCTGCCTGGACAATCTGCGGGTGGGCTGTCGGGCGCCGTTGGAGGTCAGGGGCGAGCCGCTGTTCTGCGGTGAAGAGCTCGAGCAGGCGCTGTTGCGGGACGAACTCGCGGTGCACTATCAGCCGCAGTTCGAGCTCGCCACGGGCCGGCTCAGCGGGGTGGAGGCCCTGGTGCGCTGGGCCCACCCGGTCCACGGCCTGATCGGTCCGTCGAGCTTCCTGCCACTGCTCTCTCCCGACCAGGGCAAACGCCTGACCCGCCACGTGCTGGCCCGTGCCCAGGCCGATTCGGCCCATTGGCTGCGCGAGGGGGTCGCACCCTCGGTCTCGGTCAACGTGACCGCCGATGACCTGATGTGTCCGGATCTGCTGGAACTGGTGGGTGGGCGCTCCCCCGGGGACCCTCCCCTGGTGCTGGAGATCACCGAGACTGCCGCCATGTATGACGAGCTGCTGGGCAGCGAGGTGGCGGCCCGGCTTTGTCTGGGGGGGCTGGAGGTCTCGGTGGACGACTTCGGCATCGGCTTCTCGTCGCTGTCGCGGCTGCAGCTGCTGCCGATCAGCGAGCTCAAGGTAGACCGCAGCTTCGTGCAGCACCTCCACGCGGAGTCCCAGGACGCCGCCATCGTAGAGGCGGTGGCGCTGCTGGGCCGGCGCCTGGGCATCCGGGTGGTGGCCGAAGGGGTGGAGGACCCGGCCAGCCTGGGGCTGCTGGAACGCTTCGGCTGCACCCATGTGCAGGGCTATGGCCTGGCCCGCCCGATGCCCGCGGAGGCGATCCTCGAGGTGGCGGCGAGTCAGGACGCGATCCGCGCCAGCAGCGCCGCACAAGGCGAACCGCTGGGCAGCACGCCGTAGGCGGGGCCGGCCTCACCGCCCAGCCGTGTGGCACAGAAAGTGTCGGCGACCTCCTCAGGGGCGTGTTGCACCAGCAGCGCCGCCTGGAGGCACTGGGCCAGGCGCTGGGTCAGCCAGCGAGCCCTGGGCTCCAGGGCCTCGGCGGGTTCGACGGCCAGCCGCTCCAGCTCGGCCAGGGCGGTGTCCAGATGGCGATCCTGGCCCCGGGCGGGCGCCACCTCCTGCCAGTAGGCGGACACTGCCTCGGGGTGGCGGCCCAGCACCCTCAGCACGTCCAGGCAGATCACGTTTCCCGAACCCTCCCAGATCGAGTTGACCGGCGCCTCCCGGTAGAGTCGCGCCAGGGGGGATTCCTCCACGTAGCCGATGCCGCCCAGGCACTCCATGGCCTCGGCCATGAAACCGGGGTTGCGCTTGTTGTGCCAGTACTTGGCCAGCGCCGGCAGCAGCCGGCCCAGGGCGCCTTCGCTCTCGTCGCCGCGGGCGGCGCCGTCGAAGGCCCGGGCGGTCCGCATCGTCAGAGCCACCCCGGCTTCCACCTCCAGGGCCAGGTCGGCGATCACCGCCCGCATCAGCGGCTGCTCGACCAGCGCGCGGCCGAAGGCGTGGCGTTCGCGCACGTGTCGCCAGGCCGCCAGCAACGCCTGGCGCATCATGCCCACCGGCGCGGTGGCGGCGTCCAGGCGAGTCTGCTGGACCATCTCGAGGAGGGTGGCGATACCGCGCCCCGGCGGGCCGATGGGCTCGGCCCAAGCGCGGCGGAACTCGATCTCCGCCGAGGCATTGGCGCGATTGCCGCACTTCTCCTTGAGGCGCTGCAGTTCGATGGCGTTGCGCTCGCCGTCCGGCGTGAAGCGCGGCACCAGGAAGCAGCCGAGCCCGGCGTCGGTCTGGGCCAGGGTCAGGAAGGCGTCGGACATCGGCGCGCTGCAGAACCACTTGTGGCCGGTGAGCCGCCAGCCCTCCTCGGCCGGCTCGGCCTGGGTGGTGGCGAAGGGGTCGGCTCGCGTGGAATTGGAGCGCACATCGCTGCCGCCCTGCTTCTCGGTCATCGCCATGCCGAAGGTGAGGCCCATCTTCTCCTCGGCCGGCAGGGGGCGCGAGTCGTAGTCCCAGGCCAGCAGCCCCGGTGCCCAGTGGGCCTTCGCTCGGGATGAGTGGCGCAGCACCGGCATGGCGGCATGGGTCATGGTGATCGGGCAGCAGAACCCGGGTTCGGCCTGGGTCAGCAGGTAGAGGGCCGCCACATGGGCCTGGTGGCCTCCGCGGCCCTCCTCCTGCCAGGCCACGGCATGCCAGCCGTGGTCGATGGCCAGGCGCATCAGCTCGTGGTAGGCGGGGTGGTAGCTGACCTCGTCCAAGCGTCGACCGTGGCGGTCGAAGAGGCGCAGCTCCGGCGGGTGGCGGTTGGCGGCCTCGCCGAGCGCCTGGACGCGCTCGCTGCCGGCCTCGCGGCTCAGCGGGGCCAGGCGGCGAGCGACCCAGTCGGGGGCCTCCCGGGCCAGGGCCTCGCGCAGCGGCGTGTCGCCGCCCAGCAGGTCGATGTCGCCCGGCGGGGCGGGCTGGTTGGTCACCCGATGGGTGGCCAGCCGGGTGCGGGGAGCGTGGTCGGACATGGTGCACCTCCAGCAGCGAGGGTTGCATTGAGCATGGGGGGCGGATGGGGCGCGGTCAACGTGACGCCGCGGCGCCGACTGGGTAGGCTTGGGGCATTTCTCGGGGAGATGCCCATGACCGACGCCCTTCGCGACGAGACGCTGCCGACGCCGCATGTCGCCCGCGAGCGCATCCAGCTGGTGGATGCTTGCAATCGGCCCTGCGGCAGCGCCTGGCGTGCCGCCATGCGGCGCTTCCGCTTCTGGCATCGCGCCACCTATATCGTGGTGCGCAACGCCCGCGGTGAGATCTGCGTGCAGCGCCGTACTCTTACCAAGGAGGTCTTCCCTGGCGGGCTCGACCTGGCCGCCGGCGGCGTGGTGGGGGCCGGCGAGGCGGAACACCTGGCGGCGCGTCGCGAGCTGGCCGAGGAGCTCGGCATCCGCGGCGTGCCGCTGAGGCCGGCGGGCGGCTTCGTCCACACCGAGGGCGGCCATCACATCTTCGGCAGCCTGTTTGTGGTCGATCACGACGGCCCGCTGGTGCTGCAGGCGGAGGAGGTGGCCGAGGTGTTCTGGCGCCCGCCCGCGGAAGCCCTGGCGCTTTCGGGGGTGACCCCGGACACCCGCCAGGCGCTGCAGGAACTGCTCGATGCCGGCCTGCTGGAGGCCACGCCATGAACCGCCCGGCTCGGCTCACTGACCTGGAAGCCGTGGTGGCGGCCCTGGAGGGGGTGGTGCTCGGCAAGTCCCGGGAGGTGCGCCTGGCGCTCTGCTGCCTGCTGTGCCGCGGCCACCTGCTGATCGAGGACCTGCCGGGGCTGGGCAAGACCACCCTGGCCCAGTCGCTGTCGCGGGTCACCGGGCTCGACATGCAGCGCTTGCAGTTCACCAGCGACCTGCTGCCTGCCGACGTGCTCGGGGTCTCGGTGTTCGACCCCCGCGAGGCGCGCTTCACCTTCCATCCGGGGCCCATCTTTCACGACGTGGTACTGGCCGACGAGATCAATCGCGCCACCCCCAAGACCCAGAGCGCCCTGCTCGAGGCCATGGAGGAGGGGCGGGTGACCGTGGAGGGGGAGACCCGGGCGCTGCCCGATCCCTTCTTCGTGATCGCTACCCAGAACCCCCAGGAGCAGGCGGGCACCTTCGCCCTGCCGGAATCCCAGCTCGACCGCTTCCTGATGCGCCTCTCCCTGGGCTACCCGGACCGCGCCGCCGAGCGGGAGATCCTGCGCGGCCGCGCCGGGCGAGTCCGCCTCGAGGCCCTGCCGGAGCTGCTGGACGCCGAGCGCCTGCGTGCCTGGCAGGCGCGACTGGGCGACATCCACGTGGCCGATGCGCTGCTCGACTATGTCCAGGCCCTGGTGGCCGCCAGCCGCGACCACCCTGAGATGGCCTGGGGGCTCTCCACCCGCGGGGCGCTGGCCTTGCTGCAGGCGGCCCGCGGCTGGGCGCTGCTCGAGGGGCGCGACCACGTGCTGCCCGAAGACGTCCAGGCGGTCTGGGGGCCGGTGGCGGGCCATCGCCTCAGCAACGGCCGGCGCGAGGAGGGCGAGGCCCTGGCGCGCCATCTGCTTGCCCGCGTGCCGGTGGCGACCTGAGCATGAGGCTGGCGGCACTGGGCGAGCGCTGGTGGCGGCGCGTGGCGAGCGCCCCGGGCGCCGCGCTCCCCCAGCGGCGGCTCTTCCTACTGCCGACCCGCTTCGGGCTGGGCTGGGCAGTGCTGGTGCTGCTGCTATTGCTGTTCGGCATCAACTACCAGAACACCCTCGCCTATGTGCTGGCGTTCTGGCTGTTCGGCCTGGGGGTGGTCGCTCTGCTGCGCGCCTGGCGCAACCTGTTCGGCGTCACTCCCACCCTGCGGCTGCCCCACGAGGTGTTCGCCGGCGGCGAGGCGCGCCTGGGCGTGGCGCTGGCCGGTGGGCGGCCGCGCACGGCGCTGGAGCTCCACGGCGGGGGCGCCTCGGCGCGTATCGATCTGCCCGCGGGGCAGGGTGAGGCCATCCTGGCCCTGCCGGCCCCCGTGCGCGGCGAGCAGCGCCTGCCGCTGCTGCGCCTGGAGACCCGCTGGCCGCTGGGTCTGGTGCGCGCCCTGGCCTGGCTCGAGAGCGACGAACGGCTGCTGGTCTATCCGCGACCCCTGGAGGATGACGAGCCCGAGCACCGTCATGCCGGCGCGGGCCTGGAGGCCACCGACTTCGCCGGCCTGCGCCGCGCCGAACTCGGCGACAGCCCGGCCCGGCTGGCCTGGAAGCAGTGGAGCCGTACCGGGGTGCTGGCCGCCAAGGCCTTCAGCCTGCCGCCCCGCCAGCAGCTGTGGCTCGACTATGACGCCTGCCGCGGCGACCCCGAGCGGCGGCTCTCCCTGCTCTGTGCCCGGGTGCTGGCCCACCACCGCGCCGGCGACCGCTACGGCCTGCGCCTGCCCGGCGTGACCCTGCCCCATGGGGAGGGCCCCTATCAGCGCCGCCAGGCCCTGGAGGCGCTGGCATGCTTTTCCCCCGCGGGCGAACGGGAAGCCGGACGATGAGGCACAAGGTGAGGCGGAACATGACCGGACGCGTCGGCGGTGAGGCGGTGCTGGCCGACGGCCGGATGCTCAGCGGCGCCATGCTGCGCCAGCTGTTCCTCGGCCAGTGCCTGGTGCTGGCCCTGCACCTGGCCTGGATGCCGGCCTGGCTGGCGGCCATCGCCGCTCTGGTGGCTGGCTTTCGCTATCTGCAGCTGCGCCGGCGCCTGGGGCGTGCCGGGGTGCTGCTGCGCCTGGCCGGCGTGGGGGCGCTGACCGGCGGCCTGTGGCTGCACTACGGCACCCTGGGGCAGATGGAGGCCATGATCGGCCTGCTGGTCGGGGTTTACCTGCTCAAGCTGCTCGAGACCCACACCCGCCGGGATGGCCGGGTGGTGGTGGCTATCGGGCTGGTGGCTACCACCGTGGCCTTCCTGCACGACCAGGGCATTCCGATGGCCGCCGGCGGGCTGGTGGTGCTGGCCTGGATGGTGCACTCGCTGGTGTGGCTCTCCGGGGGCGATGCGCGCAGGGCCTGGCGGGAGAGCGTCTGGCTGCTGATCCTCTCGGCACCGCTGATGGTAATGCTGTTTGCGGTCTTTCCGCGCATCGGCCCGCTATGGAACCTGCCCCAGGCCGATCGCGCCTCAACCGGGCTCACCGATGAGATCGCCCCGGGCGACATCGCCCAGCTTTCGCGCAGCGACGCCCGCGCCTTCCGGGCGCGCTTTGAGGGCGTCGAGCCGGCCCCCGCCGAGCGCTACTGGCGGGTCTACACCCTGTCCGACTTCGACGGCGAGCGCTGGCGGCGGACCACCCCCGAACGCCTGGCCGCCACCCTGGGCCGCCCGCTGGGCCAGTTCGTTGCCGAGGGCCGCCGGTCGCCCTGGCTCGACGAGGAACCACGCTTCGAGGTGGAGCTGCTACTGGAGCCGGACAGCCGCCCCTGGCGCCCGTCGCTGGGTGCGGCGCTAACCAGCGACGAGCCCCTGCGCTTCCTGGCCGATGGCACCCTGGAGGGTACCTCGCCGCTGGCCTCGCGCAGCCTGTTGCGCATGAGCAGCACCGGCCAGGCGCCGGCCAACCCCGACCCCGCCGGCCCCGCCTGGCACACCATGCTGCCCGCCGAGAGCAACCCCCGCACCCGCGAGCTGGCCGAGCGGCTGTGGCGAGAGAGCGGCGGCGAGCCCCGCGCCTTCCTGGCGGCCATCATGGCGCGATTCGGCGAGGCGCCGTTTCGCTATACGCTGTCGCCGCCGCGGCTGACCTCGGCCAATCGGGTCGACGAATTCCTCTTCGAGAGCCTGGCCGGTTACTGCACCCACTACGCCTCGGCCATGGCGGTGCTGGCCCGCTCGGCGGGCCTGCCGGCCCGTGTGGTGGCGGGCTTCCTGGGCGGCGAGCGCCACCCCGACGGCCATTTCACCCTCCGCGACTATGACGCCCACGCCTGGGTCGAGGTGTGGCTCGACGGCACCTGGCAACGCCTCGACCCTACCGCGGCGATCGCCCCGGAGCGCATCGAGGAGGGCCCACAGGCCATCGACGACGGCCGCGAGGCCTTCCTGGCCGATGCCCCCTTCTCGCCGCTGCGCATGCGCGAGGTGGGCTGGGTCAATCGGCTGCGCCTGGACTGGGAGCGCCTGGAGTACCAGTGGCAGCGCGGGGTGATCGGTTACCAGCGCGAGGCGCGCCACGCCCTGATAGCCCGCGTAACCGCGGGGCTCCACGCCCTGTGGGAGCGTATGGTGGCGCTGGCCCCCGGGCGTGGCTGGCTGGGCGGCCTGCTGGGGCTGCTGATGGCGGCCGCCATCGCTGCCGGGCTGGCGGCGCTGATGCGCCTGGCCTGGCGGGGACACCGGGAGGGGCGCGACGAGGCGCTGCGCATTCATCGCCTGCAGGAGTGGCTCTCGCGGCGGGGCCTGGGCCCTCGGCCCGGGGAGTCCCCCTCGGCCCATCTGCGGCGGGTGGCCAATGAGGCGGGCGATGCCGGGCCGGCGCTGCGCGACTGCGCCCATCACCTGGAACGCCTGCGCTATGCTCCCCTGGAACGCGAGGAGCATCGCCAGCGAACCCGCCAGCTGGCCCGGCGGGTGGCAGAAGTGCGAAGCCGGCTGCGGCGCCGGTTGCGGCGCCTTCCTCGCCGCCAGGGGGGTGGCGCGGGCGCAGGCAGCGTGGCATCGTGACGGTTATCGACCATGAAGGGGCGCGCATGTCCATCCACGACCACCAGTGCCGCACCGCCCAGGGCGAGCCCTTCAACTTCGCCGCGCTGCGCGGCCAGGTGCTGCTCATTGTCAACGTCGCCAGCCGCTGTGGCTTCACGCCTCAGTTGAAGGAGCTGGAGCGCCTCTACCGCCGCCATCGCGAGCGGGGTTTCGCGGTGATCGGCTTTCCCTGCAACCAGTTCGCCGGCCAGTCGCCGGAATCCGCCCTGGACTTCTGCACCCTAAGCGCCCGGGAGTACCAGGTCAGCTTCCCGCTGATGGAGAAGGTGAAGGTCAACGGCACCGGCGCCCACCCGCTTTTCGTGGAACTCCGCAAGGCGGCACCCGGGGTACTGGGCACCACGGCGATCAAGTGGAACTTCACCAAATTCCTGGTGGGCAGGGACGGCCGGGTGATCCGCCGCTTCTCCCCGCGGTACGGCGAGGATGTGCTGCGCGAGGCGCTGGAGATTGCCCTGGAAGAGGGGTAGGAGGCCGGGCCATCAGCTCGTTCCAGCAGGGTGTGTGGAGAGCCAGGTCATCATGGGGGTGTCTCTCCCCTTTCCACCATCAGTCGTGCGATCAGCTCGTTCCAGCGATGCCGGGTCATCATGGTGGTCAGGCCCGAGAAGAGCATCCAGCTCTTGCGCCGCCACCCGGTGAGGCGCAGGTTGTGGGCCACCAGTTGCTTCATCAGCTTGTAGTCGTCGAAGCGGCGCCACTCGCCGACCATCGACATCTGCTGGCGCCCCAGCACCGGGGCCAGTTCCAGGCGGAAGATCCACTCCAGTTCCTTGAGCGTCAGGTCGTGGCGCTCGATTACCTCGACCATGTGCGCGTAGTTGCGCTCGCCGGGCTCGCGCTCCAGCCATAGTGGCGCCAGCGCCAGCCACAGCTCGCCGCGTTCATCGACCAGGGTCTGTGCATTCATCGGGGCCTCCTCGTGGCGTCGCGCCTGGAGGTGCATCCTGCCCCAGCCGCACGGCGGGCTCAAGGGCGGACAGCGCAGGGCGCGGCCGCTAGAATAGGGCGATTGCCACTCCATGACAGCGGGCCGGCGTTATGCCGGCCCTACAATGACCAACAGCGAGGTCCGACGTGATCATCAAGCCCAAGGTACGCGGTTTCATCTGCACCACCACCCACCCCGTCGGCTGCGAGAGGAACGTGCTCGAGCAGATCGAGGCGACCCGCGCTCGCGGTCTGGACACGAGCCGGGGGCCGAAGAAGGTGCTGGTGATCGGCGCCTCCAGCGGCTATGGTCTGGCGGCGCGCGTCACCGCGGCCTTCGGCTACGGCGCCGATACCTTGGGCGTGTTCTTCGAAAAGCCGGGCAGCGAGAAGAAGCCGGGCACCGCCGGCTGGTACAACAGCGCCGCCTTCGACCGCTTCGCCAAGCAGGAGGGTCTCTACAGCAAGTCGATCAACGGCGATGCCTTCTCCCACGAGGCCCGAGAGACGGCCATCGAGCTGATTCAGCAGGACCTGGGTCAGATCGACCTGGTGGTCTATTCGCTGGCCTCGCCGGTGCGCAAGCTGCCCGACAGCGGCGAGCTGAAGCGCTCAAGCTTGAAGCCGATCGGCGAGACCTATCGGGCCACCGCCATCGACACCAACAAGGACGCCATCATCGAGGCCGAGGTCGAACCCGCCACCGAGCAGGAGATCGAGGATACCCGCGCGGTGATGGGCGGCGAGGACTGGGAGCTGTGGATCGACGCCCTGGACCGCGCCGGTGTGCTGGCCCCCGGCGCGCGCAGCGTGGCCTTCAGCTATATCGGCACCGAGATTACCTGGCCGATCTACTGGCACGGCGCCCTGGGCAAGGCCAAGGAGGACCTGGACCGTGCCGCCGCCGAGATCGACAAGCGCCTCTCGGCCACCGGCGGCGGCGCCAACGTGGCGGTGCTCAAGTCGGTGGTCACCCAGGCCAGCGCGGCCATCCCGGTGATGCCGCTCTACATCGCCATGGTTTACAAGGTGATGAAGGAGAAGGGCCTGCATGAAGGCACTATCGACCAACTCAACCGCCTGTTCGGCGAGGCCCTCTATTCATCCGATGGGCAGGGCGAGATGGCCACCGACGAGGCCGGCCGCCTGCGCCTGGACGACTGGGAGCTGCGCGACGACGTCCAGCAGGCGTGCAAGGAGTTGTGGCCACGGGTGACCACCGAGAACCTCTTCGCGATCACCGACTATGCTGGTTACAAGCACGAGTTCCTGAAGCTGTTCGGCTTCGAGCGGGATGATGTCGACTACGAGGCCGATGTGAACCCGGACGTGGAATTCGATGTCGTGAGTTTGTAGGCCCGTCGACTTTCCGTTTCCAGCGAGGAGGTCAGGGGTTACAGCAACAAGGAGGATGGCCATGGATACTCGTGAGAGTCAGACCCCGGAAGAGGAGCGTGAGCATTTCAAGGAGGTGCTGGAACCGGAGGACTTCAAGCACCCGGAACCGGATGAAGGGCAGCCGGAGGCCAAAAAGGCGACGCCCAAGTCGATGCAGCGCCTGCTGCCCATCGTAATCGTGGTGCTGGGCCTGCTGGTTGCCGCCATGCTGATCTACAGCGGCAGCGTCCGGTAGGCACCGCTTGACCATCCGACCTCGACCCTTCCCGGCCGGGCCTTAGCGCCCGGCCGACTGCTTGGGTAAGATGAGGGCCCCGTTTCGAGCCGGCCCCGTTCATGCATGAGCCACCGTCATCCCTGCCATCGTCGTCGCCTTGCCGGCGGGTTGGCGTGTTGGTGCTGCCCGGTTTCTCGCTGCTGGCCGAGGCGTGTGCCACCGAACCCCTGACGGTGGCCGGCCAACTCGCAGGTGCGCCCCTCTATCCCCTCATCCTCCTGGGGCAATCGGCGCAGCCGGTCCCCAGCGCTTCTGGCCAGAGGTTGCTGACCGAACGCACCCTGTCCCAGGCCCCCGACGATCTGGACATGCTGGTGGTGTGCGCACCCGGCGCGGGAGTGGCCGATGAGGCCCTCAAGCGGTGGCTGGTCGCGCTGGCAACACCCGGGCGGCTGGTCGCGGGAATCGGCGGTGGGGCGGAGCTTCTGGCCCGCGCCGGGCTGCTGGATGGCTACCGGGCGACGGTGCCCTGGTCGAGACTCGAGGTGGTGAGTCGCGACCATCCGCGGATCCGGCTCTCCCGCCAGCCGTTCGAGATCGACCGCGAGCGCCTGACCTGCGGCGGCGGCACCGCGGCCCTGGACATGATGATGACCCTCGTCGGTCGTCAGCATGGCAGCGCCCTGGCCGAGCGGGTCTCGGCCCACTTCGTGCTGGAGCGGGTGCGCATGGGCGAGGAGCCGCCGTCCGGCCTGCCGTCGAGCGCCGTCCCCGAGAGCCTGTCGGAGGCCCTGGCGCTGATGGAGGCCAATATCGAGGAGCCGCTGACCACCGCCGAGCTGGCCGAGCACCTGGGCATCTCGCGACGCCAGCTGGAGCGGCTGTTCAAGAAGCACCTGCAGGCGGTGCCCAGCCGTTACTACCTGGACCTGCGCCTGCAGCGGGCCCGGCGCCTGCTGCGCGAGGGCGAGCGGCCGGCGGGGGAGGTGGCATTGATGACCGGCTTCTCCTCGGCGGCGCACTTCTCCACCGCCTACCGCAACCACTTTGGCCTGACCCCGCGGGAGGAGCGACTGCCTTGATTTCCCCGCACACCCTGCATTCCATGAGGCCCCATCTCTTCCTGCTGCTGGTGGTGGCAATCTTCTCCGGCAATATCCTGGTGGGCAAGGCGTTGGCCGAGCTGCCTCCCTTCACCGTGTCGCTGGGGCGAGTGGCCATCGCGCTGGCGATCATGCTGCCGCTGGGGTGGTACCAGGCGCGTCAGGGCTGGCCGCTGTTCCGCCGCCACTGGCGTCCGCTGCTGGGGCTGGCGCTGACCGGCGTGGCCTTCTTCAATGCCTTGATCTACGCCTCGCTGAGCTATACCTCGGCCACCAACGTGGCCATTCTCGAAAGCCTGATCCCGGTGGTCACCCTGCTGCTCAGCGTGCTGTTCCTGGGAGAACGCTTTCGGCCCCTGCAGTGGGCCGGCGTGGCGCTCTCCCTGGCCGGTGCCGTGGCGGTGATCCTGGCCGGCCAGGGGGCTGAGGCGCTGGCGGTAGGGATCAACCCCGGCGACCTGATCATGCTGCTGGCGGTGCTGGTGTGGGTCGGATATTCGTTCCTGGTCAGGGAGCACATGGCGCGCTTTCCGCGCTATGGCAGCATGCTGGTGATGCTGGCCATGGCCAACCTGGCGCTGGCCCCCATCGCCCTGCTCGAGGGCGCCTGGCAGGTGGTGCCGGGGCTGACAGCGCGGCAGTGGACCGGGCTCGCCTACCTGGGTGTCTTTCCCTCGGTGGTGGCGCTGCTGCTCTACAACAGTGCCCTGGCCGAGGTCGGGCCGACCCGGGCGGCGGTCTACCTCAACCTGCTGCCGGTGTTCACCATGCTGGGGGCCTGGGGGCCTGGGGGCCTGGGGGCCTGGTGGCTGCTGGGGGATCAGATCCTGACGGTGCAGGTCGTCGCCAGCCTGGTGGTGATCGTCGGGGTCTGGTTCACCATCGCGCCGGCGGGCCGGCGTCGCTGATTGCCGGGCCGCGTGCTCAGGAAGGGGGACAGGCCCGGGACTGACCGGGGTCAGGCGGGACGGGCTCCTGCCGGCCGCGCCAGCAGGGCGCGGAACAGCGTGCCCATCATTACCGGGGTGTCCTGTTCGATGGCGAAGCCGGCGTCTTCCAGCAGCGGACGGGCCTGGCGGGTGATGTCGGTAGCGATGGCGCTGGTCAGGGCGTTGAGGGCGCGGCGGGAGGCGCTCGCGGGGCGATCGTCGGCCTGGAACTTGTCCATCACGCAGAGCTGGCCGTCGTCCTTGAGTACCCGGCGGGCCTCGGTGAGGCCGCGGTCCGGGTCGGGCATCACGGCCAGGATCAGGTGCATCACCACCACGTCGAAGTGGTCGTCGGGAAAACCGAGCGCCTCGGCGTCCATCACAGCGGCCTGGACGTCCATGCCCAGCGCCTCGGCGCGGCGCTCGGACCGCTTCACCATGGCCGGGCTGAGATCGGTGGCGTGGATCTCCACGTCGCGGGGCAGCCAGGGCAGGTCGAGCCCGGTGCCGGCACCCACCAGCAGCACGCGCATCCCGGGTTGCCAGGTCACCTGCTCGAGCGAGGCGTGCCGTGGCCGACGGAAGGCGCGGTCGGCCACGGCGTCATAGAGCGGCGCGTAGAGGCTATAGCGCAGACGGTTCCAGGCGGTGGTATTGAACATGGGCGACTCCAGGGAAGCATCGACCTCAGCCTAGCCTTTTTCACAACTCCCTGTCCCATCGATGAAAGCGGTCGCCGGGGGGAATCCCTATACTCGGAGGGGTGCCCGCCACGCATTCCCCCGCCCCGCAAAGGACCCGCGACATGAGCCAGACCCCGACCCGCGCCGACTTCGACCAGTACATGGTGCCCAACTATGCTCCCCAGCAGGCGATCCCGGTGCGCGGGGAGGGGAGCCGGCTGTGGGATCAGCAGGGGCGCGAGTACATCGACTTCGCCGGCGGCATCGCTGTGAACTCGCTGGGTCACTGCCATCCGGCGCTCGTGGAGGCGCTCACCGAGCAGGCGGGCAGGCTCTGGCACCTCTCCAACGTCTACACCAACGAGCCGGCCCTGGCCCTGGCGCGCAGCCTTGTCGAGCGCACCTTCGCCGACAAGGTCTATCTCTGCTCCTCCGGCGGCGAAGCCAACGAGGCGGCCCTCAAGCTGGCGCGTCGCTGGTCCCACGACCACCATGGCGAGCACAAGCACCGCATCGTCTCCTTTACCCAGTCGTTCCATGGCCGCACCTTCTTTACCGTCAGCGTCGGCGGCCAGCCCAAGTACGCACAGGGCTTCGGCCCGGTGCCCGGCGGCATCGTCCATGGCGAGTTCAACAACCTCGACAGCGTCCGCGACCTGATCGACGACGACACCTGCGCGGTGATGGTGGAGCCGATGCAGGGCGAGGGCGGCATCATCCCCGCCACGCCCGAGTTCCTGCAAGGGCTGCGCGCCCTGTGCGACGCCCACGATGCCCTGCTGATCTTCGACGAGGTGCAGACCGGGGTGGGGCGCAGCGGCTCCCTCTACGCTTACATGCACTACGGCGTGACGCCGGACATCCTGACCAGCGCCAAGTCGCTGGGCGGCGGCTTCCCGGTGGGCGCCATGCTTACCACCGACCGTATCGCCCCGGCCATGGCCGTCGGCACCCACGGCTCCACCTACGGCGGCAACGCCCTGGCCTCCGCCGTGGCCCTGGCGGCCGTCGAGTTCATCGACAGTCCCGAGGTGCTGGCAGGCGTGAAGCATCGGCATGCGCTGTTCCGTGAGCATCTGGAGGCGATCAACCAGAAGCACGGGGTGTTCCGCGAGATACGCGGGATGGGGCTGCTGATCGGTGCCGAGATGGCCCCGGACTACCGGGACCGTGCCAAGGACATCCTGCCACTGGCCATCGAGGAGGGGCTGATGGCACTGATCGCCGGGCCCAACGTGCTGCGCATGGCGCCCTCCCTGGTGATCCCCGAGGCGGACATCGCCGAGGGCATGGCCCGCCTGGAGAGGGCGGTGGCGCGGCTGGTGGCCGGTCAGTGAGCCGTCCCGCCGGCGCCCTGACATCCAACGGAGATCCCGCCATGCTGGTCGTTCGCCCCGCCGTGCCCGCTGACCTGCCCGCCCTGGAGCGCCTGGCCGGTGAGGCCGTGCCGCAGCTGACCAACCTGCCGGCCCACCGCGATCGCCTGGAGGAGCGCATCGCCCGCTCCCGCCAGGCCTTCGCCGCCGAGGCGGCCTTTCCCGGCGATGAGCACTACACCTTCGTGCTCGAGGACCTGGAGCGCGGCGAGGCGGTGGGCACCGCTACCATCCGCGCCCAGGCCGGCGCCCGGGATGCCTACTACACCTATCGGCAGGAGACCCTGATCCACGCCTCCCAGCAGCTCAACGTGCGTCGGGAGGTGCAGACCCTGGCGCTCTCCCACGAGGTCTCGGAGGCGAGCCTGCTGTGTGCCTATTCGCTGGAGCCACGCTATCGGGGCACCAGCGCCGAGAGCCTGCTTCGCCGTGCGCGGCTGATGTTCATCGCCCAGTACCCGGAGCGCTTCGCGGGCATCCTGGCCATGGCCTTTCCGGGCTTCCTGGACGGGGCTGGCGAGTCGCCGTTCTGGAACAGCGTGGGGCGTCACTTCTTCATGCGCGACTACCAGGAGATCAATACCCTGGCCGGTATCCGCTCGAAGAGCTTCATCGCCGAGGTGATGCCGCAGTTTCCGCTTTACCTGCCGCTGCTCACCCCCCAGGCGCGCGCCGCCATCGGCCGCGAGCATCCCGATCACGAAGCGGCGCTGGCCGAGATGCTGGCCGAGGGGTTCCTGCGCTCCCGCCATGTGGACATCTTCGACGCCGGGCCGGTAATCAAGGCCGAGCGCGAGCGTCTCGCCAGCTTCCGCCGGGCCGCCTGGCATCCGGTACGCATCCGCCCGGCCCACGCCCTGCCGGACGCCGAGCCGGCCATGGTCGCCAATCAGCGCCTCGAGGATTTCTGCTGCGTGGTGGCACGCTACGCCCTGTCGCCTACCGGTCAGCTGATGCTCTCCCCGGAGCACGCCAAGCGCCTCGGCGTGGAGGAGGGGCGCGCGGTGCTGGCCGCGCCGCTCGCGCTGCCGGGCACCGTCGAGGGCGGGGCCGAGGAGCGCGACCCGGGCTATGACGAGGGAGAGCTGTGATGCGCATTCGACCGATCGCCGAGGGTGACCTGGACGAGCTGCAGGCCCTCTCCCGAGAGACCGGCGTGGGCTTCACCTCGCTGCCAGACAACCGCGAGTTCCTGGCCGCCAAGATCGCCGCCACGCTGAGCGCCTTCGAGGAGCGCGTGCCGGCAGACCGGCGCAACTACTTCTTCGTGCTCGAGGACGAGGCCAGCGGCCATCTGGCCGGCTGCTGCGCCATCGAGGGTGAGGTGGGCCGCGAGACGCCCTTCTACCACTATCGGGTAGGCACGCTCGCCCACTCCTCGGTGCAGCTCGACCTGCACCGCACCATCGACAGCCTGTTCCTGTGCTCCGATCACACCGGCGATGCCGAGGTGGCATCGCTCTTCCTGCGTCCCCAGTACCGCGGCCGCGACCGCCATCACGAGCGCAACGGGGCACTGCTCTCCATGATGCGCTGGCTGTTCATGGCAGAGTTCCGCGACCGCTTCCCCGACAAGGTGCTGGCGGAGATGCGCGGTGTCTTCGACGAACGGGGCAGGAGTCCCTTCTGGTATTGCCTGGGCAGCCACTTCTTTCCGCTGGACTTCGACGAGGCCGACCGGCTCACCGGACTGGGACAGAAGAGCTTCATCGGCGAGCTGATGCCCAAGTACCCGATCTACACGCCCTTTCTCTCCGAGGAGGCGCGGGCCTGCATCGGGCGAGTCCACGAGCAGACCCGCCCGGCCCTGGCCATGCTCAAGAAGGAGGGACTGCGCTGGGAGGGCTACATCGACATCTTCGACGGCGGCCCCACGGTGGAGGCCTACCTCGACGACGTACGTAGTGTGCGCCTCTCGAGGCGCTGCCAGGTCGAGATCGACCCGGCGCTGGGCGAAACGGGCGCGCGGCCGCGCTGGCTCGCCGCTACCACCGGGATGGCCGAGTTCCGCGCCGCCTGGGTGGGGCGCGGTCCCGATGAGGAGGGCGTGCTCAGGCTCTCCCCCGACGAGGCGACGCGCCTCGAGGTGGCGTCCGGCGCCGACCTGCGCATTCTGGATACCGAGGAGGAAGGCTGATGAAGGCGACACGACAGCTACTGGTGGGCGGCCTCTGGCAGGCCGGCGAGGGCAAGACCTTCACCAAGCATGACCCGGTCTCCCGCGAGCGCCTCTGGGAGGGGCGCGCCGCCAGCCCCGCCCAGGTGGGAGCCGCGGTGACGGCCGCCCGGGAGGCCTTCCCCGGCTGGGCACGCACGCCCCTGGCCGAGCGCCAGGCGCTGGTGGAGCGTTTCCGGGAGGTGCTGGAGCGCCACCGCGAGGACCTGGCCGCGGCCATCGCGCACGAGACCGGCAAGCCGCTGTGGGAGTCGCGCACCGAGGTGGGCTCGATGATCGGCAAGGTGGCGCTCTCGATCCGGGCCCACCATGAGCGTACCGGCGAGAAAGAACGCGACCTGGGCGATACCCGGGCCGTGCTTCGCCACCGTCCCCACGGCGTGATGGCGGTCTTCGGCCCCTACAACTTCCCCGGCCATCTGCCCAACGGCCATATGGTGCCGGCGCTGCTGGCCGGCAATGCGGTGGTCTTCAAGCCCAGCGAGCAGACGCCGCTGACCGCCGATCTCACCCTGCAGTGCTGGCTGGAGGCGGAGCTTCCCGCCGGGGTGATCAACCTGGTGCAGGGGGCGGCGGAGGTCGGTCAGGCGCTGGCGGCCGACCCGGGCATCGACGGCGTGCTGTTCACCGGCAGTGCCAGGGTTGGCGGGATGCTGCATCGTCAGTTCGCCGACCAGCTGGACAAGATCCTGGCCCTGGAGCTGGGCGGCAACAACCCGCTGGTGGTCAAGGACGTGCCCGACCAGGACGCCGCGGTGCTTACCATCCTCCAGTCGGCCTTCCTCTCGGGCGGGCAGCGCTGCACCTGCGCCCGGCGGCTGATCGTGCCCGAGGGGCCGGTGGGGGATCACCTCCTCGATGCGCTCAGTGACGCCATCTCGCGGCTGCGGGTGGCCGGCCCCTTCAGCGAGCCTGCTCCCTTCTATGGTGGCCTGGTCAGTGTGGCGGCGGCCGATGGGCTACTCGAGGCCCAGGCGGCGCTGGAGGAGCTCGGCGGCACGGTGCTGGCGCGCATGGAGTGCCTGGAGGCCGATACCAGCCTGCTCTCGCCGGGTCTGGTCGACGTGACCGGCCTGGCGCTGCCCGACGAGGAGCATTTCGGCCCGCTGCTCAAGGTGCAGCGCTACCGCGACTGGGACGAGGCGATCCGGCTGGCCAACGACACCCGCTACGGCCTCGCCGCCGGACTGATCGGCGGCGAGCGCGCCGACTGGGACGACTTCCTGCTGGGTATCCGCGCCGGCATCATCAACTGGAACCGCCAGACTACCGGCGCCTCCGGTGACGCGCCCTTCGGCGGGGTGGGGGAGAGCGGCAACCACCGGCCCAGCGCCTTCTACGCGGCGGACTACTGCGCCTATCCGGTGGCTTCCATGGAGAGCGACGACTTGCACCTTCCTGACCAGCTGCCGCCGGGGGTGAGCCTGTGAGCCGCAACCCGAGCCCCGACTATCGTGAGGTGAACTATCGCGAAGTCAATTTCGATGGCCTGGTGGGCCCCACCCACAACTACGCCGGCCTGGCGCTGGGCAACGTGGCGTCGATGAGCCACGGCGGCCTGGTGGCCAACCCCCGGGAGGGGGCCCTGCAGGGGCTGGCCAAGATGAAGGAGCTGATGGACGCCGGCTACCTCCAGGGGGTGCTGCCGCCCCAGCAGCGCCCGGACCTCGGCGCGCTGCGCGCGTTGGGCTTCACCGGCAGCGACGAGCGGGTGCAGGCCCGGGCCGCCGGCGAGGCGCCGCAGATCCTGCGGGCGGTGTGCTCCGCCTCGAGCATGTGGACCGCCAACGCGGCCACGGTGACGCCTAGCCCGGACGCCCCGGATGGCCGGTTGCACATCACGCCGGCCAACCTGCAGTCGAGTTTCCATCGTTTCCTTGAGCCGGCCACCACAGGCCGGGTGCTGCAGGCGATCTTCCGTGATGACGCACGCTTCGCCCACCACCCGGCGCTGCCGGCGACCCCGGCCTTCTCCGACGAGGGGGCGGCCAACCATACGCGGCTATGCGGCGAGCACGGCGAGTGCGGCGTGCACCTCTACGTCTACGGCCGCGAGGCCTTCGGCTGGGGCAGCGAGACCTCGCCCGCGCCGCAGCGTTTCCCGGCGCGCCAGACCCTGGAGGCGAGCCAGGCGGTGGCCCGCCAGCACGGCCTGGCCGACCATCAGGTGGTGTTTGCCCAGCAGCACCCCGACGCCATTGACGCCGGGGTCTTCCACAACGACGTCATCGCGGTGGGTAATGGCCCGGTGCTGCTTTACCATGAGATGGCCTTCCTCGACGAGGCTGGCACCCTGGCAGCGCTGCGCGAGCGGATGAGTGCGCCGCTGATCCCGGTGCGCGTGCCCGAGGAGGCGGTGAGCCTCGCGGACGCGGTGGGCTCCTATCTCTTCAACTCCCAGCTGCTCTCCAACCCGGACGGCTCCATGACCCTGGTAGTGCCCGGCGAGTGCCAGGAGAACGAGGCGGTGTGGCGATGCCTGCAGGGCCACCTGCTGGCCGGAGCCAACCCCATCGGCGAGGTGGTGGTGAAGGACGTCAAGCAGAGCATGCGCAACGGTGGCGGCCCCGCCTGCCTGCGCCTGAGGGTGGTGCTTTCGGCCGAGGAGCGCGAGGCGCTGTCCGGAAGGGTGCTGCTGGATGAGGCGCTGCACGCTGAGCTCGTCGCCTGGGTGGAGCGTCACTACCGCGATCGCCTGGCGCCCGAGGACCTCGCCGATCCGGCCCTGGCCCGGGAGACCCTCGCCGCCCTGGACGAGCTGAGCGCTCTCCTCGAGATCGGCAGCGTCTACCCCTTCCAGGGCGGCTGAGGCCCCTCCATGGCCGATATCCAGAGGTTGGGGCTTGAGCCCGCTGCCGCTGACGTGACGCCCGGTCGTCAAATGATAGCGGCATCGCCCCTGGCGGCCTACCGGCAGGCAGTGGAGCGCCAGGGCTTCATGGCGGACGCGGCCCAGCAGGCGGCGGCCGCCCGGCTCGAGCGCAGCTTCCAGGCCCTGCATGACGGAGCGGAGGGCGGCCTGGGGGGCGGCGTTATATCGGGCGTCTATCTCTGGGGGCCGGTGGGGCGCGGCAAGACCTGGCTGATGGATAGCTTCCATCGCCACCTTCGGGTGCCGGCCCGTCGCCAGCATTTCCACCACTTCATGCGCTGGGTGCACCAACGCCAGTTCCAGCTGCGCGGGACCGCCGATCCCCTGGTGGCGATGGCCCGCGAACTGGGCGACGAGGTCCGGGTGCTGTGCCTCGACGAGCTCTTCGTCAACGATATCGCCGATGCCATGCTGCTCGGCCGCCTGATGTCGGCCCTCTTCGCCCACGGGGTGGTGCTGGTCAGTACCTCCAACCAGGCGCCTCGGCAGCTCTATGCCGACGGCTTCAACCGCGAGCGCTTCCTGCCGGCCATCGACGCCATCGAGCGCCATATGCAGGTGGTCGAGCTTGACGGAGGGCAGGATCATCGCCTGCATCCGGGGAAGGCCCATCAACGCTATTGGGTCGCGAAGGCCGGCCAACCGAGCCCGCTGGCCGCAGTGTTCGAGCGGCTGAGCGCGGGGGAGGCGCGCGACGATGGTCCCATCGAACTGGGGCATCGCCAGATCCCGGTGCAGGGGAGGAGCGAGACGGTAGTCTGGTGTCGCTATGCAGATCTCTGCGAGCAGCCCCTGGCGGCCCTGGACTTCATTGCCCTGGTCGACCGGTTCGCGCATGTTCTGCTGGAAGGGGTGCCCTGCCTGAGCGATGCCAGGACGGCGGTGGGCATTGCCAGGGGCACCGAGGATGGCGTCACCCGGGTCGAAGCGGGGGATCGCGAGCTACCGCAGCTGTCCCCCAAGGATGACGGCGTGCGCCGCTTCATCGCCCTGGTCGATGAGTGCTATGACCGGCGTACGCCGCTCTATGTGGAGGCTGAGGTGGGGCTGTCCGAGCTCTATTCACACGGCTACCTGGCCTTTCCGTTCCGACGCGTCCTGAGCCGCCTGCAGGAGATGCAGCTGGCGCGCTTCGGGGGCGGACAGGCAGGTTGAACCAATGGGCTTGCCCAGGCGGCCCCGCCGGTTGGGGGGAGTTGCCGGGGTGAGGCTCAGCCGCCGCTGGCCGCTCCGCCCACCACGCCGCCGCGCAGGCCGCTGCGGTTGCTGGTGTCCTTCAGGTGGTTGGCCACGGCGTCTTCCGGTGAGCCGGCCATCTCGCGGAACATGCCCATGGTGCCGAGCAAGGCGGAGGACTCGTAGGGCACGAACACGCGCTCGCCCTCCTTGGCCATGGTCGGCAGCACCTTGATGTAGCTCTGGCCGAGCAGGTAGCCCACCACGGTGCGCTTGTTCTCCTCGCTGTCGCCGATGGCGTTGAGCACCAACTTGATCGACTCTTGCTCGCCCTGGGCGCGCAGGATGGCCGACTCCTTGTCGCCCTGGGCGTTGAGGATCGAAGACTCACGCTGGCCCTGGGCCATGGCGATGGCGGCGGACTTCTCGCCTTCGGCCTCGGTCACCGTGGCGCGGCGCTTGCGCTCGGCGGCCATCTGCAGGCGCATGGCGGATTCCACCTCCTCGGGCATGGCGATGTCCTGCACCTCGACCCGCGAGATCTTCACCCCCCACTTGGAGGCGGCCTCTTCCATGGCCGACTGAATCTCGTTGTTGACCTCGGCCCGGGACTCGAACAGCTTGTCCAGCTCCATCTTGCCGACCACCGAGCGCAGGGTGGTCTTGGCCAGCACCTCCACCGCCTGGCTCATGTTCTCCACTTCATAGACGGCCCGCTTCGGGTCGATGATCTGGTAGTAGAGGGCGCCGTTGATATTCACGGTGACGTTGTCGGTGGTCACCACCGGCTGGCCGGGGAAGTCCATCACCGTCTCGCGGCGATCGATGCGCGTCTCGTGGCTGGTGATGGCGTGATACTCCTCGCCCATCTTGCGATAGCGGATCATCGCGATGGCGCGGGGCTGGTCGATGAAGGGGACGATGATATTGATGCCGCTCTCCAGCAGCCGATTGAACGACCCCAGACGCTCGATCACCATCACCTCCGACTGGCGCACGACCACCAGCCCCTTGGCGATGATCATGATACCGAGAACGACGACGATCAGGGCGATGATAAGCCCCGGGCTGACGGGAAGATCCATGCGGAATTACTCCGTGTGATGGTTGGCGCGCGAATCCGGCGCCGGATGGGCAAGGTGGACGATGGCAGTGGTGCCATCGAAGGTCTGGAAAACGACCCGAGTACCGGGAGGCAGTTCGGTTATACCGCTCTTCGCATCAGAGTCGGCGACGCGCAGGCGATAGAAGTCGCCGTTGATCTTGACGCCGGTGGCGCCGTCGAAATCGCGCACCAGGGTCCTGTAGGTGTGGCCCTTCTCCACCCCGGTCCCGGTGGTGCCGTAGGCGACCCCGCGCGGCGAGAACCGGGGGCGGATTATCCACACCGCCAGCGGTACCAGCACGCCGGAGAAGACGCCCATGCCCAGCAGCTGCCAGGGAAGTGACAGCCCCAGGCCAGCGAGGGCTGCGGTCAGGGCCGCGGCGGCACCCAGTGCCAGCAGCACCAGGCCACCGGTGGTGAGCTCGGCAAGGCCCAGCAGCAGGGCGACGATCAGCCAGATGACGGCGGGGTTCCAGTCCATGGGGCGTTCCGTGGCTCGGGGGAGAATATAGCTCGAGGCAGAAGGTGGCTCGTTAAAATGAGGCAGAGCTTATGCATGTAGAGTCATTACGAGGGTACTCGGTTACTGTACTGTGGGCTACGCCTGCCGAGTTCATGACAGGGGTGATGCATCTGCCCCTTGACCCTTGGGCAGCCCACAGGTTTCAGAATGAAGGGGCATATAGATGTCCAGACTCACGCAAGAGGAGCCATCAATGACCCATCGACAGACGCGCAAGCCGAATCACTCGGACGAGATCCGCGCCATCACCGCCTCCCCGACTCGGTCAGGGCTTGGCTGGTGGGCCGTGGCGCTGGGTGCCGCAGCCCTGGCCGGTGCCATGCTGCTGTCCCAGCCGGCCATGGCTGGCAGCCATGGCGCCGACTCTGCTCATGGCGATACTGGCCACGGCGACCATGGCCAGGCTCACCACGGCGGCGAACAGGCCGACGAGCTCGCCGACAATCCGGCGGTGCAGGCCTATCGGGAGGCCAATGACCGCATGCACGAGGACATGATGGTCGGCTTCACCGGGGATGCCGACGTTGACTTCGCCCGTGGCATGATCCCTCACCATCAGGGGGCCATCGACATGGCCAACATCGTGCTCGAGCACGGTGAGGACGAGGAGATCCGTCAACTGGCAGAAGACGTCATCGCGGCCCAGGAGGAGGAGATCGCCTTCCTGCGCGATTGGCTGGAGACGCACGGCCACGACGTCGACTGACCTTCCTCGGCAGCTAATGCTACCCTTCGCAGGCGGCCTTCGGGTCGCCTGCGCGCGTTGGGGCTCTCGGCATCCGACTCTTGGCATCCGACTCTCGGCATCCGACAAGGAGGCTTCGATGACCCTGCTGACCTGGACCGGCATCCTGCTCTGTCTCAGCCAGTCGGCGATGTTCTCGGGGCTCAATCTGGCCTTCTTCTCGATCAACAAGCTGGAGCTGGAGATCGAGGCGCGCCACGGGAATCCCAGGGCCCGTAGGGTCAGAGAGCTGCGCCGTGACGCCAACTTCCTGCTGGTCACCATCCTGTGGGGCAACGTGTCGGTCAACGTGCTGCTGGCGCTGCTCTCCGGTTCGGTGATGGGGGGCGTTGCGGCCTTTCTCTTCTCTACCGTGGTGATCACCCTGCTCGCCGAGATCCTGCCCCAGGCTTACTTCTCGCGCCATGCCCTGCGCATGGCGTCGCTCTTCGCGCCTCTGATGCGCTTCTACCAGCTGCTGCTGTGGCCGGTCGCCAGGCCCACCGCCTGGGTGTTGGACCGCTGGCTGGGTGGCGAGGCAATTCCCTACTACCGCGAGCGCGACCTCCACCAGCTGATCCGCCTGCACATGGAGTCCACCGAGACCGAGATCGACCGGGTCGAGGGGCGTGGCGCCATGAATTTCCTCTCCCTGGATGACGTCCCCCTCGGCCAGGAGGGCGAGCCGCTGGCGCAGGAGAGCCTCGTGACGCTGCCCTTCGACGGCGAGCGACCTTGCTTCCCGGCGATGGCCCGCGATCGCCATGACCCCTTCCTGCGTCGGCTCGAGCGCGCCGGCACGAGCCGCGCCGTGCTGGTGGATGAGGCTGGCAGCCCGCGGCTGGTGGTCGACGTCAACGCCTTCCTGCGTGCCGCGCTGTTCGGCGGTAGCGAGTTCTTTCCGCTGGCTCACTGTCACCGGCCGATCCTGGTGAGTGATCCGCGCACGCCGCTGGGCGAGGTGATCGGCCGCTTCCGAGTAAGGCCCGAGCATCGCGAGGACGATGTGCTCGACGAGGACGTCATCCTGCTGTGGGGGGCGGCGCCGCGCATCCTGACCGGCTCCGACGTGCTGGGTCGGTTGCTCCGGGGTATCGCCCACCAGGGCGCGGCACGCGGCTGAGGCCTGGCTTTCATGACGCGGAAATTGGGCTATGCTGTGCGCCCATTTCACAATGACCCGGCGGGAGGCAAGCAACGGTGAGCGGTCTGATCTACTGGCTGGATATGGCGGGGGTGATCGTCTTTGCGCTGTCGGGCGTGATCCTGGCCTGTCGTTCGCGGATGGACCCCTTCGGCATGCTGGTGCTGGCAGCGGTGACCGGCATCGGTGGCGGGACCCTGCGCGACCTGGTGCTTGGCGTGCGGCCGGTGTTCTGGGTCACCGACCCTACTTATCTCTGGGTAATTCTGGCCACGGTGGGCCTCTCCATCCTGGGCTTTCACTACATTCATCGTCTTTCCCGCGGCTTTCTGCCGGTGGCCGATGCCTTCGGGCTGGCGCTGTTCGTGGTGATCGGCACCCACAAGGCGCTGCTGCTCGAGGCGCCGGGGGTCGTCGCGGTGCTGATGGGATTGCTCACGGGAGTAGCCGGCGGCATGGTCCGGGATATCCTGGCGCGACGGGTGCCCATGGTGCTACGCGAGGAGATCTACGCCACGGCGGCCATCGCCGGTGGCATCACCTACGTGGTGCTGGATGCCCTGTCGGCACCCGGCACCCTGACCATCGCCCTGGCGCTGCTGGTGACCCTGGGCCTTCGCCTGAGTGCCATCTACTGGCAGTTGGCGTTACCGACCTTTGCCTGGGTGAAGATCACGCCTGTGCCGTCTTCCCGTGAAGATAACGGAGAAAGCGTGCCAACTCCCGAAGTGGCCCGCCCCAAGGTGCGGGTGCGGATGATCCGGCCGGAGCAATCGAAACGACGGCAGAAGACACCATGACACGGGCACCGAACCAATGCCTGCGCTGGCTCTTCCTGCTGGTTCTGCTGGCGGGCTGTGCTGCCCAGTCAACGGAGCGTGCAGGGGAGGGTGTCGGGGAGCGCCATGCGCAGACGGGGCTGGCGATCCAGGCCGTCTACGAGGAGGCACTGCCGACGCTGCCCGCCAACAAGCAGCGCCACTATGCCCAGCGCCTCTACCGGCTGACCGGCGACGACCGCTACCTGCCTCTCAACCGGGCATATGGCCAGCGCCTGGTCGGCTGGCTCGAGAGCGACATCGCCGGCCTGGCGAGCCCGGGCTTTGTCGAAAGGCGCAGCGAGGAGATCGTCGCTGCCTATCCCCGGGGCAGCAGCCGACAGCGTGCCCGCCAGCGGATGCTGGCTGAGTGGGGCGAGATCGCCTTCGCCCGGCGTCTGCTGTTCCGGCTGGTGCAGGCGCAGTATCACGACCTTCTTTACGGCCTGGAGGGACACGAGCGGGCGCTGGCCTACCTGGCAGACATCGACTGGGAGCCCTTCCTCACCGACCCTGATGTCCAGGGCATCTATGCGGCCCAGGTGGCCAACCAGGTCCACTTCCTCCACCAGCTGGGGGTGGTCGACCTGAGAGAGGGTGTCGTCGCGGCCTTTCGCCAGCGCTATCCACCGGGTAGCGTCGCATCCCTCGACAGGGCCGAGTTCCACAATTGGCTCTATGGCCTGACCCACTTCGTGATCGCCGCCAGTCGCTACTACCAGCAGGAGGTGAGTGCGGAGGAGTTTGCCTGGGTGCTGGCCGCCTTGGAGGGTGAGGAGGCGCGGATCCTCGGCGCGGCCACGGAGGACATCCTGGCGGAGGTGGCGCTCAGCTTCCTGCTGGCCGGGCGCGAGGACCACCCGCTCGTGTTCCGGATTCGCGATGCCCTCGTCGAGGCGGTGGACCTTGATGCCGGCATCATTCCCTCGACCGAGGGAAGCACCGACCTGACGCGCGGGGAGCACCGCAATGTACTGGCCATCATGGTGCTGCGCTGGCCGGGGACGCTGCATCCCGGGCCAGCGCTGTCTGGAGGTTTGTCACGAATAGAGCAGGCTGTCCGACCAGCTCCGGCGTATGGCGTCCAACTGCGGTTCCAGTTCCTCCAGGATATGCTGATAGAGAGGCAGCAAAGTCCTATGCATACCAGCCTCCGCCTGCTCGCGGTTAAGGCAGTATGCGCTGCGCTTACCATGCAAATTGATTGGCTCACCAACCTGAGTGAAATGAAAGCCTGACATTGCAAGAAGGCGCCGAAGCTTAGGCTCCATCATCGCAAAGCCAAGTTGCTTGCCTGACATTCTTCCAATGGCGTAGCCGGCCAGGAATAGCCCACTGATAAGCAGGGAAAAGGTTTCCCGCTCCTCCGGAGTGAACTCATGGGGGTTGTCTGAGACCCCAGGAACTTCGTTTCCCGTGATTCTCATGCGAAAGGCTCGGGCAACAGCAAGCCGCGAGATTTCGTAATAACTGCCGGCGGGGAGTCGCTGTGGATTCAGTTCAGGGTGGGTAAGACTGCGGCCACCGTAGGATTCCAAAGGGAGCCTGTCCAGCGGAGGAAGGTATTCCGGATGAGGCATGATTAGGCGGGTGCAGGCGGCAGCAAGACCTGTCCTGCGGTGCTCGATCAGGCAGTGGATGGCCAACTCATCATAAACATCGTATTCCAGATGGTTTTGCCTGTCAGTCGGCTGCTCGTATTCTAACTCCACGCAGTAGATATCGTGCCGCAGTCGGTAAATCCTCTGCTTTTCTTGCGGAGTCAGTGCCAGACTAAACCTGAACTCCTTCATGAAACGTGCAAGGGTTGGGTTCTCTTGCTCATACTCCTGCTTTGATGAAGAGCATGACGTCATATCGCTGGATCCTTCCGCCTTGAATTTATGAAGTCTTGTGTTCGAATAGGAAGATTCATAATGTCAATTTATTTCCTTGCCGAATGCATTTTCGAGAGGTATTGGTTTTCCCAAGTGGAAACCCTGACCAAAAGTAATACCATAGGATTTCAGTATTGGCACTAAGGCCTCTTGGTTAACAAACTCGGCAATGGCCTGCTTACCGAACCCGGCGGCGATATCAGCGATTGCCTTGACGATCACTCGACTGTCGGCGCTGACCGACAGATTGCGGATAAAACTGCCATCGATCTTGATGTAGTCCACCGGCAGCTGGCCCAGGTAGTGGAAGCTGCTGAAGCCGACCCCGAAGTCGTCCAGGGCCGTGCGGCAACCGAGGTCGCGCAGGGCCTGCAGCACGCCTCGGGCCGTGGAGAAGTCGGTCACCGCAGCAGTTTCGGTAATCTCCAGGATCAGGCGCTCGGGGTCGGCGCCGCTGGCGGCGAGCTGTTCGGTGAGATATTGCTTGAGCCGGCCGTCATGCAGGGACTGCCCGGACAGGTTTACCGCCAGGCTAACCCCCTGCTCCTGCACACGACTCAAGGCACGCAGGCTGTGGCGAAGGACCCATCGATCCACGGCGATGATCTGCCCGCTGCGCTCGGCTACCGGTATGAATACCGCTGGCGAGATCAGGCCGCCTTGTTCGTCGCGCAAGCGCAGCAGCACCTCGTAGTGGCGCACGTCGCGATCCTCGAGGCGCACGATGGGCTGCACCATCAGCTCGAAGGCATCCTCCTCCAGGGCGCGGTGGACCCGCTCCTCCCAGTAGACCCGCTGCTGAAGCTCTTCGCGCGCGCCCTGTGCCGTGGCAAGCAGGTGCCATCGCTGGGTGCCGGAGGCCTTGGCCTTGTACATGGCCATGTCGGCGCTGGCCATCAGGTCGATGGGATTGGTGGCATGCTCCGGGAAGAGGGCGATGCCGGTGCTGGCCGATACCCGGTGGCGCCTTTCCTCGGCCATGAACCGGGTGCCCTCGAGGATCTGGTTGATTTGCTGGGCGATGCGGACGGCAAGTTCGGCGTCTGCCTCTTGGAGCAGCAGGGCGAACTCGTCGCCACCGAGTCGGGCGAGAATGCCGCGATGACCGAGTTCCTCGCCGAGCACGTTCGCCACAAGGCGCAACAGTCGGTCGCCCGCCTGGTGGCCGCTGAGTTCGTTGACATCTTTGAACTGGTCCAGATCCATCAGCAGCATGGCCCCGCTCAGCCCATGCTGAAGCGCTCCGCTGAGGGCCTCCTGGAAGTAGCGGCGGTTGAAGAGTCCGGTCAGGGGGTCACGCTCGGCCAGCCAGGTCAGCCGCGCCTCGGCGGCCTTGCGCTCGGTGATGTCCAGGCCGACCGATATCCTCCCGAGTGTCGCGCCGTTCCCGCCGGGGAGCGGGGCATGGTACCAGGCGATGGTGTGCTGCTGGCCATCGGCGGTGACCAGCGGGCGCTCCTCCTGGTTAGGAGAGGCGGGTGGCCGACCACTGGACGATTTACCGGGGTGCCCCGGAGAGAAGACATCCTCGAACAGGCGATTGACCAGCGCCTCCTCTCCGGTGCCCATGACCGTCAGGGCATAGTCGTTGACCAGTCCGATGCGGCCACTACCATCCTGGGTCACGATAAAGACCCTGGCTGTGTCCAGTAGGCTGCCGATGAAGTCGCGCTCCCTGGCCAGCTCCTCGACTCGTTCGGCCAACTGCTCGCCCCGGACCGAGACCTCCCCTTCCAGGGTCTCGAGCTGGTCGGCAAGTGCCAGGGTCGTGCCCTGCAGCACGTCGATCTCGTCGGCGAGGATGCGTCGGGGACGCGGGATGGAGGACCTGGCCTCGGCGAAGCCTCCTTGAGCCAGGGCAGGCAGCGCGCTGGCGATCCGCCGCAGGCGTGCCATGGGGCTGAGCAGGATCGCCAGCAGCAGTAGTTCCGCCACCAGCCAGCCGGTGAGGCCCACAGTGACCAACACCCGAATGTCACGTGAGATGGCCTTGATCTGGGGGGTAATGTCCGAGGCGAGCAGGAAGTAGCCAATGCTACGGCGGTCTTCATCCTCGTTCATGCGCATTGCGCTGAGTTCGATGTTCCTGCCCCCATGCTCCAGGCGTAACGGCTGGCGCTCCAGTTCGTCCACCGTGACCTGGGTAGCGGCACTGCTGAGGATCGGCAGGTACACCTCTCGGCGTGTTATGGCGATAAACTGACCCCTCCACGCGGGAACTGCCCGTTCTTCGGGCAGCTCCGGGGTGGTTGGGCTGTCCACCACCAGCAGCGCCACATCGCTTTCGGAGACCTGTTGGGCCTGGCGGGTGACATCGGCCAGGGAGCGAGACAGGATCACCGCGCCGACGCTCTCTCCCTCGACCAGCACCGGGACGGTCGCATATTGCCGGCAGTCGCTGGAGCAGCGAAGGGCTGTGTGTGGCATCTCGTCGCCCAGAACCCGCTGCACCCACTCCCGGAGGGGTCGCTCATTATGTAATTGTCCCTCGCCCCAGGCGGCCAGCTGATTGCCGGCGACGTCGAAGACGAGGATTTCGTCGAGCCCGGCCTCGAGTTGCAGCGTGGGCCACTGGGTCTCCAGCGAGTCGACCAGCAGGTCCGGCTGGCCGGTCTGGAGGGCATCACCCAGCCCCTGGCTCGAGGCCACCATGGAGGCCAGCTGGCGCAGTCCCTCCTCGGAGCGCTCCAGGGCCAGGCGGATTTCGCGTACCTGGCGCTCGCCGTGCTCGGCGCGGCTCGTTTCGAACTGACGGGTCAGGTTGGCATGGACCAGCCAGGCGAACAGCGCCACCAGCAGCACCAGCAGCAGACTGCTCAGGGCGATGACTCGCCAGGTGAGGCTCAGGCGGCAGGGCCTGCGGTAGGGGGAGCGCATGGGCAGCCTCGGGCGGGTCAGAAGCGCAGCGATAGCTGGAACAACAGCATGTTCCAGCGGCGGCGGGTCTCGGCCGGGTCCGGATTGTCCTGAATGGGAAGCCAACCGGTACCATCCACATGGTGGTACTCGGCGGCGAGCAGGACCCGCGGATTGACGGTCCACTGCAGGCCCAGGGTGTAGTCTTTCGCAAACTGGCTATAGGCAGGTCCAGCACCGCTCGCCGCGTAGGCGCTCCCCGAGCGGTCGTCGCGGTTACTGATCAGGCTGTCATAGCGTATCAGCCACTGCCAGTTCTCATGGAAGCGCCGCGTATACTGCAAGTACCAGCTCTCGCCGGTAACGTCGAAATTGAAGGCCGGGTTGTTGAAGTTTTCCAGGCCGGAGTTGCGCCAGGCGTACTCGGAAGTCAGGCTCCACTGCTCGGCGTTGTACTGGAACGACAGGACCCAGGGCTTGAAATAGAAGTCTCCGTCGCTTAGTCCAGGCACCGACGAATTGAAACGTGCGTTGGCATCAGCTGCGCCGATGGCAGCGACTATCCGCCCTCCATCATGCTCGTACCGCAACTGGGCGATGGCAGAGCTCTTGGGGTCAAGACTGCCCGGAACCGTATCCAGCCTCAGGGTTCGACGCAGATCGTCACCGGCCTGTGCCTGACCTAATCCAATCTGGGCTCTCAAGGAGCCCTGACCAAACCGCTCCTCGAGATAGAGTGAAATGCCATCGCCCGATAATCCCAGTGTCCTTGTCCTGTCAAAGTAGATGGACTGAGGCAGCAATATGCTGGGGCGGGTAAAGGCCACGTCCCGGGTCTGGTTGTAGAAACCGAAGGGGTACTTGCTGCGGCCCAATTGAACGCCAAAGGTACGCTGCTGGTTGGAGACCATCTGGTAGTCCACCAACCCGTAGTCCAGGACCGGATTAGCGTCGCTGCCATCCCCGCCGGCCCGCCGGCTGAGCACCTGAGCGGCGATCAGCACGTCTTGATGGGGGCGGATCGAGGCGTTGGCGCCGATCTCGGTGTATTTCAGGCTTCCGCCGTCGCTGCTGCTGGGCCCGAAGAAATCATTGCGATCGGTGATCACCAGCGCCTGGCTGAGAAAGCCGTGCATCTGCAGGGTATCCAGCATGCTGCTGTCCGCTGCAGCCGGGGTGGCGCCGCCCAGCAGCAGGGCGGCCAGCGCCAGGCCGGCGCGGTGCTCACTCCATTGAAACGACTTGGACACGATCATCCAGGTACTCCCTTTCCAGATAGCCCAGGGCGCCGGGGGTGCTGGCGATACGCTCGCGCATTTCGGCCTGGGAGAAAACTCGCGTGGGGGCCTGGCCGGTGCCGGAGAACACCATGCGGTCCCAAGCCAGCTGAAGCTGGTGCGGATAGACGGCCAGGCGCTCCTTGACGAAGCGCCCGTGGACAGGGTCGTCATTGTTCAGCACATGCACTCTCACCGCCTGGCCGTCCGGCCAGGTGCGCTGGCGCATGGCGAAGATGGCGCGGGTGTTGTCACGGGTCAAGCGGACAGTTCTGACATCGGGGTGTGCCACCAGCAGCACCGGACTCTCGTCGGCAACCGCCACGGATGGCCAGGACAGCGCCAGCATGGCCGCCAGCAGACCATGCCTCAGCCATGCCACCGGCAGGCCTCTTGGCGTCTGGACAGGCGATGTAGTGCCACCTCTGGGGGCGACGGGATGGAGAACAGCATCGGCGTGTCAGTTCCCTTTTGATGATTCGCTTCAACCGCGGTCCCCGTCTTGTGCGGGGCTCCGGGCTCGGGCCTTCACTCCTACGTACTATGTGGCCGTGTGGTTATCTTTATGGCAACCACCACCTAGCCTGGTGACGGTTCTAATGCGGCCATCTATGGATAAGCTACATCATTGGAAGGCAATGTAAAGCAGCTGTCTCAACGCGGGGAAACGCCCGGCGGCGATTGCCGCCGGGACAAGGGCTCAGGTCAAGTCGGTAAATCAGTTGAAGACGGTAAAGCTGTGGGCGTTGAGCCAAAGGTGGGTGGCCACGCTGGCGGCGTAGCCGATGGCGATGACCGGCGCCCAGCGCAGGTGGCCCATGAAGGTGTAGTTGCCGCGGGCCTGGCCCATGAGCGCCACGCCGGCGGCGGAGCCGATGGAGAGCAGGCTGCCGCCGACGCCGGCGGTCAGGGTGATCAGTAACCAGTGCCCGTGGGACATCTCGGGCTGCATGGTCAGCACGGCGAACATTACCGGGATGTTGTCCACCACCGCCGAGATCACCCCGAGGGCGATATTGGCCCAGGTGGCGCCCAAGCCGGTGTAGAGCGCATCCGAGAGCAGCCCCAAGTAGCCCATGAAGCCGAGCCCGCCGACGCACATCACTACGCCGTAGAAGAACAGCAGGGTGTCCCACTCGGCGCGGGCCACACGGTTGAAGACATCGAAGGGCACCACGCTGCCCAACTGGGCAAGCTTCTTGTCGTCGCCGCGCTGGCTATAGCGGGTGCGCTTCTTCTCCAGGGATTTCGGCAGGGTGCGGCGCAGGTAGTAGCCGAAGAACTGCAGGTAGCCAAGACCGGTCATCATGCCCAGCACCGGCGGCAGGTTCAGCAGGGTGTGGCAAGCCACGGCGGTGGCCACAGTGAGCAGGAAGAGTGCGATGATCCGCCGCGCTCCGCGCTTCAACCAGACATCTTCCTGGACGCTGTCGGGCTGGCGGTTCTTGATGAAGGCGCTCATGACCACGGCGGGGATCAGGAAGTTGACCAGCGAGGGCACCAGCAGCTCGAAGAATTCGTAAAACTTCACCATGCCCGCCTGCCATACCATCAGGGTGGTGATGTCACCGAAGGGACTGAAGGCGCCGCCGGCGTTTGCAGCCACCACGATATTGATGCAGCAGAGGTTGATGAAGCGCTTGTCACCTTCGGCGACCTTGGTCACCACGGCGCACATCAACAGGGCGGTGGTCAGGTTGTCGGCGATGGGCGAGATCAGGAAGGCCAGCACGCCGGTGATCCAGAACAGCTGCCGGTAGCTGAACCCCTTGCGCACCATCCAGGAGCGCAGTGCGTCGAACACTCGCCGCTCCTCCATGGCGTTGATGTAGGTCATCGCCACCAGCAGGAAGAGCATCAGCTCGGTGAACTCGAGCAGAGTCTCCCGGAAGGCGTGTTCGGCCTCGTTCGGCATACCCGACTGCACGTAGACCCAGCCGATCAACGCCCAGATGATGCCGGCGGCGACCAGCACCGGCTTGG
Source organism: Halomonas salsilacus (assembly GCF_051216275.1). Taxonomy (NCBI): domain Bacteria; kingdom Pseudomonadati; phylum Pseudomonadota; class Gammaproteobacteria; order Oceanospirillales; family Halomonadaceae; genus Halomonas; species Halomonas salsilacus. The sequence goes on from NZ_JBPKAQ010000001.1 coordinate 213,684, forward strand.
ACTTGCGCATGTGCAGCTTCTCCTCGCCCATAACGAGGGCATAGGCGAGGACGAAGATACTCACAGCTAGCACGCCGACCAGGGAACCGGTCATGTCCAGTGTGCCGGTTACCGCATGGGCGGCGGGGCTGAACACCAGAGTGAGAATGGCGAGCACGAGAAAACTCGACCACCGGGCGGGACGCCGGGGCCGTGGGGTGATTCTGTCGATTGTCGGCATGGTTGCAGTGTCCCGAGGAGGGGGTTGCGGGGAGGGGGAGAAAGCGCGCTGATTCTAGCATGTGATGATGCAGTGCAATACGGCGGCGGGCCCCGTCATGACGGCGTTTCGCATGCTTTTTTTGCATGCTAATGACCTGCATCGAGACCCTGGTTCATGCAGCAGCCAATACGACCCCAAGGGCGTTGGATCAGCGTGGAGTCAGGGCCTCCTGGAACGCCTCCGGTGTCGTTTCCTCCAGGGTACTTTCCTCCCCTCGGTCCGTGCCCTCGAACCAGCGTCGCGGCTGCCAGAAGCGCAGCGTTCGCTCGCCATCCTGAAGCGCCACCCCGACGGCTAGTCGCCCCAGTCTGGCGTAGAGCTGGCCGTCCAGGCGCTCCTCGTGAAAGACGAGATCGGCCAGCAGCGCCAGCGGGCCGCCCGTCAGCCGGGCCTCGTCCAGGCGGATGCCGTCGGTCGCCATGGTCAGCTGCGCCTCGCCGTGGATATCGCGTACGGTCAGCAGCCGCCCCAGCCAGTCGCGCTCCCTGGCGCCGGCGAGGAACAGCCGCGTCAGCAGGCCGCTGTCGCGCATTGTCAGCCCCAGGCGGGCGCTCATCTCCAGCGGCTCCGCCCAGGTCAGCCGGCCCTCCTCCAGCACCAGGCGGGCCCACCAGCCGGCTTCGCCCTGGCCGTCGGCATCCCGGCGGGTGATGTTGTCCAGGCGCAGCAGCGAGCCGGAGGCATCGAATCGTCGGCCGTCCAGGTCGCCTTCGCGCAGGCGTGCCTCCAGGCGCAGGTCCCCCGTCAGCCGCTGGTTGGCCAGGCGCAGCTCAGTGTCGAAGGCCTGAAGTACCAGGTCACCGCGGGCGCCCAGGCCCTCCAGTTCCAGCATCGCCTCCAGGCTGGCACGTCCGCCCAGCAGTTCGACGCCGGCATTCTCCGGAAGGTAGATATTGTAGACGGCCAGGTCGGGCACCTCGACGATGGGCAGTGCCACTCGGGTGGTAAAGGTCTCGATATCGATCTGCTCGGGGTCCACGAAGAAGAAAGGCGTGGAGGTCTCCAGGGTAAGATGGCGCCCGGCCAGCCAGGTGCGCTCCCCCTCCGCCTCGCGGCGCACTGAGAAGCGTGGCAGCGAGAGCCTGAGCCGGGCACCTGGGCTGGCCGCCTCGCCTTCGAGGCGTGCGTCGAGCTCGCCTCGTCCCACCGCCCGGTAGTCGAGAAAGCCCACCGAGAGGTCGTCGGCATCCACCCGCAGGTGACTCGGCGCCAGCCACTGCTTGCCCCGCAGGTGCAGGTCGGCCTCGAAACGCCCGCGGCCGCGCAGGGCCAGGCCATGCTCCCGGGGCAGGAAGGCGTCCAGGAACCCCAGGCGGTCGACCATGCCTTCCAGCACCAGACGTCCCTGGCGCGCGGTGGGCTCATTCATACGGGTGAAGCGCGCCTGCCTGGCCACCAGCACGCTGCCCAGGCGCTGGTCGTCGTCGGCGTTGCCGGGCGCCGCGGAGAGGGTCAGGCGAGTGCCGGAAAGGTCGAGCGCGCTGCCGTCCAGGGCGGCCTCCCCCAGCCTCAGGTCCAGGGTCATCTCACCCGAGACCGCCTCGCCGAGCAGCTGGCCGCTGATCTGGCGACCCGCGAGCCACACATCACCGCGGACGCGTTCACCCTCGAGCGCCAGCCGGCCTCGGCTGCTGGCCCGGCCGCCATTCAGCGCGAAGGGGGCGCCCTCGGGCAGGTAGGGCGCCAGCACGGCCACGTTCGCCAGGCTGGCGTCCTCCCAGGCGAGCGTCGCGCGCTGGGGCAGCGGCGTCTCGCCCGCCTCCGGCGGATGGCCCTCGGCCTCAAGGGTCAGGCGGGCGCCCTCCAAAAGGCGCGCACCGTCGCGGAGGCGGGTCACCCCGGCCTTCTCCAGGCGGGCCGCCAGCCGCAGCGGCAGGGCGTCATCATCGTGCCACTCGGCGGCGAAGCTGCCGCTGCCCTCGGCGCGCACATGGGGCAGGCTCACCCCGAGCGCATCGCTGGTCACGTCCAGGCGGCTGCCGGCGCCGATCCGGCCATCTACCAGGCGCGCCAGGGCGCTCAGCTCGCCGCCCCCGCTCAGGCTGATGCCGCGCCCCTCGAATAGCCCCGACAGGAAGGGGTCGAGAAACCCCAGTCGGTCCAGGCGACCGGAGAGGGCCAGTTCGCCGTCCAGAGGCGGCCGCGGGTGGTCTCGCAGCGTGTCCAGCGGCACCCGGGAGGTCAGCCGGGCGGCCTCCAGGGTAAGATCCAGGGCCAGGGCGTCGGCGCTCTCGTCGCCGGTGACGTCGAGCCGCAGGCGGGTACCGGAGAGATCCAGGCGGCGGGCTTCGGGGTCCAGCAGGGCCAGTGCCAGGTCAAGATGAAGGTCGCCGCGCAGTGGCTGCTCCTGGAGGGTCAGGGCGATCCGTTCGCCGGCCAGGGTGAAGGCGCCAGTTAGCGCTCCATCGCGGTAGGCCAGTTGGCCGTCCAGGGAAGCGCTTCCCCCCTCGAGCGTCAGCGGGGTGTGCTCGGGCAGGAAGCGCGCCAGGGCACGAACATCGGGCAGCGTGGCCGCCTGCCAACTCAGGTCGGCGTGATCGGGCGGTGCCGGCGCGACGGCGAGGTCTATCGGCAGTGGCGCGGTGAGATCGAAGCGCTGACCCGTCAGCAGCGGCGCCGGATCCGCGCCCTGGTGCATGGCGAGGTTCGCCAGGGTCACCGTCAGCCGGCCGCGCGCTTCGTCAGGCGCCGTGCCTTCCTCGCTGACGCTTGCCGTTACGCGGCCGGCACCCCGCAGGCGGTAGGTCTCGCCGGGCACCACCCAGGCCGGGGCGGTGTCGTTCTCGCGGCCGCTGCCAGCCAGCAGGGCGGCCTCGTCCAGGGTGACGCCGAGGTCGGGGGAGTCGAGGTCCAGGCGGCTGCCCGGGGTCAGCACGCCCTGGGCAATGCTCAGCTCGCCCACGAGGCTGCCGCGTCCGGCCAGGCCCAGCCAGCCCAGCTCCGCCAGGTAGGGGTTGAAGAGATCCCAGGCGTCGGCGCGGGCCGCCAGGGCAAGCTCGCCGGAGAGAAAGCGCAGGGCCGCCTGGCCGGGATAGGCGGCGGGATCGAAGGGGGCCGCGCTCAGGTCGGCGGTCAGGCTAATGTCCTCGGCCAGCCGCTGACTGCCGCGGGTCAGGGTGGCCTGCTCCAGCGCCAGGGTGAGTCGCCCCACGCCCAGTTCGTCCCGGGCGAGGTCGAGGCCCGAGAGGGTCAGTCGGCCCTCGCCGCTCAGCCGGTGGCCGTCGATGTCCAGGCGGCGCAGGCCGCTTGCCGCAAGTTCGCGGATGGCCAGACGTTGGCTCAGCAGGGCGGAGAGGGTGAGTTCCAGGCGAGCGGTGTCTACCTCGAGTGCCAGCGGCAGCGAATCATCCTCGCGCTCGATGACCAGTGACTCCACCGCCAGGCTGTTCCAGCCGGGCCGCGAGCCCTCCCAGCGGACCGACAGCCCCTCCTGACTGGAGAGCCTGGCCTGCAGCCAGGCGCTGTCGAGCAGTGTCGGCAGGGCCAGGGCCGCACCGGCCAGGGCCAGCGCCACGAGGCCTGCCGTCCAGCCCAGCCACCGCCACCGCCTGTGCCTTGGCGCCCTCGCTTCCTGCATCTTGCCCTCGCTTCGTCTGCCCATTGGCCCATGGTAGCGCCTAACGAGGCTTCGTTGACGAGGGTTTTATGGCATCATCTGCGCTCCGGCATCCGCCGGCAGGATCTGGATCGCCAACGACGCAGGGCAGGCACAGCACGCATGTTTCTCGATGAATTTCATTCGCCGGCGGGAGAGTGCGTCTGCATCTCCGCCGAGCAGGCCAGTCGTTTCGCCAAGGGAGTCGCCGGCGACTACAACCCCATCCACAACCCGGATGCGCGTCGCTTCTGCGTGCCGGGCGACCTGCTGTTCGCCCTGGTGCTGGCCCGCTTCGGGCTCTCCCAGCGCATGGATTTTCGTTTCCTGAGCATGGTGGGTGGCGGCACGCCGCTGTGCTTTCAGGAGCGTGAGGATGGGCTGATTCGCGTCATCGACGAGAACGGAAAGTGCTACCTCGAGGTGGCGCGCAGCGGCAAGACGACCCGCGACGAGGCGGTTGTGGAGGCCTTCACCCGCTGCTACGTGGCCTTCTCCGGCAAGAACTTCCCCCACTACCTCAAGCCGTTGATGGAGGAGAAGGGGGTGATGTTCAATCCTCGCCGCCCACTGGTGATCTACGACAGCATGGGGTTTTCCCTCGACCGGCTCGAGGGCCTGGTGCCGCAGCTGGCGCTGGACCACTCCTCCCTGGAGGTGAACGGCAACCGCGGTGAGTGCCTGCTGGAGTTTCGCATCCAGTCCGGCGGCGCCTCGGTTGGCACCGGCTCCAAGAAGCTGGTGGTGAGCGGCCTGTGCGACTACGACACGACCGCCATGGACGAGATCGTCACTGAATTCTATCGCCTCAAGGCCGCCTACGAGGCCTGACGCTCCGGCAAACGCTGCCGGCAGGACCGGCCCGGAGGAGATCCCATGTCCCGAAAGTTGGATGACAGCGAGGGCATCACCGGGCACGTGCCCGCTGCGGATATCGAGATCGCCCGCCGGGCGAGGCTCGAGCCGATCCTGGCACTGGCCGAGGCCCGCCTGGGCCTCGCTGCCGAGGAGCTGATTCCCTTCGGTCACCACCGTGCCAAGCTCTCCCGCTCGCTGCTTCAGCGCTTGAAGGATCGCCCCCGCGGGCGTCTGGTGCTGGTTTCCGCCATTACCCCCACCCCCGCCGGCGAGGGCAAGACCACCGCCTGCGTGGGGCTGGTGGATGCCCTCTCCCGACTCGGAGTCTCTGCTCTGGCCTGCCTGCGTGAGCCCTCGCTGGGGCCGGTGTTCGGCATGAAGGGCGGCGCCGCCGGCGGCGGGCGCGCCCAGGTGGTGCCCATGGAGGCCATCAACCTGCACTTCAACGGCGACTTCCACGCCGTGACATCGGCCCATAACCTGCTGGCCGCCCTGCTCGACAACCACCTCTACTGGGGCAACGCCCTGGGGATCGACCCCGCACGGGTGGTGTGGCCCCGGGTGCTCGATCTCAACGACCGCAGCCTGCGTCGGGTCCGCACCGGCCTGGGCGAGAGCAGCTTCGAGATCACCGCCGCCTCCGAGATCATGGCGATCCTCTGTCTGGCCGAAGACCTGGCCGACATCAAGCGCCGCCTGGGCCGCATCGTGGTGGCCTGGCGGCGCGACGACACCCCGGTGACCGCGGCGGATCTGGGCGCGGTCGGTGCCATGGCCGTGCTGCTGCGTGACGCCCTGGCACCCAACCTGGTGCAGACACTGGAGCACACCCCGGTGCTGATTCACGGCGGCCCCTTCGCCAACATCGCTCACGGCTGCAGTTCGCTGGTGGCCACCCGGGCGGCCCTCTCGCTTGCCGAGGTGGTCGTCACCGAGGCCGGCTTCGGTGCCGATCAGGGTCTGGAGAAGTTCATCGATATCAAGTCCCGCCAGTCCGGCGTCTTCCCGGATGCCGCGGTGATCGTGGTGACAATGCGCGCCCTGCGCTTCCACGGCGGGGCGAGCCGCGAGGCCATGCCTCACCCTGACCTCGCGGCGCTCACCGATGGCCTCGACAACCTGGTTCGCCAGGTGGCGGTGGCCCGCGCCTTCGGCCTGGAGCCGGTGGTGGCCCTCAACGCCTTCCCCGGCGACAGCGAGGCCGAGCGGGAGCGGCTGGCGGACTGCTGCGCCGAGCTTGGCGTGGCCATGGCGATCTGCGACCACTGGACGCGGGGCGGGGAGGGTGCCCTGGCGCTGGCGCGCCTGGTGCAGCAACGGCTGGCGGCGGGCAGCGCCGAGATGGCGCTTCTGTATGCCGACGGCACCCCCGTGGAAGAGGCACTGGAGACGATAGCCACTCGCCTCTACGGCGCCAGCGGCGTCGAGCTCTCCCCCGAGGCCCAGGAGACGCTGCAGCGCCTCAAGCGCGCCGGCTATGGGGAACTACCGGTGTGCATCGCCCGCACCCAGTACAGCTTTTCGGACGACCCTGCCGACGGTGGCCTGGTCAAGGGGCACCGGCTGCGGGTCCGCGAGCTGCGGCTCTCCGCAGGCGCCGGCTTCGTGGTGGCGGTGTGCGGCAGGCTGATGACCCTGCCCGGGCTGCCGCGGGAGCCGGCGGCGCTGGGCATGGGCCTGGATGAAGCAGGCAACATCACCGGCCTCGCCTGAGGCGAGGTCGGGAGGGAGGCAGGTCAGACCACCACGGTGACCGGGCAAGGCGCCAGGTCGATGACCCGATGACTGACGCTGCCGAGCAGCGACTCCCGCCACTTGCCCAGCCCGCGCCGGCCCATGACGATCATCGGCCGCTCGGCCAGGTGGTAACGAGCGTGGGAGACGATCGCCTCGGCGAAGCGCTCCTCGTGGAGCAGCACCTCCTCCACGCCCTTCGGGATCTCGCCCAGGGCCTCTCGGCCGAGGCGAAAGACCCGCTTGGCCTGGCTCTCCTCGCCCTCCTCGAGCTTTCTGGCCTGGCCGCCGGGCTGGCAGAACACGAGTTCCACCGGTACCTCGGCACTGCGCGCAAGATCGCCGGCCAGCCCCGCCGCCAGGTTCGCGTGGGCCGAGCCATCCACCGGCAGCAACACTCGACCGATGCCCGAGGCTTCCCTCAGGCTGGCGTCGTCGTGGACGATGGTCACCGGACAGCGGGCGCGGTGTACTACCTCGTTGCTGACGCTTCCCTGCACGAACTTGCCCACCTCGCTCAGGTGGCGGGCGCCTAACACCAGCAGACAGTCGGGGTGGAGGCGGACATGGGCGATGATGGCCCGCTCCGGGTGGCGGATGAAGGTGCTGTCCTCCAGCACCACCTCGCTCGGGGCCGGCGTCAGCTCAGGGTCGATCGCCTCGCGGGCCTTGGCGAAGGCCGCCTCGGCGATCTCGAGGCGCACCGCCCGGTCATGGTCGGCCTCGGCCTGGCGATTGGCGGGAATATCGCACAGCTCCGCCGCGTTGAGCGGCATCACATGCAGGAACTGTAGCGGGGCGTCCAGCAGCCTGGCCAGCAGGCTGGCGTGGCGGGCCGCGGCGGCGGCCGTGGGTGAACCGTCCACCGGGACGATGATCCGAGAGACTCTCTCACTCATCGACTCACTCTCCCTTGATGACTGTCGTTGCCCCTGCGGGGCGAGGCTGTGACTAGATTAGCAGCCTGCGCCGGCCGGCGTCGCCTCCCCCCGGGGCGCCTGCCTTGCATCACCTCGGCGATACCGTCCTGGGAAGAGTCGTCCAGGGTGGCTCCTCGGTAGCGGTATCGGTAGTGATGTCGTTGGCGGCGACGGTGGGCAGCTCCCGCCGGCATACCGTAGAGTGCCTGTCTGGAGGCGCGAGAGCCGCAAGCCTGCCACGCAAGGATGATCGGAGCATGATACGCACGCTGATGGTAGACGCCGAGGGCCAGGCCGTGGCCGGGGGCGAGGAGTTGATCGCCCGCTGGCAAGAGTCGCCGGACAGCCACCTGTGGATCGACGTGCAGGGGGAATCCCTGGCCCGGGAGCGAGAGATGCTCGAGGCCTTCGACTGCCATCCCATGGCCATCGACGACGCCCATCGCGAGCGTCATCCGCCCAAGATCGAGGAGTTCGAGGGGCACACCCTGATCCTCTACCGCGGCATCTCCTCCTTCGACGCCGACCTCAACTACAGGCCTCAGCAGATGGCGATGTTTCTCGGTGAACGCTTCCTGATCACCCTGCATCCGGCCCTGGCGCTGAGCATCGACCGCCTGCTCGCCCAAGAGGGAGCCGGCCTGCTGCACCGCTCCCCGGAGCATGTCGCGCTCAAGGTCATGTACCACTCCGCCGGTTACTATCTGGACAGTCTGCTGGAGTTCGAGAATGCGCTCAGCGATCTCGAGGACGCGCTGCTTGAGAACGGCAGCGATGCCCTGATGCGCCAGGTCATCGGCTACCGGTCGCGGTTGGTGAAGATGCGCCGGGTGTTCAACTACCACGTGGGCATCACCCAGGAGCTTACCGCCTACGACTATTCCCACCTGCCGCGCAATGTGAGCGAGACGCTGCACGCCATCAACGACGTCCACGAGCGCTTCGACCGGCTGCTTACCCTGACTCAGATGTACTACGACATCTGCGGCGATCTGGTGGACGGCCACATCTCGCTCTCCTCCCATCAGCTCAATATCACCATGCGCATCCTCACGGTGATCACCGCCATCTTCGTGCCCCTGACCTTCATCGCCGGCATCTATGGCATGAACTTCGTGCACATGCCCGAGCTCGAGCATCGCTATGGCTATTTCATGGTGCTGGGGCTGATGATGAGCATCGGCGTGGGGCTGGTCTGGCTGTTCCGGCGCAAGGGCTGGTTCTAGCCCCCACAGTCCTCGGTGCGCCTGACTCGGGCCCGCAGGGCGAAAAGCGCCAGGGTCAGCAGACCCATCAGTGTTAGCAGCAGCAGCGGGAAGGCGCCGGTGCCGGCCCGTTCCAGCAGCAGGCCGGCCAGCGAGGGCACCACCATGGCCCCGACCCCGGCGGCCAGGAAGATCAGGCCGGTGGTGCGTCCGCTAATGGTCATCAGCTGGTTGCTGAGGCCGAACAGGGTGGGAAAGATCGCCGAGGCCGCCAGCCCGAACAGCAGCGAGACGACGGCCAGCGGCAGCCAGCCCAGCTGCAGCGCCAGGCCACTGGCCAGCCCCAGGGCCAAGCAGCCGCGCAGCACCCACCAGGGCGAGAAGCGGCGCAGCAGCGGGATCGCCAGCAGGCGTCCCGCCGAGAGCGCCAGCCAGAACAGGGTGGCCAGCAGCGCGGCCTCCTTGCTGGGCATGCCGTCCAGGGTGGCGTAGGCGGTGACCCAGCCGGCGAAGGTGATCTCCATGCCCACGTAAAGGCTGAACATGAACAGGAACAGTCCCAGCCGCCAGGCATCGGCGGGGGGCATTGGGGCGTCTTCCTCCCGGACAGCCGGGGGGCAGGGACTCGCCAGTCGAACCAGCGGCCAGATCAGCAGCAGCGCGTAGAGGGCCACCGCCCAGAAGGCCCAGGCGAAGTGGCCGGTCAGCGCCAGCACCGCGACCAGCACCAGCGGCACCAGGGTGCCGCCCAGCCCGAAGCAGAAGTGCAGGCCGCTGATCCAAGGCGGCGACTCCTTGCCGTGGGTCCACAGCAGCAGGGTGTTGGAACCGGCATTGACCGAGATCTCGGTCAGGCCCAGCAGGAAGACCACCGCTGTCAGCACCGCGAGCCCCTGGCTGAATGGCACCGCGACGAGGCCCACCGCCATCAGCAGCAGCATGGCGGCTATTACCCGGTGGCCCGGGAAACGATCCACCAGCCGGCCCGAGAGCAGCGAGCCGAGCATGTTGCCCAGCGCCCGGGCGGTGAACAGCACCGAGAGCTGGCCCATGGTCGAACCGGTCATCGCTGCCAGGTGGGGCAGCGCCGGCCCCAGCAGGCCGCCGCTCATGCCCACGGCCAGCATGACCAGGAAATAGCGGTGGGTGACCCGGCGGGCGTACGGCGTCGAGGCCGGCATCTCCTCTCCTTGGCAGGCAGCAAGGGCGCGATTGTGCCATCTTTGCTCGCCCGGCGACTCCTTCCCGCTATGCTTCCCGGCCGTCGGCAGTGGCCAGCACCGCGTGCCCGCCTGGGCGGGTATCCGGCGCCTTGGCGGCCGAGAGGGGCCTGGCTCTGCCCGGGGCTCCCTGTCAGCATGGACATGCCGCGACCACCCTGAAGAAAGCAGTGTTCGGAAACGGTGTTTTTAAATTAGGCTAGTCGATAGGCCGGGCATTGCAGGTGATCCAGAACACGCCCCACGGGGCCTGCCCGCCGATAGCGTCAGGAGGAGGCATGTCGCAACCGCGTGAGACTCGTCCCGAGCCGGCACCCAGGGACCGCTACCCCGATGCGCTGCGCGCCATGGCGCTGCTGGTGGTGGTCTTCGGCCACTGGCTCGCGACCCTGCCGCGCCTCGACGAGGGGCTGATGGTAGAAACCGACCATCTCCTGGTGGTGTGGGAAGGCGCCGGGGTGTTGACCTGGGTCGTGCAGGTGGTGCCGCTGTTCGTCTTCGTCTCGGCGGCAGTGAGCGCCGACGGGGTGCGCCGCCGACTCTCGGACGGCCACCGGCAGCTGCACTGGTGGGCCAGCCGGGCGCTGGCCCTGGCGCGGCCCACGGTGACCTACCTGGCGGTGCTGGGCGCGGTGGCGCTCTTCTCGCGCGTGACCGGCGGGCGCTTCCTCGAGCCGCTCAACCACTCGCTGACCATCCATCTGTGGTTCCTGCTGATGCTGCTGGGCGTGCAGGCGCTACTGCCGCTCTGTGTACGGGCGGACCGCCGCTGGGGGCTCGGCGCCGTGGCGGGGCTGGTGGCCATCGCCGCGCTGGTCGACCTGCTGCGGGCGGGACCCGGCTCGCCGGGGGACCTGCTGCGGCTGGGCGAGCATGTCACCGACCACGCCACCTTGCTCGGCTGGCTCAACCTGCTGGTGGTGTGGCTGCTGCCGCAGCAGTTGGGCCTCGCCTGGCGCCAGGGGCGTTTCTCCGGGACCGGCACCGGACTCGTGCTGATCGCGCTGGGCCTGGTGTGGCTGGGGGCCACAGTCAGTTCCGGCTACCCGCTGGCCATGGTGGACGGCGAGGTGGGGGGACGCAGCAACCTGTTGCCGCCGACCCTGGCGCTGATGGGGGTGATGTGGCTGCAGGTCGGCTCGGTGCTCGCCTTCGAGTCACCGGCCCGGCGGCTGTTGGCCAGGCGTCCGGTCAGCCGCGTGGTGACGATCCTCGGTGCGCTGGGCATGCCGCTCTACCTGTGGCACAAGTTCGCCGAGCTGCCCGCCGCCTGGCTCGGTGAGCGGCTGGGCGCGCCCTTCGACGCGGGCATGCCCGGCGAGGTGGGCTTCTGGTGGGGGCGGCTGGTGTGGATCCTGCTCTGCGTGCTGATGGTCACCCCGGTGATGGCGGCGGTGGTGGCCTTCGAGGTGCGCCGCCGGCGGGATATCGTCTCGGCCACTGGCACCCGGGCGATCCTCGCCGGCGGGGTGGCACTGTTCGCCGGCATCCTGGTCAGCATGGCGCTGGGGGCGGTGCCCGGGGCGCTCATCGGTCTGCTCGGCGTGGCGGCGGCCTCCCGGCTGTTGCGGGCTCACCCGCAGCCGCGTCTCGCGGTCGATCAGGCCTGAGTCGGTTCGACCTTGCCCTCGCGCTCCAGCCGCTGCCAGACGGCCTCGCGCTGGGCCGCGTCCATCCGCGACCAGCGGGCGATCTCGTCCAGATTGCGGTGGCAGCCCAGGCAGGTGTCGCCCACCGGCCGGCACACCTTGATGCACGGGGACTCGGGGCGCGTCGGCTGGAACGTTTCGTGCTGGCTCATTCCGTCACCTTCCCGCGCAGCGCCTTGGTCTTGCCCTTGCGGGTCTTGGCGTCGACTCGCTTGCGCCTGGCGGAGCGGGTCGGCTTGGTGGGCTTGCGCGCCCGGCGCTGTTTCACCGCCTCGCGGATCAGCTCGCGCAGCCGCGCGAGGGCGTCCTCGCGGTTCTGCTCCTGGGTGCGGAAGCGCTGGGCCTTGATGATCACCACGCCCTCCTGGGTGATGCGCTGGTCGCCCAGCGCCAGCAGCCGTTCCTTGTAGAAGGTCGGCAGGCTGGAGCGGTTGATGTCGAAACGCAGATGGATGGCCGAGGCCACCTTGTTGACGTTCTGGCCGCCGGCGCCCTGGGCGCGGATCGGGTTGAGCTCGATCTCCCAGTCGCCGAGTTCCACGGTGTTTGAGATGCGCAGCATGGGGCTCCTGCTGGTTTTGGCAAGGGGCAAGGGGTAAGGGGTAAGGGGTTGCGGTCAGCGCGGGGAGCGCAGCGGCTCGAGCAGTTCGCCCAGCCCGTTGTGGTCGATCTCATGCATCAGCGCCAGCAGCGCGCCGAGCCTGCCGGGAAGCCTTCCCGGGCGAACCAGGCCAGGTAGGGCCCGGGCAGGTCGGCGATGACCCGGCCGGCATACTTGCCGTAGGGCATGCGCAGCGTGACCAGTGTCGTCAGGTCCTCGGGATTCACTCGCCTATCTCCATGCCATTTCCCCACCCTCGCCATGCGTCTCACCGGCGCTGGGGGACTACTCTTGGTCCAGGGCGGTTCCAGGGCCAGGGCGATTCCAGGTCCAGGGGAATGCTCGATCTGCCAGGGAAGGCAGGCAACGCAACAGGGCCCGCCTAAGCGGGCCCTGTATTCGAACCCCGGGGGTTCGAGAAATCACATGACCGTTAGGGTCAGGAGATTGCTTTGATGTTTGACGCCTGAAGGCCTTTCTTGCCCTGGGTCACGTCAAAGGAGACGCTCTGACCTTCTTGCAGGGACTTGAAGCCTTCTGACTGAATTTCGGAGAAATGAGCAAATACATCATCGCTGCCGTCAGACGGAGAAATAAAACCAAAACCCTTGGAATCGTTAAACCACTTGACTGTGCCGGTCGTCATAATAAAAATCCTTTCGCGCTTAGCGCCTTTCGATATTCCTGGTGTTACCCAGATGTGTTAGCGGGTAGAACAAGGGAGACAATATCAGGCTGCCGAAAGAATTCGATGCTTCTGAAAACATGCTGCTTGCCAACCAACTGACGCCACATTGTCATGTATTCTTGCCTGGGTCAAAGCCTTTCCCCTTTTATTTTTTTTATTGCCGGTGCGTATCAATGGCCGGCTGTTTAACCTTTGAGAGATAAAAAGCGTATCGATTCAACCGATAGGGACAGATCACCAACATGGTAACCCCGGAGGAGACCTCACACCGGCTGGGCTGGCTAGAGGCCGGCGGCAGCCACCACGAGCTCGGCCTGGCGCTGGGGCGACAGGGCAAGCGAGCCGTGCGCGAGCGGCTGATGGGCACGCCGCTGTGGCGGGAGGTGACCGCTGCCCGCCACCTTCCCCTGGTACGCCGCCTGCAGGCCGCCACCGCCGAGCACTTTCCCTGGGTGGCCGAGGAGCTCGAGGGGCTCGCCCAGGGGCTCGAGCTGCCGCTCGAAGCGGTGGCCGCCTGGAACTGCCGCGGGGACCTGCTGGCCAGCGTGCCGGACGGCTGTACCACGCTGGTGCTGCCCGGCGAGGCCCCGCTGATCGCCCATAACGAGGACGGCCTGCCGTGCCTCGATGGCAGCTGCTTCCTGGCGCGTCTTCGCCCCGCAGGGCAGCCGGCGTTTCTCACCTTCTGCTACCCCGGCTCGCTGCCCGGCCACACCTTCAGCCTTACCGCGGCGGGGCTGGTGGCCACCCTCAACAACCTGCGCCTGGTGGGCATCACGCCCGAGCTGCCGCGCATGGTGCTCAGCCGCGCCCTGCTGGCCGAGCCCGATCTTGCCGCGGCGCTGGTGCTCCTCGAGACCGCCCCGGCCGGCGGCGGCTTTCACTACGCCCTGGCCCAGGCCGGCGATAGTGAGGTGCTGAGTGTTGAAGTGGGCGGCGGCGGTTTCTCCTGCCGGGCGCTGGCGGCGCCCACCCTGCATGCCAACCACTGCCTGCATCTCGACCTGCCCCAGGCGATCACCGCCTCCTCGGCGGATCGCCAGCGCCGCGGCGAGGCGCTGATCGCCGCCGGTGAGCGCGACCCCTTGACCCTGCTGCGCGACACCAGCGGGCCGGGGCTGCCCATCTACCGCCGTGCACCGGACGACCCCGACGAGGAGAACACCCTGGCCACCGCGCTTTTTCGCCTCCCCTCGGAGGACGTGGCCTGGCAGGTAGTGGTGCCTGGCGAGGCTGGCAGCCGTGAGGGGATTGGCCTTTATTAGCCGCCGCCGGCCGGCAGTGTCAGCAGCAGGGGCTCGCCGGCGAGCCCCTGGGCCAGGCGGGTCGCGAGGATCTCCAGGATGCCGTTGTGCTCGCCTACCAACTGCGTGGTGACCACCCGTAGCCCCGGTGACTGCGCCATGGCTGCCTCGCAGATCTCGGCAATGTCGCCGCCCTCGCCGGCGTGGCGGCCGGGGGAAAGGAACAGCATCGCCAGCACCACCTCGCGCCCGGCCAGCGCCGGTGAAGCCAGCAGGTCGGCCAGTAGCGGTTCGTTGAAGCGGTATTCGTCCCCCTCGCGGCGCTCCATGGAGGCGAAGGTGACGCAGCCGGCCTCTTCCTCCAGCAGTGCGGCCAGTTGGCCCGCCAGATAGTTGCGTACCGCGCTGACCTCGGGGATCGGGCTGCCATGGTCGACCAGTACCACCGTGGGTCGCTGCATCCCGGCGATGGCCTTGCGCACGTTGTCGGCCAGGAGCCTGGCCAAACGCGGGTCCAGGCCGTGGAGGGTGTCGACCAGGGGCAGCGCCACCTTCACGCCGAGGTCGGGATGGCTGGCCTGCACCTCGCCGAGGCGCTCGGGCAGGTAGTGGGTGAGGGCCTGGCTGGGGCCGAAGAAGAAGGGCAGGATGATCAGCTCGGTCACGCCCTCGGCCGCCAGCCGCTCGGCCAGCGGGCCCAGCGTCACGGCCTTGTCTCCCCCCAGCCGCTCGGCGGGAATCTTGTGGGAGTGCAGCAGCGAGACGGCCTCCACGGGTTCTCCGCTCACCCGGGCCAGTTCCTCGGCCAGGCGGCGCAGGTTGAGCGTGGCCTGGGCACGCAGAGAGCCGTTATCGACGAGCAGGATGCGTTTCATTCGGGGCCTCGAAGGATGGGGTAACGCCGGCGGGAAGCGAACCCGGCGGCCTATGCGCCCGGTATCTCGCCGGATGGCGTCACACTACCCAGCGCCGTCGCCGCTGAAAAGGCCGGCGCCACCGGTGGCTGCGCAAGGCCTGCCGATGTGATAGACAATAAGCGGGTTAACGAATGCCGGCGGTGGCAGACCGTGCCACGGCCTGGAAGACACCGACGCCAAGCCAGCGAGGCCCCATGAACCCGACCATCGAACTGCTCAAGTCCCATCGCTCCATCCGCAAGTTCACCGACCAGCCCGTCTCCCGGGAGCTGCTGGAGGAGCTGATCCGCGCCGGCCAGGGCGCGGCGACCTCCAGTCACGTGCAGGCCTACACCGTCATCCATGTGAAGAATCCGGAGAACCGCGAGAAGATCGCCGAGCTCGCCGGCGGCCAGTCCTACGTGGCCACCTGCGGCGCCTTCCTGATGTTCTGCGCCGACATGAAACGCCCCACCGAGGCCGCCGAGCGCACTGGGGCTCGGGTGATCCGCGGCATGACCGAGCAGCTGCTGGTGGCCAGCGTGGACACCGCCCTGATGGCCCAGAACGTGGCTATCGCCGCGGAATCCGAGGGGCTGGGCATCTGCTATATCGGCGGGGTGCGCAACAATCCCCAGCAGATCAGTGACCTGCTGGGCCTGCCGGACCATGTCTACCCGGTCTTCGGCATGTGCCTCGGCTACCCGGCCCACCAGCCGGACGTGAAGCCGCGCCTGCCGGTGGAGGCAATCCTCAAGGAGGACAGCTACCGCGACGACCGTGAGGAGGTGGAGGCCTTCGACGCGACCATGCATGCCTACTATCAGACGCGAAAGGGCGGCAACAAGGCGAGCAACTGGTCGAACAACCTTACCCCGCTGTTCGATACCAAGCTGCGCCCCCATATGCGCGAGTTCCTGGTCAAGCGCGGTTTCGAGATGAAGTGAGGGGGGGTGCCATGGACACGCTTTTGAATGCCGTCACGCACGTGAGCGAAGCGGCGCTGACCGCCATCGCCCACATGCCCACCGCCAGCCTGCCGGTGATGATGGAAGATGCCTTCGCCCGGCGCCTGAGCGATGCCGACCTGATGCGCATCGCAGTGCTGCTGGCGCAGAAGAGCCTTGATGAGGGCGGATGCCCCATCGGCGCAGTGATCGTCGATAACGCCACGCGGCGGATCGTCGGCAAGGGCCACAACACCCTGGTGCAGGAGAACCACCCCTACAACCACGGCGAGACCTCGGCCATTCGCGATGCCGGCCGCATCGACTTCGGCCAGACGACGCTCTTTACCTCCCTCAGCCCCTGCGAGATCTGTGCGACGCTGCTCCACATGCGTGGTTTTTCGCGGGTGGTGGTGGGCGATGTCACCAACGCCTCGGGAACCGAAGCCCTGCTGCAAAGCAAGGGCGTCCAGGTCGAGATCCTCGAGGACCCCCGCGGAATCGCGCTCTACGCCGGCTTCCGCGCCGGCAACCCCGAACTGGACCTCGAAGACTGGAAGGGGCGGGGTGCCACACGCCAGCCATGACATCTTCCTGGGAGGCGACGGCCTGGCGCCCACCCCATGAGCGCAGGGTCGGTGCGGGCCGGCGGTCTCAATCGTACTTGTGCCGCCAGTGCTTGACCGCGATCTGCTCCTTGAGCAGATCCAGCACGTCCACCAGCACCTGCTCGGTGACCTGTTCGGTATGGGGGTCGCTGCTCAACCAGGCATCGAAGCCGCTCTCGGCCAGGTGCTCCACCAGGGCGGAAAACTCCGGTGACTGCAGCCCCTCGAGGGCCTCGTTGACCAGGCGGCAGGCCAGGTCGGAGAGCGCGGCCTCGAGCCCCCGGCTCAGCTGGCTGCCCAGCGGCAGGCGCTCCATCCGGCGAATCTCCGGGCTCTCCGCAAGGGTGCGGCCGACCAGGCTGCGCACGTAGCGCAGGGTGTCGTGGCGGTTGTGGGCGTAGGCGGTACCGGCCATGGCCTCCAGTCGCTGGCTGATCTCATGGATTAGCGCCTGCTGGCGGGGTCGCACCACCTGATCCACCACTCGGGTGGAGAGCGAATCGCTGGAGCGGACCTGGGCCTGGATGTTGTCGAGCATGCGGATGGCGATGCGGTCGGTGAGCTCCTCCAGGAGGATGTCGTAGTACTTGGCGCCCACGCCGTACAGGTACCAGCGGCGCAGATCGATCAGGCCCAGCCTGTGCAGGCGCTGAAGCAGCGAGACGGCGCGCAGGATGCGCAGCAGACGGAAGCCGCCCACCGGGATGCATCCGAGCACGTCGTACCAGTGCACGAAGGGATAGAAGAACCAGCGGTGGTAGCGGCGCTCGGCGATGGCCACCGCCCAGCCGAGCAGCACGTCGAGCACGAAGATCGCCACGAATACCAGGTCGATGGCGATGAAGCGGGAATGGATGTGCTGGTCGTAGGCGGCGTGAAGGCCGGGGGCCACGTTTTCGAAGGCGGCATTCAACGGAGACAGCAGGAAGAGACTGTCGAACAGCAGCAGGGTCAGGTTGGCGATGACCAGCACGATAATGAGCAGGTCCCACGCCAGATGGGCGCGCTCCAGGGCCAGGCCGACAGGCCGGGAGCCAGGCATCCGCCGCCAGCGGGTCAATCCAGCACGACCAGGTGATTGGGCAGTTCGTTGCGCTCGTGGGTGGCCGGCACCTGCTCCTTGAGATGCACGCCGCAGGCCTCGATGCACTCCAGGAATCCCCGCAGGGTCTCGCCGGCCTTCACCCGCTGGGTGAACGCCGCCACGATGGAATGCCAGGTCTCGTCGCTGATGCGCGCCGAGATGCCCCGGTCGACCAGGATTTCCACATAGCGCTCGGCTTCGGAGACGAAGATCAGCATCCCCGTTCCCCCCTCGGTATGGTGCAGGTCCTGTTCCAGAAACTGCCGCCGGGCGAGGTTGGCCGCCCGCCAGTGGCGAACCGACCTTGGGATCAGTCGGGTGGTGACGGGGGGGGTGCGGAACACCAATCCCAGCACGATGAAGGTCGCCCACTGCACCAACGTCAGCTGGTAGGCCGTCAGCCAGCCGGGAAAGTAATTGATCGCCCCGGGCACCACCAGGGCCAGGAGGCCGGCCCAGAGCAGCGGGATATAGGCATAGTTGTCCGCTCGCGGAGCCAGCACGGTGACCAACTCGGCATCGGTATCGCTTTCGACCCGATGTATCGCCTCGGCTACCTGGCGTTGCTCGTCTTCACTCAATAAAGCCATGTGGGTCGTGATCTCCGAATCCTGATTGTCGTGTCGGTATCGCCAGCGGCCGGAAGGCCGGATTACCAGCCGCCGGAAGCGCCGCCGCCACCGAAGCCGCCACCACCCCCGCCGAAACCACCCCCGCCGCCGAAGCCGCCGCCACCGCGCGACCTGCCACCCAGAGCACCACCCAGCAACATGCCGGCCAGCATGCCGCCGCGACCTCCCCGTACCAGGGTCATGACGACGACGAACATCAGGAAGAAGAGAATCGATGCCGGTCCCTGAGGCCCCTGCTCGCTAGCAGGGGCCCTGGAGGTAGGGCTGGTCTCCATGGGCTCGCCGCCCAGCACCCGGATCATCGCCTCCACCCCCTCGGTGATGCCGCGCGCATAGTCGTCCTCGCGGAAGGCCGGCGTCAGGATCTGGTTGATGATCACCGAAGACTGGGCGTCAGTCAGTCGACCCTCGAGGCCATAGCCGACCTCGATACGCACCCTGCGCTCATTCGGCGCGACGATCAGCAGGGCGCCGTTGTCCTCCTCTACCTGGCCGATGCCCCAGTGGCGCCCAAGCTGATAGCCATACTCCTCGATGGCGTTGCCCTGTAGATCCGGCACCGTCACCACGACGACCTGCTCGGTGGTAGCGTCTTCATGCGCCTCGAGCATGCCGCTGAGGCGTGATTCGGTGGCCTGATCCAACAGGTCGGCCTGGTCCACCACGCGACCGGTCAGTTCGGGGAACGCGAGTTGCTGTGCTTCAAGTGCCTGTGCCTGAGTACCAAGGGCCGCCATCAGCAGCAACGACATCAGTGGAACGCGCAGGAGATCGATCATTCAAACTCCACCAGGGGGGCCTGGTCTGCGTTTTCGGTCGTGGCTTCGAAGGTCTCGCGCACGGGCATGTCACTGTAGAGGACGCTATGCCACAGGCGGCCGGGGAAGGTGCGGATCTCGGTGTTGTAGCGCTCGACCGAGGTGATGAAGTCGCGCCGCGCCACGGCGATGCGGTTTTCGGTGCCCTCCAGTTGCGACTGCAGGGTCAGGAAGTTCTGGTTGGACTTCAGGTCGGGATAGCGCTCGGATACCGCCATCAGGCGGCTCAATGCCCCGGTGAGTTGCTGCTGGGCCTGCTCGAACTGGCGCATCTTTTCCGGGTCGTCCAGGGACTCGGCGTCGATCTGGATGGACGTGGCCTTGGCCCGCGCCTCGACCACGGCGGTCAAGGTCTCCTGCTCCTGCCGGGCAAATCCCCTGACCGTCTCGACCAGGTTGGGCACCAGGTCCGCGCGCCGCTGGTACTGGTTTTCCACCTGCGCCCAGGCTGACTTCGCCTGTTCATCATAGGTTGGGATGTTGTTGACGCCGCAACCCGTCATCAGCATCGCCATGATCAGCACAAGGGCTAACCGCCAAACGCCAGGGTGGGAAAGTGTGGTGTGTCTCGTCAGCATGGGGTCAGTCTTCCCTGTCATTGCGGCTCAATGATGTCAAAGGTATAGCTAGGTTGAAGTGAAGGAGCGAGGCCAATACTCCGCACGGCGGCAAATAGGACGGCCCGTGCCGCCGTCTCTGGCAACTTAGACAAGGTACGCCGCTCTTCAATCCGCAGCCTCACCACCAAATATGCAGGTCGTTGTCGGCCAGGGGCGTACCGGACAGGCGAAGGCTTTATGTTGTCCCCTTGCCCCCTTCTCGCCGCCGATGGAGGCATGCCCGGCTTAGGCGTCGCTCTCATTCTTGATCGTCTGGATGGCCTCGAATCCCTCGAATGACGGCGGGCCCAGGTAGAGCCCCTCGCGGCGGCTCTGGCCGGCATTGGCGTGCGCCGCGCGAAACGCCTCGGAGTGGGTCCAGGCCTCGAAGTCCTCCCGCGAGCGCCAGGTGGTATGGGAGGCGTAGAGCACATGATCATCCTTCTCGGGGCCACGCAGCATATGGAACTCGACGAAACCGGGTAGACCCTGCAGGTGCGTCTCCCGCTCCAGCCAGATCTGCTCGAATTCTTCCACGCGTTCGGGATTGACTCGGAAACGGTTCATGGCGATGAACAAGGCGGACTCTCCGATGGCCAGGTGGATGTTCGATTCCGGCTGACGATGACACCTTGCCCCGGGAGAGGCAAGGAATGCCAAGGTGGAGCGAGCGCTCTGCTCGACGCCATTCTGCCTCTTCCCCTCATTCTGCATCTGCCCCTGTGACGGCGTCAGAGTTGAGGGCTTGTGCATGTGATGCCGACCTGCCCCCCCGGGGAAAGCAACGCGTAAGAATCAGGCGCCTATTTGTGTCCTGTCATGCTGGTGGTCGGAGTGTTGTTACCTATAGTGAATACACCTGACAAAAAGGCGAAGCGCCCACTATCGGCTCGCCATCTCGACCTTCCAACAAAAAAACGTTGTTCAACAAGGGCCGCTCCCCCCTGAATGGCCAGAGACATACTCCATTACCCCTGGCGCAGGCTGGGCCACCGGGAGTTCCTTGAGCCCCCACATCGTGAAGAAAACTGTGCTGGTACCCTTGTCATCAGACAACCGTCATCATGCCCGGGCAGTCATGGTTCAGGAGAACCGATATGAAACATCGCATGCGCCTTTTCAGGAAACCCGTGGTGATTCTGGCCTCGCTGTCATTGATGAGCCCGGGCTTCGCCCAGACAACCTTCTCGTCGGCTTCTGATGCTGAGATCATCACCCTCGCTCAAGTGACTGAATCTACAGAGCAGACAGAGGAAGAGCTGCTGGCCGAGCAAGAAGCCGCCGCCCAGGCCGAGCAGGACGCCGCCGCCCAGGCCGAGGAGGACGCCGCCGCCCAGGCCGAGGAGGACGCCGCTGCCCAGGCCGAGGAGGACGCCGCCGCCCAGGCCGAGCAGGACGCCGCCGCCCAGGCCGAGGAGGACGCTGCCGCCCAGGCCGAGGAAGACGCCGCTGCCCAGGCCGAGCAGGACGCTGCCGTTCAGGCCGAGGCAGACGCCCAGGCTGAGGCAGACGCCCAGGCTGAGGCAGACGCCCAGGCTGAGGCAGACGCCCAGGCTGAGGAGGACGCCGCCCAAGCCGAGCAGGAGGCTGCCGTTCAGGCCGAGCAGGACGTTGCCGCTCAGGCCGAGCAGGACGCTGCCGCCCAGGCCGAGGAAGACGCCGCCGCCCAGGCCGAGGAGGACGCTGCCGCCCAGGCCGAGGAAGACGCCGCTGCCCAGGCCGAGCAGGACGCTGCCGTTCAGGCCGAGGAGGACGCCGCCGCCCTGGCCGAGCAGGAAGCCATCGAGCAAGCCGAGGCAGACGCCGCCCTCGCCGAGCAGGAGGCCATCGAGCAAGCCGAAGCCGACGCCCTGGCCGAGCGAGAGGCTATCGAGCAAGCCGCCGCAGAGGCCCTGGCCGAGCAGGAAGCCAGCGACCGGGCTGCGGCCAGCACCGCCGCCGAGCGGGAAGCCATCGAGAAGGCCGAGGCAGATGCTCTCGCCGAGCAGGAAGCCAGCGACAAGGCCGACGCAGAGGCCCTGGCCAAGGCCGAGGCCGACGCCCTGGCTGCCGTCGCCGCCCTCGACACCCAGGAAGCCAGTGCGACCTCCGAAACGGTTGTGACCCCGGAGACCACGCGTTCCAGCGACGAGGAAGCCCAGGCCGTGACGGCGTCAGACGCCGATGATGACGACAACCAGATATGGAAATACCTGGGCGCCGCGGCGGCGGGTGCCGTCGTCGGCGCCTTGATTCCCCAACTCGGTGGACGGGTCGTCGAGAATCAAGGCGACCGCATGATCGTCGAGCGCGACGGCGAGCTGCATGTGCGCAAGGATGAGAACCTCCTGCTTCGCCGCCCCGGGGTCACCGAGACGACCGAATCCTTTGCCGATGGCATCACCCGTTCCACCGTCACCCGCGAGGATGGCAGCCGGATCGTGACCGTTCGTGATTCCGGTGGCTTCGTCCTCAAGCGCACTCGCTATCTCCCCGATGACACCGCCATCGTGCTTATCGACGAAACAAGCAAGGCCGATAGCTGGATGTCATCCATTGACATCGAGGAATCCCTGCCGCCCCTGCGCTACGACCTGCCGGAGGAACGCTACGTGGTCGATTACCGCCGGGCCGACCAGGACATCCTGCGCGAGGCCCTGCTGGCACCACCAGTAGAGGAGTTCGATCGCGTCTTCTCGCTTCGCCAGGTACGCGAAAGCTCCCGGCTCCGGGACATGATGCCGCGTATCGATCTCGACGTTATCCAGTTTGCCAGCGGCTCATCGGCCATCCAGCCCTCGGAGGCCAACGCGCTGGGTCTGATCGGGAACACCATGGCCGACATCATCGAGCAGCATCCGAACGAGATCTTCCTGGTCGAAGGCCATACCGATGCCGTCGGGTCGGACTTGATGAACCTCGGACTCTCCGACCGGCGAGCAGAAGCCGTCGCCCTGGCACTGACCGAATACTTCGCCATTCCCCCGGAAAACCTGATTGTACAGGGCTATGGTGAGCGCTATCTGAAAGTGGATACCCAGGGACCCAGCCAGGAAAATCGCCGCGCCAGCGTGCGGCGAATCACCCCGTTGATCGATGCCGGGCAGGTCAGCCTCTGAGAAGCCCGGCCTGAAGCCAAGGCATCAAAAAAGCCGACAGCATTGCGTCTGTCGGCTTTTTGATGGGGTCATCGGGGACGCGTGGCAATCGGTGCCAACGGCCAGGTCGGCCGCCAGATCCATCAGGAAAGTCCCAGTTCCTCCAGCAGTAAACCGAGCGCCTGTCGGGGTTGCCCCTCAAGCACTTTCAGGGGCAGCGGCAGGCTGGGCGGCTCGGCGAGCCCCAGCAGCTCCGACGCCGTGGCCACTACGCGCAGGCCGCCCCCGTGCTGACGGAACAGGGTCCAAAGCGGCTCAAGCCGCTGGCTCAGGCGCATGGCCTCGTCCGCCTGGCCGGCCTGGGCTGCGCGGCAAATCGCCAGGGCAGTCTCGGGAAACAGGCCGCCGATCACCGAGTACCAGACGTCGCAGCCGGCATTCAGCCCCATGGCGGCCATGGCATCGCCGCTGACGCCGATCGTCACATCCGGCGGAATCAGGGCGCGCAGCCGCTCGACCCGCTCCCGGGCGACTGCCGGCTCGGCGGGCACCCCGGGGATCTTGATGGAGGCTACCCTGGGCAGCTGGGCAATTCGCCCATGCAGTTCGTCGCTGAACTGGAAGCGCGTGGTGCCGGGATTGTCGTAGACGCACAGCGGCACGGAGAGGCGAGCGGTCACGGCCTTATAGAGCCCGAAGACCTCCTCGTCGGACAGCGGCTGATACGACATCGGCGCCAGCAGAACCGCGCTCGCCCCGGCCGCTTCGGCGTCCTCGGCCAGGGCCAGCACGTCGCGGGTACGCAGGGCGCTGATACCGATGATCACCGGCACGTCGCCAGCATGCGCCACGGCGAACCGCGCAATGCGGGCGCGTTCGACACGTGTGAGATAGGCGTAATTCCCCGTCGAGCCGAGCACGCCCACGGAGTCGACCCCCGCCGCGGCCAGCCGTTCGACCAGCCCTATGAACGCCGCCTCGTCGATGGCCTGCTCATTCATGGGCGTTAGGGGAAAGGCACTGAGACCGGTCAGCATGGCGGAATCTCCTTGTTCACTATCCTGGCGGTGGGCTTGCTCGGGAGTATGCCACGGCGGAGACTTTGCATAGTGCCCCCTTCGATTGACTCATGAGCCGTATCGGCTGACAATTCGGCTTAACAAGTGAGCCGAATAAACCTCCTGTTTGGCTCATCGTATCTTTCAGGTGCCGCCGATGAATGTGACCTCCACGAGGCCGACCTGGATCTGGCAACAGCCTGACTGGCCCAACTTTCACTGGCAAGCCGCCGAGATACAGCCTCGCCTCCAGGAGTTATGGCGCACTCTCGGTATCTTGTTGGGAAGAGTGGGCTCGCTTTCCACTGGCAATGATCCGGCAGTGCTGCTGGATACCCTGCTGCAGAACATCATCACCTCCTCAGCCATCGAAGGGGAGCGGCTCAATGCGGCGTCGGTCCGCTCCTCGCTGGCCTGGCGGCTGGGCGTGAACGACAACGAAAGCGCCGTATCGCCGCGTTCGGAAGGGCTGGCCGAGATGATGATGGATGCCATCGGCTTTTCCGACACGGTGCTGACTCGCGAGCGGCTCTTCCAGTGGCACCGTTGGCTGTTTCCCGATGCCGAGACATCACTGGTCAAGCTGCGAGTGGGCCAGTGGCGAGGCGAGGAGCCGATGCAGGTGGTCTCGGGGCGTATCGACAAGCCCAAGGTGCACTTCGAGGCGCCGCCACGCGGGATACTGGAAGACGAAATGGTCAACTTCCTGACATGGTTCGAAGAGAGCCGCCACGACACCGCTCTGGATCCCTTGCTGCGCGCCGGCATCGCCCATTTCTGGTTCGTCACGCTGCATCCCTTCGAGGACGGCAACGGTCGCCTGGCCCGTGCCATCACTGATCGCGCTCTGGCCCAGGCTGATCGACAGAGCATTCGCCTCTATGCCATGTCGGCGGCGATACTGATCGAGCGCGAGGACTACTATCGTGTGCTCGAAGCCAGCCAGCGCGGGACACCCGATCTCACCGACTGGCTGGCCTGGTTTCTCGACACCCTGTTGCAGACCCTGGCGGGTGTCCTGGCTGATTTCGACCGAATTCTGATCAAGACACGCTTCTGGCAGCGCTTCGGTGATACCGGACTGCTGCCCGGCCAGATCAAGGTGCTCAACCGGCTGCTGGACGGCGGCGAACGGGGCTTCGAGGATGGCATCAGTGCCACCCAGTACCAGAAGGTCGCCAAGGTGAGCAAGGCCACCGCGACCCGCCACCTGGCGGACCTGCTGGCCAAGGGCTGCCTCGAGAGGTTGCCGGGGGCAGGGCGAAGCACCCGCTATCGGGTAGCCTTCCCCTCATGTCCCTGACGATGCACGACTCCGACCTGTCTTCACGCCTGCGTGAGCTGCTGTCAGGCCTGCCCGACGCGGCCGTGCCGATCACCTACAAGCAGGCCGCCGAGGCGCTGGGCCTCACGCCGCCGCGCACCATCCAGCGCGTCGCCCAGGCCCTGGAAGCGATGATGCGCGAGGACGTCGCCGCCGGCCGCCCCATGCTCGCCTCCCTGGTGGTTAGCCGCCGCGGCGACCTGCCCCGGCAGGGCTTCTTCGAGCTGGCGGTGGAGTTGGGCCGCTTTCCTGCCGAGCCGGCACAGCACGAGGCGGCCTACCGGCAGGAGCTGGAGCGGGTCATGGCGCTTCGCGGGTGAGTCGCTTCGCCTCGAGTCACTGGGCCTCCTTCTCCCTCTCGATGCGGGCATCGGCCTTGGCGCCTCTGGCCTTGGCCCGCACCTTGTCGATATCGGCCAGCCACTCGTCCAGTTTGGCCTTCAGCTTCTGCTCGTAAGCTTCCCTGTTGCTCATGGGGGCACTCCTTTCCTGATGACAGTGTGTGCAACCTTGACCATAGCCTGTCGCCGGCGACAGGGCGCTTCACGGTCAGGGTGGCATATCCCGTGGGGGCAGTTGTAAGGCCGAGGCGAGATCCTGTGATCGGCGCGCAGGCTGCCCCGGACTACGGCACCGAAAGGCCGGCTGCGCCTGCCGGCTTAGACCAACGATGTAGGAAATGTGCCAACGCCGCCGCGCTTGCTGGCTGCTACCCTGTCGGAAATATTAGAAAAACCATACAGGGAACGATCATGGACGATGCCACCGAGCCGCGCATCAAGCTGCACCCAAATTCCCGCCGTGTGCAGGTAGCCATTGATGGCACCCTGCTTGCCGACACCACCCGCGCCATCGAACTCCGCGAACGCGGCTACCCGCCGCGCCAGTACATCCCCCGTGACGACGTGCGGATGGAACTACTGACTCCCTCCGAGACCGTGACCCACTGCCCGTTGAAGGGCGATGCTTCGTACTTCTCTTTTGGCGAGCGGAAGGATGTGGCGTGGAGTTATGAGCGGCCGCTTGAGGAGTTAAAGGACATCGCGGAGAGAGTGGTGTTTTATGAGGCGGAGTGCGAATGACGGCTATCGACCCAAAGCAGCCATGGCGACAAAGGCAGCAAGCATGCTCATCGAGGATATGCAGCATGTGCGATGATTGGTGTTATGCTAGCCAAGCTAGACTTAATTTCTTGAATTTTCACTAAGATAGGAGATAGACGAGCGCGCAGCATAACATTATTGAACGCGCGTGCGCGTTCAAGTGGGATATCAAGCGCGCGGTCCAATGCCTGTTAGCCCCTATGGATTAAACACGATGCACACCATCTACTTTCCTACGCGATTTGATCGAGACACGCTTTACGATTTTTTCGAGGAGCTAGACTCTAATCTGGACATTGGAGAGGTGATGCTAGATTGTTCTTCCCTGAGGTATTCATTCCCGACAGCCATGCTGGTTGCAGGTTCGAAGATAAGAACATGGGTAAGACATCGTCACGAAAACACACTCATCACAAAAAAAGCGGGAGTACGCAGCTCCCAATCGGTCCATTCATATTTATCTCATTTGGGATTCTTTGATTATATATTAATGGGAGAAGGAAATGCGGTGGGCACAGCCTCTGGCTCAGGTGCTTATTTGCCTATAACCCGAATATCAAAGCCTGACTTCAACTCTGATATTGAAGATGTTCGTGAGTGGTACGAAAAAATCAGGTCTGCAGCTCGGCGCCTTGCTCGTGTCGTTTCAGGTACAGTGGAAGATACGCAAGAAAACAGATTGTATAACTATGCGTTGCGAGAAATAATAAGGAATGTTTTCGAGCACTCGGGTGCAACCGAATGCTATGTCTGTGGTCAGCGCTGGTATAATGGGAAGGTAGAAATTGCTGTCGTAGATGAGGGTATAGGTATCGCCGAATCCTTAAGAAATTCATTTGAACTTGAAAATGATATGGAGGCGCTTAATATGGCCATTAAGCCAGGAGTGTCTCGGACGTCGAATGTATCTGAAAGTGAAAATATATATGACAACTCTGGTTTTGGTTTGTATGTTTTGAGCCAACTAGCGACTAACTTTGGCTGGTATGTTCTTGGTAGTGGTACTTCCCGGCTTGTTGGTCACAACCGTGAAATAGTTGAAGAGAAGCTTAACTTTTGTGGGACATACTTCGGCATGCAATTGCTGAACCCTCCGAAACAGTTTAGTGGGACATTGAGTGACATAATCTCGGTGGGCGAGGAAGAGGCCAGGGAAAGTGGAATACAAAAGAAAGCCTCTGGCATGTCGAGGATTTTGTAAAAGGCGCTAACAATTCGCGTAAAGCGGACGTCCCTAACGGGCCGCCGCTTAGCTCGATCGTTAAATCAAGAGGAACTCGCATTTGAACGTCCAAGAGTTTGTTAAAAACGCAATCACTGAAATTGCTGCTGGCGTTGCGGATGCTCGCGATAGCTTGGCAGAATATGGAGCAAGTGCTGGCTCGGATAAAGTTTACGGTTACACTAGGGACAACAAGATCCTGACCGACGGGCAGGGCAGAACGGTTACTTTGGTGGAGTTTGATGTTGTTCTAGCGCAGGCTGATTCAAAGGATGCGAAAGGTTCTATTGGGGTCTTTCTAGGTTCTTTTGGTGCGGGCTCCCAAGGAGCTTCACACGGGGAGACCTCTAGCCATTCGCGGATCAAATTCAGTGTCCCAGTTGTTTTGCCCGGCGATGGTCGCGAGAAGGTTTAACTAAGTGGTCAACGCGATGCCAAATACGCTGCCCTCCTTTGGCGCGCGTTACCATTGGTGTTATGTGTGTATCTCGTTAGGAAAAGATTATGACTCCAATTGAGATTGAATACGCGAAATACGAATTAGCTAAGTTGAGTTTTCAGGAGTGTCTTGAGTATCTGGATTTACTTGAACGCGGCAGAAATGCTCCGGAGGTATCAGGATTTGCGTTTGAAAGAGCACTTTCCAAAAGTTTTGCAATCACCTATGCTCGTTCTTTCACTAACAATAAGCATGGAGTAGGAAGGATATCCGGCAGATGGCTCAGGAACTTGGGTGGGGAGCACAGAGAACTACATGACACTTTGGTCGGTGATGGCAGGAATGCTCTGGTAGCACATATTGACCTCGAGAAGCTAAAACCAAACATCTTCATCAATGCCAGCGGGGTCAACAACTACGTTTTTGATTGGCATGTAGTCATGATCAATGAGAATAATATTGATAAGCTGAGAGAGCTCGTGAAGTGCGCTCATCAGTACTGCATTGACCATCAAAAAGGAATACGCACGCGCATTCGTGGGGCTCACATCAAGCCCATAGCATAACCAATAAATGCAGTTCGTTCCGGGCCTAACAGCTCTTTATCGGACACACTTATATCCACTTCGCTGCAAAAAGATCGTCGCTGAACAGAAGCGTTATATGAGCTTTCGATTAAAGGCCGCTTCTGGCCGAAAGGCGATCTTTAGTCTACGCTAA
This sequence comes from Halomonas salsilacus, assembly GCF_051216275.1. Classification (NCBI taxonomy): domain Bacteria; kingdom Pseudomonadati; phylum Pseudomonadota; class Gammaproteobacteria; order Oceanospirillales; family Halomonadaceae; genus Halomonas; species Halomonas salsilacus. Next base: position 242,187 of record NZ_JBPKAQ010000001.1, read on the forward strand.
TAATAGTAGTTGGCAGCTAACAATCGAGGCGGTATAAAACGTACCGCACGCTATGCTATGCACTGAGGACCGGAAGCGCTTGCCCGCCGAGTTCGGGAAGTAAGACGGGTACAATTCCTCGATCAGCCGCTGCCAAGGCACCAAGGCCTCCATCTGAGTCAGGAACCGCTTGCGGTGGGTGACATATTTCTTGTTCTGATCTGCTTGAGCGAACGATATTTGCTACAACGGATAGCTCTGTAAACAATGACGAGAGGGCCTAATTTTACCCCGCTGGCGGAGCCCAGGCAGCTGTGGCGGATTATTGCAACGCTTCGTTAAGGGCACGCAGTCACGAATCGTCAAAGGTTGAATGAATAATATGATCACATCTTTCTACGAAACTCCTGCTGCACTTTTCCTATTGTCAGCAATTAATTTTTTTAACGAAAATGCGGTCGCCCTTACTTTTTTCTCAACGGCAATACAGCTGATAATTGTTTACTTGATAATTAACAGGATCCTTAGTGGGAGATGGAAAAAAACAAGAAAAATAATAGCAACTAACACAAGTCCTCCGGTGTCAAGTGTTCTAAAGTCTTCTAAAGATTTCTTTGAGAAAGTTGGTTCAGCAGAGAAAAGAAGTAACCGTCCAATCAGCCCAGACCAAAAGGAAGTAGAAGAAATAATGTCAGGCGCCGTCATTGCACTGAGGCAGGAGCGGGAGTTGACTGAAGAAGATGAAATCATTAACTTTCTGAAAGAACAAAATGAAAAAGAAAATAAAAGAATAACGAATTATTTAATTAATGAGTCTGGAAGAGATTTGGATGAAGCTATACAGGCTATAAGTGACTGCAAAGAGAAACTAGATCAAGCATGCTTAGCAATGGCGAGCACTGGTGCAGCCATGACTTACAAAATGAAAGAGGCTGAGCTTGATTTGCGATACATATTGGGTAAATGTGACTTTCAGCTTCGCAGGCTAAGGCATGATCATTTCATTGATAGAAGACCGCCACAGGAAACAATAGCCGCATCTTTCACTGGTATACCAATGGGCGCCCTGCTGTCCGCTTACCAGGATTTCTTAAAAGAATGGGGGGCAAATGAAGCCAAAAGTTACTTTGTGAAGTATAAAAATCTCTGCGTTGAGGCTGAAGAGCAGAAACGGTTATCGGGCTTGATCAAGGGCTTAAAAAAGCTTTAAGTACCTATGCAAAAGTAATCGCATATTCCTTGCCGCCGTAGTTTGACAGGATCCGTTCCACCTCGCTGGTCAAGGTGGCAAAGCTTTCGTAGGCCGTCAGCGGCAACCAGACATACTTGACTTGACGCCAGAGGATCTCGACCAGGTTCAACTTCGGTGAGTAGGCCGACAGATGGACTACGTGCACCCGCTGGTCCATCCAGTCGAGCCGCTTGCGCTGGAAGGTCGCCGACCGGTGCATGCTGGCGTTATCCAGCACCACTATCGCGAAGGTAACGAACAGAAAAGGACAGCCACTTTCTTGCTGCATAATATCAGCATGTGTTGAAGGACCGCTTCTGGCCGAAAGCCGACCCCTTTTCCTGACGGGTGTCGGCGGTACAGAAATTGAGTTGCGGGATTTTAACCTTGGGTTACCCTAGTTCGGCGGCTGTCATCGACATCATCCGCGAGCCAGGCTTTTATTAGCGATTGGTATGGCATGTCGCGCTTGTTGGCTTCGATCTTGATACGGTCAAGGAGTGTTTCAGGCAGTCGAAGAGAGATGGTTTTTGTCGAAGGCTTCAGTTTCGAAAAAGAGGCGGGTTGTGCCTGGCTCCAGTCTACATAGGTAGATGAGTCGTGGGCTTCCCAGAACTCTCGTTCTTCTGCTTCCCTCTTGAACTCAGGAATCTTTTTTTGCTTGCTCATAAATAGCCCTCTCCTTGCGGTGCATGACGCGAGCGAAAATCACCCGGATCAGCGTGCCGTCCTCCCTCAACGTGAACGTGATGTGCAACGGTTGCGCGTCGTCCGTTTCACTAAGGGCATGAAACCGGGCTTCTGACTGGCTGTGCTTCGCATCTTCTAGAACCAAAATCGGTTCATTGAAGAAGATCGATTCCGCTTCAGACTGGCTGACACTGTGCTTCTCCTTGCTCTTTCGGGAGTTGCCCTCGTCCCAGTCAAAGCCGATGACTCGTGCCCAATTGATCATGGATGTATATTACCATCATATACAAAAGCGTCAAGGAAGGTGGCTCCCAACCCACTCACCCGCATCACTCGTCTCTCCACCGCTTCCATTAGCTGTCCTCGTCCGGTTTCGACCAGGGTGAGCCAGTGGCGGGCGCGGGTGATGCCGGTGTAGACCAGTTCCCGCGTGAGAATCGGGTTGGGGGCGTCGGGGAGCAGCAGGGCGGTGTGCGTGAACTCCGAGCCCTGGGATTTGTGCACCGTCATCGCATAGACCGTCTCCACTGCCTGCAGGCGGCTGGGCAGCACCCACTTGATGTGGCCGCTGCCGTCGCCGGCGGGGAAGGCGACACGCAGCGCCGGTGCGCGGTTGGTGCCTTCGGCTGAGGCTCCAGGCTGTGGCAGCGCCAGGGTGATGCCGATATCGCCGTTCATCAGCCCCAGGCCATAGTCGTTGCTGGTCACCAGCACCGGCCGGCCGAGGTACCAGAGCCGGCGGCCGTCGCCGGTGTCGATCAGTCCTTGCTCCTCCAGCGCGGCGCGGATGCGCTCGTTCAACCCCTCCACGCCCCAGGGGCCGCGGCGCAGGGCGCACAGCAGCTGGAACTGGCCGTGGGCGGTCAGCACCGCGCGGGCCCAGTCGTCCAGTGCCTCGCGGTCGATCTCGCCGTCTGCTCGAGTTTTGGGCGTGGCGGTCTTCATGATCTCGAGATAGTGGCGATAGCCCACAGGTGGCGACAGCGGCTGGCCGCGTAGCACGCGGTTCTCGCCTTCCTGGGGGAAGCCCTCGGCATGGCCCGAGACCACCAGGCGTTCCAGGTTGCGGTCGCCGTCGGTGTCGAGTTTCAGATGGGAGAGGTCGGCGTAGCCGTGGCCAAGAACTCCGCGGATCGCGGCGCGTTTCTCTCTGCCCGGGGCGTTGCAGCCCGACGCGTGTTCCTCATGGTTCACCGCGCTGGCCAGCTGGCCGATGCCGCTCTCGGCGTCGAAGCGGTGGCTGTGCCTGAGCATGACGATGGCCTGGTCCAGCGGGGCGCCCTCGGGGTCGAGCATCTCGGGCGGCAGCGCCTGGCCGGTGGCCTCGGCGAGCCAATCGGCGGTGGCCGGGGTGTAGTGGCCGCCCTCCGCGCGGTCGCACAGGTCGCCCAGCACCGAGCCGGCTTCCACCGAGGCGAGCTGGTCCTTGTCGCCCAGCAGTACGAGGCGGGCCCGGGTCGGCAGGGCGTCGAGCAGGGCGGCCATCATCTCCACGTCGACCATGGAGGCCTCATCCACCACCAGCACGTCCAGCGGCAGGGGGTTGCGGGCGTTGTGGCGGAAGTGGCGGGTGTCGGGGCGCGAGCCCAGCAGGCGGTGAAGGGTGGTGACGTCGGTGGGAATTGCTCGGCGAAGGTGGTCTACCGCTTTTTCGCCCAATGAATTGGGCTCCCACAAGTTCGAGAGACCGCTGAGGCTTAATCCGGCTACCTGCCCGGCGATGGATTCATTGAGGCGTGCGGCGGCCTTGCCGGTTGGGGCGGCCAGGCGGATGCGCAGCGCGCGGCGGCCTTCGCCCAGCGCCAGGGTCTGCAGCAGGGCGAGCAGCTTGACCACGGTGGTGGTCTTGCCGGTGCCGGGGCCGCCGGTGATCACGGCGAAGGGTGAGCGGGCGGCCAGGGCGCAGGCGGCCTTCTGCCAGTCCAGGGTGGTGCTGGTGGGGAAGAGGGCGTTGAGGGCTGTGGACAGGGTGGCGGTGTCGCTCCCGTCGGTGACACTGCCATCACCAAGCCTGGCGGCGATGTGGTGCTGGATCGAGCGCTCGTGGTGCCAGTAGCGGCGCAGGTAGAGCCGGGTGCCGTCGAGGACCAGCGGGGTGTTGCCGGGGCCGTGGCCGATGATCAGCGGGTGAGTGAGCGCTTCCTGCCAGTCGGGGAGCTTGAGCTCGCAGAGCAGCTGGCTGGGCCGAGGCGGCGGGTCCTCCAGGCTGTCGCCCTCCGGCGGCAGGGAGAGGGCCAGGTCCGGTTCGGCCAGGGTCTGTGCCAGGTCCAGGCAGACATGGCCGCGGCCGAGCTGGTGGCTGGCCAGCGCCGCGGCCAGCAGCAGCGGGGCGGAGGCGTCGGGTACCTCGCGGGCGAGGAAGGCGGCGAAGGCGCGGTCCAGGGCGCGCAGCCAGCCGCGGGTTACCCAGCGGTCGAGCAGGGCGAACAGCGCCGGCGGCTCGCGCAGGGCGTCGGCGGTGGCGGCATCGGCGGTGGGTGAGGGGTCACTCATGGCTGTGCCTCCATGGCGGTGGCGGTCTCGGGGGCGCGGAACAGGGCGTCCAGCGCCTCGATCAGCTCGCGGGATGGGCGCTCGCAGTGCACGCCGCGGGAGGGGGCGTGCTGGCCGCGCAGGAACACATAGAGCGCCCCGCCCAGGTGGCGGTCGATGTCGTAGTCCGGCAGCCGCGAGCGGAGCAGGCGGTGCAGGGCCAGCAGGTAGAGGCAGTACTGCAGGTCGTAGCGCTTCTCGCGCACCGCCTCCGCCATGGCCGCCTCGGAGTAGGCGTCGTCGTCGCGGCCCAGGTGGTTGGACTTCCAGTCCAGCACGTAGAAGCGCCCCTCGTGCTCCACCACCAGGTCGATGAAGCCCTTGAGCATGCCGTTGAGACGGTCGGGTTCCAGCGCCGGCCGGGCGGCACCACCCAGTGTGTGAGCGCTCACGAGGGCGTCCAGGCGGGCGGTGTCGACCTTGTGGGCGGCGAACCAGAACTCCAGCTCCACCTGATAGTGAGCGCTCTCCAACCGCTCCAGGCGCAGCGGCGAAGCCTCCCCCTCTGGGGCGTTCGGCACCGGCAGGTCGCTGGTCAGCAGCCCGCGCAGCCAGGCCTGCAGCGCCGGGATGCGCTCTCGCCAGCCGCGCAGGTTGGCGCGCCGCGCCAGGGTGTCGTCCAGGCGCTCGGGGTCGGCGGCCAGCCGGGCGAAGCCTTCCCGGCCGGCCCACTCCAGCAGGCCGTGCAGGAAGGTGCCCGCCGCCGGGCCGCGGGGGAAACGATGAAGCGAGGCGTCACTCGTCGGCTGCGCGTTCTGTGCCGGGTCCTGGGGCTCGTCGCTCATCTCCCGGGCGGTGGCCTCCAGAGCGGTCTCGGGCTCTGTCGAAAGCCCGGATTCGGGCTCGTCCCCCACACCCCCGATGCGCTCGCCGCCAATTCTCTCGCCGCCAATTCTCTCGCCGCGAATTCTCTCGCCGCCAATTCTCTCGCCGCCAATTCTCTCGCCGCCCCGGCGCAGCGCCGAGTAGCTGGAAATCCACCAGTGCTCCCGGGCGCGGCGGGTCGGCGTGAGCGCCTCGCGCAGGGCCTCGCCGTTGGTCCCCACGGGCACCATGAGGTCGCCGGGTTCGGGCGCCGGTGCCACGTGCAGCTCCGTCTCGGGGGCGCCCTGGGAGAGGGGGAAGAGGGCATCGAGCAGGCCGTCTGACGAGAGCGGTGCGCCGGCGGTGAGCACTTGGCCGATGGCGCTGCGTTCCAGCCCCTTGAGCGGGGCGATGCCCAGCCAGGTGGCATGGCGGGCGCGGGTCAGGGCCACGTAGAGCTTGCGCAGGTCCTCCCCCAGGCGCTCGTCGTCGGCGCGGGCCAGCACCGTCTCGTCGGGCGCCAGGGAGAGGTGGCGCCGGCCCTGGTCGTCGTGCCAGGTGAGCGGCAGGTCACCGGCCTTCTTCTCGCGGAAGGCGCAGATGAAGGGCAGGAAGACCAGCGGGTACTCAAGCCCCTTGGACTTGTGGATGGTGATCACCTGCACCAGGTCGGCGTCGCTCTCCAGGCGCAGGCGGTGGGTGTCGGCCTGCGCCGGCGGGTGGGTGCGAGCCTCGCTGAGGTGGCGCAGCAGGGCGTGCTCGCCGTCGAGCTCGGCGCTGGCCTGCTGCAACAGCTCGCCCAGGTGCAGCAGGTCGGTCAGGTGCCGCTCGCCGCTGGCGCTCTTCAGCAGCCGGGTGGGCACGGCGAAGTCCGCCAGCAGCCGGTGCAGCATGGGCAGCACGCCCTGGCGCTGCCACTGGCGGTGGTAGGCCCGGAACTGCAGCACGCGTTCTTCCCAGGCCAGCTCGTCGTGCTGCAGGGCGTCGAGATCATTGAGGCCCATTCCCAGGCTGGGCATTGCCAGGGCGGCGTGGAGACGCCGCTCGCTGTCGGGCTCGGCGCAGGCGGCCAGCCACACCTCCAGCTCCAGGGCCGCCGGGGCCTCGAAGACGCCCTCCTTGTCGGAGAGATAGACGCTCTTGATGCCGCGCTGGAGCAGCGCGCCGCGTATCGCCTTGGCCTCGCCCGCGTTGTTGACCAGCACGGCGAGATCCGAGGGCTTGAGCGCACGGAAGGGCTTGCCCGGCTCGCTGAAGCCGGTGCGGCCCTGCTGGCCCTCGCGCAGCAGCTCGGCCATCCGGGTGGCGCAGCGCGCGGCCATCTCCTTGAAGTAGGCGCCCTTGCTGAGCTCTTCGCTTGGCCCCTCGGCCTCGCCGCTCGTTAAATGCCCGCTTTTTAAATGCCACAGCGTCATGGCCGGCAGCGGCGTGCCATCGTAGGTCAGGGAGTCCTTGCGGCCTTTCGCGGCCACCGGCAGGAAGGGCACCGGGTTGTCGCCCTGGGGCGAGCGGAACAGGAAGGCGCCGCGGCCGGCGGGGTGGGATTCGGCGAAGCGGAACACCCGGTTGACCGCTTTCACCATGGCGGTGGACGAGCGGAAGTTGGTGCCCAGGGTGACGTGGCGCCCGGCGGTGTCGCGGCGCGCCTGCAGGTAGGTGTGGATATCCGCACCGCGGAAGGCGTAGATCGCCTGCTTGGGGTCGCCAATCAGCAGGACGGCGCTGGGGGCGTCGGGATCGGGGGCCTCGGCCAGCCGGTAGACGTGGTCAAACAGCCGGTACTGAACCGGGTCGGTGTCCTGGAACTCGTCCACCAGGGCCACCGGGAACTGACGGCGCACGTGTGCCGCCAGCGCCGCGCCGGAGGGGCCGGAGAAGGCACGGTCGAGGCGTTCGAGCAGGTCGTCGGGGCCGAGCTCGGCGCGGCGCTGCTGCATGCGCTCACGGCGCTCGGCCGTCCAGCGCACGGCGTGGGCCAGCAGGTCGGCGTGGGCGTCGGGCAGGGCATCGAGTTGGCTCGGCAGCTCGGCCAGGGCGCGCAGCGCGGGATGGTCCAGGGGCTCGCCCTGCTTCCAGATCTCGGCGATGCCCTCCGGGGTCAGGCGCTGCCAGGCGGTGTCGGTCAGCGCGGGGATGGCGAGCTCGGGGTCGTTGGCCCAGTCGCGCAGCTTCGCCAGCCAGTCCGCGCGACTCTTGCTGTTGAGCTTGCGCTGGTCGAAGGCCTTGGCGGCGGCGCCGTTCTCCAACGCTTCCGAAAGATCGTCGAGCCAGGCGGGCCAGGGCGCCTTGAGCGAAGCCAGTATGCGGGTGTGATCGGCCTGCATGGCGGCCAGGGCGCCGGCGGGGGGCGGGGCGTCGGGCAGCAGGTCGGCGTCGCCCTGCAGGCGGCGCACGTCCTCGGCCAGGGCGTCGGGGGTCTCCCAGTAGCGGGTGACCACCGCCAGTGCCTCGGCGTCCAGGGCGTAGTAGAAGCTGCGCCAGTAGTCCCGGGCGACCTCCAGCTCGAGTTCCGACTGGTCGAGGTTCATCTCCAGCGAGAAGAGGCTGCCGCTCTCGAAGGCGTGCTCGCGCAGCATGCGGTGGCACCAGGAGTGGATGGTGGAGACCGCGGCCTCGTCCATCCACTCGGCGGCCAGCTGCAGGCGGCGGGCGCAGGCGGGCCAGCGCTCACGGGGGTAGCTGTCTCGCAGGGCGAGTAGTGGATCACTGGAAACTGATTCAGTGGAGGAATTGCCCGCTGCCGGTTGGGCGAAGAGGTCTCCCGTCAGTCCATTGCCCGACGAAGCTGATCCGGCGGCAGACCTACGAGGAGGCGCTGTGAACCCCTCCCAGGGCGCTACCGATGCCCTGCTTCGCTCTCGCGTCCCGCTCCGCTCGCAGGTCCGGTGCTGGCCATCCATGGCCAGCCCGTTCGGAGCAGTGCTCCTCACCCCTGGCATAGGACCTCCTCTTCGGTCTGCCTCCGGCGCTTCGTCTTTCGCATTGGCCGCTTCCTGAAACGCATCCGCGGCCTCCACCAGCCGGGCGCGGATGCGGTCGCGCAGCTCCCGGGTGGCGGCGTTGGTGAAGGTCACCACCAGGATCTCCGGCGGGGTGAGGGCGCGGGGGAAGCTCTCGGCGTCCGTGTCGTTCCGCGGGCCCAGCACCAGGCGCACGTAGAGCAGGGCGATGGTGAAGGTCTTACCGGTGCCGGCGCTGGCCTCGATCAGCCGGCTGCCGGTAAGCGGCAGGTGGATCGGATCCAGGGTGGGGGGCGTCTTCTGGTCCTGCGTGCTCATGCCTTGCCCCCCCTGCTGCCATTGCCCTTGGCGTTCTTCTCCTTCGGCTTGCGTACCGCGTGTAATAGCGGGGCGTAGAGGCGTTCGGCCAGCTCGGCGAAGCCACCGCCCTCCGATGAGCGAAGCATGGCCTCCAGCTCCGGCCACTGGCGCAGCAGGTAGGCGTCACGGCCGCGCTCGCCGTGGTCGTTGTTGAAACCGCTGCCATAGAAAACGGTGTTGGCGGCCTTCCAGGCCTTGTCGTCCTCCTCGGTGGCCTTGCCTTCGAGGCAGCGGGCCATGGCCTGGGGCGTGCCGCCCTTCTCCAGCCAGGCGAAGGCGGTGTCGCGGGCCAGGGGCAGCGGCGTGGCCATGCCGCGCTGCCAGGCCGCGGCGATGACGGCGAGGTGCTCGCGGGCCTCCTCGGCGGGAACTGGCGCGAGGGTGCCGCCGCCGGCCCGGGAGAGCAGCCGGGTGGTCATGGGCCCCTCGAGCTGGCCAGCCAGGTGGGCCACCCAGGGAGTGAGCCAGTGCTTCCAGTGGTACTTGCCCTTGTTGACCAGGCTGCTGGTAGTGAGCAGCACCCGGCAGCGCTCCATGGCGTCGTTGACGCGCAGCTCGCCCAGCCAGTCCTCCAGTTGCAGGCCAACGCCGAGCTCTCCCTGAAGTTCTCCTCGAAGCTCTTCTCGAAGCTCTTCTCGAAGTTCCAGCGAGATGGTGAGCGGTTCCTCCATGGCGTGGGGCCATTCGTCGAGCACCCGGCGGTAGTCGGCGAAGAGGGTCTCCATGGGCTCGACGAGGCTGTCGCGCATGCGCTCGGCGAAGCCGCCCATGGCCAGGCGCCCCTGGCGCTCGAGGCGCTCCAGGGTGGCCAGCATGGTGGGTTCATGGGGCTCGCCGGCCTCCACCGCCTCGCGGCTCGCCTCGATCAGCGCGTGCTGCAGCTGCCAGTGGTCGAGGCCGCCGAGGGTGAAGGGCTCGTGGTCGAGCCGCTCCATGGCTTGCGTTTCGAGAAAGACCTTGAGCCGGGTGTTGGTGAAGGCCTGCACCGGCGCCTTGAGGAAGTTGCCGAGCTGGACCAGGGTCAGCGGGCTGTCCTGGCGGAAGGGAGCCAGCGCCGGCTCCGCGGCCGGCGCTGGCCCGGTATCGGGGCGGTGCAGCTCGCGCCACTCGTGAGCGTAGGTGGTCAACGAAGAACCTTTCCGGAAATACTCGATGCTGAAGGGCTGCAGCGGATGCTCGGTGGTCAGCGCGGCCAGCAGCGCCTTGCCTGCGTCCTGCTCGCTTTCGTTCTTGCCCTCGACATCCGCCAGCGTCCAACCGCGGGCGAGGTGGTCGCGCAGCTGGCCGAGCAGCACCGAGGGCGGCTGCTCGCTGTTGTCGATGATGCTGCGCCCCACCCAGCTGATGCTCAGCCGGTCGCGGGCGGAGAGCAGCGCCTCCAGGAAGAGGTAGCGGTCGTCCTCGCGGCGGGAGCGGTCGCCGGGGCGGTAATCCTGGGCCATCAGGTCGATGTCCAGCGGGCGCTGGGTGCGCGGGTAGTCGGCGTCGTTCATGCCCAGCAGGCAGACGTGGCGGAAGGGGATGGCGCGCATCGGCATCAGGGTGGCGATGTTCACCGCCCCGGCCAGGAAGCGCTGGGAGAGGCTCGCCTCGTCCACCTGGGCGAGCCAGTGCTCGCGCACCACCGAGAGCGGCAGGGGCTCGCTGAGCTCGGCCTCCTCGGCGCTCTCCTGCCAGGCGTCCAGCGCCTGCTCCAGGCGGGTCAGCGCCATCAGGTCGTGGTCGGAATCCGCCAGAAAGCAGGCCTCCAGCAGGCCGCGCAGCCGCTCGCCCCAGGTGGTCACGTCGCAGGGTTCGGCAAGTGTCTGCCACTGGCCTTCCAGGGTGTCGATCAGCGTGACCAACGGGCCGGCCAGCGCCGCCTCCAGCCCGCCGATGTCATCAAAGGGCTCCACCCCCTGCCAGGGCCCGTCGGCGGCGTTGCCCACCGCATAGCCCAGCAGCAGCCGGCGCAGGCCGAAGGCCCAGGTGTTGGCGGCCATGCCACCTGGCAGGTCGAGGCTCTGGCGCTGGCGGGCGTCGAGCCCCCAACGGATGCCGGCGCCCTCGATCCAGCGGCGCAGGGTGGGCAGGCCGGCCTCATGGATGCCGAAGCGCGCACGCACCGCCGGCACCTCCAGCAGGTCGAGCAGGTCGCTCACCGAGAGGCGCAGCTCCGGCAGTCGCAGCAGCTGTTCGAGTGCGATCAGCAGCGGCAGGCGGTGGCGGCTGGCCTGGTCGGAGAGGGTGAAGGGGATATGGCGTGGGTCGTCGGCGTCGAGGCGGCCGAACACCGCCTGTACCGCGGCGGCGTACTGATCGACATCCGGCACCATCACCAGGATGTCGCGGGGCTTGAGGGTCGGGTTCTCGCTGAAGGCGGACAGCAGCTGGTCGTGGAGGATCTCCACCTCGCGCAGGGCGCTGTGGGCGACCTGGAAGCGCAGCGATCGGTCGCGGGCCTGGTCCACGGCGGGCCAGGTGTCGCGGGTCTCGCGGAGGGGGCGCAGCTCGAGGATGTCGTCCTGCAGCTGGCGCAGCAGGCTGGGCTCGGCGTTGTTGTGGAGAGGCGAATCGAAGAGGTCGATGCGCAGGGCCTCGCCCTCGAAGAGGCCGCGGTAGGCCTGCTGCTCGTCAAATTCGTCCAGCAGGCGCAGGTAGTCGCGACCCTGCTTGCCCCAGGCAGCCAGCAGCGGCTGGGCATGCAGGTGCAGCTCGGTCTCGGCGAGCTCCGCCGGCATGCCGGGGCGGCGCTGCTGGCGCTTGCGTTCCGCGCGGAGCAGATCCTTGTGCTCGATGATGTCCGCCCAGTAGTGGCGGCAGGGGTTGTGCACGCAGAGCAGCACCTGGCTGACCCGCGCCATGGCGGCGAGCGCCTCCAGGGTCTGGGCGGGCAGCGAGGAGAGGCCGAAGACGATGACCCGGCGCGGCAGCCCAGGTGGAGGGCGGGCTGAGTCGAGCCCCTGGCACGCATCGAGGAAGCGCTCGTGCACCGTCGCGCGGCTGGAGGCGAGGCCCGCTTCGCCCTGGGTGTGTGAAATGTCATCACGCAGCGCCCGCCACAGCTCGGCCTGCCAGCGCTGCGCCTCGACCAGCGGGCGTGTCTCGCCCCGAGCGGTGAGGATCACGTCGTCGCCCGCCGCCCAGGCGGTCAGCCAGTCGGCCCGGTAGACCTGGTACTGGTCGAAGAGGTCGGCCAGGCGCTCGGCCAGTTGGTGGCGCTTGCGCAGGTCGTCGTCCTCGGCCAGGAAGCGCGCCAGGGGGGCGAAGACGGGGGAGTCCAGCAGGGCGGGCAGCAGGCGCATCAGCCGCCAGAGCAGCCGCGGCTTGTCAAAGGGGGAGACCGGCGGCACCGCGTCTTCCCCCAGCACGGCCCGGTAGGCCTGCCACAGGAAGCGCGCCGGCAGGGTCACGTCCAGGGCGGCGGCGATGCCGGCGCCGCCGTTGACCTCGTCCTCGGCCAGGGCCAGCTTCAACCACTGGCTGATGCCGTTGCTCTGTACCAGGATCGTCTCGTTCTCCAGCGGCCCCAACGGGTGGCGCCGCATCCACTCCACCGCAAGGCCGCGCAGCGCCTCCAGGCGATTGCCGTGGGTCACCATGAAGCCGGGCTGCAGGGCGGAGTCGTCGAGGGCGGGCATGGCGCGGTTCCTTCGCTGGGTGCCGGTGCCTGCCATGGTGCCATAAATGCGGTTTTACGCGAGCCGAGGTTTTTTCACGGCCGGGGGACGATGGTTCACAGTGGGCCGGGGGCATGAAGGCGCCGCCAGTGATGCGGGGCCATGCCCAGGGCGCGGTGAAAATGCCGGGTGAAATGCGACTGGTCGCAGAAGCCGCACTCCTGGGCGATGCGCGACAGCGGCTCGTCGCCGGCGAGCATCCGCTCGCAGGCCCGTGTCAGGCGGCGGTGGGTGACATGGGCCAGTGGCGGGATGCCGAAGGTCCGCTTGAAGGCGTGGGCGAAGTGGCCAAGGCTGAGCCGGCTCAAGGCTGCCAGATCGCGAACGTGGATCGTCTCGTCCAGATGCGCCTCGATATGGGCCTCGATCCGTCGGACCTGCCAGTCGGTGAGTCGGCCATGGGGCGCGGGAGCGTCCTCTCGGGTGGGGGGCGCCGCGGCGGACCGTCCCGACAGCGCCACCACCGCGGCGTGCCGGGCCTGCTGCACATGCCGATCATCCCGGCCGGGTGACAGGATCACGACGATGGGGGTATCTGCCAGATCGGCGAGCAATTTTTCGAGCTCACCGGGCTGGAAGGCCTGGCGCTCCAGCAGGATGACATCGGGTTGCCGAATGGCGCCGCGCGAAGCGGGACGTCGAGCGCTGCTTATCTCGTCGACCCCTGGCAGGCTCGGCTGATCTTCGACGATCATGCTGCGATGTCTCATGGTCTATCGGCCTCCCGATGCTAGCTTAACTATAGTGTTGCCAGCACACGGTGTCGCCATCTCCCGTTATGGTCGCACCAAGGCAGAGGCGGGCGTCAGGCACTCCCGCCTCTGTGTGTTCTGCCGATGGATCAGATTGACCGATACCGAAACTCCTGTTTTGTCACATGGCCGTCCTGATTCCTGTCCAGAACCCAGAAGGGTTCCGGCAGGGCCCGTTGTTGAGCCTCGGTGGCCGAGATCCTGCCATCGCCGTTCGTATCCAGCCGAGCGAAATGGTCACGACCCTGGGGAGCAACGGATTCGACGCGAGTCTGTTCCATGCGATGCTGCTGGAAGGGCTCTCCCTCGGCCCAGGCGAACCCCGTTAGCAGCAGTGATCCGAGCAGTGCCGAGATAGCCAGTCTTTGAGTGATCATGTTCATCACCCTCCTGTGTGGACCCGATGGTACATCGAGCCCCAACTAAAAGATGGGTCCGAATCGCGGTAAATGCTTGAGTGGCTCTGCGAGACTTGGATGTTCCTGCTGTAAAGAGCGTAACCCCGGACTGAAGGGTACCTCGCCTGCCTCATGGGCCAGCAGCCACGGACTGTTGCCGATGCCGCCGGCATCGGCCGTGATACCGGATTGGGCGTCGGCAGCTCGTGAGATAGCGGTTACCATGGCTCGCATGGGCCACCATTAACCGGAGAATCACCGCCATGAGCGACTACCTGCTGGAAGAGAACACCCTGAGTTCGGGCAAGATCTATCGCCTGTTCTCCGGTTCCATCTGTCCGCGTCCCATTGCCTGGGTCTCGACCCTGGACGCCGCGGGCAACGCCAACCTGGCCCCCTTTTCGTTCTTCAACGTGGTGAGCGTCAACCCGCCGGTGCTGGGCTTCTCGCCGCTGCTCGACGGTGACGCCAACCCCAAGGACACCATCCGCAACTTGGGCGAGGTGCCGGAGTGCGTGGTGCACATCAGCGGCGAGGGGCTGGTGGAAGAGATGAACGCCACCAGCGCGGGGCTGGCCCACGGCGACGACGAGTTCCTCCACGCGGGTCTCGAGAAGGTCGCCATGGCCGGCGTCTCGGTGCCGCGGGTAGTTGGTGCCCCGGTGGCATTCGGCTGCCGGCTGCGCGAGATCATCCGCTTCGGCGACCAGCCGCTGGCCGGCAACCTGGTGCTGGCAGAGGTGATATCCATTCATGTGGACGACGCCATCTGGAACGGCCGCCACGTGAGCCTCGAGGGTCTCAGGCCCATCGGGCGCATGGCCGGCAACGACTACGCCCGCTGCACCGACCTCTTCGAGGTGGAACGCCCAGCCTCGGGCAGCGCGATGAGCGCACAGCAGCGCGGCGGCTGAATCTGCTCGACCGGGTCAGCGAGACGTACGCCAGCGGCGGGTCGAGGCCCGCCGCTGGCGGTTATGTCGAGTCTTGCCGGTTCTCAGGGTCACCGACGTTGTCAGCTCAGCCGGTCTGCTCCTCCCGCCAAGCGGCGAGCACCTCGCGGGCGGTGCGCAGCCCGTCGATGGCGGCCGGGAAGCCGCAGTAAGGCACGCACTGCAGCAGTACCTCGCGGATCTCTTCCTCGCTGCAGCCGTTGTTGAGTGCACCGCGCAGGTGCACCTTGAGCTCGTGGGGGCGGTTCAGCGCCACCAGCATGCCGATGTTGATCAGGCTGCGGGTGGGGCGCGCCAGGCCCGGCCGGTTCCAGATGTCGTTCCAGCAGTTGCGGGTCACCAACTCCTGCATCGGCCAGCTGAAGTCATCCACCTGGGATAGGGCGGCGTCCACGTAGGCGTCGCCGAGCACCTCGCGCCGGGTGGCCAGGCCGTTGGGGTCGAGGTCGTCCTGTCGGTGGCTCATGGTCGGGGCTCCTTGTCGTTGGCTCGTTCCGGGCGGCTACTCTTGTTGACGACTACTGGGCCAGGTTCTTGACGGGTTCGCCGGCGGCGAAGGCCAGCAGGTTGGCGAAGGCGTCGCCGAAGTATAGCTCGTAGCTGTCCTTCTCCACGTACCCGAGATGGGGCACGCCGAGGAAGTTGGGCAGCGCCAGCAGCGGGTGCTGGACCACCGGCTCCGTCTCGAAGACGTCCGCCGCGGCCATGCCCGGGCGGCCGGCGCGCAGGGCGGCCTCCAGCACGCCGGGGGCGATCAGCTGGGCCCGAGCGGTGTTGACCAGCAGGGCGGTGGGCTTCATGCGGGCCAGATCGTCGGCGCTGACGATGCCCTGGGTGCCCTCGTTGAGGCGCAGGTGCAGGCTGAGCACGTCGCTGTGTTCGAAGAATTCCGCCTGGCTGGCGGCCACCTCGAGGCCGGCCTCGGCGGCCCGGCTCCGGGTGCCCTCGCGGCCCCAGACCAGTACCTGCATCTCGAAGGCCTGGCCGTAGCGCGCCATCAGCTGGCCGATCTTGCCGTAGCCGAAGATGCCCAGGGTGCGGCCCTTGAGGCCGGTGCCCAGGGTGCGCTGCCAGCGCCCGGCCCGGAGGTTGGCGACTTCCTCGGGGAGATGGCGCATGGCGGCCATCACCAGGGCCCAGGTGAGCTCGGCGGCGGCATGGGGCGAGCCCGTGCCGGCCATCACAGTGACGCCGCGCTCGCGGCAGGCGGCCATGTCCACGTGGGCGGCACCGCCGCCTGTCTGGCTGATCGCCCGCAGGTTGGGCAGCCGCTCGAGCAACTCGGCGGTGATCGGCGTGCGTTCGCGGATCAGCACCAGGGCCTCGGCGTCCTGGAAGCGCTCCACCAGGGTGTCCAGGTCGGTGACGGTGTCGTTGAACACCGTGACGTCGTGGCCCTCCAGTTGGGCGAAGGCGTCCAGGTGACGCACGCAGTTCTGGTAGTCGTCGGGAATCACGATCCTCATCGTGCAGGCTCCTTGTCATGGTCGGGGCGCGCCGGTGCGTCCCCGTCTGGGCGGTGTCTCAGAGATTGCCAGGCGAACAGGCCGCCGATCAGGGCGATGCCGACCACGTCGGTGATCGCCTGTCCGCTGATCAGCATCAGCGCAGCGACCAGCAGCAGGCCCCGCTCCAGCCAGGAGCAGGGCCGTCGGAAGTAGCCGATGGTGGAGGCGGCCAGGGCGATGATGCCGAGCACCCCCGACCCCACCGCCATGGCGATCTCCAGCATCGTGCCGTTGCCGAGCAGCGGCGGGTGGTAGATGAACATGTAGGGGATCAAAAAGCCGCCCAGGGAGATCTTGGTGGCGGTCAGCGCGGTACGGAACCAGTGGGAGCCGGCGATGGCCCCGGCGATGTACGCGGCCAGCGCCACCGGAGGAGTTACCCCGGAGAGGATCGCAAAGTAGAGGATGAACAGGTGAGCCGAGAGGCTCGGCAGGCCAGCCTCGATGAAGGCCCCCGCCACCACCGAGGCGGCCAGCATGTAGGCGGCCACGGTGGGCAGGCCCATGCCGAGGATGATGGCCACTACCATGGCCAGCAGCAGGGTGATGAGCACGTCGCCGCCGCTGACCACCAGGATCACCGAGGAGACCTTGAGGCCCAGGCCGGTGAGGCTGATCACCGAAGCAATGATCGCTACGCTGCCGATGATCACCGCGATCATGGCGGCGGTCATCGCGCCGGCCTCAAGCGCCGCGGGCAGCGACCTGAGGCGCTCCACGAAGGTGCCTGGGCTGCGCCAGGAGAACAGGTAGAGCGCCATGGCGGTGAAATAGGCGGCCACCGCCGAGGTGGTCGGGGTATAACGCATCACCAGCAGGGTGATCAGCACCGCCAGCGGGATCACCAGGGTCTCGATGTTGAACAGGCCCTCGCGCAGGGTGGGCCGCTCCGATTTCGGCATCGGGTTGAGGCCCAGGCGCTTGGCCTCGAAGTGCACGCTCATCCAGATGGCCAGGTAGAACAGCAAGGCCGGGATCAGCGCGGCACCGATGATCTCCAGGTAGCTGGTGGAGATGACGTCGGCCATGACGAAGGCGGCGGCGCCCATGATCGGCGGCAGGATCTGCCCGCCGGTGGAGGCGGAGGCTTCGGTAGCCGCGGCGAAGCGGGGGCTGTAGCCGTTCTTCTTCATCATCGGGATGGTGAACACCCCGGTGGTGGCGACGTTGGCAGCGGTGCTGCCGCTGATGCTGCCGAACATGGCGCTGCACAGGGTGGCGGCCTTGGCCGGCCCGCCCGACATGCGCCCGGTGAGGGCATTGGAGAGGCGCATGAAGGTGTCGCCGCCGCCGGTGGTGACCAGCAGGGCGCCGAACATGATGAAGACCACGATCACCGTGGAGGAGGTGCGCATCAGGCTGCCGTAGACGCCGGTGGGGCTCAGGTAGAAAGTGGCGATCAGGTCGTCCCAGCGGAAGCCGCCATGGCCCCAGACGCCGGGCAGGTGCTGGCCGAAGGCGGCATAGGCCAGGGCAATCAGCACCAGGATCGGGAAGGCCAGGCCGATGGCGCGCCGGCAGGCCTCGAGCAGCAGCACGATCGCCGAGATCCCGAAGACGATGTCCAGGGTGGTGGGCATCAGGTAGCCCAGCTGGTAGAGGATGCGGTCGAAGTGGATCACGTAGTAGGCGCTGACCACCGCGCCGAGGAGGATCGGTGCCAGGTCATACCAGGGAATGCGGTTGGCGTCGCGCACGCGACAGCTGTAGGCCAGGAAGATCAGCGGCAGGGCGAACAGCAGGTGGATGGCGTTCTGGGTGTTCACCGGGCCGGTGACGGCTGTGTAGAGGTGAAACAGCGCCATGGAGACCGCGGCCAGGCGGGTCACCAGGAACCAGAAGCCGGTCAGCTGGCGCTTGCCCGAGTCCTCCGAATATTTCTCGACGACTTTGGAATTTGCTGGGGTGTCCATCGGATGACTCCCGCACCGCGGCACGAGGGGGAGGGCGGTGCGTCAGGGTAACGACATCGGGAAATGCCCCGCGGGCGCCTGGCCCGCGGGGAGAGGGAGTTACTGCGCTTCGGGCGGGATGATGTCCTCGGGGATCTCCAGGCCCAGCTCCTGGTAGTAGCGCAGGGCGCCGGCGTGCAGCGGGAAGGTGGCGTTGTCGACCACGGTCTGCGGGGTCACGCCCTCGGCGGGCTTGAAGGAGTTGGCCACCTGCTCGTGGTTCTCCCAGTACGCCTTGGTGATGTCGTAGACGGTATCGTCAGCCAGGCCGGCATTGGCGGCGACACCCATGTAGATTCCCATGGTGGTGGCTTCCGGCATGCCGCGGTAGGTGTCGGCCGGGACCACGGTGGGGGCCAGGAAGGGCAGCTCCGCGGTGACGGCCTCGACCTGCTCGTCGGAGAGCGACAGCAGGCGCAGCGGGCGCGAGGAGTGGACCTCGGTGAAGGCCGGGATCGGCGGCACGCCGTTGTAGCTGAAGCCCACCAGGCGCCCGTCGATCACCCCCTCGGCGGCATCATCGATGCGCATGCGCTGGAAGTCGGGCTCGATGCCCAGGATGCCGAACACCAGCTCGGTGATGTACTCGCCACCCCCGCCGATGCTGCTGGGGTTGAAGCGCTGACCGTTAAGGTCCTCGAAGGTCTCGATGCCGGAGTCCTCGCGTACCGCCCAGTGCATGGTGGAGGGGGCGATCCAGTAGATCAGACGGGCGTCGGGGTTCGGGGTCTCCTCGAAGCGGCCGATGCCGTTGTACATCTCGTAGCCCACCAGGGCCTCGGTGAAGGCCAGGTCGAGCTCCCCACGGCCCAGGCGGATGGCGTTCTCTCGGGTGCCACCGGTTTCGCGCACGGTGATCTCGTAGGGGGTGTTGGCGCTGACCACCCGGGCGCCCTCGGAGATGCCGAAGAACCAGCCGGTGCCGGTGGGAACGGCGCCGATGTTCAGCGCGGTCTCGGCCTGGACGCTCGAGACGCCGAGACTGCCGATGGCGATGAGGGAGGCGGGAAGCAGCAGGCGTGCCTTGCGGGAAAGCGATGTCATTGTTGTGTTCTCCTGGCTTTCGGAAAGCCGAATGCCTGTTGTTATAGTTCGGGATGCTGTTGTCGTTAGATGGCTCGCCGTTGCCCGCGGGACGAGGGGCAGCGCGCCAGGCTTCATTGATACCCTCCCGGTATCGACCTGTACATTGGTGATTCATGAAGCCGCCTTCTCCAAACAAGAAGGCAAGAAAAGCCCCACTTCCATGCCGCATTGCAGCGTTAAAAATCGCCCCGTATGTCTTGAAGATCTCCGGCATTATCCGCCGGTAGCGGCGGATTCGATCAGGTGATCGACGAACATGCGTGAGGCCATGGAGAGCCGGTCGAGGTCGTGGACATAGATGCTCAATCTGCGCCTTGCCCAGTCGTCTCGAATCCCCAGGACCCTGACATCCAGCCCGCCCACGTACTGCCGGATGGCGCCACGGGGCACCACGCCGACGCCCAGTCCGGCCTGGACCATCATGCACAGGGCGTCGTAGCTGGTGACCTGGATGCGCAGCCGCAGAGGCCGGTTGGCGAGGCTGGCGGCACGCAGCAGTTCCAGGTTGATGGCGCTCGAGGTGTGCAGCCCCACGTGAGGGAAGTCGAGGCACTCGCGGAAATCGATCCTCTCTCGATCGGCCAGCGGGTGGTTCTGGGGCGTCACCAGCACCAGGTCGTCGACATGGTAAGGAAATTCCACCAGGTCGTAGCCGTGGGGAAGCCGCGCGCAGACGCCGATGTCGGCATTGTTGCTGACCACCTCACGGGTGATGATCGGGCTGACTTTTTCCTCCAGCTGAACGCCGATATCGGGGTATTTCTCGAAGAACAGTTGGGTCTCGGTGGGCAGGTACTGGGTGATGGCCGACATGTTGGCAAACACCCTGACGATGCCCCGGTTACCGCTGGCGTACTCGCGCATCTGCAGCTCGAGATCTTCAAGGTTATGCAGCACGCCTCGCGACAGGTTGAGCAGGGCGTTGCCGGCCGGGGTCAGCTCCACCCCGCGGTTGTTGCGCTTGAGCAGCGGGCTGTTGAAGTGGGCCTCCAGCTCGCTGAGCCGCTTGCTGACCGCCGAGGTGGCGATGAATTCCGCCTCGGCGGCGCCGGTGATGGTGCCGGTCTCGGCGACCCGGACGAACAGCCTGAGCGAGGTGGGGTCGAGTCTCATGCGGCGCTCCCGGGTCAGGGGTCGAGCAGCTGGTCGGCCAGGTCGTGAAAGTCATCGGCCACCAGGTCGAAGACCGGGTCCACCGTGAGGTCGGGGATGGCATCCGGTCCATGCTCCAGTGGCCGCTTGACGAAGGCGGTACACAGCCCCTCGCGATGGGCCGCCTGAAGGTCGTCCTGGTGGGCCGCCACCATCATCACCTGGTGGGGGGGCAGGTCGAGCAGCTCGCAGGCCTTGTGGTAAACCTGTGGGTCGCGCTTGTAGTGGCCGGCCAGCTCCGCCGAGATCACGCAGTCCCAGGGCAGTCCCGCATGCCTGGCCATGTTGACCAGCAGCGATACGTTGCCGTTGGAGAGGGTGGCGAGGATGAATCGGGGCTTTAGGCGCCGAAGCCCTGACACGCTGTCCGGCCAGGCATCGAGGCGGTGCCAGGCACGGTTGAGGTGCTGCCGGTCCTCCTCGGTAAGGGCCTCGCCGATGCCGAACTCGTCGATCAGGCGATCCAGGGTCAGGCGGTGGAGGTCGTCGAGCCGCGTCCAGGGCAGCTCGCCCTGGCGCACCCGGTTCATGGCCGGCGCATAGCCACCGCGCCAGGCATCGGCGAAGGCGGCCCAGTCGACGCTGATGCCGCGGGCCTGACCCAGGGCCTCACCCTCGCGGATCACGCTGCTGCGCCAGTCCACCACAGTGCCGAAGACATCGAAGGTCAGGGCCTTGATCTCGCTCAGGGTATTGCGTGTCTGACTCATCTGCAGGCTTCCCGGTGGGCATTACGGTTGAAGAGATAGGCGTCGGGCAAATCTATGCCGGTGCCGGTTCGCTATGCAAATCATCGTTCGCCTGGAGCAGGTGATCGACCAGGTGGCGGGCCACCACCGGCAGGGTCTCGTAGTGACGCATGCCGATGACGATCTCCCGGCGTGCCCAGTCATCGGCCAGCGGGATCAGTCGCAGGCGCAGGTCACGCAGGTCACGGTAGAGGGTTCGCTCGGGCAGCACGCCGATTCCCATGCCGTGGTGGATCATGCGGCAGATGGCGTCGAAGCTGCGTACCTGGATGCGCATGCGAAGGCTGCGCCCCGCCTGATTGGCTTGATCGTGGAGCAGCGACTGCAGGGAGGCGTCCTGCTGCAGGCCGACGAAGTCATGCTCGGTGGCCTCGTGCAGGAACAGGCGATCGCGATCGGCGAGCGGATGATCCTCCGGGGTCACCAGCACCAGCTGGTCGCGACGGTAGGGCACAACCTCGAGGCCGTCGGCGGCCACATGGCCGGCGAAGATGCCCACATCGGCCACGCCGTCGCGCACGGCGGCGATGGCCTCGGCGCTGGTCCGCTCCTGGAGGTCGAGCTTGATCTGCGGGTACTCCCGGGAGAAGACGCTCAGGTCCTGGGGCAGGAAGGCGATGATCGCCGAGGTGTTGGAGTGGATGCGCACATGGCCGCGCACCCCCTCGCCGTACTCGCTGAGCTCCGCCTCGAGGCGGGCGACATCCTCGAGGATGCGCCGGGCGTGGTGCAGGAAGGCCTGGCCGGCCGGGGTGAGCTCGACGCCGCGGGAGCGCCGGTAGAGCAGTTCGGTGCCGATCATGGATTCCAGGTCGCTGACCCGTTTGCTGACGGCGGCCAGCGCCAGGTGTTCGCGATCCGCGGCGGCGGTCAGCCGCCCCTCCTCGGCGATGGCAACGAACAGCTTGAGGGTCACGAAATCGAAGCGGCGCATGGCTTCTGGACTCCAGGGAGGGGCGGATCCCTCCCATGCTAGCCCATGGCTTCGTGTACAGCGAAACCTCGGTTCCCGATTGCCGAATTGCTAGGGGAGCCCGAGGTGGCCCACTCTCGGTGACTACAAACCGCGTTATTCAGGAGTTCCTCCATGACCTCCCCGACCTCCCCGACCTCACGCCAGCTGCCGCTGGCCGGGCTCAAGGTGATCGAACTGGGCCAGCTGATCGCCGGTCCCTTCGCCACCAAGTTGCTGGGCGAGTTCGGCGCCGACGTGATCAAGGTCGAGCCCCCGGGCACCGGCGACCCCCTTCGCAAATGGAGAATGATCGAGGACGGCACCTCGCTGTGGTGGCATGTCCAGACTCGCAACAAGCGCTCGGTCTCCCTGGACCTGCGCACGGCCGAAGGCCAGGCACTGGTCCGTCGGCTGGCCGCAGAGGCCGACGTGCTGGTGGAGAACTTCCGCCCCGGCACCCTGGAGGGCTGGGGGCTGGGCTACGAGGCGCTGGCGTCCGCCAATCCGGGGCTGATCATGGTGCGCGTCTCCGGCTACGGCCAGACGGGCCCCTATCGCGACAAACCGGGCTTCGGGGTGATCGGCGAGGCCATGGGCGGCCTGCGCTACCTGACCGGCCAGCCCGGTGAGCCCTCGGTGCGGGTCGGGGTCAGCATCGGCGACTCCCTCTCCGCCCTCTATGCGGTGATCGGCACCCTGCTGGCGCTCCAGGAGCGACACCACAGCGGGCTTGGCCAGGAGGTCGACGTGGCCCTCTACGAGTCGGTCTTCGCCATGATGGAAAGCCTGCTGCCCGAATACGACGCCAGCGGCCAGGTTCGCGAACCCAGCGGCAGCGCCCTGCCGGGCATCACGCCGTCAAACGCCTATCGCACCCGGGACGGCGACTACGTGCTGATCGCCGGCAATGGCGACAGCATTTTCAAGCGTCTGATGGCGGTGATCGGCCGCCCCGAGCTGGCCGAGGATCCCGAGCTGGCCCAGAACGATGGCAGGACCCGCCGCGCCGGGGAGATCGACGCCGCCATCGAGGCCTGGACGCGGTCCCGGGGGCGTGACGAGATCCTCGCCGCTCTGGACGAGGCGCGCGTGCCGGCCGGCTACCCCTACACCGCCGCCGACATCGCCAGTGACCCCCACTACCTGGCGCGGGAGATGATCCAGTCGTTCACCCGGCCGGACGGCCGGCCGCTGAAGGTCCCGGGGGTGCTGCCCAAGCTCAGCGCCACGCCGGGCCGCCTGGGCCACGGCGGCCCGGCGCTCGGGGCGCACACCGAGGAGGTGCTCGACGAGTTGGGCATCGACGCAGACACCCGCGCCAAGCTGCGCGACGCCGGCATCATCTGATCCCCGGCCGATCCAGGACACCGATCATGACCCAACTGCAGATCAACGAGGTGGCGACCCGCGATGGCTTCCAGAGCGAGGCGACCTTCGTGCCCACCGCGGAGAAGATCCGCCTGATCGACGCGCTCTCCGCCACCGGCCTGGCCCGTATCGAGGCTACCTCCTTCGTCTCGCCCAAGGCGATTCCTCACCTGAGCGATGCCGCCGAGGTGGTCGCCGGCATCCATCGCCGTCCGGGGGTGGGGATCACCGTGCTGGTGCCCAACCTCAAGGGCGCCGAGCGGGCCCTGGCCTGCGGCGTCGACGAGATCAACCTGGTCATGTCGGCGAGTGACTCCCACGGCGGGGCCAACCTGCGCATGACGCCGGACCAGTCGCTTGCGCAGTTCGCCGAGATTCTCGCGGTGGTGCGATCGCACCCACAGGGCAGCGGCGTCTTCGTCAACGCCTCGCTCTCCACCAGCTTCGGTTGTCCCTTCGAGGGCGAGGTGCCCCAGGCGCGGGTCCTCGACCTGGTGGGCAGGCTGCTAAAGCTCGGCGTCCAGGGAGTGACCCTCTGCGACACCACCGGCATGGCCAACCCGGCCCAGGTGGTGCGGGTCTGCGAGGCGGCGCTTTCGCGCTTCCCCGGCACCCCCTTCACCCTGCACTTCCACAACACCCGCGGCATGGGCCTGGCCAACGCCCTGGCCGCCTGGCAGGCCGGCATCATCCGCTTCGATGCCTCGCTGGGCGGCCTCGGCGGCTGCCCCTATGCGCCGGGCGCCACCGGCAACGTCTGCACCGAAGACCTGGTGCACATGTTCGAGCAGATGGGCGTCCCCACCGGCGTCGACCTGGACGCCCTGCTGGCCGCCGCGGCCCTGCTGCCGGCGATTGTCGGCCATGATACCCCGGGCCAGGTGGTGAAGGCAGGGAAGGCCGACAGACGCTATCCCATCCCGGCCCGCTGACGCCGACGCCCCATCAACGACCGTGATCATGAGACCAATAACAATGACTTCCTCATCAACGCCCCTGAACCTCGCCCGACAGCTGATCCGCGATCATCTTGTCGAGGGCGAGATGACGCCCGGCAGCGAGATTGCCCTGCGCATCGACCAGGCCCTGCTGCAGGATGTGTTGGGCACCCTGGTGATGCTCGAGCTCGAGGCCATGGGCCTCGAGCGGGTGCACACCGAGCCCAGCGTGCAGTACATCGACCACGGGCTGGTGCAGGCCGACCAGCTCAACGCCGAGACCTATCTGTTCCTCAAGAGTGCCTGTGAGCGCTTCGGGGTCTGGTACTCCGGGCCCGGCAACGGCATCAGCCACCCGGTGCACATGGAGCACTTCGGCATCCCGGGGCAGTCCATCGTCGGCTGCGACAGTCACACTACCTCCGCCGGCTCGCTGGGAATGCTGGCGATCGGCGCCGGCGGCATCGAGGTGGCCACGGCCATGGCCGGCGAGCCGCTCTACCTCACCATGCCCGAGATCTGGGGCATCCGCCTGGAGGGGCGGCTGCCTGACTGGGTCTCGGCCAAGGACGCGGTGCTCGAGCTCTTGCGCCGCCACGGCGTGGCCGGCGGCAAGGACACCATCATCGAGTATCACGGCCCTGGCCTCGAGCACCTCTCCGCCATGGACCGCCACGTGCTGGCCAACATGGGCACCGAGATGGGCGCCACCGCCACGGTCTTTCCCAGTGACGAGGAGACCCGCCGCTTCCTGACCGCCCGTGGCCGCGAGTCGGACTGGAAGCCGCTTTCCGCCGAGCCGGGCTGTACCTATGACCGCGAGGAGGTCCTGGACCTCTCGAGCCTGGAGCCCCTGATCGCGCTGCCCTCGAGCCCCGACAGGGTGGTGCCGGTGCGCGAGGTGGCCGGCAAGCCGCTGCACCAGGCCTATGTGGGCTCCTCGGGGAATCCGGGCTACCGGGACTTCGCGGTGGTGGCGGAGATGGTGCGCGGGCGCAGCGTCGCCGAAGGGGTCTCGCTGGACATCAACCCCTCGTCGCGCCAGGTGCTGGCCACCCTGATCCGCGAGGGGTATCTGGGGTATCTGGTGGCCAGCGGTGCGCGGCTTCACCAGACCGGCTGCAACGGCTGCATCGGCATGGGCCAGGCACCGGCGGCGGGCCTCAACAGCCTGCGCACCGTGCCGCGCAACTTCCCCGGCCGCTCCGGCACGCGGGAGGACAGCGTCTTCCTGTGCAGCCCGGAGACCGCCGCCGCCTCGGCGCTGGCGGGGATGATCACCGACCCTCGGACCCTCGACATGGCCTATCCACGGATAGCGGAACCCGAGAGGATGGTGGTCAACCGCGATCTGTTCACGCCGCCGCTACCGCTGGCCGAGGCACGCCTGAAGCCCCTGCAAAAGACCGACAACACCCCGGCGCTCCCGGAGCTCGCTCCGCTGCCCGACCTCATCGAGGTGCCGGTGCTGCTGGTCACCGGCGACAACATCTCCACCGACGACATCATGCCCGCGGGGCAGCGGGTGATGCCCTACTGGAGCAACGTCTACGCCTCGGCGCCCTTCACCTTCGAGGCGGTGGACCCCGACTACGCCCGCCGCGCCGAGGCGACCCGCGAACTGGGCGGCCACGCCATCGCCGGCGGCCACAACTATGGCC
Source organism: Halomonas salsilacus (assembly GCF_051216275.1). Taxonomy (NCBI): domain Bacteria; kingdom Pseudomonadati; phylum Pseudomonadota; class Gammaproteobacteria; order Oceanospirillales; family Halomonadaceae; genus Halomonas; species Halomonas salsilacus. Next base: position 267,874 of record NZ_JBPKAQ010000001.1, read on the forward strand.
AGGGCTCCAGCCGCGAGAACGCCGCCCTGGTGCCGCGCTACCTGGGGCTGCAGGTGGTGCTGGCGAGAAGCTTCGCGCGCATCCACTGGCAGAACCTGATCTGCTTCGGCGCGCTGCCGCTCATCTTCGTAGACGAGGGCGATGGGGACAGGCTCGAGCAGGGCGACAGCCTGGTGATCCGTGACCTGTATGCCCAGCTGGCCGCCGGCCCCACGCTAGCCGCCGAGGTAGTGGGCAAGGGCCACTTCCGCATGCACCATGGCCTGACCCGGCGGCAGCGGGAGCTGATCGCCCTGGGCGGGGTGATCAACCAGCTGCGGGCGCGCCAGGGCGAGCTGATGGCGGCCCGCTGAGTTACTGGATCAGCGGGTCAGGGCTTCCTCGACAAGTTCGAGGCGGTCCTGACCCCAGAAGGGTTCACCGTCGACGCTGTACCAGGGGGCGCCGAAGCAGCCCTCCACCAGCGCGACCCGGCAGGCCTCGTCGAGGCGGGCCTGGGCCTCGGGACCTTCGGCCTCGGCCAGCAGGGCCCGCCCGTCGAGCCCAACGGTGTCGGCGATCTCGCGCAGGATGCTCGCCTCGGCGATGTCCCGTTCCTCGACCCAGCAGGCCCGCATCAGGGCAAGCGACAGCTCGGCGATGTCGTGCCCACGGGCCTTGGCCGCGAGGGCCAGACGGGCGGCGGGGCGGTCGTCGGTGGGAAAGTGCTTCGGCTCCACGTTCAGCGGCAGTCCCAGCCGCTGGGGCCAGCGCCGCAGCTCGGCCATACGGTAGGCCTGGCGGGCCGGGGCGCGCTTGGCGAGTGGCTGGCCCCCGGTGCGCGGGAAAATCGCGCCCAGGGTGATCGGCACGTAGTCCACCGTGGCGCCGTGGCGCGCGGCGATCTTGCCCAGTCGGGCATGCCCGAGATAGCTCCAGGGGGAGACATGGGTGTAGTAGTAGGTGATATGGCGGGACATGGGCGTTCCTCGTCGGTTCAGCGGTAGGTGGCGTCGTACTGCTTGCGCAGTTCGTTCTTCTGCACCTTACCCATGGTGTTGCGGGGCAAGACGTCGACGAAGAATACTCGCTTGGGCTGCTTGTACTTCGCTAGCCGGCCATCCAGATGGGCCAGTACACCGACCTCGTCGATGCTCGCGCCCGGCTGGCACACCACCACGGCGGTGACGCCCTCGCCGAAGTCGGGATGGGGCAGGCCGATCACTGCCGACTCGTAGACCTCCTCGAGCTCGTCGATCAGCTGCTCGACCTCCTTCGGGTAGACGTTGTAGCCCCCCGAGATCACCAGGTCCTTGTCGCGGCCGACGATGTGCACGTAGCCGCGCTCGTCGACCATGGCCAGGTCGCCGGTGATGAAGAACCCATCCTCCAGCAGCTCCTCGCGAGTCTTCTCGGGCATCCGCCAGTAGCCGATGAAGACGTTGGGGCCGCGGATCTCGAGCATGCCGATCTCGCCCTCGGGCACCTCGCCCCCAGTCTCGCGGTCGGTGATGCGGAACTCCACGCCGGGCAGCGGCATGCCCACGGTCCCGGCGCGGCGCTCGCCATCGTAGGGGTTGGAGAGGTTCATGTTGGTCTCGGTCATGCCATAGCGCTCTAGGATGGCATGCCCGGTCTTCTGCTCGAACTCCCGGTGGGTCTCGGCGGTGAGCGGGGCCGAGCCGGAGACGAACAGGCGCATGCTGGCGGTTGCCTCGGGCGTCAGGCGCTCGTCGGCCACCAGGCGGGTGTAGAAGGTCGGCACGCCCATCAGCACGCTGCCGTGGGGCATCTCCTCGAAGATCACGTCAGCATCGAACTTCGGCAGGAAGAGCATGCTCGAGCCGGTCATCAGGGTGACGTTGCAGGCCACGAAGAGGCCGTGGGTGTGGAAGATGGGCAGCGCGTGGATCAACCGGTCCTCGGGAGTGAAGTGCCAGGCCTGGCGCAGCGTCTCGGCGTTGGAGCCGAGGTTGCGGTGGGTGAGCATGGCCCCCTTGGAGCGCCCGGTGGTGCCCGAGGTGTAGAGGATCGCCGCGAGGTCGCGCTCGCCGAGCGTCACGATGTCTTCCCGAGGCGTGGCGGCGGCGGCCTTCTCCATCAGGCTGCCGTCGGCGGCGGTGCCGAGGGTCTCCACCGCCGGGCAGCCGGTCTCGGTCGCGATACGCTGTGCTTCGTCCAGGACGGCGGCGCGGCAGACGAACAGGGCCGGCTCGGCGTCGGAGAGGAAATAGCGGATCTCCTCGCCGGTGTAGCCGGTATTGAGCGGGAGATAGACCGCGCCGATGCGTAGGCAGGCGAGGTAGAGCAGGATGGCCTCCGGGCTTTTGTCGACCTGCACCGCCACCCGGTCCCCCTGCTGCACGCCTAGCGCGGTCAGTGCACCGGCGAGCCGGGCGCTGGCCTCCAGCGCCTCCGCGTAGGAGTAGCCTCGCCCCTCGCGGGCAGTGATGAAGTCGGCGTCGCCGCGTTCCTGCATGCGCTCGGCGAAGGTCGCGAAGAGGTTGTGGTTCATTTGCTGTGCTCTCCCTTGGCCAGCTTCCGTGCCTTGCGGGCAAGGTCACGCACCTCGCTCGAACAGGCCACGGCGGCGTTGGCGGTATAGTTCTCGTGGTTGCGCTCGATTTCCTCGAGCACGTAGAGATAGTTGACCATCAGGCCGGCGGCCTGCTTGAGCCCCTTGGCGGAGACGTCACCCAGCCAGTTGACCCGGTGCAGCTCGGCGCCGTTGCCCAGGTGGAAGCGGGCCACCGCGTTCTGCGGCTTGCCGCGTGCGTTCTTCTCGTGGACCAGATAGCGCGCGGCCAGCGGCTTGACCACCGCCTCGAGCTTTGTCGCCCGTTCGGGGTCACGCTGCCACTCGGCCGCGTCGAGTTCGCCGAGGGTCTTGCGCAGCTCGCCGGGCAGGCTGTCACTCTGACGTTGCTCGGCCAGCCAGTGGGCGAAGCCCGGCACCGGCGACAGGGTCACGAAGTACTTTAACTGCGGCAATTCGTGCTTGAGCTCCTGGACAACCTGCTTGATCAGGAAGTTGCCGAAGGAGATGCCGCGCAGGCCTGTCTGGCAGTTGCTGATGCCGAAGAAGGCGGCGCTGTCGGCGTCCTCGGGGTCCTCCACGCCGCTGTCCTCGCCGGTCAGGATCGGCTGGATGCGGTTCGGCAGTCCCTTGCACAGCGCCACCTCCACGAAGATCAGCGGCTCGTCGCCGATTGCCGGGTGGAAGAAGGCGAAGCAGCGGCGGTCGCGGGCATCCAGGCGGCGGCGCAGGTCGTCCCAGTCCTGGATCTCGTGCACCGCCTCATAGCGGATGATCTTCTCGAGTATCGAGGCGGGGGTGTTCCAGTCGATGCGCTTGAGCACCAGGAAGCCGCGGTTGAACCAGGAGCCGAACAGGTGGGCGAAATCGGCGTCGATGGCGTCCAGCCCGGGGTGGTCGCGCAGCAGGGCCAGCAGGTCTTCGCGCATCCGCACCAGTTCCACGGTGCCGTCGCTGGCCAGGTTCAGCCGGCGGAACAGCTCCTGGCGGCGCGGCTCACAGGCCTCGAACAGCGCCTGCAGGCTGGCGTTGTCGCGGTCCTCCTGATAGGCAGCATAGGCCGCATCGATGCGCTCCGGCTCGGCGGCGAACTCTGCCTCCAGGCGAGCGAAGAAACGCTCCCGCTCCGGGGCGGAAAGACGGCGGTACATGGCCAGCGCCCGGCTGGCCAGGGCGATGCTCGAGGCCTCGCCATCGCTCTCCAGCAGTGCCTGGCAGGCCGCCACCAATTGCCCGTGGTCGGGCGTGGCGGACTCCCCGCTGCGGCGCCGCCGCAGGGCGTCGCGCTGGGTGATGTTGTTGAACAGCTCCTGCAGGAAACTCATGTTCATGGTCTCGTCTCCATTAGCCCATGATCAGGTTGGGCAGCCACAGGGCGATGCCCGGGAAGAGGCACAGCAGCAGTATGCCCAGCACCATGCAGAGCGCGTAGGGCAGGCTGCCCATGAGGATGTCGCGCAGGGAGATATCCGGAGCGATCCCCTTGATGATGAACAGGTTGAGGCCCACGGGTGGTGTGATCAGGCCGATTTCCAGGTTGATGGTGAGGATCACCGCGAACCAGTAGGGATCGAAGTTGGCGGCCAGGATGATCGGCAACAGGATCGGCGCGGTCATCACGATCACCGCCACCGGCGGCAGGAAGAAGCCGGCCACCAGCAGGAAGAGGTTGATGATGCCCATCAGCACCCAGCGGTTGACGTCGAGGTCGCTGATCGCGGCGGCAATGGTCTGGGTGATGAACATGGAGGATAGGGCATAGGCGAACACCTCCGCGGTGGCGATCACCAGCATGATCATCACGCTCTCGCGCAGCGAATCGCGCATGATCAGCTTGATCGGCTTGACCTGCCACATGCGGTAGATCAGCACCGCGAGGGCCACGCACAGGAAGGCGCCCACGCCGGCCGCCTCGGAGGGCGTGGCCACCCCGCCATAGAGGGCGAACAGGATGCCGGCGATCACCAGCAGGAAGGGCACCACACGAATCAGGGCCTTGAGGTTGGTATCGACGTTGGCCTTGATGTTCTCCTTCACGCGCTCGGCGGTCTGGGACATCGGGTTGTTGTAGCCCCCCTCCAATCGGCAGGCGATCATGGTCCAGATCATGAACAGGCCGGCGAGCATCAGCCCGGGCATGATCCCTGCCATGAACAGACGACCAATGGAGGTTTCGGTGGAGATGCCGTAGATGATCATGGTCACCGAGGGCGGAATCAGGATGCCCAGGGTGCCGCCTGCGGCGATGCAGCCGGCGGCGACGCCGTCCGGGTAGCCTCGGTTGCGCATTTCGGGGATGCCCATCTTGCCGATGGCGGCACAGGTGGCGGGAGACGAACCGGAGAGGGCCGAGAAGATGGTGCAGGCGCCAATGTTGGACACGGCAAGGCCCCCTGGCAGCCGGCCCATCCACAGGTCCAGGGAACGGTAAAGGTCGCGCCCGGTGGGCGAGGAGGCCACGGCGGCGCCCATCAGGATGAACATGGGGATGGCCACGAAGCCAAACTCGGCGATCCTGTCGAAGAAGGTCTCGCCGAAGTAGATCAGCTCGGGTAGCCCACGGTCGTATATCAGCGCGAGCAACGACACCCCGCCCAGGGCGAAGGCGATGGGCGTGCCGATCGCCATCAGCAGGACCAGCACGACGGCAACGATGATGCCCAGTGTAATCGGATCCATGGCTAGGCCTCCCCGCGCAGGATTTCAGCCACGTATTGCAGCGTCAGTAGGGTGGTTCCCACGGCCATGGGCATCAGGGCAGGCCACAGCAGGGGGTTCCACACGGTGCCGGTGCGCCAGTTGAATTCGAAGGCCTCCACGACGTAGACCCAGGAGGCGTAGGCCAGGGCGGCGCAGAAGGCGAGTCCGACCAGGGAGGCCGTCAGCCGCATGGCCTTGCGGGCCATGCCGCCCAGGGCGTCAGGCAGGATGGTGATGGCGACGTGTCCGCCTGTCATCAGCACGTAGGGACTACCCATCAGCATGGCGCCGGTCACCGAGAATACGGTGAACTCGGTCTGCCAGCTGGTGCTCATGCCGAGCAGGTAGCGAATGAAGACCATCTGACAGATCACCAGCACGCCGGCGATGAACATCACCGTCGCCAGGTAGGCGCTGGCCCGGGACAGCACATCCATCAGCCGTATGTAGCCGCCGATGACACCGGGGCGTCGAGCAAGGGGTTGGGAATTGGCCATGGCCGTTGACTCCTCCCGGTTTGCGAAATGGGGGCCGCCCCTTGCGGGCGGCCCGGATCACGGTGGGAAGGGGAAGGCGTTACTCGACCGCGAGGGCGGCGTCGATGATGGCCTGGCCGTTAGGTACGTTCTCGGCGAAATTCTTGTAGGAGGTTTCCCGGGCGATATCGAGCCAGGCGTTGTAGTCCTCCTCGCTCATGCTCACTACCTCGATGCCGTTCTCCCTGTAGACGTCCACCATCTTCTGATCGACGGCGGCCGCTTCTGCAGTGAAGTACGCCTCGGCGGCCTCGCCGGCCTCCATCAGCACGGCCTGCTGCTCCTCGGTGAGGCCCTGCCAGACCTGTTCGGAGATCAGTACCGGCTCATACATGAACCACAGGGCGAAGTCGCCCGGTTCGGTCAGGCACTCCACCTGCTCGTAGAGGCGGAAGGAAACGAACGACATGGAGGAGGTGTTGGCGGCGTCCAGCACCCCGGTCTGCATGGCCGTGTAGACCTCCGACGAGGGCATGGAGGCGATGGAGGCACCGGCGGCCTGGAGCATCTGCTCGAAGGCGGGCCCGGCGGCACGGATGTTCTGGCCGGCCACGGTGTCCGGCGAGGTGATGCACTGCTCGCTGGAGGCGAAACCGCCGGCCAGCCAGCTGTCGGCCAGCACGCGAGCGCCGTTGTCCGAGATCACCTGCTTGATCATGCCCATGTATTCGGAGTCGTTGAGGCGCGCGGCGTGCTCGTGGTTGCGCACCAGGCCGGGCATCAGGGTGGCGGAGAACTCCGGATGGCGACCGCTGGCGTAATCGAGGGGGAGCAGGGTCATGTCGAGGCGGCCGCGAACCAGGGCACCCCACTGTTCCCCGGCACGGAACAGGGACTGGCCCGGGTAGACCTGAATCTGCAGGCCCACATCGGCCTCTTCCACGTGGCGGGCCATCAGTTGGACCATCTCGTCGCGGATGTCCCCCTGGCCCCCGGGGAACTGGTGGGAGGCTCGCAGGACGGTGTCGGCCGAAGCGGAGCTGGCGGCGATGGCAAGGCCCAGGGCAGCGACGGCGGGCAGGGTATAGCGTTTCATTGGGCGTCTCCAAGGTTGTTCTTGTGTCTTGGTCTTGTGTGCTTGGTCTTGTGAGCTTGGTCTTTGGCGTGATGTTTATCAGCGGCGCTGATGTATATATCAATAGTCTTGACATATGCTACTGTCAAGGAAAGGACACATGTTGCGGGCCCGCAAGATACTGCTCACCGGGGCCCGATAGCTTGGATAGCTTGATCTAGGGAGGTGTCGCATGACGGGTGCCAAGCGCTCCAGCGCCCAACGACTCAGGGATGCGCTGGAGGATGACATCATCAACGGGCGCCGGGCGCCGGGAGAGCGCCTGGACCCCGAGGCCCTGGGGCAGGAGTTCAACGTCTCGCGCACGCCGGTGCGGGAAGCGATCCAGCAGCTGATGGCCAGCGGGCTGGTGACGGTATCACCCAAGAAGGGCACCTTCGTGGCCCGGGTGGGTATCGATCAGCTGATCGAGATGTTCGAGGTGATGGCCGAACTGGAGGGGATGTGCGGTCGCCTGGCGGCGCGGCGCATCAGCGAGGAGGAGCTCGCGGCCCTCAAGGAGGCCCATGCCCGCTGCCAGGCCGCCGCCCGGGTCGGTGATCCGGACGAGTACTACTACGAGAACGAGGCCTTTCACTCCTGCATCTACGCGGCCAGCCATAATGACTTCCTGGCCAGCGAGTCGCGCCAGCTCAAGCAGCGACTGAAGCCCTATCGGCGCCTGCAGCTGCAGGTGCGCCATCGGATGCACACCTCACTGGATGAGCACCAGGCCATCGTCGCTGCCATCTCTGCCGGAGAGGCGGGGCGCGCCGAGGCGCTGTTGCGCGATCACGTGCTGATCCAGGGCGAGCGGTTCAGTGATTTCGTGGCCAGCGTGCGTCGCTTCGAGAGTCCGCTCAGCGGCATGGGGTGAGCCCCGGGGCCCGAATGGATGCCATCAACGCCTCGCCTGCGGTAATCTCGTCAGCCTGACAACGACAAGGCCCCGCCGCCATGAACTTCACATGAAGGCGGAAGGCCACGCTGGACTGACACGAGGCTCCCATGAATCGCATCAAGACGCTGACCCTGGCCGTGGCCGCCACCGCGCTGGCCGCCTCTTCATTGACCGCCCAGGCGCGGGACTTTCGCCTGGGGTTGATCACTCCGCCGCAGCACCTGTGGAGCACCGAGGCCGAGGCCTTCGCCGAGACCCTCCATGAGCGCTCGGGCGGCGAGCATAGCATCAGCGTCTTCCCGGCCCAGCAGCTCGGCAACGAGGCGCAGATGGTCCAGCAGCTGCAGACCGGCGCTCTCGACATGGCCTTCCTGACCATCGCCGAGATCTCCAACCGCATCCCGGACTTCGGCGCCCTCTACGCCCCCTACCTGGTGGATGGCGTTGACCACGCCGCGCGCCTGCTGCGCTCCGACACCGCCGCCGAGCTGCTCGAGCTGATGCCCGCCGAGGTGGGCCTGGTGGGGCTCGGCTACGGCATGGTGGGCATGCGCCAGGTGCTCAGCCGCGCCCCCATCGAGCGCATGGATGACATGCGCGGCAAGCGCCTGCGCATCACCCCCTTCGAGCCGATCCGCGACTTCTACACCGCCACCGGCGCGGCGCCGGCGCCGCTGCCGCTGCTCGAGGTCTATGACGCTCTGGCCAACGGCCAGGTGGACGCCATCGACATGGATTTCGATTCGATCCTGATCCTCAAGTTCTATGAGCAGGCCGATAACCTGCTGATCTCCAATCACATGATGTTCCCGATGGTGGGCGTGGTCTCAGGCCGGGTGTGGCGCGAGCTCTCCGCCGAGGACCGCGAGCTGATCGAGACCACCATGGCCGAGCACCTGGAGAACGTGCTGGCCGGCTTCCAGGCCATGGACGCCGCCCAGGAGGAGGAGATCCGCGGCCTGGATCTCAACATCGTCGAGGCCGACGCCGAGTACTTCAGCGAGGCCATCGCCGAGTGGGAAGCCACCTGGGCCGAGAAGGCGCCGATGCTCGAGGCGCTGCGCGAGGAAGCCGAGCGCCTGCGCCAGTAAGGAGACGCGGAGCCAATGCTGTCACGCCTCTCCGACCGCCTGGCGCGCCTGGAGGAGATCGCCGCCGCTGCCCTCGCGGCGTCGGTCACCCTGTTGATCCTGGTCAATGTGGCCTTTCGCGCCGCGGGCAGCCCCCTCTACTGGATCAGCGAGCTGGCCATCTTCGCCATGATCTGGATGACTTTCCTGATCGCCGGCGCGGTGCTCAAGCGCCGGCAGGGCATCGCCGTCACCCTGGTGGCCGATGCCCTGCCGGGCTTCGCCCATCGCCTGCTGATGGTCTTGGTGGATCTCGCCGTGCTGGTCTTCGCCGTGCTGCTGCTGTGGCTCTGCTGGCGCTGGTACCAGCCGCTGGAACTGGCCCGGCTGGGCTTCGACGTCCGCGCCTTCCAGGGCGAGACCTTCAATTTCATCTACGCCGAGAACACCTCGACGTTGGGTATCCCCAAGTTCTGGGTGTGGCTGATCGTGCCCTGGTTCGCGCTGTCGCTGACCTTCCACGCCGTGGTCAACCTGGATGAGGCGCTGCGCGGGCTGCGTGACCCGGTCGAGCCGTTCCGGCCGCCGCGGGCGGGGCCATGACGGTCGCGGTCTTCGGGCTGCTGCTGCTCGGCGCGGTGCCCATCGCCCTGGTGCTGGCGCTGACCGCCATGGTCTATATCCAGGTCTCGGGTAACAGCGTGCTCTTCGAGTCCTATCCCCAGCAGCTGTTCGGGGCCATCGAGAGCTACGGGCTGCTGGCGATTCCGTTGTTCATGCTGGCCGGTGAGCTGATGAACGAGGGCGGGGTGACGCGCCGGCTGATCGATCTCGCCCGGCTGCTGGTGGGCGGCTTCCGCGGCGGGCTGGCCTACATCAACCTGGTCGCCAACATGATGATGGCGGCGATCATCGGCTCGGCCGCCTCGCAGATCGCCATCATGTCCCGGGCGATGGTGCCGGCCATGGAGCAGGAGGGCTACAGCCGCTCCTATGGCGCAGCCATCACCGCCGCCGGGGGCCTGCTTTCGCCGATCATCCCGCCCTCGATGCTGTTCGTGCTGTTCGGGGTGATGGCCCAGGTGCCCATCGCCGAGATGTTCATTGCCGGCATCCTGCCCGGGCTGCTGCTGGGCTTCAGCTTCTTCCTGGCCATCGCCGTGGTGGGGCTGGTGCAGCAGTATCCGAAGGGGCGCTGGCCGAGCCGCGCCGAGGCGAAGCGGGCGCTGGCCATGGGTCTGCCGGCGCTGGCCATCCCCCTGATCATCATCGGGGGCATCCTGCTGGGGCTGGCCACACCCACAGAATCCGCGGCGCTGGCGTCGCTGGCCGCGCTGTTGCTGGGGCGCTTCCTCTACGGCGACTTGCGCTTCGCCATGCTGCCCACGGTGCTCAAGCGCACCGCGGTGAATGCGGGGCTGGTGATCATGCTGATCGCCGCCGCCGGGGTGTTCGGCTGGGTGATCGTCTACGAGCGCCTGCCGCAGATGGCCGCGGCCTGGATCGCCGCGCTCACCACCGACCCCTTCCTGTTCCTGCTGCTGCTGATCGGCGTGCTGCTGCTGGTGGGCATGATCATCGACGGCATCGCCGCGTTGATCCTGGTGGTGCCGATCCTGCTGCCCATCGCCACCCAGCAGTTCGGCATCAGCCCCTACCAGTTCGGCGTGGTGGTCTGCCTGACCCTGGTGCTGGGGCTGCTGACGCCACCGGTGGGGGCGGGGCTCTACATCGCCTCCTCCATGACCGGTGCCCCGCCTCTGCGAATCTTCCGCTCGCTGGTGCCCTTCCTGCTGGCGAGCCTCGTCACCCTGGTGCTGCTGGCCTGGCAGCCCTGGCTGACCACGGCGCTGATCGGACGCTGATCGGGCCGCCGAGGACTCTTCATCGGCTGGCCATCATGCTGCCCGTTACCACCAGCAGCGCGGCCACCGGCAGCCGCCAGTCCGGCGTGGCAACCCCTGCCAGCACCAGGAACAGGGTGGCCAGCACCGGCACCGTATGGGCGAGATGGCCGACGCGGTGAGCCTGTGGGTCGCCCATGGCCCGATCCCAGGCCAGCATGGCCAGGCCGTAGGGTCCCAGCCCCAGGGCGGCGGTGATCAGCAGGGTCTCCGCCGAGGGCAGAGCAATGGTGCCCTCCAGGATCAGGCTGGCGATGCCGGTGACCACGCTGGCGATCAGCAACAGGTGCGGCATGCGCTCGCCCAGGCGCCAGGCCGATACCTGACAGGCCAGCGAATAGAGCGCCCAGCAGAGCGCCGCGACCGCGGCCAGCAGGTAGCCGCCCCAGGCGCCGGAAGCACCACCGGTCAGCGCCTGGGGCGCCACCAGCAGGGCGGCGCCGGAGAAGGCCAGGCCGGCACCGAGCAGGGTGCTGCTCGGCAGCCGCCCCGTTGTCAGCCACCGGCTGGTCAGCAGCAGGAGCACCGGCCAGGTGTAGAGGATCAACGCCGCCTCGCCGGCGGGGGCCAGGGTGAAAGCGGCGGAGCAGGCGCCCACCGCGCCGGCGACCAGCAGTGGCACGCCCAGATAGACCAATCCCCCTTGCGTGCGGGTCAACCCGGCGCCAGGCCGCCGGCGGTACGCCATGGGCAGGGTGCCCAGCGCCCCGGCCAGCAGCGCCAGGGCCGAGAGCCGCAGCGGCGGCAACTCGTCCGCCTGGGCGACCAGCAGCGGTACCAGCGCCCACAGCACCACGGCCAGTATCGCGGCGCTGCCTCCGAACCAGGGGAAGTGAAGGGACCGAGAGGGATGGAATTGCATGGGGGTGACCTCCTGCGAGGTGTCGATGGGGTCAGTCGGGAGATGCCACCATGCTATCCATGCCATACTCATCAAGATAACGATCATTCTTGAAGATAATCATCAAGGAGCTTGATGGTTTCATGCGCGCCCCAACCCTCGACCTGAGTCTGCTGCGCACTCTGGTGGCGATCGCCGATACCGGCAGCGTCACCGCGGCGGCGAGACGCCTGGCCTATACCCAGTCCACCGTGAGCATGCAGCTGAGCCGCCTGGAGGCAGCGCTGGGCGTGGCACTTCACGAACGGGAAGGGCGGCGCATCCGCTTCACCGCCGAAGGTGAGCGGCTGCTGGGACATGCGCGGCGGCTGCTGGCGCTCAACGACGAGGCGTTGGCCGACATGCGTGCCCGGCGCGTCGCCGGTGAGCTGAACCTGGGGATTCCCGAGGACTATGCCTCCCTGCTCACCTCGGTGTTCTCCTGGTTCCATCAGCTCTATCCGGACGTGCGCCTGCAGGTGACCTGCGGCACCAGCGTCGATCTGGTCGAGCGGGTGCGTGCCGACGAACTGGACCTGGCGCTGGTGACCCGCCAGCGCCGCTCGCCGGGGGGCGAGGTGATCCGCCGCGAGCCCTTGGCCTGGGCGGTGGGCCTGGAGCGCCAGCCGCCGCTCTCCGACCCGCTGCCGCTGGCGCTCTATTCCCCGGGGGCCGACCTGTTTCGCGAGGTGGCCGAGGAGGCCCTGGCCGCCGCGGGCCGAGACTGGCGGGTGGCCTACACCAGCCAGTCCATGGCCGGGCTGGCGCCGGTGGTGCAGGCGGGACTGGCCATCGTGGTGGTGACCCGCAGCATGCTCGGCCCCCAGCTGCGCGCCCTGGATGAGACCAGTGGCCTGCCGCCGCTGCCCGCCGTGGAGCTGGCCCTGCACCGCGCCGCCCGTCGCCCCACCGAGCCGGCCCGGCGCCTGGCCGAGCTGATCCGCGAGGAGCTGATGCCGCTGGAGTCCAGCGGCGGCGTCGGGCCGGCTCGAAAGGGATAAGCCTGAGCGTTATACTCGGGTATCCGTTCCTCCCGCTCTACGCCGCCGACCGGAGCCGCCATGTTTCCCGAGTTCACCCTGTGCTACGCCCGCCTGCCCGAGCACTTCTTCGAGCGCTTCGACCCCGTGCCGGTGACCGCGCCGCGGCTGGTGGCCTTCAACCGGCCGCTGGCCGAGGAACTGGGCTTCGATCTCACCCGGTTCGACGAGGCCCGAGCCGCCGAATGGTTCTCCGGCAACGCCGTGCCCCAAGGCGCCGAACCCGTCGCCCAGGCCTATGCTGGCCACCAGTTCGGCCACTTCAACCCGCGCCTCGGTGACGGTCGGGCGGTGCTGCTGGGCGAGGTGACCGATCGTGAGGGACGGCTGCGCGATATCCAGCTCAAGGGGGCGGGAATGACGCCTTTCTCCCGCGGTGCCGACGGCCGCGCCCCGCTCGGCCCGGTGCTGCGCGAGTACTTGGTGAGCGAGGCGATGCATCGCCTCGGCGTGCCTACCACCCGGGCCCTGGCCGCGGTGACCAGCGGGGAGCGGGTCTTCCGCCGGGTGCCCGAGCCCGGCGCGGTGCTGACCCGCGTCGCCGCCAGCCACCTGCGGGTGGGCACCTTCCAGTACTTTGCCGCCCGCGGCGACCACGAAGCCGTGCGCACCCTGGCCGAGATGGCCATCGAGCGCCACTATCCACCACTGGTGGAGTTGGCGGACAGTGAGCGCTACCAGGCGCTGCTGGAGGCCGTAGCGGCGCGTCAGGCGGCGCTGGTGGCGAAGTGGATGGGGCTGGGCTTCATCCACGGGGTGATGAACACCGACAACTGCGCGATCTCGGGGGAGACTATCGACTACGGCCCCTGCGCCTTCATGGAGGCCTACTCGCCGACCATGGTGTTCAGCTCCATCGACGAGCAGGGGCGCTATGCCTTCCGGAACCAGCCGTGGCTCGCCCAGTGGAACCTGGCGCGCTTCGCCGAAACGCTGATTCCGCTGCTCGATCCCGACCAGAAGCGCGCCGTGGAGAAGGCCACCGCGGTAATCGAGGCCTTCGAACCGCGCTATGAGGCCGAGTGGCTGGCGGTCTTTCGTGCCAAGCTCGGGCTCGTGAAGGAAGAGGAGGGCGACCGCGCCTTGGCTGAGGCCTTTCTGGACGCGCTCGCCGCCGGTCGTGCCGACTTCACCCTGGGTTTTCGCCGCCTGGCCGAGGCCGTGGAGGAGGACGCCCCCCCGCTGCTCGCGCTCTTCGAGAGTGACGGGGCGCTGCAGGAATGGCTGCCGCGCTGGCGTGAGCGGCTGAGTCGGGAGGGTGTGGGCATGGAAGAGGTCGCCGCGTGGATGAACGCAATCAATCCGCTCTACATTCCCCGTAACCACCAGGTGGAGAGGGTGATCGCCGCCGCCGCCGAGCACGACGACTTCGCCCCCTTCGCGGCACTCACCGAGGTGCTGGCCGAGCCCTTCACCGAGCAGCCCGGCCGTGAGGCCTACGCCCAGCCGGCGCCGCCCACTGAGCGGGTGTTTCGGACCTTCTGCGGGACCTGATGTCGTTAACACCGCTATTCACTTACTGGGCAGCGGCCCCTGCACTGTGGAGCATCAAAAAAGTCGCCCGGGGTTGTCCCGGGCGACTCTGTATCTCAACCAGGCAGAATGCCTGGCTTATGCCACCATCACATCTGGAGCTTTTCCAGGTCGAAGCGATCGGCGTTCATCACCTTGGTCCAGGCCTTGATGAAGTCCTTCACGAACTTCTCCTGGTTGTCGTCCTGGGCGTACACCTCGGCATAGGAGCGCAGAATGGAATGCGATCCGAATACCAGGTCCACGCGGGTGGCAGTCCACTTCAGTTCGTCGGTCTTGCGGGTGCGAATCTCGTAGACATTGTTGCCCGCCGGCTTCCAGGAGTAGGCCATGTCGGTCAGATTGACGAAGAAGTCGTTGGTCAACTGACCCTCTCGATCGGTGAACACGCCGTGCTTGGTGCCGCCGTGGTTGGTGTTCAGCATGCGCATGCCGCCGATCAGTACGGTCATTTCCGGTGCGGTCAGCCCCATCAGTTGGGCGCGGTCGAGCAGCATCTCCTCCGGCTTGACCACGTAATCCTGCTTCTGCCAGTTGCGGAAGCCATCGGCCAGGGGTTCCAGGAACTCGAAGGAGGCAGCGTCGGTCATCTCGTCGGTGGCGTCGCCGCGGCCCGGGTTAAAGGGCACCAGCACGTCGTGGCCGGCGGCCCTGGCGGCCTGCTCGATGCCCACGCTGCCACCCAGCACGATCAGGTCGGAAATGCTGGCGCCGGTCTCGGTGGAGAGCGTCTCGTAGACCTTGAGCACCCTGGCCAGGCGATCGGGCTCGTTACCTGCCCAGTCCTTTTGCGGGGCCAGACGAATACGGGCACCGTTGGCGCCACCGCGCATGTCGGAGCCCCGGAAGGTGCGGGCGCTGTCCCAGGCGGTGCTGACCAGTTCGCCGATGGAGAGACCGCTGTCGGCAATCTTCTGTTTGGTTGCCTCGATTGAGTAGTCAGTGCTTCCGGCCGGGACCGGATCCTGCCAGATCAGGTCTTCCTGTGGGACTTCCGGTCCGATATAGCGGCTCTTCGGCCCAAGGTCGCGGTGGGTCAGCTTGAACCAGGCGCGGGCGAAGCAGTCCTTGAAGTATTCGGGATTCTGACGGAAGTTCTCGAGGATCTTGCGATAGCTTGGGTCCACCTTCATCGCCATGTCCGCATCGGTCATGATGGGATTGTAGCGAATGGAAGGGTCGCTGGCATCGACCGGCTTATCCTCTTCCTGGATGTCGACGGGCTCCCACTGGTTGGCACCGGCGGGGCTCTTCCTCAACTCCCACTCATGGTCAAGTAACATGTCGAAGTAGCCCATGTCGAACTGGGTCGGATGCTTGGTCCAGGCCCCCTCGATACCCGAGGTGATCGCATTGGCGGCCTTGCCTCCCATGTTCGGGTTATGCCAGCCAAAGCCCTGTTCATGAACGTCGGACCCTTCCGGCTCCGACCCAAGGGATTCGGCATCGCCGTTGCCGTGGCACTTGCCAACGGTATGGCCGCCGACGGTCAGCGCCGCAGTCTCTTCGTCGTCCATCGCCATGCGCGCAAAGGTTTCACGCACCTGCCCGGCGGTCTTGAGCGGATCTGGCTGGCCGTTCACACCCTCCGGGTTCACGTAGATCAGACCCATCTGCACGGCGGCCAGCGGGTTCTCCATGGTGGCCGGATTCTCGACATCTCCGTAGCGCTCATCGGAGGGCGCCAGCCACTCCTTTTCCGCCCCCCAGTAGATGTCCTTCTCGGGGTGCCAGATGTCTTCGCGACCTAAAGCGAAGCCGAAGGTTTTCAGGCCCATGGACTCGTAGGCCGCGTTCCCGGCCAGAATCATCAGGTCGGCCCAGCTGATCTTGTTACCGTACTTCTTCTTGATCGGCCACAGCAGACGACGTGCCTTGTCCAGGCTGGCGTTGTCGGGCCAGGAACTGATGGGAGCGAAGCGCTGGTTGCCGGTACCGGCGCCGCCGCGGCCGTCGGCGATGCGGTAGGTGCCTGCCGAGTGCCAGGCCATGCGAATCATCAGGCCGCCGTAGTGGCCCCAGTCGGCCGGCCACCACGACTGGCTGTCGGTCATCAGGGCGTGCATGTCCTTCTTCAGAGCGTCGAAATCGAGCTTTTTTACCTCTTCTCGATAGTCGAAGTCCTCGCCCATCGGGTTGGTCTTGCGATCGTGCTGATGGAGGATGTCCAGGTTCAGGGATTCCGGCCACCAGGCGACCACATCCGCTTTCCCTTGCGTGTTGGCCCCGTGCATCACCGGGCACTTGCCTGCGTTCTGCTGATCACCCATAGCGCTCTCCAATCTTGGCTGCGTTGTTCTGACTGCCACCTCTATATAGACGATGGCGGTTTGGCGGGACAGTGAGCCTGGTCAACCCTCGGCCACTGGGTGGCGACGAGTTCGGCTACACACCCGAGTACCACCAAACTACTCTCCATGAATCCATTAGCACAATGCGAGATTGTCGACCGCGTCGATAGCCAATCTTTATCGGCGACCGACGCCTGGGGTGCTAGGGATGGCGGGGGATTCAGGCCTCTGGCAGGCGCAGCTCTGGAGCCTCGCCCACCAGGAAGGCGCGGTTGACCTCCAGCGCCTCGCGCAGGAAATCCCACAGCAGGCGCACCCGGGCCAGGCGGCGCTGCTCCTGGCGAGCGGTGATCCAGAATTGGCGGTCGATGGCCACCTCATCCGCCAGCACCCTGATTAGTGGCCCGCTGCTCTCCGCCATGAAGCAGGGCAGCACCGCCAGGCCGGCCCCGTGCAGGCAGGCGGCATGCTGGGTGGTCACGCTGGTGCTGCGCATGGCGAAGTGGGGCCCGGGGTGGCCGACCACCGCCGGGTCGAGCAGCGGCTCCAGGTAGCTGAGCTGCTCGCTGAAGATCAGGTCGTCCACGTAGCCGATCAGCCGGTGAACCCCCAGCTCGGCGAGCTTCTCCGGCCGGCCGTGGCGGGCGAGATACCCCTGGCTGCCGTAAAGCCGCAGCCGGTAGTCGCACAGCCGCGAGATCACCAGGCCCGGGCTCACCGGGCGCTCCACGGTGATGGCCAGATCCGCCTCGTGGCGGCTCAGGTTGACCACCCGGGGCAGGGCGAGCAGATCCAGGGTCACGCCGGGGTGGCGTTCGCAGAAGGCCGAGAGTAGCGGGGCGATTACCCAGGTGCCGAAGCCCTCGGTCACCCCCAGGCGGATCTGGCCGCTGATCTGATGGTTCTTGTCGGTGAGGCTCTCGCCGGCCTCGAAGGCATGGCGGGCCATTTCCTCGGCGTGGGCCAGCAGCTGCTGGCCGGCCTCGGTGAGGTGGTAGCCGTGGGTGCTGCGCTCGAACAGCTGGGTGTTGAGCTTCTGCTCGAAGCGTCGGGTGCGACGCGACAGGGTGGAGTGGTCGAGCCCCAGCCGGCGGGCAGCATCGGTGAGCCGCTGGCTGCGGGCCACCTCGAGAAAGATCTGGATATCCTGCCAGTCGAGCATGGGGGCCTCGCCGTGGGGGATGAGCGGCTGGTTGTGCGCAGGCGCACAAACAATGTGCCCGACTGCCCGTTGTCACACCATCCGACCTCTGGATAGACTCGTCTCTATCAACTTCCGTGTTTTTATACACACAAAGTCTAATGTCTGGGTGATCCACGGCAAGGTCCAACAACAAGCCGATCCCCGGGCAGCGACAGAAGAGAGAGGAGCATGCCCATGTCAGTCCGCGAAATCCCCATGGTTATCGATGGCCAACAGGTTCAGTCCCAGAGCCAGGAGTGGCGCGACGTGGTCAACCCGGCCACCCAGGAAGTGGTTGCCCGGGTGCCGTTCTGTACCCCCGAGGAGGTCGAGCGCGCCGTGGCCAGCGCCAAGGAGGCCTTCAAGACCTGGCGCAAGGTCCCGCTGGGCAAGCGCATGCGCATCATGCTCAAGCTCCAGGCGCTGATCAGAGAACACACCGACGAGCTGGCCGTGCTGATCACCGAAGAGCACGGCAAGACCCTGCCCGACGCCGTGGGCGAAGTGGGTCGCGGCCTGGAAGTGGTGGAACACGCCTGCTCGATCACCTCCCTGCAGCTGGGCGAACTGGCCGAGAATGCCGCCAGCGACGTGGACGTCTACACCATGCACCAGCCGCTGGGCGTGGGCGCCGGCATCACCGCCTTCAACTTCCCGATCATGCTGCCCTGCTTCATGTTCCCGCTGGCCATCGCCACCGGTAACACCTTCGTGCTCAAGCCCTCCGAGCAGGACCCGAGCTCCACCATGCGTCTGGTCGAGCTGGCCCATGAGGCGGGCATCCCGGCCGGCGTGCTCAACGTGGTCCATGGCGGCCCGGACGTGGCCAACCAGATCGCCGACCATACCGACATCAAGGCGCTCTCCTTCATCGGCTCCACCCACGTGGGTTCGCTGCTCTACAACCGTGCCGCCGCCGCGGGCAAGCGCATGCAATCGATGATGGGCGCCAAGAACCACTGCGTGATCATGCCCGATGCCAACCGCAGCCAGGCCATCAACAACCTGCTCGGCTCCGCCTACGGCGCTGCCGGCCAGCGCTGCATGGCCAACTCGGTGGTGGTGCTGGTGGGCGAGGCCCGCGAGTGGCTGGAGGATATCGTCGAGGGCACCCGCAGCATGAAGGTGGGTCCCGGCACCCAGACCGACGCCGACCTCGGCCCGCTGGTCTCCCCGGCCGCCAAGGAGCGCGTGGAGCGCCTGATCACCGCCGGCGAGAAGGAGGGGGCGACGCTGCTGGTCGACGGCCGCGGCTGCCAGGTCGAGGGCTACCCCGACGGCAACTTCGTCGGCCCGACCCTCTTCTCCGACGTCACCGCCGAGATGACCATCTACCGCGAGGAGATCTTCGGCCCGGTGCTCTGTGTGGTGAACGTCGATACCCTGGACGAGGCGATCGCCTTCATCAACGCCAACCCCAACGGCAACGGCACCTCCATCTTCACCAACTCCGGCTGGGTGGCGCGCCGCTACGAGACCGATATCGACGTCGGCCAGATCGGCATCAACGTGCCGATCCCGGTGCCGGTCGCCTACTTCAGCTTCACCGGCTCGCGGGCCTCAAAGCTCGGTGACCTGGGCCCCAACGGCAAGCAGGCGATCGCCTTCTGGACTCAGACCAAGACCGTTTCCGCCCGCTGGTTCGAGCCGGAGAACGTCTCCAGCGGCATCAACAGCACCATCTCGCTGAGCTGATTCTCAAAGCCCGGTGATCCGGCGGCCCCGTCTCGAGAGAGGCGGGGCCGCCTGCGTTGGTGGCCTTTTATCGTCAGGTCAGGCGAAGCTGCTAGAGTGCACGCATCGTACGGATACGATCTCGGAGCTCACGTGACCCGTCGTTTCTCGCCCCTGCCAGCGGCCATGGCCGTCTGGCTGCTGCTCGCCTGCCTGCTGGTGTCGCCGGCCCGGGCCGCCGTCGACGTCAGCGAGTCGCCCGGCGAGCTCAACCTGGGCCCGCACATGCAACTGCTCGAGGATGCCGGCCGTGAGCTGGGCATCGACGACCTGCTTGGCCGGGACGTCCCCCTGCCCTGGCGGCCCACGGGTGAGGAGACGATCAACTTCAGCTTCTCCGACTCGGCCTGGTGGCTCCAGGTGGAGCTCGCCAATACCGGCGAGGGCCCAGTGCGCCGGCTGCTGGAGCTGGCCATGCCGTTGCACGACTACCTGGATGCCTGGGTGGTCGACGAGGCGGGGGAGGTGGTCGGAGCGTGGCAGACCGGCAACCGCCGCGCCTTCGACACGCGACCGGTGGCGCACCGCACCTTCGTGCTGCCCATTCCGCTGCCGCCCGGCGAGACGCGTCGCGTGATCCTGCGGCTGGACACCCACGACGGCCTGTTCGACGCCACACCGCTCTACCTGCTGAGCGACGGCAGCTTCCTGTACAAGGCCCAGCGCGAGCTCATGGCCTTCAGCCTCTACTTCGGCGCGCTGCTGGCGCTG
Source organism: Halomonas salsilacus (assembly GCF_051216275.1). Lineage (NCBI taxonomy): Bacteria > Pseudomonadati > Pseudomonadota > Gammaproteobacteria > Oceanospirillales > Halomonadaceae > Halomonas > Halomonas salsilacus. The sequence goes on from NZ_JBPKAQ010000001.1 coordinate 287,926, forward strand.
ATGATCTTCAACCTGCTGCTCTACCTGGTTATCCGGGAGCGCAGCCTGCTGCACTATGTGGTCTACCTCGGCACCTTCTTCGTGCTGATGTTCGCCGCGCGGGGCTTTGCCTTCCAGTACTGGTGGCCGAGCTGGCCTACCTTCAACAACCAGATGCTGCCGCTCACCATCGGGCTCTTCGCCGTCACCCTGGCCGGATTCAGCAGCAGCTACCTCAACCTACCCCGGTACGCGCCGCGCTTCTCCCGGCTGCTCCACGGGGTGGCGGGCCTGTGCCTGGCGAGCGCCTTGCCGGCGCTGCTGGGGCACTATGCCCTGGTATTTCGCATCATGATCCCCGCCGCCATCCTGCTCTCCTCGCTGATGCTCGGGGTGGCCGTCTGGCGCAGCTGGCTGGGCGACCGGCTGGCGCAGATCTTCCTGGTGGCCTGGAGCGTGCTGCTGGTGGGAGTGTCGCTCTACTTCCTGCGGGTGGCCGGGGTGCTGCCCTACAACTTTTTTACCGAATACGCCGTGCAGGCGGGCTCTGGCCTGGAGTTCCTGCTGCTCGCCTTTGGCCTCGCTTACAAGATCAACCTTCTCAAGAACGAGAAGCTCGCCGCCGAACGCGCCACCCACGACCTGGAGCGCTCGCACAGCCTGCGGCTGGAGGCTGAGGTCGCCCAGCGTACCCGCGAGCTCGAGGCCGCCAACCGCCGGCTCGCCGCCATGGCCCGCACCGACCCGCTGACCGGCCTGCTCAACCGCCGCCAGTTCCAGGAACTGGTCGACGAGGAACTGCAGCGGCGACGTCGCAGCGGCCGGGCGCTGCTCTTCGCGGTCATGGATATCGACGCCTTCAAGCTCTACAACGACACCCTCGGGCACCAGGCCGGTGACGAGGTGCTCATTCGAGTCTCGGACCTGCTGCAACAGCACTTTCGGCGCGCCGGTGACCGGCTGTTCCGGCTGGGCGGGGAGGAGTTCGGCCTGCTGCTCGAGGTCGACAAGCTGGACCAGGGCCGGCACGGCCTGGAGGCCTTCCGCCAGGCGCTGGAAGACCTCGCCATTCCCCATGTGCAGGCCGAGGGCGGCGTGGTCACCGCCTCCTTCGGGTTGGTCTGCTGCAACGACTACCGACGCGTGCCTGACGCCGACCGGCTCTACCGGGAGGCCGACGAGGCGATGTACGAGGCCAAGGAGCGCAATCGCAACCGGGTGGTGACCCGCGCCATCCTGGAGGAGACGCCATGACCCTTGCGTCTCCGCCCTGGGGGCGTGGCCGGGTTCAGGCCGGCACGATGTTCTGATTCAGGTGGAAGAGATTCTGCGGGTCGTACTGCGCCTTGATCCGGCTCAATCGTTCATAGTTCGCTCGCCCGAAGCCGGCGATGATCCGCTCCCTGCCTTCATCGCCGATGAAGTTGAGGTAGACGCTGCCGCTGGCCCAGGGGCTGAGGTCGCGGCGCAGGCGATGCGACCACTGCCTGCCCCGCTCGTCGTCGGCCGGATCCTCCCACATCCCGAAAGGGTGCACGGCCCAGGGGGCGTGTCGCCAGGGAACCGGGAAGTCCGACGGCCCCCTGGCCACCGCACCTCCCTGGGGAATCAGCACATGCTGGGAGTGGGACGGCACGATCATGTCGCCCGCCCGTTCGCAGAACAGCTCGATCGCCTCGTCGGGCAGGGTATCCAGGTAGTCGGCGGAGCAGTAGTTGCGATAGCCGTGCGGGTCATCGAGCATGCACTGCAGGTCGGCGTAGGGCATCTCGGCTATCATCTCGCCCTCGTGGCCGAGTGCCAGCAGCGGGGCCACCACGTCGCGTGCCTCGACCTCCGGCCCGGCGTAGACGATCAGGACGGCGAAGGTGAGCCTTGCGACGAGGTGGTCAGGCACGAAGGCCTCCGGAGGGGCCGTCAGGTAGACAACGGCGCCTCCGACGTCATCCGGTGCCGCTTCCAGAAAGTCGCGATAGGCGTGCAGGACCTCCGGTGCCTTCTCGGGCGACCACAGCAGCAGCAGGGCGGTGACCTGCTTCAGCACGTGCAGCCGGAAGGTCAGCGATGTGGCCACCCCGAAGTTGCCGCCGCCCCCGTGCAGCGCCCAGAACAACTCGGGATTTTCCTGCGCACTGGCGTGCACGATGCTGCCGTCGGCGGTCACCAGCTCGGCGGCGATCAGGTTGTCGCAGGCCAGCCCGAACTTGCGGGCCAGCCAGCCGTCGCCACCGCCCAAGGTGTAGCCGCCCACGCCGGTGGTCGATACCCGGCCACCCGTCGTCGCCAGGTCATGGGGCTGGGTAGCGCGGTCGAGGTGGCTCATGGTCGAGCCGCCGGCGGTGGTGGCGGTGCGCGCCTCCGGGTTGACTGCCACGCGATGCATCCGGCGCAGATCGATCACCAGCCCGCCATCCGTCAAGGCCTTGCCGGCGACACCGTGTCCGCCGCCGCGCACCGCGATCTCGAGCCCCAGCTGCCTGCCGAAGTTGACGGCGCTCACCACATCCTCCACTTCGTCGCACTGGGCGATGACCCCCGGGTGGCGGTCGATCATCGCGTTGAACAGCGTGCGGGCTTCATCGTAGCCGGCATCCTCGGGGAGCAGGACCTCCCCGGAGAAGCCCTGGCGAAACTCCTTGAGTGCTGTGTTATCGATGTGAGTTGTCATGACACCCTCCTCAGAAGAGTGAGGCCGATGGGCATGATCCGATAGAGTGACGGGTCGCCTTCAGTATAGCGTTACAGCCGAGTGCTCCTGCCATTTTCGTCACGCGAGCAGCACCCCGAAACCGATGACGAGGCCTGCGCCACAGGTCCTATGGACAGGAATCTGACGTTGACGTTAACTGGAAGACGAATTGCCACCATAGCCCGTTCAGGAGCGCCCATGACCACCCCGATCAGCCGTTTTCCCATTCCCGAATCCATCCAGGACCTGCCGGACGATATCCGCGATGCCATGCTGGCGGTGCAGGAGAAGGCAGGCTTCATTCCCAACGTTTTCCTGATGCTGGCCCACCGGCCGGCGGAGTTCCGCGCCTTCTTCGCCTATCACGATGCCCTGATGGAGCGAGAATCCGACAGCCTGACCAAGGCGGAGAAGGAGATGATCGTGGTGGCCACCAGTGCCCGCAATCGCTGTCTCTACTGCGTGGTGGCCCATGGTGCCCTGGTACGCATCTACAGCAAGGATCCGCTGCTGGCCGATCAGGTGGCCATCAACCACCGCGTCGCCGGCCTGAGCGAACGCCACACCGTCATGCTCGACTTCGCCATGCATTGCGGTCTGGAGGTGGGTGAACTCACGGAAGAGTGGCAGACCCGCCTGCTTGAGGTCGGCTTCACCCAGGACGACATCTGGGATATCGGCGCCATCGCCGCCTTCTTCGGCATGTCTAACCGCCTGGTCACCCTGGCTGCTACCCCGCCGAATGAGGAGTTCTATCTGATGGGGCGGGTGCCGCGGGAGAAGTAGGAAACGCCGGTCTTTGTGGGAGCGCAGGCTTCCTGCGCGAAGCCGGGGATACCCAATTTTAGCTAATTGCTGGTACCTTGGATTGCCTATGGAAAGGGATAATCGGGGTTACGCATGGATCGGCTACCTGAAGGGGTGTATGAACGGCTACTCGATGAAGAGCTGAAGACGCAGTTGGATGCGCATCCCGAACTGAAACCAGTTCTTCGCTCCCTCGACGACGAGACGGCACCCCATGCCTACTCGCAATTTATCGGCCAGTTGCTCCATCAAGCCTTACGCATCGTAGACGTCCAGGATCGGCTACGGCTAATTAACCGCATCATCGAGTTGGTGTCGGCGACCGATGGTCTCGACCATCTGACTCGCAAGCGACTACTCAGCACCGATAAGCCACTTCTCACTGAGGTCGGCCATCACCGCGAGTCATTACCCCGCCCGCATACACCACTTTCTACCAGTGCACTTCTCACTGGCTTGGGACATGATCCGCCATTGGAGCATGAGCTGCGGGCCGAGATGGCCACGGCGGATGGCGTCGATATCTTGGTCTCCTTCATCAAGTGGTCGGGTCTGCGGCTGCTGATGCCTGCATTAGAGCGTCTTGCGAAACGCGACATACCGGTGCGCCTTATCTCCACCAGCTACATGGGCGCCAGCGACCCGACGGCATTGGAGTGGCTATCTCGGCAGCCCAATGTCACCGTGCGCGTCTCCTACGATACCGGCGGCACACGTCTCCACGCCAAGGCCTACCAGTTTCGCCGTGATAGCGGCTACTCGACCGCCTATATCGGCTCGGCCAACATGTCCCACTCGGCAATGACCCAGGGGCTGGAGTGGACGGTCAAGGTCACCGAGCAGGATATGCGGCATGTTTTGGAGAGGTTTGCCGCCGAGTTTTCCGCCTACTGGGAAAGCGACGAGTTCGAGCCCTACACCGAGGCAGATTTCACCCGCTTTCGACAAGCCATCGCGGCGCACAAGGAACGTGATCGACGTGGGGTGACCTTCTTTGCCGAGATCACGCCGCGGCCTTTCCAATTGCGCATCCTGGAGGCAATCGACGCCGCGCGACAGCGTGGCTCCTACCGCAATCTGGTAGTAGCGGCCACCGGCACCGGGAAAACCGTGATCTCGGCGCTGGACTACCGACGGGTCTGCGAGCACGAGGGACGCCAGGTGCCGCTGCTATTTGTGGCCCACCGTAAGGAGATCCTCGAACAGGCCCAAGGCTGTTACCGTACTGTGCTGCGCGATCAGAACTTCGGCGAGCTCTGGGTAGGCGGACAGACGCCGACAGAGCACCGCCATCTATTTGCGTCGGTGCAGACGCTCAATCGGCAGCGGCCTTGGGAAAGTCTTGGTCTTGAGCACTTTCACTATGTGGTAATCGATGAGGCACATCACGAGGCTGCTAGTAGCTATCGAGCGCTGCTTGAGGACCTAAAGCCGGTAGTGTTGTTGGGATTGACGGCGACGCCTGAAAGGATGGACGGCAGCAGCATCCTGCCAGACTTTGATGGCGACTTCGCCGCGGAGATTCGCCTGCCCGAGGCGTTGGAAGAGAAGCTACTGTGCCCCTTCCACTACTTTGGCGTTAGCGACAACATCGATCTCAGTGATGAAAGCCTATGGCGGAATGGGCGCTATGACGCCCGGCAACTCGAGAACCTGCTAACCGGCGACGACTTTCGTGCTCGCCAGCGCGTCGATACCGTTAGGCAGGCGTTGGAACGCTACCAGCCTGACCTCCAAGGCTTGCGTGCGGTGGGGTTCTGCGCCGGCGTGCGGCACGCCGAGTATATGGCTAAGTGCTTCAACGCACTCGGCGGCGAGTATCGGGCCGCCGTGCTGGTCGGCGACACCCCGGCGGAGCTCCGCGCTGAGCGGCTGCGGGAGTTTCGCGAGGGCAGGCTACCATTTCTTTTTACTGTGGATCTTCTTAGCGAAGGCGTCGATGTCCCCGACATCAACCTGGTGATGTTCCTGCGTCCCACGGAGAGCCTAACGGTGTTCTTGCAGCAGTTGGGACGGGGATTGCGACATGCGCCGGGCAAGGAGTGCCTCACCGTGCTGGATTTCGTGGGCCAGACCCACCGCCGCTATCGACTGGATACCAAGTTTACCGCGCTGCTCTCCTGTCAGCGGCAGCGCCTAGACCGTGAGGTAGAGGCCGATTTTCCGAGCCTGCCGCCGGGCTGCAGCATCCAACTGGAACGCATAGCGCGAGAAAGAGTGCTCGGCAAGATCCGTGCGGTGCTGAGTGATTTGAATCAATTTATTCCTGAGACCCTGCGCACCTGGTCGGAGGAGGTGGGCCAGCCGCTCACTTTCGGACGGTTCCTTGAGGAGACGAGGCTGACGCCGGTTCAGGTGCTCGCTCGCCGCAGCTGGACGGAGTGGAAGGCGATGGCCGAGTATCAAATGCCGCCTGCGGACCCGGACCTTGAGCAGGCCCGAAAGGCGCTGCCGCGAATCGCCCTGCGTAGTGATCCTGAACTTCTCAAAGCTATTGAAACCCTTGGCGCTCCGGATGGCAGCGTTGAGGAGGCTCTCGGGCGCTATGACGTCGCGCAGCAGACGGCGCTGCACTATCTGCTGTGGGCCCGAAAGGGTGGCTTGGCGGGCGTCGAGAGTCTCGAGCAGTCTTTGCAGAAGTGGCGCAGCAATTCCAGCGTGGCGGCGGATGCCGCCGAGATCGCCGCCTGGCGGCGAGCGCACCAGCGGACTCCACTACGCAGGTTAGATGATCTGCCTTTTGAATGTGATCTGCTGCTGCATGGAGCCTACGGCACCCCCGAGATCAAGGCGGCACTGAGTCTAGCCAGCCTCGAGAAACCAGGGGCCACGGGCGTGGGTGTCATCCATGCCAAGGAGATCCGCGCTTACATCCATCTGGTCACATTCCATAAAGAGGACGGTGACTTCTCGCCCACCACGCGTTATCGCGACTATCCTATCAGCCGAACGCTGTTGCACTGGGAGAGCCAGTCTAATACTACGCAGGCGAGCTCGACGGGGCAGAACTACCTCCATTTCGAGGGCCGTGGCTACACCATTCTCTTCTTCGCTCGTCTGACTAAACGTATCGAGGGCGAGACGGCGCCATTTATCTTCCTGGGCCCGGCCAAGGCGCTAAACCGTTATGAAGGAGATCGCCCTATCGCCATGACGTGGGAGTTGGCGTATCCGATGCCAGCCGAACTCTTCGAGGAGGCGCGTCCGGCATGAATCAGCCGATGGGGAGATGGCCGAGGGAGGCCGAAGCGGTGTCCCGAGCGGCGACTTCGTGATGAGATGGGCCTTGCTCAACAAGGGCTGCAAGCCGCCGGGCCTAGCCCTTGTGAGCACTTGCCGTCGCTGGCAGTCGGTCAGTACTCCCAGAAAATCCGCTGAAGTTCCTTGCTGTCATCGGTCTTTGTCAGGGCTACCATGGCCAGGATGCGGGCTTGTTGCGGGCGATGGTCGTGGGCCACTACCCAGTCGTAGTCGTCATCGGGCTGCTCGGCGTTGCGTAGCACGAACCCGGCGGGCACCCGGGAAGAACGGATGATATTCACCCCCTTGTCACGCAGTGCCTTCAAGGCATCGACCGCCGGTGCCGCTACCGAGCCATTGCCCGTACCGGCATGGATCAGTGCCGCGATGTTGGTCTCGCCGTAGGCCTCGATGCCCGTGGTATTCATGTTGCCGTAGCCGTAGACGATATCGACGGCTGGCAGGGTGTCGATATCATCGATGTTGAATTCGGATGAAGTGGTGTGACGCTTGACCGGGTCGCGGAACCAGTAATTGCGCCCTTCGACCACCATGCCGAGCGGGCCCCACTGGCTCTGGAAGGAGTTGGTCTTGATGTTGATGCTCTTGCTGACGTCACGCCCGCTCAAGATGTCGTCGTTCATGGTCACCAGGACCCCCTTGCCCATGGCATCCTCGCTGGCAGCGACGCTCACGGCACCGTAGAGGTTCAGGCCGCCGTCGGCGGACAGGGCAGTGCCAGGGCGCATGGAGCCCACCAGCACGATTGGCTTGTCGGTTTGCACCACCAAATTTAGGAAGAAGGCGGTCTCCTCCAGGGTATCGGTGCCGTGGGTGATGACGATTCCGTCGACATCGGCCTGCTTGGTCAACTCCGATACGCGCTGGCCCAGGGCAAGCAGATTTTCATTGTTGAAGCTTTCGGAGGCGATCTGAAAGACCTGCTCCCCGCTGACCCGAGCAAGGTTTTCCAATTCGGGTAAGCCCGCCAGTAGCTTATCGACCGGTACCGTGGCGGCGGCGTAGGTCGCGCTATCGGCGACGGAGGCCCCTGCCCCGGCTATGGTGCCACCGGTGGCGAGCACCACTACGTGCCGTTCCTCCGACTGCGCCAAGACAGCCGCCGATACCGCCATCAGCACAACCCCTGCAATCCAGCTTCTCGCTAACTGTTGTATTTTCACGATACCCCCACCCTGTTGGCTGGTTAAGTTGGCTTGAGACGCAATCAATTAACGCTGCAGGCTTGACTGCTTCCAGATAAACACCATAGCCAGTTCATCGGGATGTCGCCGTGATTTTTCCCCAACTGTCGATTCCTGATGGGTGCGTGATTGATAGGTGGCGTTATGGGGGGATAGCGGGGTTAGGAGGTGGTCGTTCGAACCAAGCGCGTGCGCTATCATGACTCTCGTTCCTTCCGCTATCGGCCAGGCCGGCCGGGACGCGAGGAAGGACACCCACCATTCATTCACTTGTCGCCAGGGGAGTCCCACCGCATCTGCGAGGGCTGAGAGGGCCATGCGCCGACCCTGGAACCTGATCCGGTTCACACCGGCGGAGGAAGTGCGACATGCCCTACCTGACGTCTGCCGTGCTCGGCGCGGCGCTCTTGTGCTTTGCCTTCCTGGGCCTGAGGGCCCGCCGGGCCGATGGCCTTCTCGATGACTACGTCACCGCGCGCAACTCCCAGGGCGCCCAGTCCATCGGCCTGTCATTCCTGGCGTCCAGCATGGGCGCCTGGATCCTCTTCGCGCCGCCGGAGATCGGTGCCTTCGTGGGGCCGGTGGCGCTGGCCGGCTACGCCATCGGCTCGTCGCTGCCGTTCCTGATCATTGGGCTCTATGGCCCCTCTATCCGCCGCTACCTGCCGGAGGGGCGCAGCATCGGCGAATTCGCCGAGGCCTGCTATGGCGCCGGCGTGCGGCGCTGGGTCTCCTTCGTTTCCGTGGCCTACATGGCCATCTTCCTGGCGGCCGAGCTGACCGCCATCGGCGCCATCGCCGCGCTGCTCTCTGACGTGCCGCCCTCGCTGGTGATCCTCGGCGTGGCGGTGGTCACCCTGGTCTACACCACCCTGGGCGGGCTGCGGGCGAGCCTGGCCACGGACCGCTGGCAGGCCTGGCTGCTGCTGACCCTGCTGGTGCTGGTCGGCGGCGTGGCCTGGTGGTGGCTGCCGCCCATGCCGGCCGGGGCGGTGATGCCGTCCATCCCCATCGGCAGCGCGCTCTCCGTGTCGCTGACCCTGGTGATCGCGGTCACCGCGGCCAATCTCTTTCACCAGGGCTACTGGCAGCGCATCTGGGCGGCCGCGGATGACCGTGCTCTGGGCCGCGGGGCGTTGTTGGGCGGGGCCAGCAGTCTGCTGGTGGTGATGGCCATCGGCGGGTTGGGCATGCTGGCGGCCATGCAGGCGCTGCCGCTGGGCCAGCCGCCGATCCCCTTCTTCGCGCTGCTCTCCGCCGCACCGGCGTGGCTGGGCCTGCCGGCCCTGGTGCTGGCGGTGACCCTGGTGGCCTCCAGCGTGGACACCCTGCAGAACGCCATCGCCTCCATGGCGGTGGCCAGCGCCGGGCGGCGCGGGCTCTCGGTGCGGGGCGCGCGGTGGGTCACGGTGGCGCTGATGGCGCCGGTGGTGTGGGTGGCCCTGCAGGGCTTCTCGGTGTTGCGCCTGTTCCTGATCGCTGACCTGCTGTGCGCCGCCATCGTGGTGCCGGTGCTGCTCGGCCTGTGGCAGCGCATGTCGCCGTTGGCAGCCGTGGCCGGGGGCGTGGCGGGCCTGCTCGGCGCGGTGCTGCCGGGCTGGATCACCCAGGGCAGCCTGGCTGCCGGCGTGCTGGCGGCGAGCTTTCCGGACAGCATTCCGACGCTTCCGCCCTTCCTGGGGGCGCTGGTCGCCTCCACCCTGGCCAGCCTGCTGATCGCCTGGCTGCGCCCGGGGGCGAGATTTCACCTGGCAAGCAGGGGAGATGCCCGATGACCACACGCTCCGACTGGAACGCCTGGGCCGCCGGTCGCGAATCGGCGCGCATCACCGACTGGCTGCGCGAGATCAGCGAGCCTGACTGGTCGGCCACCGTCAACCATCCGCTGTTCGACGCCCTGGCCGAGGGGCGGCTATCAGGGGAGGGCTTCGCCGCCTATATGGTGCAAGACTACGGCTTCGTCGACCCCTTTACCGCGCTGATCGGCCACGCCATCGGCCAGGCGCCGACCATGGATGACCGGGTGGTGCTGGGTCAGTTCATGGGCATGCTGACCAGCGACGAGAATAGCACCTTCCAGCGCACCTTCGAGGCCTTCGATGTGCCGGCGGCCCAGCGCGAGGCGCCGGACTACCTGCCGCAGACCCTGGCCTTCCAGGCGCTGCTGCGCGACACCGGCCGGGGCGGTGGCTATGCCGAGATAATGGCGGTGCTGGTGGTCACCGAGTGGATCTACCTGGAGTGGGCGCTGCGCGTGACCCGCGTGGTCGGGCTGCACCCGCTGATGGGCGAATGGATCGATCTGCACGACAACCCGGCTTTCCAGGACTTCGTGGCCTGGCTGCGCTGGCGCCTGGATGAGGAGGCGGAAGGGCTCGGTGACGCCGCCTTCGCGCGCATGGCGGAGCGCTTCCGCGACACGGTCGCTAGGGAGCGCGCCTTCCACGATGCGGTGCAGCCCGCCTGAAACAATCCCCGTCAGTGTGGCGGTTGTCAGGCTCGTTAATGAGGGCCACCCTCTAACGGTCCCCCGATCAACGCATAGGAACTGCCATGAGCGATACCCCGAAGGATTCACGCCGCCGCCACTCCGCCAAGGTGGTGGATGGCCCCGGCAAGGCCGCCGGCCGCGCCATGCTGCGCGCGGTGGGTTTCACCGACGACGACTTCACCAAGCCCCAGGTGGGCATCGCCTCCACCTGGAGCAACCTCACTCCCTGCAACAGCCACATCGACGAGCTGGCCCGCCATGCCAGCGACGGCGCCGATGCGGCGGGCGGCAAGGGTGTGATCTTCAACACCATCACCATCTCCGACGGTATCGCCAACGGTACCGAGGGCATGAAGTACTCGCTGGTGTCGCGGGAGGTGATCGCCGACTCCATCGAGACCGTGGCTGGCTGCGAGGGCTTCGACGGCCTGGTGGCCATCGGCGGTTGCGACAAGAACATGCCGGGCTGCCTGATGGGGCTGGCGCGGCTCGACCGGCCGAGCGTGTTCGTCTACGGCGGCACGATACTGCCGGGCAAGGGCCATACCGACATCGTCTCGGTATTCGAGGCCATGGGCGCCCACAGCCGCGGCGATATCGACCTGATCGAGCTCAAGCAGATCGAGGAGACGGCGATACCCGGGCCCGGTTCCTGCGGCGGCATGTACACCGCCAACACCATGGCCTCGGCCATCGAGGCGCTGGGCATGAGCCTGCCGGGCAGCTCGGCTCAGAACGCCGTCTCCAATGACAAGCGCGAGGACTGCGAGGCGGCTGGTGCCGCCGTGCTCAAGCTGCTTGAGCGCGATATCAAGCCCTCGGACATCATGACCCGGGAGGCCTTCGAGAACGCCGTCACCGTGGTAATCGCCCTCGGCGGGTCCACCAATGCGGTGCTGCACTTGATCGGCATGGCCAGCACCATGGGGGTGGAACTGTCGCTCGAGGACTTCACCCGCATCGGCAAGCGCGTGCCGGTGCTGGCCGACCTGCGCCCCAGCGGGCATTACATGATGAGCGAGCTGGTGGCCATCGGCGGCATCCAGCCGCTGATGAAGCTCCTGCTCGAGGCCGGCCTGCTCCACGGCGACTGCCTGACGGTGACGGGGAAGACCCTGGCCGAGAACCTGGCCGACGTGCCCCCCTATCCCGATGATCAGACGATCATCGCGGCGCTGGATCGCCCCCTCAAGGCGGAGAGCCACCTGCGCATCCTGCACGGCAACCTTGCGCCCGAGGGGGCGGTGGCCAAGATCACCGGCAAGGAGGGCACGCGTTTTTCCGGCACGGCGCGGGTGTTCGGTTCCGAGGAGGAGGCTCAGGCACGCATCAATGACGGCACCGTGGTGGCCGGCGACGTGGTGGTGATCCGCTACGAGGGGCCGAAGGGCGGGCCCGGCATGCGCGAGATGCTCACGCCGACCTCGGCGATCATGGGCCGGGGCCTGGGCAGCGAGGTGGCGCTGATCACCGACGGGCGTTTCTCCGGCGGCAGCCACGGCTTCGTGGTGGGGCATGTGACACCGGAGGCGTTCGACGGCGGCCCCCTGGCGCTGGTGGAGGATGGTGATGTGATCACCATCGATGCCGAGGCCGATACCATCGAGGTCGATCTCAGCGACGATGAGCTGATGCGCCGCCGGGCCGCCTGGCAGCAGCCGGCGCCGCGCTACACCCGCGGTGTGCTGGCCAAGTACGCCAGGACGGTGAGTTCCGCCTCCACCGGCGCGGTGACCGACCTGCCGGAGTGACTTGTCACGCCGTACCTATCTCCGCCGGTTGCCCGCGTCTCCTGACCGGCACCTGACACCTTGTTCCGCGCGGAAGCCATGCCTCCGCGCGGCCCCTTCGTCAGGTCTTTGCCCCCCGGACTACCTCCTTGCCTGGCGATATTTACGAACCATATGAGGCATTCGCTGCGCCGGTTGAAATCCCTCACCCGGGCACGGTTGGCCCAGCGGCATGAGCTATCCTCTTATCGACAACATCGTGCTTACGCAAAGGACGCGATGATGACGAAACGGGAAGCCCATATTCGGCCCGAGGGTGACACCGGCACCGTTGTCGCCATTCGTGGTGGTGTCGTGGATGTCAGGTTCGCGAAGCCGGTACCCGCTATCCGGGAGCTCCTGTATGTCGGAAAGACGGCCCTGGAGGTTGCCGGCCTTGAGGACAAGGGCATCGTGCGTTGCATGGCGCTGGGCCCGGTCAGGGGGCTTGGGCTTGGCATGCCGGTGCGGGCCACCGGCGCTCCGATCAGCGTGCCTGTCGGCGATGCCGTCCTGGGTCGCATGCTCAACATGTTTGGTGCGCCTATCGACCGCAAGCCCGCGCCGGTGACGGCGGAGCGCCGCGCCATTCACCAGGCGCCGCCTCGGCTGGAAGACCGTGTCGTTCGCAGCAGGATACTGGAGACTGGCATCAAGGCCATTGACCTGCTGTCCCCCATCGAGCGAGGTGGCAAGACCGGCCTGTTTGGTGGCGCCGGTGTGGGCAAGACCGTGCTGATTACCGAACTGATCAACAACACGGTGCAGCAATACAAGGGCGTGAGTCTCTTCTGCGGCATCGGCGAGCGCTCCCGCGAGGCAGAGGAGCTCTACCGGGAAATGGGCGAGGCCGGCGTGCGGGACAACACCGTGATGCTGTTCGGCCAGATGAACGAGGCGCCCGGGGTGAGGTTCCTGGTCGGCAAGACCGCCCTGACCATGGCGGAGTATTTCCGCGACGAGCAACACCGGGATGTGCTGCTGTTGATCGACAATATCTTCCGCTTCGTGCAGGCCGGCTCCGAGGTCTCCGGGCTGCTGGGCCGAATGCCCTCGCGGGTGGGGTATCAGCCGACGCTGGCGACCGAACTGGCGGAGCTGGAGGAGCGCATCACCTCCACCCGCCAGGCCGCCATCACCTCGGTCCAGGCGGTCTATGTGCCCGCCGACGACTTCACCGACCCCGCGGCCGCCCATATCTTCTCCCACCTGTCGGGCTCGGTCGTGCTGTCCCGCAAGCGTGCCAGTGAAGGACTGTATCCGGCCATCGATCCCCTGGCCTCATCCTCGGTCATGCTTACGCCGTCGGTGGTGGGGCAGCGTCATTACGACATTGCGCGGGCGGTGCGCCGTACCCTGGCCGAATACGAGGAGTTGCGGGATATCATCGCCATGCTGGGTATCGAGGAACTGTCAGCCGCTGATCGAGCAACCGTTGCCCGCGCCCGCCGGCTGGAACGCTTCCTGACCCAGCCCTTCTTCACCACGGCGGCCTTTACCGGTGCCGACGGCCGGCGCGTGACCACCGCCGATACCCTCGAGGGTTGTGAAACCATCCTGAGCCAGACCCATTTCGAGCGTAACGAAGGCGACTATTACATGATCGGCGCACTCTCCGATCTGGAGGCGGTGGCATGACCCAGTCAACACAGATGCAGGTGACCTTGCGACTACCGACCAGAACCCTGCATCAGGGCCCGGCAAGTCGGCTGTTTGCCGAGGCGGAAAACGGTGCCTTCGGGATGCTGCCGAACCATGTCGATTTCGTCACCGCCCTGGTGCCCTCGGTGTTGATCCTGACCATGGCGGACGTCGGAGAGCAGATCTTCGGCATCGACGAGGGGATCCTGGTGAAGAAGGGCCATCGCGTGGATATCGCCATCCGGCGGGGTGTGCGGGGAGCGGATCTGGCCTCGCTGAGGGAAACCGTGCAGAGAAACTTTATCGAGATCGATGAGGATGAGCGCGTGGCCCGCTCCGCCTTGTCACGCCTGGAGGCGGGCATCGTGCGGCGGTTTGCCGACCTGCAGCGACCCAAGACGCCATGACCAGGCAGCGAAAGTCTCCGGTGGATGACATCGGCCGTCGTGCTCGACGTCTGAAAAGGGCACGGGATGACCCCGGTACGAGCCCCCTGCGGGGCCTGGGTGTCTTCGGCATGATCGGTTGGTCGATCGCAGTACCCACCGTGGGCGGCGCCTTTCTCGGGCTGTGGCTCGATCGCAACATGCCGCAACATTTTCAGTGGACCATCGCCTTGATTCTGGGTGGCGTAACCCTCGGCAGCTTCATTGCCTGGGCCTGGGTCAGCAAGGAAGGCAAGGAAAACGGGAGTGACCATCATGACGATTGACTGGCATGCCGTGATCACCGGCTTCGGCACCGGTATCACCGTCAGTATCCTGTACTTCGTGGGCCTGGCACTGAGTGTCCGCCTGGCACTGCGCCTGACTCACCCCGTCTCTGTCCTGCTGCCCAGTGCCGCGCTGCGGATTGGCCTGCTGCTGTCGGCAGGCTGGCTGGTGACCGATGGGGGAACCTCGGGCTGGGCGTTCGCCGGCTATACGCTCGCTTTCTTCGTGGTGCGCTTCAGCGCCACCCTGATGGCCCGGATACCCCGGGGGAAGGAGGCCGGATGCAACTGACACCCGACGAAACGACGGTCTTCACGCTATGGGGACTCGGTATCAATGAAACCGTCGTCAATACGTGGATCGTCATGGCCCTGCTGACCGGCGCCTCGATCCTCGTGACCCGGAGACTGAGGCCGGATGTGCCGCCGAATCGCTGGCGAACGACCCTGGAAGTGATCGTCACCGGGATCCAGGGGCAGATAGACGACATCTCGCCGCACTCGTCGCGCCATGTCCTGTACTTTTCGGGAACGCTGTTCCTGTTCATTGCATTATCGAACCTGCTGCTGGTCGTGCCGGGCTTCACGCCGCCCACGTCCTCGCTGTCGACCACGGCGGCCCTGGCCTTGTCGGTGCTGATCGCCGTCCCGCTTTTCGGCATCACCCGACAGGGCATCGGCGGCTACCTGAAAACCTATATCCAGCCATCGATCATCATGCTGCCCTTCAACATCATCAGCGAGTTCTCCCGGGGCATCTCGCTGGCCATACGCCTCTACGGCAACGTGATGAGCGGAGCGGTCATTGCCGGCATACTGCTGGGCGTGGCGCCGTTCTTCTTTCCCGTGGTGATGGACGTGCTGGGCCTGCTGACCGGCCTGATCCAGGCTTACATCTTCGCCATCCTGGCGACCGTCTACATCTCGTCGGCAACGGCCATCGTCAAGAAGCCGGAAAACAAGGAGGAAGATCGATGACAGAAGCAGCCCTCATCGCGGCCATTTCCATCCTCACCGCGGGACTGACGGTGTCGTTCGGCGCGATTGGCCCGGCGCTGGGGGAAGGCCGCGCCGCGGCCGCCGCCCTGAGCGCCATCGCCCAGCAGCCGGACATGGCCTCCATGCTGTCGCGAACCCTGTTTGTGAGCCTGGCGATGATCGAGTCCACCGCGATCTACTGTTTTGTGGTGGCGATGATCGTGCTGTTCGCCAACCCGTTCTTGGATCAGTTTGTGCAAGCCACCCAAACGGCGGCAGGCTAGGCCATGTCGATCGACTGGGTTACGGTCCTCGCCCAGATCGCCAATTTTCTGGTTCTGGTCTGGCTGCTCAAGCGTTTTCTTTACAAGCCGATCTTGAATGGCATCGATTCTCGCGAGGCCGAAATCGCCGAGCAGATGGGGGAGGCAGCACGGATCCAGCAGAAGGCGGAAGCCGTCGAGGCGGACTTCGTGGCAAAGAAGCAGCAGTTGCTGGTCGACCAGGCCGCCCTGGCGGACCGGGTTCGCCAGGAAGCCGAGCAACAGCGGAACGCCCTGTTGGCCGAAGCCCGGGAGAAACTGGAGCAGGAGCGGCTGGACTCGCAGGCGCACCTGGCGCGAGAAAGGGAACGCTTCACGACGGAGTTGTACAAGGCGAGTGCCGAAACGCTTTACCAGCTGGCCGGCCGGGCACTGCACGACCTGGCCGACGAGCGCCTGGAGGAGCACATTGCCCGGCATGTGGTCAGCCAGCTTGCGCCGCTGTCGGAAGAACTGGCCGCTGCGGCCGGCAACGCCGAAGAGGCGGTGGCCACCACCCATGCCCCGTTAACGGAGGGCGCCCGGCGAAAGGTGAAAGTCGCACTGGAGCCCCTAGTGCCTGGAATTCCCTTGCGCTTTACCACGGATGACAGCCAGTCCCCCGGGCTGGTCCTGCGAATCGGCAGCATCCAGCTCGACTGGACGGTGGACAGCTATACCGACGAGCTGGTGGGTCTGCTGGAAGAGCGCCTGGCAAGTGGCGAGTCGGGCAGGGTGCACGATCATGGCGGATGAATCGCGACGGCCTGGCGTGCAGGGGTTTATCGACGTCCTGCTGGACAGCCCAGCACCCACGCCGGTGCTGGCCGAGGTGGGCACGGTCGTCGCGGTGGGGGATGGCATCGCCGTGGTGGCCGGGCTGGGGCGTGCCCTGGCGGATGAGCTGCTGGTGTTTGCTTCGGGGGTGCGCGGTGTGGTGCTGGACCTTGAGCCGGACCGGTTGGGCGTCGTTTTGCTGGGCCCTTCGGAGCGGGTGAGTGCCGGCGAGGATGTCTGGCGCACCCGCAAGGTGATCAGTGTGCCGGTGGGGCCGGGCCTGGTCGGCCGTGTGGTCGACGCCACGGGCCAACCACGGGATGGCAAGGGCAAGGTGACCGCCGTAGCCGAACGGCTGGTGGAAGCCCAGGCACCGGATATTCTCAGCCGCGCGGCCGTCAGCCGCCCCCTGGCGACCGGCCTCAAGGCGATCGATGCCGCGGTGCCTGTGGGCCTGGGGCAGCGGGAGCTGATCATCGGTGATCGGCAGACCGGCAAGACGTCCATCGCCGTGGATACCATCCTCAACCAGGCCCGGTCGGAGGTCCTGAGTATCTACTGCGCCATCGGCCAGCGTGGGGATGCGGTGGCCAGAGTCATCGAAACGTTGAGAGAGAGTGGACAGCTGGCGAAGACGATAGTGATGGTCGCCGGTGATGAGGACCCGCCGGGCCTGGCCTACATCGCCCCCTATGCAGCGATGACGATGGCCGAATACTTCGCCGACCAGGCCCGGGATGTACTGGTCGTTTTCGATGACCTCACGCATCATGCCCGCTCCTATCGTGAGCTCTCGCTGCTGCTGCGGCGTCCGCCGGGGCGTGAGGCATTTCCCGGCGACATCTTCTACGTGCATGCCAGGCTGCTCGAGCGAGCCGGCCAGTTCACCCCGGAGGCCGGGGGCGGTTCCATTACCGCCTTGCCCGTGGTGGAAACCCAGGCGGAAAACCTGTCGGCCTATATCCCGACCAACCTCATCTCGATCACCGACGGCCAGATCTATCTGTCACCGCGACTGGTGCGCAAGAACCAGTTCCCGGCGGTCGACCTCGGGGTGTCGATGTCGCGAGTGGGCGGGAAGGCGCAGCACCGGGCGTTTCGGGAAGTTGCCGGCAACCTCCGCGTCACCCTGTCCCAGTTCGAGGAGTTGGAAGACTTTGCCCGCTTTGGCACCCGGCTGGATGACGCCACCCGGGCGCGCCTGAGCCGAGGCGCGGCGGTCCGGGCGGCCTTGCGCCAGCCCGAGCGGGATCCGGTGCCGGCGGTGGAGCAGCTACTGGTGTTGCTGGCGGCGATGGACGGCATGTTCGACGGGCTGTCAGAAACCGAGGTGGTGGCTGCTATGGAAAACGTCAGAGCGTCAGTGGGAGACGCCCTGGCAGGGGTCGCAACGCGAATCGCAGACAACCAGCCACTGGATGAAGATGACCGCGCCTCCCTTCGGGGAGTGGCGCGTGCCGCCCTGGGTGTGCCGGAGGAAGGCCATGACGCAGACGCTTGAAGCCCTGACCCGCCGCGATGAGACACTCACGAGCATTCGCGGGATCGTTCACACCATGAAAACCATCTCTGCCATCAACGCAGTGCCCTATGAGCACGCCGCCAGGTCCATCGAGGCCTATCATCGGACGGTGCGAAGCGGACTCGCGGCCTTTGTCGCCAGAACCGGCCCCATCGCCTTGCCGCAAGCAGAACCGGCCGAGAGCATCGTGGTGGTATTCGGCTCTGATCATGGCCTATGCGGCAACTACAACGAACTCCTGGCCGAGAAGGTACGGGCCGAAGCCGCACCCACAACGGCCGCAACTTCGGGTATCCGGATATTGTGTGTCGGCGCCCAGATGAATGATGCTCTGGCGGGGCAGGGACTCAGCCCCGAAAGCGTTTTCCTGCCACCGGCCTCTGCAGATGGCATCGGACGCTTGGCGGGCAGCATCGTGACCCGGCTGGACGACATCGGGCGCGGTGAGCCCCACCATCGGAAGGTCACGCTGGCCTTTACCCGGCGAGCCGGGCGCGGTCAGCACGAACCGGTGCTGATGCCGCTGCTGCCCCTTGGCCAGGCGTTCCTGGCGGGGCTTGCCGACCGACCATGGAAATCCCGTTCCCTGCCCGACTATTCGATGCCGCCATCCGAGCTGTTTGCCGCCTTGTTGCGCAGCCATATCTTCGCCAGTGTCTTTCGTGCCTCGGCGGAGGCCATGGTCACCGAAAATGCCGCACGTCTTGCCCTGATGCAGCAGGCCGAACAGTCGGTGGACGATCGCCTGGACGAGGTGAAAGGGCAACTGCGATCTGTTCGCCAGGATGACATCACCACCGAGCTGCTGGATGTCATCATTGGCTTCGAGGCCTTGCGCAATAAGCCGCGCAGGGCCTAAACCCAGGGGCTCGCGCTCCATCGGTGCTGTACGTCTGCTCGAGGATGGCGACACCATTCACCTAAACATTTCTCCAACGGGTATTTCCTGCGATACGCTTGACTGATGTCAAGCCGTTACCCGGCTGTGCTGTCTAGTGTGAAGGAGCCGGTCGGAAAAGACATTCGGCCTTCAATGACACCTTGAGGCCTGGTAGATGAAATCGATCACGATGGCGAAAAGCAGGATGCCCGCCCGACTCGATCTGTGGCAGAGCCTGAGTGGGTTGGTGCTGGCGCTGTTCATGTGGTTCCACATGTTCTTCGTCGCCTCCATCCTGCTCGGCGCCGAGTCCTTCGATCGGGTGGCGGGCTGGATGGAGGGCTCGATGCTCTTCGAGCAGACCTATCCCATCATCGTCTCCATGGCGGCCATGGGGGTCTTCGCTCTCTTCGTTCTGCATGCGCTCCTGGCGCTGCGCAAGTTTCCCTCCAGCTATCGCCAGTACCGCACCTTTCACGGTCACATGAAGCGCATGGGGCATGAGGATACGACCCTCTGGTTCGTCCAGGTCTTTACCGGATTCGCCATGTTCTTTCTCGGATCGGTCCATCTCTACATCATGATGACGCGCCCCGACACCATCGGCGCCTATGGTTCGGCCAATCGGGTGGTCTCCGAGTGGATGTGGCCGCTGTACCTTCTCCTGCTGCTGGCTGTGGAATTGCACGGCTCCATCGGCCTCTACCGCCTGGCGATCAAGTGGGGTTTTCTTACCGGCCGCAACCCCGTCGAGGGTCGCAAGAAGCTCAAGCGTGCCAAGTGGTTGGTCACCGTCTTTTTTCTGGCGCTCGGGCTGGCCTCCCTGGCCGCCTTCATCAAGATCGGTGTGACCCAGTCGGATCATTATGGACAGCCGGTCTTGCCAGCGGAGCACTCGCTGCTGTCTGTCGCTTCGGTGGGAGGAGTGTCATGAAACTGGTCTATACCGACGTCCTTGTCATCGGCGGTGGCCTGGCGGGTATGCGCACCGCCATTGGTGTCAAGCAGCGCGGCAATGATGTGATCGTGCTCAGCCTGGTACCAGCCAAGCGCTCGCATTCGGCTGCGGCCCAAGGGGGCATGCAGGCCAGCCTGGGCAGCAACGCCATGGGCCGAGGCGACAACGAGGATGTGCATTTCGGTGACACGGTTCGGGGCAGCGACTGGGGGGCCGATCAGCGCGTCGTGCGGATGTTCACCCACGTCGCGCCCAAGGCCATCCGCGAGCTGGCCGCCTGGGGCGTGCCCTGGAATCGCGTACAGAAGGGCGACCGCGAGAGCGTGATCAATGCCGAGCGGGTGGTGATCACCGAGAGCGAGGCGGCCCATGGCCTGATCACCGCCCGGGACTTCGGCGGCACCAAGAAGTGGCGGACCTGCTACACCTCCGACGGTACCGGCCATGCCATGCTGTTCACCCTGGGGGATCAGACCATTGCCAACGGCATCCCGGTGATGGAGCGCATGGAGGCCCTGGCGCTGATCCACGACGCCGGCCGCTGCTACGGTGCCATTGTCCGTGATCTGGTCACCGGCCAGCTCACCGCCTTCGTTTCCCGGGCCACCGTCATCGCCACCGGCGGCTACGGGCGCATCTACAAGGTCTCGACCAACGGCATCATCTGCGAGGGCACCGGAGTGGCCCTGGCACTCGAAACCGGCCGGGCGGCGCTTGGCAACATGGAGGCGGTGCAGTTCCACCCCACCGCCATCGTGCCTGCGGGCATCCTCACCACCGAGGGGTGCCGGGGCGATGGCGGCATCCTGCGCGACGTGGATGGCTATCGCTTCATGCCCGACTACGAGCCCGAAAAGAAGGAGCTGGCCTCCCGGGACGTGGTGTCGCGGCGCATGACCGAGCATATCCGCAAGGGCAAGGGCGTCACGTCGCCCTACGGCGACCATCTCTGGCTGGACATTACCGTGCTCGGCCGGGCCCATGTTGAGAAGAACCTGCGCGAGGTCACCGACATCTGCCGCTACTTCCTGGGCATTGACCCCGCCGTGGACTGGATCCCGGTTCGGCCGACCCAGCATTACTCCATGGGCGGGATCCGCACCGACCATACCGGTGAAAGCCAGACCCTCAGGGGGCTCTTCGCCTGCGGGGAAGCCGCCTGCTGGGACATGCACGGCTTCAACCGCCTGGGGGGAAACTCGGTCGCCGAGACGGTGGTGGCGGGCATGATCGTCTCGGAATACATCGCCGATTTCTGCGCCTCGGGTGCCAGCGATATCGATATCTCCACCGGCCTGGTACGCGACTTCCTGGGCCGCGAGCAGGGCAAGCTCGATGACTTGATGAAGACGCCAGGCACCGAGCGTGTCGTGGCCATCCGCAAGCGCATGGAAGAGATCATGATCGACAAGGTGGGCATCTTCCGCACCGGTGATGAACTCGCAGAGGCCGTGGACGAGCTCGAGCAGCTGCTGGAGAAGAGCCGCCATATCGGCGTGGCCTCGCGCGCACTCGGCGCCAACCCGGAGCTGGTGGCGGCCTATCGGCTGCCGAAGATGCTCAAGGTGGCGCTCTGCGTGGCCCTGGGCGCGCGCGAGCGCACGGAGAGTCGCGGCGCCCATTTCCGCGAAGACTATCCGCAGCGCAACGATCACGACTGGCTGAAGAGGACCCTGGCGACCTGGCCCGACGAGGCCGCCAGCCTGCCACACCTGGACTACGAGGCCATCGATGTCATGGGCATGGAGATGCCGCCGGGGTTTCGCGGCTATGGGGTCCGCAATCACATCGATCATTCCGATACCCCGGAACGTCTGGCCGAGGTCGAGCGCGTCCAGGCGGAACATGCCGATGCGGACCGAGCCGATCTGCAGCGGGCGCTGATGTCCTTCGAGGAGTTGCTGCCGCCCAGGTATCGAGGCCCCAACCAACGGCTTGAGGATGACACCCATGAGCACTGATTCACTGTCGGCTTCAACCGCTGATTCAACGCCTGATGCGCCCGGGACGGCACCAGGGCGTCGGTTGACCTTTCACATCCTGCGCCACAATCCTCAGGAACCGCAGAGCCGTCCGCAGATGGTGACCTACGAGATGGATGAGGCGCCGGGGATGACGCTCTTCATCGCGCTGAATGCCATCCGCGACGAGTACGACCCGTCCCTGCAGTTCGATTTCGTCTGTCGGGCCGGGATCTGCGGCAGTTGCGGGATGCTGATCGACGGGCGCCCGGGGCTTGCCTGCCGGACCCTGACCCAGACTCTCGGCGAGGAGATTACCCTGGCTCCGCTGCCGGCGTTCAAGCTGATCGGCGATCTGTCGGTGGATACCGGCCAGTGGATGCGGGGGATGAGCGAACGCCTGGAGACCTGGGTGCATGGCCAGGAAGAGATCGATCTGGATCGCCTCGAGGCCCCCATGGAGCCCACCCTTGCCGAGGAGATCTACGAGCTCGACCGCTGCATCGAATGCGGCTGCTGCGTGGCCGCCTGCGGGACCGCCCTGATGCGTGAGGATTTCATCGGTGCCGTGGGGCTCAACAAGATCGCCCGCTTCCGCCTGGACCCCCGTGACGATCGCACCGATGCGGACTATTTCGAGCTAATCGGCGACGACGACGGGGTCTTCGGCTGCATGACCCTGCTCGGCTGCCAGGATGTCTGTCCCAAGGACCTTACCCTGCAGACCCAGATCGCCTTCCTGCGGCGGCGAATGATCGCCACGGGATAGCGGATTGCCGGGGAGCGATCTTTGCTGTCTTGCGAATGGGCCTGGTCTTAACGCTTGCCTGAAGGGCTCAGCCGGATGGGCGCCAGGCCATCCCCCGCGGGATGCACGCGACCGATGATCCTGGCCCGGGCATAGCCCTGCGCCACCAGGTCGGCCAGGCAGGCCGCGGCATGCTCGGTTGGCACGCTGGCCAGCAGGCCGCCGGCGGTCTGGGGGTCGAAGAGCAGCGGATAGCGGGGGTGGTCGACCCAGGCCTGGAGGTCCTGCAGAGCATGGCGCAGCCGCATGTTGGCGGGTTGCAGGGAGCTCAGGATGCCGGCGGCGACGGTCTCTTCGGCGCCCTCGAGGAGGGGCAGGGCCGCCAGGTCGAGCTCGGCGTCCACCCCCGAGGGGCGCGTCATCTCCACCAGGTGGCCCAGCAGGCCGAAGCCGGTGATGTCGGTGCAAGCACTGGCGCCGTGCTCGCGCAGGCAGTCGGCGGCCTGCCGGTTCGACTGGCACATGCTCTCCAGGGCCGCGTCGATCCAGCGCCCACGCGCCGCCAGCCGGGCATGGGCGGCGAACAGGGTGCCGGTGCCCAGGGGCTTGGTCAGGATCAGCACCTCCCCGGGTCGCATCCCGTCCTTGCGCAGTACGCCGTCCATTCGCTCGTCGACCAGGCCATTTACGGCAAACCCCAGCGCCAGCTCGCTGCCCTCGCCGGTGTGTCCGCCGACCAGGGCGCAGCCGGCCGCGTTGAGCACCTCCACGGCGCCGGTCATCATCTGGAACACTGTGTCCTCGACTTTCGCCTCGAGCCCCTGGGGCACGGTGGCGATGGCCGTGGCGGTCTGCGCCTCGGCACCCATGGCGAAGATGTCGCCCAGGGCGTGATTGGCGGCGATCTTGCCGAACAGGTACGGGTCGTCGATGAAGGCGCGGAAGAAGTCCACGGTGTGCACCATGGCCTTGCCCGGCGGCACCCGCACCACGGCGGCATCATCCGGCGCATGCAGGCCGATCAGCACCTCCTCGCGCTCCACCGGCGCCAGCTCCGCGATGGCCCGGGAGAGCACCGGAGCGCCCACCTTGGCCCCGCAGCCGCCGCAGCGCATGGCCATGGCCGAGATCGCCTGGTCGTTTTCGGCCGCGTCGAGGGGGACGCGGCTGGCCCTGGCCGGCTTCATGGGGCCTGCCTGCATCGGTGGCAGATCGTTGAGCTGAGACATGAAGCGGGCCATGAAGCGCCGGTCGATGCGGTCCTTCCAGCGCCATACCCAGTCGCCGGCGAAGCAGAGCCCGCCGCGGGAGGCCACGGCGTGGCGGTCGCCGGTGCTGATCAGGGCCAGCCATTTCACCTGGGGGCGGTAGGGCCTGAGAGGCCGGCCGGTCACGGCGGCGCGCAGGTTGTCGGCCAGCGGCCGGCCCTGGCGCACGGCGAAGACCCCGGCCTTCTCGCGGGGGTGGTTGATCAGGTGGGCGATGTCGCCGGCAGCGAAGATGCGCGGATCCGAGGGCGAGCGCAGGGTGTCGTCGACCTCGATGAAGCCGTCGTCATCGAGGGCCAGGTGGGTGTCGCGCAGCCAGGCGGCGCCGCCGGCATTGGTCACCCAGACGATTTCGTCGGCGGCATGCCAGTGGCCATCGGCGTCCTTCAGCCGTTTCGCTTCCACCGCGACGACGTCCGTGCCGGTATGCACGGTCACATGGCGGCGGGCCAGAGTGTCCTCGAAGCGAGCGCGCACCCGGGCGTTGTGGGTCGGCAGGATCGTCTCGCCGCGGGTGTAGAGCGCGAAGGAGAGTTCGGCCGGGTCGCGCTCCCGGGCGGCCAGCTCCCTGCCCAGCCGGTACTGCATGGCCAGCAGCAGCTCGACGCCGCCGGCACCGCCGCCGACCACCGCGACGCGGGTCTTCACGGGGTGCTCCTCGATGCGATGGAGCAGCGTCTGCCAGCGGTCGTTGAAGCGGTGGATCGGCTTGACCGGGACGGCATGGTCGCCGGCGCCGCCGACGCTATCCATGCGCGGGGTCGAGCCGATGTTGATCGACATGACGTCGTAGGACACCGGGGGGCGTGAACGGCACAGCACTGTCCGCGCGTCATGGTCGATGCCGATGGCCTCGTCGCGGAAGAAGCGGGCGCCGGCATACTCTGCCAGGCGTCGCAGGTCGATGTGCACGTCGTCATAGCAGTAATGCCCGGCGATGTAGCCCGGCAGCATGCCCGAGTAGGGGGTATGGGTGTCGCGACAGATCAGGGTGAGCCTGACGCCCGGTTCGGGCGCCATGGCGAAGCGCTTGAGCACCCCCACGTGGGTGTGCCCGCCGCCGACGAGGACGATATCCCGTAACACCGGCTGCTGTGGCGTTGGCTGCATGGTCAGGCGCGCTCCAGATAGGACTGGCATCAGGGTGATGAGGCAACAAGGTGGTGACTCAATGGCGCTGGCGTGAGCTCCACGACGCCATCCGTGCTGATAACCACTGGCTGCCGACCCTGCTCGACTTAGGAGCTTTCCACCCAACGCAAAGAGCGCCCCACGGGGCGCTCTTTGCATGTAGGGCTATCCGGTCATCCACGCCCGCTTGGCGTCAGGCGTTGCCGAGGGGTCAGTGGGACGTTGGCTGGGGGTCGATGGTGCGGTAAAGAATCTGCAGCTCCTCGACGGAGAGGTGCTCGAGGCGGCCGGAGAGCAGATCGCTGACCTTCTGGGTCGGCAGGCCGGCACGGCGGGCGATCTCTCGGCATCCGAGGTCGGAGACGGCAATCAACCGACTCACGATGCGCATGAGGCGTGAACGTTTTTCCAGGTCCCTGACGTCGAGGTCAGGGCTTGTTCGCGGGGGGTCGGAAAGATCCGCGCTGTGGGTGTTACGTGCAGTACTCATGGTGCTCCAGTAGGCGATTTCGACACGCACACTATGGCGGCTGTCCGGCGATTTTGCCAGTGTCGATTCCATGATGCTTTCGTTGCATTTTGAGTGATCGGGCCCGTAGAAGATCAGGAGCTCTCGGCGTCCATATTATCGAGCTCGATGCCTGTGCCGAAGCTGACTACTTCACCCACGCCAGGACCCTGCACAACCCGCGCCAGGTGTGAGGGGAAACGCCGCGAGCGGTGGGGTATCCTGACCGGGTCACGTCGCGACCAGGGCGTGGCCGTCTCATTGCAGGAGAGAGGAAGGCATGTACGATTTCGTCATCGTGGGCGGCGGCATCCTGGGGATGTCCACCGCCATGCAGCTCAAGCAGGCCTACCCGGAGCGGCGCATGCTGCTGCTGGAGAAGGAGGCGGGGCCGGCCATGCACCAGACCGGTCACAACAGCGGGGTGATCCACGCCGGGGTCTACTACACGCCCGGCAGCCTCAAGGCGCGTTTCTGCCTCGAGGGCAACCGGGCTACCAAGGCCTTCTGCGACGTCCACGACATCTCCTATGACACCTGCGGCAAGCTGCTGGTGGCCACCAGCGAACTGGAGATGCAGCGCATGACCGCGCTGTGGGAGCGCACCGCGGCCAACGGCCTGGAACGCGAGTGGCTCTCGGCCGAGGCACTGGCCGAGCGCGAGCCCAACATCACCGGGATCGGGGGCATCTTCGTGCCCTCCAGCGGCATCGTCGATTACGCCGAGGTCACCCGCGCCATGGCCGCCGAGTTCGAGCGGATGGGCGGCGAGACCCGCTACGGCTGCGAGGTCACCAGCCTGGAGGAGCGCAGCGCCGAGGTGGTGGTGAAGGGAAACGCGGGGGAGTTCAGCGGACGCTATCTGGTGACCTGTTCGGGGCTGATGGCTGACCGGGTGATCCGCCTGCTGGGCCACAACCCGGGCTTCACCATCTGCCCTTTCCGCGGCGAGTACTTCCGGCTGCCGGCGAAGCACAACGCCATCGTCAACCATCTGATCTACCCGATTCCGGACCCTTCCATGCCGTTTCTGGGCGTGCACCTGACCCGCATGATCGACGGCAGCGTGACCGTCGGCCCCAACGCGGTGCTGGCGCTCAAGCGCGAGGGGTATCGCAAGCGTGACCTGTCGCTTACCGACATGGCGCGGATGTTCACCAACCCCGGCATCCTCAAGGTGCTGGGCAAGAACCTTCGCCCGGGCCTTATGGAGATGAAGAACTCGCTGCACAAGCGTGGCTACCTGGAGCTGGTGCGCAAGTACTGCCCGAGCCTGAGAATGGAGGATCTCGAGCCCTATCCGGCGGGGGTGCGCGCCCAGGCGGTCTCACGCGATGGCCGGCTGGTGGACGATTTCCTGTTCGTGAATACCCGCCGCACCCTCAACGTGGGCAACGCGCCGTCGCCCGCGGCGACCTCCGCGATTCCCATCGGGGCGCATATCGTCGAGCAGGTGAAGACAATGGTGGCAGAGTGAGGTGGAAACCCGTGGCGTCGCAGGGCGGTCTCGGTAGAATTGCCGAAATAAACTCGGAACGTAGAAATATGGCCGTTGGCTTCCCACGCAGGGGCCGTGCTAGCTTCCATTGAGGCGCTGGGTCCCTGCGCCGCTAACACGCACACAACAATCGGGTTCCAGCCCGGAGGATCGCCATGAAAGCCATGAAGTACGCCATAGCCGCCTCGCTTCTCGCCTCGGCCCCGCTGGCCGCGGCACAACAGCTGTCCATCGCCACCGGCGGCACCGGCGGGGTCTACTACCCACTGGGCGGTGGCTTGGCCGAGCTGATCAACAACCACCTCGAGGGCGCCAGCGCCGTGGCCGAAGTCACCGGAGCCTCGGTGGAGAACATGGGGTTGGTGTGGCGCGGCGATTCCGACCTGGCCCTGGCCCTGGCCGATACCGTCTACCAGGCCTACAACGGCACCGGCGACTTCGAGGGCCGTCAGCTCGACAACATCAGGGCCCTGGCCTCGGTCTACCCCAATGCCGTGCAGCTGGTCACCCTGGCCGATTCCGGCATCGAGAGCCTCTCCGATCTCGAGGGCAAGACCATCTCGGTGGGCGCCCCGGGCAGTGGCACCGAGCTCAACGCCCGCGCCCTGCTGGAGGCCAATGGCATCAGCTACGACGATTTCGATCCCCGGAGGCTGAACTTCAACGAGACCGCCGACGCCATTCGCGATGGCGACATCGACGCCGGCTTCTGGAGCGTGGGGCCGCCCACCAGTTCGATCCTCAACCTGGCCACCACCCGCGACATCCGCCTGATCGCCCTCTCCGACGAGGAGGTCGCCAACGCCCGCGACGCGGAGCCGGTGTTCGCGCCCTACAGCCTGCACGCCGATCTCTACGACGGCATGGAAGAGGCGGTTCAGACCATCGGCATTCCCAACGTGCTGGCGGTGAGCAGCGAGATGGACGAGGAAATGGCCTACCAGATCACCAAGATCCTCTTCGAATACACCGACGAGCTGATCGCGGTGCATCCGGCGGCCAATGACACCACCGTGGAGTTCAGCATCGAATCCACCCCGATCCCCTTCCATGACGGCGCCCTGCGCTACTATGAGGAGGTTGGCGCCGAGGTCGCCGATCACCAGCGTCCCTAGGCAATGGGGAAACTGCATGTGAACGCGGGACGGGCCTGGCTGCCCGTCCTGCTGCTGTGTGCGGGGCTCATCCTGGCCGCTCCCGCGGTTGGCCAGGATGAGCCCCGCCTGGAGGTGATCGGCGAGCTGGGCGAGACACTGGTGGCGCTGCCCATGCCCGAGGGGAAGGCCTGGTGCCTGGAGTGGAACCACTCGGTGGCAGGTTTCGCGGTGCTTGACTGCTACCGCCATCGCGACCGTCGCATGGTGCTTGAACGCAGCCACCTGCCCGACTTCGCGGCGGGGCTCGACCATATCCCCGGACGCGGTCGACAGGTTTCCGATGGCGAAGGCGGCTACTGGATCGAGGCGATCGACGAGCCAGTGCCGGGCAACTCCTACCGGCTGAGGGTGGGGAGCCTGTGTGTGGACCACCGGCTGGTGGTCGACGGTGAGCGCATCAGCTTGAGTCGCCTGGCCGCCAACCGCCGCGTCACACTCCGTCTGACCCTATCGGACTGAAACACGACCCTTCGAGAGAACCACGATGAGCGATTTGGACAACACACCCATTGTCCCCGGCAGCAAGGCCAACCATGCCCGGCCGGTGCTGTGGCTGATCACCCTGGTGGCGGTGGGGCTGTCGCTGTTCCAGCTCTACTCTGCCGGTATCGAGCCGCTGGGGCTGTTCTACCAGCGCAGCATCCACCTGATGCTGATCATGGTGCTGGCCTTTCTGATGTTTCCGGTGTTCGGTCCCCATCGCCGGCGCGGCGGGCTGGGCTGGGCCATCGACTGCCTGTTCCTGGCCGGGGCCCTCATCACCGGCGGTTATCTGGTGATCTACCTGGATGATATCTTCGGGCGCGCCGGGTTCTGGAGCCAGACCGATATCGTGGTGGGCTGCATCGCCGTGGTGACCGTGCTGGAGGCGGCGCGCCGGGCGGTGGGGCTGGGCATGACCATCATCGGGGTAATCGCCATCCTCTACGCCTTCTCCGGCCCCCGTGGCGAGCTGCCCTGGCTGGGGCAGTGGCTGCCCGGCATCCTGGAACACCGCGGCTACAACATCGACCGCGTGGTGGGCCAGCTCTACCTGGGGCAGGAGGGCATCTTCGGCCTGCCGCTGGGCGTGGCCGCGACCTACATCTTCATCTTCGTGCTGTTCGGTGCCTTCCTGGAGATCACCGGCGCCGGCAAGTTCTTCATCGATATGGCCTATGCGGCCACCGGGCGCCAGCGGGGCGGCCCCGCCAAGGCGGCGGTCATCGCCTCCGCCGGCATGGGCTCGATCTCCGGCAGCGCCATCGCCAACGTGGTGACCACCGGCGCGTTCACCATCCCGCTGATGAAGCGACTGGGCTACAAGCCCAAGCAGGCCGGCGGCATCGAGGCGGCGGCCTCCACCGGCGGCCAGATCATGCCGCCACTAATGGGGGCGGGGGCCTTCCTGATTGCCGAGTACACCCGGATGCCCTACCTGGACGTGGTCAAGGTCAGCATCGTGCCGGCCATCATGTACTTCGGCACCGTCTACCTCTTCGTCCATATCATTGCGTTGAAGCAGGGCATGCAGGGCATGGCCAGAAGCGAGCTGCCGCAGATGCGCGATGTGATGAAGCAAGGCTGGCACTTCCTGCTGCCGCTGGGAGTGCTGGTGTGGCTGCTGGTGATGAACATGTCGCCGATGCGGGTGGGTTACTACGCCGTTGTCACCATGCTGGCGGTGGCGGTGCTGCGCTTTCTGGTATGGTTCCTCTTCGTGGCACCCAGGCAGGGTGAACCGGTGACCGGTGAGCGACTCGCCGCGGCCACCGGCAACGGTCTGATAAAGCTGATGCGGGGCCTGGAACTGGGGGCACGCAATGCCGTGGCGGTCTCCATGGCCTGCGCGGTGGCGGGTATCATCGTCGGCATCGTCGGCCTCACCGGCCTGGGGCTCAAGTTCTCGGCGATGATGCTGGCCTTCTCCCAGGGCAATCTGCTGCTGGCACTGATCATGGTGTTGCTGGCCAGCCTGGTGCTGGGCATGGGCCTGCCGGTGACCGCCAGCTATATCGTGCTGATCGTCCTGGTGGGCCCGGCGCTGACCGCCGAGTTCGGCGTCCCGCTGTTGATCGCCCACCTGGTGGTGTTCTGGTACTCCCAGGATTCCAACGTGACGCCACCGATTGCGCTGGCCGGCTTCGCCGGGGCGGCCATCGCCGGCTCCAAGCCCATGGAAACGGGCTTTCAGGCCTGGAAGTTCGCCAAGGGGCTCTACCTGATACCGTTGTTCATGGTCTACAACCCGGAGCTCATCATGGGTGGCCCGCCGCTGGTGGTGGTGTGGACCGCGCTGACCGGCTTCCTGGCACTGGGGGCCTTCGCCGCCGCCCTGGAGGGCTATCTCTTTGTCCGCCTGGCCTGGCCGCTGCGTGTGGTGCTTCTGCCGGCCATCGTGGCGGTTTTCTACCCGAACCTTATGGTGGAGGCGGCCGGGGCCGCCGTGATGCTGGCGGTGATCATCGGCAACTGGCTGGCCAGCCGTCGCGAGGCGCAGCTGTCCGGATAGTCAAGGTGACGGGGGAGGGCCGCGCGGCTAGAATGTGCGGCTTTTCTTATTGCACCCTTTACCGTTCTCCCCATTCCATGAACAGGCAGTCGCCGAGGAGCCGTCCATGCAGTCCGAACAGTCGCCGAAGGTTGGCGTGATCATGGGGTCGAAGTCCGACTGGCCGGTGATGGAACACGCCGTGGCGATGCTCGAACGCCTGGGCGTACCCTGCGAAACTCGCGTGGTCTCCGCCCATCGCACCCCGGACCTGCTCTTCGACTACGCGAAAGGCGCCGCCAAGCGGGGCCTTCAGGTGATCGTCGCCGGCGCCGGCGGGGCGGCCCATCTGCCGGGCATGGTGGCCTCCCAGACCGCGCTGCCAGTGCTCGGCGTGCCGGTGGAGTCCAAGGCGCTCAAGGGCCTGGATTCGCTGCTTTCCATCGTGCAGATGCCCGGTGGCATCGCCGTGGGGACGCTCGCCATCGGCAAGGCCGGCGCCACCAACGCGGGCCTGTTGGCCGCGCAGATCGTCGGCCTGCAGGACGCGACGGTGCGCGCCGCCGTGGAGGCCTTCCGCGCCGAGCAGACCCGGACGGTGCTCGACCATCCTGACCCCCGGCCCGACCCGCGCGCCCAGCCCTGATCCAGACGGACGAATGAAGGAGGCAACCATGAATATTGGCGTCCTGGGTGCCGGCCAGCTCGGCCGCATGCTGGCCCTGGCCGGCTACCCCCTGGCCAACCGCTTTACCTTCCTCGACACCACCGGTCATCCCAGCGCTGGCATCGGCGATGTGATGATCGATACGGATCGCAGGCACCTCGAGGCGTTCCTCGCCAAGGTGGACCTCGTCACCTACGAGTTCGAGCACCTGCCGGTGTCGCTGGTCCGTGCCATCGAGGAGGTCAAACCGGTTTTTCCCTCGAGCGAGGCGATCCGCGTCTGTCAGAACCGCGCCGAGGAGAAGGCGCTGTTCGACCGCCTGGGCATTCCCACCCCGGCCTATCGCCTGGTGGAGCACGCCGACGAGCTCGAGGCCGCGGCCCGCGAGCTGGGCTGCCCCGTGGTGGCCAAGTCGGTCACGGAGGGTTATGACGGCAAGGGCCAGGCGGTGCTCAGGGACCCTGGCGAGGCCCATGACGCCTGGCGCTCGATCAACCACCCGAAGCTGATCGTGGAGGCCTTCGTCGACTTCGTGCGCGAGGTGTCGATCATCGCCGTGCGCGGCCGCGACGGCGAGGTGGTCTTCTATCCCATGGCCGAGAACCAGCACGTGGACGGCATTCTGCGCTACTCCATCGCGCCCCTGCCGGACCTGGATGACAGCGTGCAGCAGACCGCCGACGGATATATCCGTACGCTGCTCGACGAGCTCGACTACGTGGGCGTGCTGACCCTGGAGCTGTTCCAGACCCGTGACGGGGGCCTGCTGGCCAACGAGATGGCGCCCCGGGTGCACAACTCCGGCCACTGGACCATGGACGGCGCGGTGACCAGCCAGTTCGAGAACCACCTGCGCGCCATTCAGGGCCTGCCCCTGGGCGATACTGCCGCGCGGATGCCCACCTGCATGGTCAACGTGATCGGCCGCGAGGGCGACCCGGTGGCCATTCTCGCCCTACCGGACGCCCACCTGCACCGCTACGACAAGAGCGAGCGCGCCGGGCGCAAGCTGGCCCACGTCAACCTGGTGGCGCCGACTGTTGATGCGCTGCTTTCGAAGGTACGCGCCTGCGCCGCGCTGCTGCCCGATGCGCCGCCGCCGAGTTTCAGCTTCGAGTAGGCTGACTGCCTGACGTTGTCGTTCGGCAATGCAAGCGGCCCCGCCATCTGGCGGGGCCGCTTGCGTTACTAGAGTGAAAATAGAGTATGTGTCAGGCGGTCTTGCGCTGGCTGATGATGCCGAACGCCCCCAGAGCGATGCCGATGATCACCATGATGGCAATGACCCATAGGGGGCTATAGAAGGTGGTGTAGACCGCCCATCCCATCAGGCCGAGAACATCGGAGAACATCGTCGGGGCGCCCACCAGGTGGCCACCCAGGGTGCCGGCGGCGGCGAAGAACAGGCCACCGACCAGTGCCAGGATCACCAGCGCCCAGCGGCGGGCGCCGTAAAAGGCGGCATCGCCGGCGCGCCACACCAGCACGGTGATCACGGTAAAAATGCCCAGCGACCAGAGCGCCATCAGGATATGGTTGCGCGCCAGCGGGCTTGCCAGGTTGGCCGCGATCGGCCAGACAGTAAAGCCGGTGATGATGGCAACCAGCGCCCCCAGAAGGCTGAGTACCAGCACCGGCAGCAGGGCGGCGCGGCTGAGCTCGGCCATGCGACCGGACAGGAAGGCACCGACCAGGATCATCAGGGTAGCGAGTGCCCAGAATCCCAGCGGGAAGTGAACAAGCATATGGTGCATGCCGGTCATGAGCGATCTCCTTGGCGAGTCGTGCGGAAGGCAGGCAACAGGGCGAGGGTCACGCCGAGCATGACGATCAGGCCCGCGATCAGGGTCATCAACCAGCGTGAGGTGATGGTGTCGTTAAACTCCATCTCCACCCCGTAGAGGGCAAGCTGCATCTCGCTGTGGCGTGCCCGGACCGGCGTGCCTTCAGCGATATCCTCGGCACCGGCGTGGGCGCGGCTGACCAGCAGCGGCCAGTTCACCTGTCCGGGATAGAAGAGCGTTACCTCCTTCCAGTCATTGGACCAATCAGGCGTGCGGCCCTGGAAGCGGTTGGCGGTCAGGTCGGCGTCCTCGCGCCCCATGCCCAGGGAGTAGGGGTGGGAGACCTGGTGCCAGCGCCCGCCGGTGGCGTCGCGGTGCACCGCGAAGGCCACCGAGTAGAGCCCCTGGTCGCGCAGGATCTTGTCATCCAGTGGGCTACCGGTATCCAGTGCCCTGGCCAGGGTCACGTCCCAGTAGCCGTCGGCCCAGCGGCCCTCGCCGTGGACCCGGATGCTGCCCCGGGAGCCGGCCGGCTCTTGCAGCAGGCGGTAGGGGATAGTGTCGCCCTCCTGCCAGTCATGCTCCGGGTCGAAGGGAACCGCGAAGTCCTCGGCCAGATAGTAGCGGCTGTCGAAGTCCAGGACGCCGGACTCAATGTCCTCCCAGCGCATGGCCGTCATGTCGGTGAGCTCCGGCGAGAACATCCACAGTGGCACGCCGGCATCGCCGTCCCAGTTGGTGGAGTAGGGGCTGCGGCCCTCGTCGCCGCTACGCGCCTCACCGACCCACTGGTCGTCGGAGACGTTTATCGGGTTGGAGCGATGACCGCGCCAGTGCCAGAGGTCGAGGAAGTAGCCGGCCTCGCGCTGGGCCTGGAGGGTCTCCGGCGCCTGACGGCTGGCCCAGTCGCCCAGATCCATGCGGGTCGCTGGCAGTGACTTGGAGACCTCTTCCGGGGCCTCGTCGGTGAAGCCGGCGGCGCCGGCGCCCACGGTAAGGTAGCCGCCATAGAGAGCAAACTGGGGCACGCTGCCGTCGTCCATCAGCATCGTGACCCGGTCCTCGTGGAGGCCGTCGGGCTCGGAGCCCGGCACGGCGCGTCCCTTGCGGACCCATTGGCCCCCCTCGCGGACCAGCACGTCGTGATGAATACCGGGGCGCTCGGCCGGCCAGCGGTATCGGAAGAAAACCTCGTTGCCGTTGTAGGCGGCCTGCACCTGCAGCGGCATGGTCAGCTCATCCGGGATCGAGATGTTGCGCTCGGGATCGTTCGCGACCACCCCGGTGCCCTGGGTGACCCAGGCCAGGCCGAGGGCAATCGGCAGCCCAAGGACCAGCCAGGGCCCTGTTCCCTTGTTATGTGTTGACATGTGAACTCCTGCTCTTGAAGGGGCAATTGCTTCATTGTCCGCCATCAGTATGGCCCCGTTCTATGAACGTTTCCTGTTGCAGATCAACAGGAGTGCAACAAAGCACTGCCGGCCTTGAAGACTGATGTCGATCGTCGACACTGTCAGGGAAGCCGTGGACCCGGGGAGGCATGATGCGACGATGGTTAAGGCGGGGCGATATCGCCCTCGTGGTAGCGCTGCTGCTGCCGCTCGCGGTGGCGCTGCCGCGCCTGGGCGGGCTCGGTGGCCCCCCCGAGCTGTGGCTGACCTGGGTGGGGCGAGTGACCGGCATCCTGGGGCTGGCCATGATGCTGCTGGCCGCGGCGGTGAGTTGCCGGGTGCCGGGCTTCGATCGCCCCTTTGGCGGGCTGGCACGGCTCTGGCACCTGCATCACTGGCTGGGCTTCACCGCCTTCATCCTGGTGATGCTCCACGCCCTGGCGCTGGGGCTGTCGGCGGTGCCGACCTCCCTGGACGCCGCGGTGACGACCCTCTTCCCGCCGGTTTCCCATGGCAGCGTCTGGCTCGGCTGGCTGGCCTGGGTGGCGCTGGTGGTGTTCCTGGCGCCCACCTTCGACTTTTTCGGCCAGCCCCACTACCAGCGCTGGAAGCGCCTGCACCTGGTCTCGGCGGCGGCACTGCTGCTGGGGCTCTGGCACGCCCTGTTGCTGGCCGGCGAGACCTGGCCCTGGTGGCTGCTGGGTATCGCCGGGCTGGGTGCCATCGCCTGGCGCAAGGGGGTGGCGCCGCGGTACCGTCACGCCTACCGCATCGAGGAGGTGGTGCCGCTGGCTCGCGGTGTGGTGGAGGTGGTGCTGCGTCCCGAGGGGAGCGGTATCCGCCATGAGACGGGGCAATTCGTCTATCTCTCGCCGCTGGACGAGTCGCTTTCCGACGGGCGTGGCGAGGAGCACCCCTACACCATCGCCTCGGCGCCGTCGGATTCCCGCCTGCGCATCGGCATCAAGGACCTGGGCGACGCCAGTCATGCCCTGCAGACGGTGACGCCGGAGACCCGTGTACTGGTCGAGGGGCCCTACGGGGAGTTCTTCGGACGCCGCTTCCCCGAGCGCGACATGCTCTGGCTGGGCGGTGGCATCGGCATCACCCCCTTCGTCGGCGGCGCCCGCGACCTGGCCGGCGGGGCGGGAGGCGAGGGCCATGTCCATCTGTTCTATCTCGCCCACGACCCCGATCGCGCCTACTACCGGGAAGCGCTCGAGGGGATCGCCGAGGCCCATGAGGGCTTCGCCTTCACCCAGCACTATTCTAAAGAGCAAGGCCGGCTGGACGAGGCCTTCCTGCGCGGGCATTGCCCGGACTTCACCGAGCGAGAGATCTACCTCTGCGGCCCGCCGGCCATGAACGCCCACCTGCAGCGGTTGCTCACCGACCAGGGGGTGCCCGCCTCACGCATCCACAGCGAGGTCTTCGATTTCCTATGAACATGCACAAGATCGCCTACTCCTTCTTCATCGCCTTCGTGGCGAGCCTTGCCACCCTGGTTTCGGTCAGCGCACTCTCGAGCAGCGAACGCGACGCGGCCGACGATGAGGGCCTGGATCCCATCACCCTGGACGAGCTGGCCGAGCATGACGGCGCCGAGAGCTGCTGGAAGGCCATCCATGGTCGTGTCTACGACATCACCGACTACGTGCCCAACCATCCCACCGACCCCGGGGTGATCCTCGAATGGTGCGGTCGGGAGGCCAGCGAAGGCTGGGACAACAAGCGCCCCGGCGTGCCCCACAGCCCGCGGGCCGAGGGGATGCTCGACGAGTACCTGATCGGGCGCCTGGTAGATGAGGAGGGCGAGCCAGCCGCGGCCGAAAGCTCGGCGGCCGCCGACGAGGCTCGCGATGACGCCGGCACCGCCGAGGTGCCGCTCTCGCCCGCCGAGGACGAGCGGCTGCATCGGGCGCTGCTGAACCAGCCGCTGGATGGCCGCTACCGCGGCGTGTTCGGCGACGGCGGCGAGATGCAGGTCAACGTGCAGTTCGACCTGCGCGACGGCCGGCTGTCGAACGTCGGCTATCGGCACCTGGCCTATCGCGGCGTCGACTACCGCCAACTGGACGAAGACGAAGACCTCTACCCGGTCATGGTGCAACACCTGCAACTGGCCGAAGGCCTGGAGGGTCAGCCGCTGACCGCCATCTTCGCCCTCTACGAGCCGGAGCGGATGGCGGAAGACCTTGATGGCTACAGCGGCGCCACCCTGCGCGGCAACAAGGTCCACTCGGCCTTCCGCGACGCCCTCAACCGCGGGGTCTACAGCTGGCCCTGAGGCTTGGCTCAGCCTAGCCGAGTCCACCGGTCAGCCACAGCCACAGCGCGATCAGCGCGAAGTGGCCGGGATACCAGGCCAGCCACAGTCGGCGCGGCATCGCCAGGGGCACCGTCGGCGCCAGGCGGTGGGCGCCGGCAGCCAGCCACAGCGCCGCCAGGCAGGTGGCCACGGTGAAGGACTTGGCCATGTCGGTGACGTTCATCTGGCCGGCCACCACCAGCACCGGCACGGCCACGGCGGCGGCCGC
Organism: Halomonas salsilacus; assembly: GCF_051216275.1. NCBI lineage: Bacteria > Pseudomonadati > Pseudomonadota > Gammaproteobacteria > Oceanospirillales > Halomonadaceae > Halomonas > Halomonas salsilacus. The sequence continues at coordinate 324,996 of NZ_JBPKAQ010000001.1, forward strand.
CAGACGCCCGGCGATGGGATTGCCGGCCCGGTTCAGATGGTGCATGGCGAGCATCAGCAGCGGAAGCAGTGCAAGGCCGTTGTGGCCGTATTCCACCCAGCCTCCGAGCAGGTACCACATTGTCAACGAGGTCGCCAGGCCAAGGGCCAGCCAGTGAAGGGCCAGGCCGCCTTCACGGTAACGGGCCAGAAGCTCGCGCAGCCAGGCGCCCCAGGCGAGCCCAGCGGCCAGGGTGAAGCAGACGTTGAACAGCAGGGCGTCGGAGGCGCGGGGCATCATCATGAACGGCCACTGGGCGACGAGGCCGATCACCAGGATGCGCCGGGCGTAGCGCAGCGGATTGCGGGTATTGAACAACCCGTGCCAGGCGACCATGGCGGCGAACAACGGGAAGGCGATACGGCCCAGCGACGAGCCGACCCAGTCGAGGCCCCAGGGTTCTGGCACTATGTAACGGGTCAGGTGGTCGAGGGTCATGGTAGCCAGCGCCAGCCACTGGCCCCAGCCGGTCCAACTTGACGAGGGGCGCGGGGTGGTATCGGTCGACTCGGCTGCGAGGGCGGTTCTTGAGGTCATCCTGTCCTTCCTTCGGGGGCGACTCACAGTGACAGGCCGTGCCGCCGAGAGTTCCTGCGTGGCGCCGGGTGATACTCGTCAGGGATTCGTGTTGCAACGCAAGCGGCCTCGCATCTGCGAGGCCGCTGACAGCGTCCTGCGTCAGGAATCACTCGTCGTCGAAGTAGCGGGCGAAGATCTCGTCGTAGGTGCCATCTTCCTTGAGGGTGGCGAGTGCCTCGTTGAAGCGCTCGGCCAGGGCCTCGTCACGCTGGCGGAAGGCAATGCCGAAGCCTTCGCCGAAGTACTCCGCCGGCTCGCTGACCATCTCGCCGACCACCTGGTAGTCGCCTTCCTCGCTGTTCAGCAGCGTGGCCTGGCCGACCACGTACTCCAGGAAGACGATGTCCAGGCGCTGGGCCTGCAGGTCCAGCACCATGTCGTCGGCAGTGGAGTAGCGGTTGACGGTGGCGATACTACCGTAGGTGTCGGTGGCGAAGTTGTCGTAGGTGGTGCCACGCTGCACGCCGATGCTCTTGTCGGCCAGGGTCTCCTCATTCACCTCGGAGATCTCGCTGCCTTCCGGAGCGAACCAGGCGCCAGGGATGGTGATGTAGGAGTCGGAGAAGAGCACGGTCTGGCGGCGCTCGTCGTTGATCGACATGGAGGACATGATGGCATCGTAGTTGCGCGCCAGCAGACCGGGGATGATGCCGTCCCACTCTTGCTCGATCCACTCGCAGGTCACGTCGATCTCAGCGCACAGGGCGTTGCCCAGGTCGATGTCGAAGCCTGTCAGTTCGCCCTCCGCAGTGCGGTATTCCATGGGCTCGTAGGGCACGTCGACGCCGATGCGTACGTGGTCGTAATCGCGGGCCTGGGCGGTGCCGGCGGCTATGGCCGCACCGAGGATCGAGATGGTCAGCAGTTTCTTCATGCGGTGATTCCTTGTGATGAAGCGGCACCCGAGGTGCCAACGGGCTCGACTCTAGCCCAGCCGTCCCGGGACTGGAAACCCCGGGCGGCGGTTTTTTAAACGCTTGTTTGACGCTGGCGCCGTGGCCCGCCCCCGGGCGCTCAGTTCTGGGGCCGGAGGTGGGCCAGCAGACGCTTCTCCAGCCAGCGGAAGAAATAGAGGATGGCGAAGGTCAGGCAGAGGTAGATGGCCGCCACGAACAGGAAGGCCTCGAAGGGGGCGTAGTAGCGTGCGTAGATAAAGCGCGCCGCGCCCGTGAGGTCCATCAGGGTGACCACGCTGGCGATGGCGCTGGCGTGGAGCATGAAGATCACCTCGTTGCCGTAGGCGGGCAGGGCGCGGCGGAAGGCGCTGGGCAGGATGATCCTGCGCATCATCAGGCTATCCGACATGCCGTAGGCCCGGGCCGCCTCAATCTCCCCGCGGGCGGTGGCCTTGATGGCGCCGCGGAAGATCTCGGTGGTATAGGCAGCGGTGTTGAGCGTGAAGGCGATCAGCGCGGGATAGAAGGCCTCGCGCAGCATCGGCCAGAGGAAAGTCTCCTGGATGCCGTCGAAGAACACCACCCCGTAGTAGATGATGTAGAGCTGGATCAGCAGCGGGGTGCCGCGGAATACGTAAGTATAGAGGTAGATCGGCAGGCTGATCCAGCGGCGGCCGGAGCTTCTGCCGATGGCCAGGGGCACCGCCAGCACCAGGCCGATTACCAGCGACAGGAACACCAGCTGGGTAGTGGTGACCAGGCCGTCCCAGTAGTAGCCGATGGTCTGGGCGGTGAAGATCGCATTACCGGCCAGCAGGTCCTGGAACCAGAAGGAGATATCCGGCATGTCAGTGTCCTCCGAAGCCGACGTCGTAGCGCTTCTGAAGTCTGGCGAAGAGCCACTCCGAGACGCTGGCGATCAGCAGGTAGACGGCCGCCACCGGGATCAGGAAGGTGAAGGGCTCATGGGTGGCCCGGGAAGCCTCGGCAGCGACGCGGACCATGTCGGTGAGCCCGATCACCGAGACCAGCGCGGTGGTCTTGAGCAGCACCATCCAGTTGTTGGAGATGCCGGGCAGGGCGTGGCGCATCATCTGCGGGAAGCGGATGCGCCGGAACACCAGCCAGGGCGACATGCCGTAGGCCTTGCCGGCCTCGATCTGGCCAGCGTCCACGGCCATGAAGGCGCCCCGGAAGGTCTCCCCCATGTAGGCACCGAAGATGAAGCCGATGGTCAACGCCCCCGCGGCGAAGGCATTGAGGTTGACGTACCAGTCGACCCCGAAGCGGTCATAGAGCGCATCGGTGACCACGTTGAGCGCCATCTGGCCGCCGAAGAACAGCAGCATCATCAGCACCAGATCCGGCACGCCGCGGATGACCGTGGTGTAGAGGGTGGCGAGCCTCTGCAGCAGCCAGTTGCGGGACATCCTGGCACTGGCGGTCGCAAGGCCCAGCAGAATGGCCAGCGCCAGCGAGAGTACCGCCAGCTGGAGGGTGACGCCGGCGCCTTCCAGCAGCCGCGGGCCGTAGCCTTGAAGATCCAGCATAGTATTCTCCCGCTCGGTACTTGGGGGGGGCGCTCAGTACTTGGGGGCCAGGAACTGCCTCAGGCGTGGAGACTGGGGGTTGCCCAGCACCTCCTGCGGCGGTCCGGCCTCCTCGACCAGCCCCTGGTGCAGGTAGATCACCTGGCTTGAGACGTCCCGGGCGAAGCCCATCTCGTGGGTCACCACGATCATGGTGCGCCCCTCGGTGGCGAGTTCGTGCATCACCTTGAGGACATCGCCGACCAGCTCCGGGTCCAGCGCCGAGGTGGGCTCGTCGAACAGCATCACCTCCGGGTCCATGGCCAGCGCCCGGGCGATGGCGCCGCGCTGCTGCTGGCCGCCGGACATCTGAGCCGGATAGGCGTCGGTGCGGGCGGTGAGTCCCACCCGCTCGAGCAGAGCGCGGGCCTGCTCGATGGCCTCCTTCTTCGGCTTGCCGAGCACGTGCACCGGGGCCTCGATGACGTTCTCGAGCAGGGTCATGTGGGCCCAGAGGTTGAAGCTCTGGAACACCATCGAGAGCCTGGCGCGCATGCGCACCACCTGCTTCCAGTCGGCGGGCTCGCGGCCACGGCGGGTATGCTTGAAGCGGATCTCCTCACCGTGAACGATCAGGTCCCCCTCGTCGGGCTGCTCGAGCAGGTTCATGCAGCGCAGGAAGGTGCTCTTGCCGGAGCCGGAGGCGCCGATCAGGGTGATCACGTCCCCCTTGTGGGCAGAGAGCGACAGCCCCTTGAGGACGTCGGTATCGCCGAAGCGCTTCTTGATGTTACGCACTTCCAGCGGAATCGGGGTTTCGGCCATGGAATGGGCTCCGGGTCAGGGTCGCCGCGGCGACACGCCGTGGGCGAGCGGCGCTCGGCAAGGGCGATGCCAACGGCGCACAGGCCACCCGACCGGGGCGGGATGGCGATCGAAAATGCGGCGCTGGTCCAGTGCGGATCGGCAAAGGGGCAAGATTTTACCCTTCTGTCAGGGTTGTTTTAAGGTTTTTTCTTCTGCCGATCTGGCCATTTGGCTCTGATCGGAGAGGCTAGCCCGTCGGCGGCGGTTCCGGATGCACCAGCAGGGCGGCGCGGGCGCCGACCTCCACCGCGGCGTTGGGGAAGACCACGGCGAGGGGCGCCTCGCCGACCCGGGTCTCCCCGGCCTGGGCATCCTCGGCCAGCAGGGTGCCGGGGGCAAAGGCCGTGAAGTTGGGCGTGTCGTCGGGGAAGGCCAGGTGGAACGCTTCGGATTGCCGCATCAGTTCGTGGGCGACCCGAAAGAAGGCCATGCGACCCGATGGCGCCTCGGGAGGCTCGCGTCCCTCTAACAGCGCCGCCAGCAGTTTCCCCATGGGGGCCAGCACTGACAGATCATTGTGCCCGAAGGGCAGGGCCTGGCCCAACTCCAGGGTAAAGGCCTGGGCGCCGTGAATGTGCTTGCTGTAGTGGGAGAAGGTCCAGCTATGGCGGTGCTGGTGGAGCACCGCCTGGATCTCGGCGGCGGCCAGCCACTGCCACTGCGCCGCCTCCACGGCCGTGCGCTCGGTGAAGGGGCTGACCACGAAGCGCGGGTAGCGGCTGTCGCGGATGGCGGTGTGAAGGTCGTAGTGCAGCCGCCCAAGCCCGGTGTGGCGAGCGAAGAATGCGTCCACCGCCGCCATCAGTGTCCGGGCGCGGTCTGGCTCCATGCCCGCATCAGGCAGGTCGTGGCGGAACAGCCGGTTGAGGTTGGTGCCCACATACCGCACCGCCCGGCGGGCCGCCTCCGGGTTGCCGAGTATGACCAGGGTGGGAGCGCCGAGACGCAGCTCCCCGTTCGCCAGGCGTTTCATCAGCCCGTCGAGCAGCTCCATGGGGGCGGTCTCGTTGCCGTGGATACCTACCGAGAGCACGCAGGCCCGTGCCGAGGGTCCAGGGTGGTCGGGCACGAGCTCCATCAGCCCATGGCCGTGCCATCGGAAGTGCCCGTCGGCCAGGCGGCCCTGTTCAGGGAACTCGGCCTCTTCAAGGCTTCGTGTCAGCCACTCTTGCAGCATGGGATCGTTCTTTAGCACGCTGTCAGGCCTCCTCGCGCCAGGGCGCGCAGGCTTCGCCCTGATCCACCACGATCAGCTCCTCCACGGGGAAGGCCATGCGTTCGGCGCGCTCGACCAGGTCGCGATAGGTGGCATCAGGCAGGGTCGGGGTGCGGGCCAGGATCCACAGGTAGTCGCGATCCGGTCCGGCCACCAGCGACCACTGGTAGTCGTCGTCCAGGGCCAGCACGTTATAGCCGCCGTAGAAGGGGCCGAAGAAGCTCACCTTGAGCCGGCCCACGCTCTCGTCGCCGATGAAGTAGGCGCGTCCCTCCGCCTCGTTGGCCTCGCCCTCGTCGAGCTTCACGCCGCGGTTGAGTACCCGCACGCCGCCATCATCGCGCAGGCTGTAGTCGGCGGTGACACAGTTAAGCCCCCGCTCGAAGGAGTGGTCGAGCCGGGCGATCTCATACCACTGGCCCAGGTAGCGGTCGAGCGCAAAGCCGGTGACCGGTTCGGTGCCCTTGGGGAGGCCGGTACAGCCGGCCAGCAGCAGGCCGGCGCCCAGGGTGGCCAGCAGGGGAAGGTGAGGCATGAAAGCTCCTTGGCGTGATGCCGCGTCAGTGGGCAGCGGTGACCATTGCCGCATGGGGGGAGGGCGAGGAGGCGATCTAGGCTGGCCGCCCGAGCATTCTCAGGAGGTCGCCATGGCTGACCATGCCCTCCATCTCAACGACCACCATGATGCCCTCGCCACCGGGGGCGGGGAAAGCCTGGTGGTGCGTCTTCAGGCGGCCTTCCGTGAGGCCGGCGCCGAGCCGGCCCCGCGACTGCCGGGGCCAACGCTGATCTTCGCCGGCAGGCTCAGCCGTTGATGCGTTCGGCGATGGCGCGGCCCAGGCTCTCGGTATTGCCGGTGCCGCCCACGTCGGGGGTCAGCAGCGCGGTATCGCCCTCGGCCAGCACCGCCTCGAAGGCGGCGACGATGGCATCCGAGGCCTCCTGATGGCCCAGGTGTTCGAGCATCATGGCACCGGACCAGATCTGGCCGATGGGGTTGGCGATGCCCTTGCCGGCGATGTCCGGGGCGCTGCCGTGGACCGGCTCGAAGAGACTCGGGAAGGCGCCATCGGGGTTGATGTTGGCGGAGGGCGCCACGCCGATGGTGCCGGTGCAGGCCGGGCCCAGGTCGGAGAGGATGTCGCCGAACAGGTTGCTGCCCACCACCACGTCGAACCAGTCCGGATGCAGCACGAAGTTGGCGGTGAGGATGTCGATGTGGAACTTGTCCACGGCCACCTCGGGGTAGTGCTTGCCCATGGCGGCCACGCGCTCGTCCCACCAGGGCATGGTGATGGCGATGCCGTTGGACTTGGTGGCCGAGGTGAGCTTCTTCCGGGGCCGGGACTGGGCCAGCTCATAGGCGAACTTCAGCACCCGGTCGGTGCCGTGGCGGGTCATCACCGTCTCCTGGATCACCACCTCGCGGTCGGTGCCCTCGAACATCTTGCCGCCGACGCTGGAGTACTCCCCCTCGGTGTTCTCGCGCACCACATAGAAGTCGATGTCGCCCGGTTTCCTGTTCGCCAGGGGACTCTTGATGCCGGGAAGCAGCCGGCAGGGGCGCAGGTTGACGTACTGGTCGAAGCGGCGGCGGAACTGCAGTAGCGAGCCCCACAACGAGATGTGGTCGGGCACCGTCGCCGGCCAGCCCACCGCGCCGTAGAAGATGGCGTCGAAGCCCTCGAGGGTCTCGAACCAGTCGTCGGGCAGCATCTGGCCGTGCTCGGCGTAGTAGTCGCAGCTGGCGAAGTCGAAGTGCGCAAGCTCAAGCTCGATGCCGAACCGGGCGGTGGTGGCCTCCAGGGCGCGCAGCCCCTCGGGCATGACTTCCTTGCCGATGCCGTCGCCAGGGATCACGGCGATTCTATGGGTCATGTCGGGCTCCCTCGGTTATTGGGGTGGGGGGACGAGCTCCCCGCAGTCTAGCCCTCCTAGAGGTGTCGATAATCAGGCTAGAATGCAATGTATTGTTGATCAAAAGTGGAGAATCAGGTGGCCCAGTTCGATGACCTGGCCTTCTTCCAGCGTCTGGCCCAGGCCGGCAGCCTCACGGCCACGGCCCTGGAGCTCGGCCTGTCGCTCTCGGCGGTGAGCAAGCGGCTCATGCAGATCGAGGCGCGCCTGGGGGTGACCCTGGCCAGCCGCACCACCCGTCGCCTGACCCTGACCCCGGAGGGGGAGCGCTACCTGGGGCGTGGGGCAGTGATCCTCGAGGAGCTGGTCGAGCTGGAGGAGGCACTGGGGGCGCAGCGCTCCGAACTCTCCGGTCCGCTCAAGATCAATGCCACCTTCGGCTTCGGGCGACGACACGTGGCGCCGTTGCTGTCGAGCTTCCGCGCCCGCCATCCGGGGGTGGAGGCGTCGCTGGAGCTCACCAACTTCCCGCTGACCCCGGGAGAGCAGGGGGTGGATATCGGCATCCGCGTGGGGGAGCCGCCCGACTCGCGCCTGGTGGCCCGGCAGATCCTCGCCAATCGCCGGGTGCTGTGTGCCGCCCCCCGCTACGTGGCGGGGATGGTGCCACTGGCCTCGCCGTGGGACCTGGCGGCCCGGCCCTGCCTGCTGCTGCGCGAGAACGACAGCGACTTCGCCCTGTGGCGATTCCGGCGCGGCGGCGGTGATGGCGAGGAGCCGGCGGTGAAGGTCTCGGGCCCGCTGGCCAGCAACGACGGTGAGGTAGTGGTGGGTCTGGCGCTGGACGGCCACGGCATCGCGCTGCGCTCCTGGTGGGACGTGCATGCCCACCTGGCCACCGGCCGACTCGTCGAACTGCTGCCCGGATGGCAGGGGGTGCGTGCCGACTTCCATGCGGTCTATCCCCAGCGCCGCCACGTGCCGGCACGCGTCCGCGCCTTCATCGACCACTTGGCCGAGGGCATGGTGGGGCGGGTGCCGCCGCTTCCCGAGCTGTGACCCATCGGTCACGGAGCCGGGCGTCGGGTCGCGGCATGGCGCCCATCCATACGGCATGTAATAGTCATGGCCTGGCTGTCACCGACTCCGACGGCGACTCCTCCGAACCGGCGAGAGACCCCATGACACAACAAGACGATATCATCGAGCAGGTTTCCGGCCTGCTAGAGCGGGCTTGGCTTAGCGGCGAGTGTCTGTCATCCCTGCCGGATGCCTGCCGACCGGTGGATCAGGCCCAGGCCTACCGGATTCAGCGGCGCCTGGCCGAGCGGCTGGGGCCGACAGGCGGCTGGAAGGTCGGCGCCCCCTCGCCCGATGGGGCTCCCCACTATGCGCCCCTGCCCGCCCGCTTCCTGCAGCATGGCTCCGCGACTTGCCGCCTGGATGAACTCGGCCGGGCCATCCTGGAGGCGGAGCTTGCCTTTGCACTGAAGGAGGACCTGCCGCCGCATGAGGCTCCCTATGGCCGCGACGAGGTGCTCTCGGCCGTGGCCTCGGTGCATGCGGTGATCGAGATCGTCGACTCGCGCTTTCGCGACTGGCCCGAGGGCACCGACAAGCTCAGCCAGTTGGCCGATCTGCAGAACTTCGGCCGGCTGATCGTGGGAGAGGGGCAGGCGGAGTGGTCGGCGCTTGACCTGAGCCGCGTGCCGGCCTCGCTGACGCTGGACGGTGCGCTCGAGGTCTCCGCGGTGGGCGGGAACCCGGCCGGTGATCCCGTTGCCCTGCTGGTGTGGCTGGCCAATGCGCTGCCGGCCACCGGGCAATGGCTGCGGGCCGGCGAGGTGGTGACCTGCGGCTCCTGCACCGGCAAGACCCCGGTGGGCGAACCGGTCCGGGCGACGGCGACCTTCGAGGGCGTCGGTCGTGTCGAAGTTGAGCTGGTTTGACGCACCTCCCCGTCACTCCGCCGGCGTGTCAGCGTCTGGCGGTGGCTCGGGTAGCCGGGCCAGCGGGTCCTGGCGGAAGTAGCGGCAGAGCAGCTCCAGCAGCGCCGGGTAGGCCTCATCCAGCAGGTCAGGGACGGTGAAGAAGGCCTCGCAGCAGACCGCGAAGCACTCGCCCGGGTGGGTGGCGGCGTAGTCGTCGATGGGGGTTTTCTCGCCGCGCTCTAGCCGCCTCTGGAGATCCTCCCAGACGCCCATGAAGACCCGATGCCACTCCCGCGGGTCGATGTCGGCGGGCAGCGGCGGGAAGCCGTCGACGTCCAGGGAGTTGCCCAGGTCGATCTTGTGGGCGAACTCGTGGATCAGCACGTTGAAGCCGGTAAAGTCGCCGCTCTCCATCAGGTCGGGGAAGGCCACCACCACCGGGCCCTGGTGGGAGGTCTCGCCTGCGCGCTCGTCCTCGTACTCGTGCATCACCCCGAACTCGTCCATCTCCTCCACTTGGCGCCTGAAAGCGTCGGGCAGGATCAGCACCTCGTGGACGTTGGCGAAGGCCTCCTGGTGCTCCTCGTCGCTCCAGCCCAGGGTCAGCAGGCAGGCCTGGGCGGCCAGGGCCAACTGAGCCGGCAGGTCGAAGGGGGTGCTCTCGGCCAGTTCCGGATGCAGGCTCAGGCGCATGGCATGCAGCAACAGCCAGGCGCGCTCGCCCAGGCGCCTCGCCTCCTCGGCGGGCAGGGCGGCGAGCAGCGGCAGCCTCGCTCTGGCCTCGGCCCAGGCGTCCTCGGGAAAGGGGTGGCGGGCGGCGAACTGGCGTTCACGCCAGCGGCGCAGGTGACCCAGCATCGGCTCGGCGCTCCTTCTCGTCAGCTCTCGTCCTGGTCGAGCCCAGCCTGGCGGGCCCCTGACTTCCACGACCAGTCGCGCCAGCGCAGGTCGAAGAGGTCCTTGCGGCGGTCCTTGAGGTTGGTCACCGAGCCCTCGTTGCGCACCATGGTCAGCCGCGTCAGGTCCAGATCCGAGAAGAAGATCATCTCGGTGTTGGGGGTGGTCTCGTTGAGCACGGCGTCGTGGGGAAAGGCGAAGTCCGAGGGAGAGAAGACAGCCGACTGGGCGTACTGGATGTCGAGGTTTTCGATGGAGGGCACGTTGCCCACGCTGCCGCACAGCACCACGTAGCACTCGTTCTCGATGGCCCGGGCCTGGGCGCAGTGGCGCACCCGCAGGTAGCCGTTCTTGGTGTCCGTCCAGAAGGGCACGAAGAGGATGTCCATGTCCTGCTCGGCGAGCAGGCGCGGCAGCTCCGGAAACTCCACGTCGTAGCAGATCAGGATGCCGACCCGACCGGCGTCGGTGTCGAAGACCAGCAGACCATCGCCGCCCTCGATCACCCAGTCGCGGCGCTCCTGGGGGGTGATGTGCAGCTTGGCCTGGGACTCCAGGGTACCGTCGCGGTGGCAGAGGTAGCTGACGTTGTAGAGGCGGTCGTCCTCGCCCACCTCGATCATCGAACCGGCCACGATGTTGATGTTGTAGGAGACCGCCATGCGTGACATCTCGGCCTTGAACTTCTCGGTGAAGCTGGCCAGGAAGCGAACCGCCGCGGTCTGGTCCTGCTGGGCATCGCGGTCCTGCAGGCCCATCAGCGGCGCGTTGAACAGCTCCGGGAAGACCGCGAAGTCGCTCTTGTAGTCGGAGAGCGCATCGACGAAGTACTCCACCTGCTGCAGCACCGCCTCCACCGAATCGAACTCGCGCATCTGCCACTGCACCGCGCCGATCCGCACCTGGGTCTTGCGAGTGTCGAGCACCAGCGCCGCGGGCTCGTAGAGGAAGTTGTTCCACTCCAGCAGGGTGGCGTAGCCCTGTGACTTCTCGTCCTCGGGCAGGTAGCCGCGCAGCAGGCGCTTGACCTGGAAGTCGTTGGCCAGCTGGAAGGAGAGGATGGGGTCGTGGATCTCCTTGCGAGCCACCCGGTCGATGTACTGGGTGGGGGAGAGCGCCTCGGCGTGCTTGTGGTACTGGGGAATGCGCCCGCCGGCGAGTATCGCTCGGAGGTTGAGCGAGCGGCACAGCTCCTTGCGGGCATCATAGAGGCGCCGGCCCAGACGGTAGCCCCGATAGTCCGGGTGGATCAGCACGTCCAGCCCGTACATGGCGTCGCCCTCCGGGACATCGAGGATCACATCGCGCTTGCCGATCAGGTCGTCGTACTTGTGTGGGTTGGTGAACTCCTCGTAGTCGACACGCGCGGTCAGCGCCATGCCCACCAGCCGGCCGTCATCCTCGATGGCGATCTGGCCGTCCGGGAAGGTGGCGAGCAGCGTGTCGATGGTGTGCTTCGACCAGGCGCCGCCGATGTCGTGGTAGACGGCGTCCATCAGCGTCTCGAGCTGGGGATAGTCCTCGGGCGTCAGGTTGCGAAGCGTGAGGTGCAGGTCATCGAGGGACATGGCGCGTCCTTGTCTGTCGGTCAGAGGGAGGAGCCCGAGTCTAGCACGGGCGGTCGGCATCGCTCGGTCCCGGACGCGGACGCAGCAGCGGCCGAGTCAGGGTCTGGGCCATGATCACTCCGCCGAGAATCAGTACGCCACCCATGAAATGGAACAGCGCGATGCGCTCGCTCAGGGCGGCCATGGCGATCAGCGCGCTGAACAGCGGCATCAGATTGATGAAGATGCTCGCCTGGCTGGCACCGATCTGGCGAATAGCCAGCATCCACAGGAAGGTGGTGATGATCGAGGCCGGGATGCCCGCATACAGGATCAGAGCGATGTTGCTCCCATCCACAGGGGTCATCGGCCCCATCAGGTAGGGAGGTAGCAGGAACAGTACGGCGAAGATCACCTGGGCGTAGAGCAGCACCCAGGGCGGCAGGCCGATGGGCCAGCGTTTGAGCATCACCCCATAGAGGGCGTAGCAGGTGGCGGCCACCAGCATCAGCGCATCGCCCTTGGCCACCGTCAGTTCCAGCAGCGACAGCGGGTTGCCGCGACCCAGCAGGATGGCCACGCCCACCAGGGCCAGCAGGCCGCCGGCCACGCCGCCGAGGCTCGGCGGCTCGCGCAGGATCAGCGCACTGAGCAGCACGGTGAGCAGCGGCACCATGGCGGCCAGGATGCCCATGTTGGTGGCGCTGGTGGTCTCGGCGGCCACATAGGCGAGCCCCTGCCACAGGCCCATGCCGAGCAGGCCCAGCACGGCGAGCTTGGGCCACTCGCGATAGATCGTTGAACGATGCTTCCACGCCGCCGGGGCCAGGAAGGGGGTGAGCACGACGAGCGCCAGCACCCAGCGCAGGAAGGCGATGCTGCTCGGCGCGATGGCGCCCACGGTGAGCTGGTTGATGGTCATGTTGCCCGACCAGATCAGCACGGCACCCAGCGGGGGCAGGAAGTAGAGCAGCGGCATGGCGTCCTCGGTACGTTGAAACGGGGCCTCTCGCTGTCGGAGGCCCGGAAAGGGGGCATGATAGTCTGCTGAGCCACGACATCCCATCGCCACAGGAAGTCTGCCATGAATGATCCGAACGGCTCGAACGGTCCCTCATCGCACGCCGCCAACAGCGACATGGAGACGGACTACGTTGTCGGCCAGGACAACATCGAGGGCCAGTTGGGCCCCTTCGGCTTCGACATCCACAACCGGGTCTTCGCGGTGTCGGCCCTGGCCTCATTGGTCTTCATCGTTCTTACCCTGCTGTTTCCGGAGCGAGCCGGGGCCATCTTCCAGTCCATCGTCGGCTTCTCGACCGGTACCCTGGACTGGTATTTCATGCTCGTGGTGGATTTCTTCATCCTGTTTAGCCTGGCGATGATCGTGCTGCCCTACGGGAAGATCCGGCTGGGCGGCCCCGATGCGCGTCCGGAGTATTCGTACCTTTCCTGGTTTTCGATGCTGTTCGCCGCGGGCATCGGGATCGGGCTGTTGTTTTTTGGCGTGCTCGAGCCGGTCTACCATGCCAACGTCTCCCTGCCTCTCGGCATCGCGTCGCCCTTCGGGGCCGACGGAGCGCTCGATCCTGAGGCCGTCCCTGCCGCCACGGCCATGGGCCTGGCCGGCACCTATCTGCACTGGGGCATCCACGGCTGGGCGGTCTATGTGGTGATGGCGCTGGCATTGGCCATCTTCACCTACAACAAGGGGCTGCCCTTCTCGATCCGTTCCGCGTTCTTTCCGATCCTCGGCGATCGCGTCTGGGGCTGGTGGGGGCACGTGATCGACATCCTGGCGGTGTTCTCTACCCTGTTCGGCCTGGCTACCTCCCTGGGGCTCGGCGCGCAGCAGGCCAACGCCGGGATGAATTTCGTCTTCGGGCTGGAGGTCAGTGCCACCGCCCAGGTCGTCATTATCCTGCTGGTGACGGCAGTGGCGCTGGTGTCGGTCTGGCGCGGGCTCGATGGCGGCGTGAAGCGCCTCTCCGAGCTCAACATGATCCTCGCCGTGCTGTTCTTCCTGTTCGTGCTGTTTGCCGGCCCGACCCTGATCGCCCTGAGCGGTTTCTGGAAGGGACTCACGACCTACGTGACGGAATTCGTTTCACTGTCGGCGCCCTTCGGCCGTGACGACGATGCCTTTCGCCAGGACTGGACCATCTTCTACTGGGCCTGGTGGATCAGCTGGGCCCCCTTCGTCGGCATGTTCATCGCCCGGGTGTCGCGCGGCCGGACGATCCGCGAGTTCGTGACCTGCGTGTTGATCATTCCCAGCCTGTTTATCTTCATCTGGATGGGGGTCTTCGGTGCCACCGCCCTGGAGCAGCTCTACGCCAGCCCGGATACCAGCCTGGTCAAGGACTACGTCATCGACAACTACAGCCCCGAGCTGTCGCTGTTCGGCATGCTCAACGAGTTGCCCCTGACCGGCCTGATGGCGACCATCGCCATCGTGCTGGCGCTGGTCTTCTTCGTCACCTCGTCGGATTCCGGCTCCCTGGTGATCGACACGATCACGGCCGGTGGCAAGATCGATGCCCCCAGGACCCAACGGATGTTCTGGGCGACGGTGGAGGGACTCATCGCCATCGTGCTGCTGCTCGGTGGCGGCCTGTCGGCGCTGCAGGCCGGGGTGACGGCGACGGCGATTCCGTTCTCCATCGTGATGCTGCTGATGTGCTACTCGATCATCAAGGCGCTGAACGGCGAGCTGCATCGCCGCTAGGCCGGACACGGCCGCCGGCGATCAGGCCCGCTGGCGGTCGTCGATGATCTCATCCATGGAGGCGATCTCGAGCTTGTTGCAGAGGTGATCGCGCAGGATCTGCCCCAGCCACCGGCCGTCGCGCTGCTCGAGGGCCTCGATCATCGCCTCGTGATCCTCGACCGCCCGGCGCCAGTAATCGGTGGTCATCTGCTTGGAGTAGCGCACCCGCTTCACCCGCTGGCTCAGGTTGCTGTACATCTCCTGCAGTGCCTCGTTGTGCGAGGCGGCGAGAATGCCCTCGTGGATCTGGCGGTTGACCCGAAAGTAGTCCGCCAGCTCCCGGTTCCGGTAGTGGCCGAGCATTCTTCCGTGCAGGTCCCGGATCTCGGTGATCTCCTCATCGGTGATGTGCTGGCAGGCCAGCTCCCCCGCCAGCCCCTCCAGGGCCCCCATGAGGTCGTAGGTGTCCTTGACCATCTTGAGGGTCAGCTGCCTGACCCGGGCTCCGCGGTTGGGCAATAACTCGACTGCCCCCTCCGAGGCGAGCACCTTGAGTGCCTCGCGCAGCGGGGTGCGGGAGACGCCGAAGCGCTCACATAGCTCCCGTTCGGGAATGCGATCACCGGATGCCAGCTCGCCCTGCTCGATGAGGTCGAGGATGCGGTCGGCGACCTCCCGGTAGAGGTTTCGGTGCTGAATCTTGCTCATGCTCGCTTCCTTGTGCGTGATGCCGGCCAGCGTTGTCACCGCGGCCCGGCAGCCCCCTGCCGTCTCGCATTCTGCCCCGGCCGTCTTCTCCATGGTGGCGAGGGCGGCGAGAGTGTGCAAAGTCATTATGAATTCAAAATTCCATCGGGTACAGCAGAGGGGGAGGGCGAGCAGGCCACCATCCCCGGTGTCGAGGCGGCCGGCCCGGGGGGCCTGGCACCGGATTGAGCCCTGCCCGTTGCGCGAGCCGGGAAGTTGCGTCGATACGGCTGCCTTGACACCTCTTCATGGCCGGGGCTAGCTTTAGGGCAGACGCATTTCGCATAAAGAATTCATTTTACGCGGCGTCTACCCGGCTTCGCTGATATTCACAACAACTTTACAAACAACATTCACAACAGCATTCACAACGGCATTCACAACAACAGAAGCGCAGCCCGGGCGGCATCCCCGCTCGAGCCAAGACTACAACAAGAGGAAAAGCGCCATGCATCTGCTACGTCTCACGGCGGTCGCCGCCGCTGTTGCCCTCGTGTCGGCCCCGCTCCAGGCCCGCGAGATCACCTTCGGTCACGTCGGTGGCCCCGACTCGCTGTTCTCCGACTCCGCCAACCACTTCGCCGAGCTTGTCAACGAACGCCTCCCCGAGCCTTACGAGGTCGTGGTGTTCGGTTCCAGCCAGCTGGGCACCGACTCCGAGCTGCTCCAGCGCATGCGTCTGGGCACCGTCGACCTGGCGCTCCCCTCCACCATCATGTCGTCGGTGGCCGACGAGTTCGGTCTCTTCGAGCTCCCCTATCTGATTCAGGATCGCGAGCACATGAAGCGGGTCGAGGAGGAGATCGTCTGGCCGATCCTGGCGCCGCTGGCCGAGCAGAACGGCTATCGCATCCTGGCCGTCTGGGAGAACGGCTTCCGCCATATCACCAACAACCGTCGTGCCATCAACACCCCCGAGGACCTGCGCGGCATCAAGTTGCGGGTGCCCCAAGGTGTCTGGCGCGTACGGATGTTCGAGGAGTACGGCGCCGAGCCCTCGCCGATGTCGCTCTCCGAGGTGTTCATGGCCCTGCAGACCGGCGTCATGGATGGTCAGGAGAACCCCCTGGCGCAGATCGCCGGCCAGCGCTTCCAGGAGGTTCAGGACTACCTGTCTCTGACCGGACACGTCTATACGCCGGCCTACCTGACCGCCGGCCGCCGCTTCAACAACTTGCCCGACGAGATCCAGGAGATCGTCATCGAGGCGGCCAAGGAGACCCAGGCGTTCGTCTATGAGCATGCCGCCCGGCTCGACGAGGACCTGATCGACGTGATCCGCCAGGCGGGCACCGAGGTAAACGAGGTCGATACCTCGGTCTTCATCGACGCCTCCGGTCCCATCTACGAGGCCTTCGCCAATGAGGTGCCCGGCTCCCAGGAGCTGATCGACAAGGTGCTGGAGCTCGGCAACGACTCCTGATCCGATCTGCTGACCAGCGAGGCAAATGCCCCCACGCCCTGAGGCGACGTGGGGGCTCCCGCCCCTTTCCCTGAACGAGTCGAGACCCATGGGTACTGTGAATCAGATTTCCCGCATCATGGAGCGTCTGCTCGAGATCATCACGGTGATGCTGATGGTCACGCTGACGCTGGTGGTGCTTTACGCGGTAGTGACCCGCTACGCCTGGCGCACGCCCTCCTGGTATGACGAGGTGGCTGCCATCATGCTGGTATGGCTGACCTACTACGCTGGGGCGCTGGCGGCCCTCAAGCGTGGCCATATCGGCGTTGACGGCGTGCTTGCCGCCATGCCGGTGCATATCCGCATGCCGATCGCCTATCTCTCCGAGGTGCTCTTCATCGGCTTCTTCCTGGTGCTTGGCTGGGCCGGCCTGGTGGTCCTAGATGTCATGCAGGGCATGGCATTGATCACCCTGCGCTGGGTGCCGCTCACCTTCACCCAGTCGGTCATTCCCATCGGGGCGGCCCTGTTCATCATTGCCCAGTTGCTCAGCATGCCGGCCCACCTGGCCAAGGTGCGCTCGGGCCGCACCCAGGAGGAGGAGGAGATCCGCCTCGCCATTGCTGAAGCCGAGCGTGACAATGCGCGGGCCGGCTTCACGGCCGATTCACTGACCAAGGATGCACTGACCAAGAGGGATCAGTCATGACACTTCCCTTCATGATCATCGGCCTGCTGGGGCTGATCCTGATGGGGCTGCCCATTGCGGTGGCCCTGGCGATCGTGGCCACGGTGGCCATCGTGGTCTACCAGGGCGTGGACATGCTGCCCAACATCGGCCTGACGATGTTCGAGGGGGCGAGCAGCTTCCCGCTGCTGGCCATCCCCATGTTCGTGCTGGCCGGGGCCATCATGAACACCGGCGGCATCTCCAAGCGACTGATCGCCTTTGCCTCGGCGCTGTTCGGCTTCATTCGCGGCGGGTTGGCGATGATCAACATCGGCGTCTCGCTGTTCTTCGCCGAGATTTCCGGCTCCGCAGTGGCCGACGTGGCCGCCACCGGCTCGGTGCTGATCCCGGCCATGAAGAAGCGGGGCTACCCCAGCGCCTTCGCCGCGGCCGTCACCTCCTCGTCGGCGTCCCTGGCGATCATCATTCCGCCCTCCATCCCGATGATCCTCTATGGCGTCATGTCCGGTGCCTCCATCGTCCAGCTGTTCGTGGCCGGTATCGTGCCGGGGCTGCTGGGGGCCGCGGGCCTCGCGGCGCTGAGCTACTACTATGCCCGTAAATACGACTGGCCGGTGGAGGAGGTCTTCCAGCTCAAGCGCGTCAAGCAGACCGCCAAGGAGGCCAGCTGGGCCCTGACCCTGCCGATCATCATCCTGGGTTCCATCTTCGGCGGCTTCGTCACCGCCACCGAGGGGGCGGGTCTGGCGGTGGCGGCGGCGATCTTCATCAGCGCGGTGATCTACCGTGAGCTGGACATGCGCACCCTCTACAAGGCGATCGTCGACGGCGGTCAGCAGACCGCGGTGGTGATGCTGCTGGTGGCGGCCTCGGCCCTGATTGGCGTCTTCCTGACCGAGATGCGCATGCCCCAGCAGCTGGCCCAGGCGGTGCTCGGCCTGACGGACAACAAGTACGCCATCTTGATGATGCTGAACGTCTTCTTCCTGATGATCGGGCTCTTCCTGCACTCGGCCGCGGCGATCATCCTGGTGGTACCCATCGTCATGCCGCTGGTCGGTGCGGCCGGGATCGACCCGGTCCACTTCGGCCTGGTGGTGTGTCTCAACCTGGCCATCGGCCAGCAGACCCCACCGGTGGCCAGCGTGCTGATCACGGCCTGCTCGATCGCCAAGACGGATGTCTGGTCGGTGACCCGCTCGAACCTCGGCTTCATCGGCGTGCTGCTCTTCATCCTGCTGCTGGTGACCTACATCCCCGCCATCCCGATGGCCTTGGTGGAGCTCTTCTACCGCTGACCGAGGGCCCCGGCGGGCGCCTGTCCTCCGGGCGGCGCACCGCCGGGCTGATCACCCGAGGTGGGGAGGCGACAGTCATGAACAATGCATTCATTATTCATTGTCAGGCGTTCTGCCGGCATGAAGGAGAGGCATGATGAACGGCAACACCCTGCTCCATGAGGTGCGTGACGGCGTGGCATGGCTCGGCTTCAATCGCCCCGAGAGCCGCAATGCCATGACCTGGGAGATGTATGACGCGCTCTCCGCGCAGTGCGACCGCATTCAGGCGGATGACGCCATTCACGCGGTGGTGCTGCACGGGGTAGGCGGCGAGGCCTTCGTGGCCGGCACCGATATCGGCCAGTTTGAGCACTTCAGCGAGCCCGACGACGCCCTCGGCTACGAGCAGCGCATCGATGCGGTGGTCGGCAAGCTGGAGGCCCTGGACAAGCCCACCATCGCCCTGCTGGAGGGAGCCTGCGTGGGTGGCGGCGCGGCGCTCGCTCTGGTCTGCGATTTTCGCTACGCCACCCCGAGCCTGAAGTTCGGCGTGCCGATTGCCCGCACCCTGGGCAACACCCTCTCCATCACCAATGTCTCGCGCCTGATCGACATGCTGGGGGTGGCCCGCACCAAGGAGGCGCTGATGCTGGGCACCCTGTTCGATGCCGAACAGGCGAGTGCGGTCGGGCTGGTCAATGCGGTGATTCCCCCGGAGTGCATCCACGACGAGGTGGCCGCGGTGGCCGAGCAGCTGGGCAGACGGGCGCCGCTCACCCTCAAGGCCAGCAAGGCGCTGGTGGGCCGGGTGCTGGCCCATCGCCGCCTCGCGCGGGAGGCCAGCGATGACTGGGTCACCGCCTGCTACATGAGCGATGACTTCAAGGCAGCGGTGGCCAAGTTCCTGCACAAGACGCCCTTCGAGTGGACCGGCCACTGAGCCGATCACCGGGCTGGCCGAGGCTGGCATGACACGACAACAACAAGTGAGGTGAAGCCCATGCTTCCCCTGGAAAGACTCAAGGTTCTGGACGTCTCTCAGATCATGGCGGGCCCCTACTGCACCATGGTGCTGGGCGACATGGGGGCCGAGGTGATCAAGGTCGAGAAGATCAACGGCGGTGACGACAGCCGCCAGATGGGCCCTTATGTCAACGACGAGTCGACCTGCTTCTCGCAGATCAACCGCAACAAGAAGAGCATCTCCCTCAACCTCAAGGAGGAGCGGGCCCGGGAGATTTTCTACCGGCTGGCCCGGGAGGCGGATGTGATCGTCGAGAACTATCGCCCTGGCGTGACCACCTCTCTGAAGATCGACTACGACACCCTCAAGGCAATCAACCCGGGGATCATCTACTGCTCGATCTCCGGCTACGGCCAGACCGGTCCCTACAGCCACCGCGGCGGCTTCGACCTGGTCGCCCAGGGCATGTCCGGCCTGATGTCGATGACCGGTGAGCCGGGCCGCCGCCCGCTCAAGACCGGCGTGGCCGTCTATGACATCGGCGGCGGCATCACCGCCGTCTACTCGATCCTCGCCGCCTATATCCATCGGATGGCCACCGGCGAGGGGCAGCACATCGATATTGCCATCACCGAGTGCGGCCTGCCCTGGTTCACCTGGGAGGCGGCGGCCTTCTTCTCCGAGGGCAAGGTGCCGGAGCCCACCGGATGGCGCCATCGGGTCTCGGCGCCCTACCAGGCGGTCAAGGCCCGCGACGGTTACCTGATGCTGGGCTGCGCCAACCAGCGCACCTGGGAGCGCTTCTGCGGTGACGTGCTGGCGCGCCCCGAGCTGATGGAGGACCCCCGCTTCATCACCAACCAGGATCGCGGTCGGCACGTCGAAGAGCTCGAGGCGCTGCTGGAGTCGATCATGGCCGACCGGGACGTTGACGACTGGCTGGCCAACTGCGACCGGGCCGGCGTTCCCGCCGGGCCGATCAACGATTTTGCCCAGGCCATGGCCGATGAGCATTACCTGGCCCGCGGCATGGTGCAGGAGATGGAGCACCCGGTGATGGGCCGGATGAAGACCATCGGCTTTCCGAGCAAGTTCTCGGCCACGCCCTCGCAGATCCGTTCCCCGGCCCCGCTGTTTGGCCAGCACACCGACGAGGTCCTGTCCGGACTCGGCCTGGCCCCCGACGAACTCGCCACGCTGCGTGACGAGGGCTGCATCAAGTAGTCCTCGAACCCTACGGAGAACCCCCATGCTCAATCTCGACTTCCATCCTTCCGGCCGCCACTTCCTGCAGATTCCCGGCCCCTCGCCGGTGCCGGACCGTATCCTGCGCGCCATGAGCCTGCCGACCATCGACCACCGAGGGCCTGAGTTCGGCGCCCTTGGTCTCGAGCTCCTCGGCAAGATCAAGCGGGTCTTCAAGACCGAGAGCCCGGTGATGATCTACCCGGCCTCCGGCACCGGGGCCTGGGAGGCCGCGCTGGCCAACACCCTCTCGCCGGGAGATAAGGTGCTGATGTTCGAGACCGGCCAGTTCGCCACCCTTTGGCACAAGATGGCGCGTCGTCTGCAGCTCGAGCCCGAGTTCATCGGCCTGCCGGGCTATGAAGGCTGGCGCCACGGGGTGCAGGCCGGGATGATCGAGGCGCGCCTCAGGGAGGATGCCGGCCACGCGATCAAGGCGGTCTGCGTGGTGCACAACGAGACCTCCACCGGGGTGACCAGCGATATCGCCGCGGTACGCCGCGCCATTGATGCCGCCGGTCACCCGGCGCTGCTGCTGGTCGACACCATCTCGGGGCTCGCCAGCGCCGACTATCGTCATGACGAGTGGGGGGTGGACGTGACCATCTCCGGCTCCCAGAAGGGCCTGATGCTGCCCCCCGGCATCAGTTTCAACGCGATTTCCGACAAGGCCATCGCGGCCAGCCGCGAATCGACCATGCCCAGGAGCTTCTGGGCGTGGGACGAGATCCTCGAGGCCAACCGGACCGGCTACTGGCCCTACACTCCCAGCACCAACCTGCTTTACGGCCTCAACGAGGCGCTGGACATGTTGCTCGAGGAGGGACTGGAGCATGTCTTCGCCCGCCACCAGCGCTGGGCCGCCGGCGTGCGCACGGCGGTTGCGGCCTGGGGGCTGGAGATCCAGTGCCAGGATCCCGAAGTCTACTCGCCGGTGCTCACCGGCGTGGTGATGCCGAAGGGGGTCGACGCCGACGCGGTGCGCAGGATCATCTACGAGCGCTTCGACCTTTCGCTGGGCACCGGCCTGGGCAAGGCCAAGGGCCGGATGTTCCGCATCGGCCACCTGGGCGACTGCAACGACCTGACCCTGATTGCCACCCTGGGCGGCTGCGAGGCGGGCATGAAGCTGGCCGGCGTGCCCCTGGCAGGCAGCGGCGTGACAGCGGCACTGGAGTACTTCGCCCAGCATCCACTCGATGCCCAGTGATCCCACCTCATGTTTCCCCCACCCACGGCTGAGGAAGGCAGGATGACGTCGCTGACGGGCAAGAACGCTTCCCCGGATGCGCGGGTCAAGCCAGTGACCGAGCTGGCGGCCCGCCTCTCCCGGGAGATGGAAGGTGAAGTGCTGTTCGACCAGGCCTCGCGCGGTCGCTACTCGACGGATGCCTCGATCTACCAGGTGATGCCGGTGGGCGTGGTGATCCCGCGCCACCAGCAGGACCTGACCACGGCGCTGGAGATCGCCCGCGACGCCCGGGTGCCGATCCTGGCCCGCGGCGCCGGCACCAGCCAGTGCGGCCAGACCGTGGGCGAGGCGCTGGTGATCGACAGCACCCGCTGGCTCAAGGAGATCATCGAGTTCGACGCCGAGGCGCGCACCGTGGTGGTGGAGCCCGGCATCGTCCTCGACCATCTCAACGCCTGGCTCAAGCCCCACGGGCTCTGGTACCCGGTGGATGTCTCCACCAGCGCCCAGTGCACCCTGGGGGGGATGACCGGCAACAACTCCTGCGGCTCGCGCTCGATCCACTACGGCAACATGGTGCACAACGTATTGGGCGTGGACGCCTGGCTAACTGACGGCAGCGAGGGCCACTTCGGCTTCGTCGACCGGCTGCCGGCCTCGGGAAGGGTGCGTGAACTCGCCGACCGGGTAAAGGCCATCGCGGACGGCGTGGCCTCCGAGATCCGCGAGCACTTTCCCAAGGTGCTACGGCGTGTCGGCGGCTACAACCTCGACCTCTTCGACTGCCAGAATCCCAAGCCCTACGACCTGGAGGGGCGGGTCAACCTGGCCCACCTGCTGGTGGGTTCCGAGGGCACCCTGGCGGTGAGCCGGCGCATCACGCTGAGGCTATCGCCGCTGCCGGAGCACAAGGTGCTCGGCGTAGTGAACTTCCCCACCTTCTACCAGGCGATGGATGTCACCCAGCATATCGTCACCCTGGGGCCCACCGCCGTAGAGCTGGTGGATCGCACCATGATCGATCTGTCGCTGGAGAACCCGGCGTTCCGCCCAGTGATCGAGAAGGCGCTGATCGGCCAGCCCCAGGCGGTGCTGCTGGTGGAGTTTTCCGGACAGGACCATGAGGCCCAGCTCGCGTCACTGGCGCGCCTCAGCGAGCTGATCGCCGACCTGGGACTGCCCGACAGCGTGGTGGAGATGCCGGCGCCCGCCGAGCAGAAGGCGCTATGGAACGTGCGCAAGGCCGGCCTCAACATCATGATGAGCATGAAGGGTGACGGCAAGCCGGTCTCCTTCATCGAGGACTGCGCGGTGCCTCTGGAGCACCTTGCCGAGTACACCGACAGGCTGACCGAGGTGTTCCACCGCTACGGCACCGAGGGGACCTGGTATGCCCACGCCAGCGTAGGCACCCTGCACGTGCGGCCGATCCTTGACATGCGCCGCGACGGCGGCGAGAAGATGCGCGAAATCGCCGAGCAGGCCTCAGCCCTGGTGCGCGAGTACAAGGGCGCCTACTCCGGCGAGCACGGCGATGGCCTTTGCCGCGGCGAGTGGGTGGCCTGGCAATTCGGGCCCGCCGTCAACGATGCCTTCAGGGCGATCAAGGGCGCCTTCGACCCGGAAAATCTGCTCAACCCGGGCAAGATCGTCGACACCCCGCGGATGAATGACGACCGCTACTTCCGCTTCCCGAAGGCGTATCGCAGGATCCCCCTGGCCCCGGTGTTCGATTGGTCGGGCTGGAACGTCACTCGCGACCCGTTGACCGGCGAGCAGGGCGAGGCCGGGAGCGCCGGCGACGCTACCCATGGCCTGGCCATGGCGGTGGAGATGTGCAACAACAACGGCCACTGCCGCAAGTTCGACGCCGGCACCATGTGCCCGAGCTTTCGTATCACCCGGGACGAGCAGCACCTCACCCGCGGACGTGCCAACACCCTGCGCCTGGTGCTCTCGGGCCAGCTGGGCGAGGAGGGGCTGGCCAGCGACGAGGTCAAGGAGGTGCTCGACCTCTGCGTCTCCTGCAAGGGCTGCAGGCGCGACTGTCCCACCGGCGTCGACATGGCCAAGTTCAAGATCGAGGCGCGCACCGCCCGGGCCCGAGCGAAGGGGCTATCCCTGCGCGACCTCATAGTCGGGGAGATGCCGCGCTATGCCCCCTGGGCCAGCCGGTTCGCCGGGCTGGTCAATGGCGTCGAGCGCGTGCCCCTGCTGGCCCGAGCCATCAAGCGCTCGCTGGGCTTGGCCCCGCAGCGCCCACTGCCGGCCTTCAGCGGCAACTTCCTGGCCGAACCCCACGACACCCCGGCCCTCGCCTCCCGGGAAGTGCTGCTGTTCGTGGATACCTTCAACAACTATCAGGAAGGGGATAACGCCCGGGCCGCTCGGCGGGTGCTGGAAGCCGCCGGCTACCGGGTACACCTGAACGTCAGGCAGGGCGACAGACCGCTGTGCTGCGGGCGCACCTACCTCTCTTCCGGGCAGTTCGACAAGGCCCGGCGGGAGGCGCGCCGCACCCTCGATCACCTGATGCCCCACGTGAAGCGGGGCGTGGCCATCGTCGGGCTAGAGCCGTCATGCCTGCTGACCCTGCGCGACGAGTTCCTGCAGTACGGGTTCGGCAAGGAGGCCGAGGCGCTCTCCCGTTCGGCCTTCCTGTTCGAGGAGTTCCTGGTCAGGGCGCGGGACGAAGGCGAGCTGCCGCTGGTGCTCAAGGCGCTTCCCCGGCGGCGCGCCATGCTCCATGGCCACTGCCACCAGAAGGCCTTCGACGCGGTGCGCCCGGTCGAGGCGGTACTGTCGTGGATCCCCGATCTCGAAGTCGAGACCATCGAGTCCTCCTGCTGCGGCATGGCGGGCAGCTTCGGCTACGAGGCGGAGCACTACGACGCCTCCCTGGCGATGGCCGAGCTGTCGCTGCTGCCGGCGATCCGCGAGGCCGACGACGACACCGTGCTGGTCGCCGACGGCACCAGTTGCCGCCACCAGATCCGCGACGGCAGCGGCCGCGAGGCGATCCACGTGGCCCGCCTGCTGGAACAGGCCCTGGCGTGAGCGTCGTTGTGGCGCCATCATGCCGGAAAGTGAGGCCAACCGACGAGGAGGCGAGGCGCTTCGATGATCGATCTGCGCAGTGACACCGTGACCCGGCCGACCGCGTCCATGCGCGAGGCCATGGCCCATGCCGAGGTGGGCGACGACGTCTGGGGCGACGACCCCACCGTCAACGCCTTCGAGGAGGGCGTGGCCGAGCGCGCCGGCAAGGCCGCTGCGCTGCTGTTCCCCTCGGGGACCCAGAGCAACCTCTGTGCACTGCTGACCCACTGTCAGCGAGGCGAGGAGGTGATCGCCGGGCAACACTCCCATATCTTTCGCGACGAGGGCGGCGGGGCCGCGGCCCTGGGCAGCATCAGCGTCCAGACGCTGCCCCACGCGGCCGACGGTAGCCTGGCTCTCGATGCCCTGCGCGGTGCGGTTAAGGGCGACGACATCCATCACTGCCGCAGCCGGCTGCTGGCGCTGGAGAACACCTTTCGCGGCAAGGTGCTGCCCCGGGACTACGCCCTGGCCGCCACGGCCCAGGCTCATGGGCAGGGGCTCGCCACCCACCTGGACGGGGCGCGGCTGTTCAACGCCGCGGTCGCCAGCGGCCACAGCCTGGGTGAGCTCTGCGAGGGCTTCGATTCGGTATCCCTGTGCTTCTCCAAAGGGCTCGGCGCGCCGGTGGGGTCGCTGCTGCTGGGCGAGGCGGATTTCATCGCCCGGGCGCGGCGCTGGCGCAAGACCCTGGGCGGGGGCATGCGCCAGGCGGGGCTGCTGGCCGCGGCTTGCCAGCATGCCGTCCAGCACCACGTCGAGCGCCTCGCCGAGGACCACGACAACGCCCGGCGCCTGGCCGAGGGCCTGGGGAACCTGTCCGGTGTAAAGGTGCGGGCCTGCGATACCAACATGGTCTTCGCCGCCTTCCCCGAGGCCCATTGTCGGGCGCTGCAGGCACACCTCGAGGGGCAGGGCATCCTGATGGCGGTGGGGCCGGTCACGCGGCTAGTGACCCACCTGGACGTGAGCGCCGAGGATATCGGGCGGGTGGTCGCGGCGGTGAACGACTACTTCACCCGAGCCGGCGGCGACCTGCCGGCCGCGGTGAGCTGACAACCCAAGGAGAAGAACGCGATGGCGATCTACCAGTACGGGGAATACCGCCCCGAGCTCCAGGACGGCGTCTATGTGGCCGAGACGGCCGACGTGATCGGCCAGGTCACCCTCAAGCGCAGCGCCAGCGTCTGGTACCAGGCGGTGCTGCGCGGCGACACCGACCACCTCGAGGTGGGCGAGGAGAGCAATATCCAGGACGGTGCGGTGCTTCACGCCGACCCCGGCTTTCCCCTCCGGGTGGGGAAGGGCGTGACGGTAGGGCACCAGGCGATGCTGCATGGCTGCACCATCGGCGACGGCAGCCTGATCGGCATCCAGGCGGTGATCCTCAACGGCGCGGTGATCGGCGAAAACTGCTTGGTGGCGGCCGGTGCCGTGGTCAAGGAGAACGCCAGCTTTCCCGACAATTCGCTGATCGTCGGGGCGCCGGCCAAGGTGGTGCGTGAGCTGTCCGAGGAGGCCATTGCAGGCCTGCGCAAGAATGCCGCCGGCTATGTGGAGCGCGGTCGGCTGCACGCCAGTCAGCTGACCCGCATCGGTTGACTGTCAGCTAGACGCTCATGGCACGCATTTCTTGCAAGGGTCCTACTCAAAAATGACCTTGGGAAGATAGAAGGCCACGACCCAATTGGGGGCGTCCACGATCTCGCTGATCCGAAGATCGCCGCACACCGAGCAGAGCATATAGGCCTGCTCGGCGGGTAGGTTGCGTGTCCGGCCCAACCAGTCGATAGCCCCTTCCACCGCCTGGCGAGCCCCCGTCATCAGGTCCGGGCCGATCCCCGTGAATACCTCATAGCCGGCGCCATCCAGGTGGTGCGTCACCGGCCCCGGGGTGCTGAAGCGCGGCATGGCCAGGGGCGTGTCCTTGATCAGGTCGAGGGTGACACTGACCTGCATGGCGCTCTCGATGGCCGTGCCGCAGACCTCGCCGTCGCCCTGGGCGGCATGGGTATCCCCGATCGAGAACAACGCCCCGGCGACTTCCACCGGCAGGTAGAGCGTGCTGCCGGCGCTCAGGTCGCGAATGTCGAGATTCCCGCCGACCCGCCTCGGGGGCACGATGGAATGGGTGCCTTCGGCGGCGGGGGCCAGTCCGATCGTGCCAGCGAACGGCTTCATGGGGATGCGCGCCTGGCTGCCATAGGCGGCGGGCGTGCGGGTGGTGGTGTCGTAGTCCCACAGAAACAGATCCGGCGCGGTGAACTGGTCGGCCATCAGTCCGAACCCGGGAATGATGGCCGTCCAGCCGAACCCAGAGGGGCGGAACTCGTTGATCGTGACCTTGAGGATGTCGCCCGGCTGGGCGTCATCGATGAAGATGGGGCCAGTGACGGGATTGAGGCGCTCGAAGGGCATGGTCGTGACATCGGCGGCTCGTGAGTCGCGGGTGAAGAACCCGCCGGCGGCGTCCTGACACTCGAAAGAGAGCGTGGTGCCGGGGGCCACCCTCTCGACGGGGGCGTTGGCATTGTTCCAGCCGTGATGGCAATGCTGGCCGTGGATCGTCTTGATGGGCATCGGGTGGGCCATGTCGGCATCTCCTTGTTGGAATGTTTCAAGGCATCAGGGCGCTGGCGATACTCAGTAGCCTCAAATCCTGATAGCGGCCGGCGATCAATTGCACGCCGACGGGCAGTCCCCGAGGCGTCCAGTGCAAGGGAAGGTTAACGCAGGGAACTCCCAGCAGGGTCCAGGCGCGTGAGTAGATCGGGTCGCCGGTACTGTCCAGACCCTCAGGGGCCACGCCCGGGGCACTGGGGGCGAGGAGCACGTCGAAGCGCTCGGCAAGCTGTTGCGACAGCATGAGCCTGGCCCGGTCGGCGGCCTGCCGAGACGCCCAGTAATGCGCCAGGGAGAGGCGTTGACCCTCGTCCAGCAGCGCGATCAGGGCCGGGCTCATCGATGCCTCGAAGCGCACGTGTTCGCTGGCCAGGGCGCGTGCGGCCTCGTAGGCCAGGATGACCTGCTGGTGGGTCACGAGCTCATCGAATGACGGGCCCAGCTCGGCGGTGTCGAGATCGGCGCCAAGGGCGGCCATCTTCTCGGCGGCGCCTTCCAGAGCGGCGGCGGTCTCCAGCGACGGCGAATGCGTGCTGGGCACCCGGCAGAGGCCAACGCGCACGCCCTCGAGCCGCTCCAGAGCGGGGGTCGGGTCGCTGCCGGTGAGGGCCGTGAACAGCGTGCGTGTGTCCTCCAGGTGCCGCGTGAACCAGCCCAGGGTGTCCAGTGACGGGGCGAGTGCCTTCACGCCAGCAATGCTCAACGTGCCGTGGGTGGGCTTGAACCCCACGACGCCGCAGTAGCTGGCGGGACGGATGATGCTGCCCACGGTCTGGGTGCCGAGGGCTACGGGGACCATGCCGGCGGCGACGGCGGCAGCCGAACCGCTCGAAGAGCCGCCCGGGGTGCGTGCCGAGTCATGAGGGTTGCACGTCTTGCTGGGCTGGAAGTAGGCGTACTCGGTCGATACCGTCTTGCCCATGGGCAGAGCGCCGAGGCGCGTGAGCTGGGTGACGATGGCCGCGTCCATGTCGGAGTGGGTGACCCGATGATAGCCTCGGGTGCCCCAGGTGGTGGGCAGCCGTGCCGTGTCGATGATGTCCTTGATACCCACCGGAATCCCGCACAGGGCAGGGTAGGGGGGGGCGCCATCACATCCTGTAATAGCGGGTTCCGGTGCCAGGCACTCCCAGGCCTGGAGGTTAGGGTCCATGGCATTGATGCGTTTCCGGCAGGCCTTCCACCAGTCAAGCGGTGAGAGTTCGCCGTCGGCGAGCTTTCGCTGAAAGCCCGCCAGGGTCATGTGGTTCCAGTCGGTCATGCGTGTCGGCTCCTGATTGACCTGGTGCCTCAAGTTGGGCGAAGGATACCGGGGCGGGCGGGCGTTCAGGGTGCGGGGGGGTCGCCGAGCAGGATCAAGCCGGTCCCCAGCTCCTCCTCGATAGCCTGGCCGATGGCCAGCAGCCGGGCATCCTGCCAGGGTCCGGCCAGCACCTGAAGCCCGACCGGCATGCTGGCGCTGTCCTTGCCCACCGGCATCGTCAGCCCGCAGAGCCCCATGAAGTTGGCGATCACGGTGTTGCGCAGGGCGTGCATGTTGGCCCTGGCGTAGGCGCCCTCGGGGAGAAGGCTCTCCAGGGTAGGCGGGGTGAGTGCCACGGTGGGGGTGAGCATGGCATCCACGTCGGCCAGTCGGGTCGCGGCCGCAGCAGTCAGCTTGTCGATGACGGCGCGGCGGCGGACGTACTCCCAGGCCGGCATGTCGTCGGCCGCCTTGACCCGGGCGGCGACATTGGGATCCAGGGCCTCGATCATCTCGGGCAGTTCGGTCTTGAGGAACGCTGCCAACTCGGCTGCGGCGAGGCCACCTTGCTGGAACAGCGCGAAGGCCTCATCGGTGTGGGGCAGGTCAAGCGTGACCAGTCGCGCACCGGCGGCCTCGAGTTGGCGGATGGCGGCTTCGACGGCTTCGGCGACGCCGGGGCTGCAATCCTCCCAGAAGAAGGCGCCGGGGACCCCGAAGGTGAGATCGGCCAGTGCCGGCGGGGCAGGGACACGGGCGGCGCGGCGCGTCAGTCCGCCGTCGAGGGCGTCGAAGGCGAAGGCCAGGTCGTCCACGCGGTGGGCCAGCAGGCCTGGGGTATCCAGGGTGGTGGAGAGCGGCACGATCTGGTCCGTCGACCAGCGTCCGGCGGTGGTCTTGAGGCCGGCGACGCCGGTCATGGCGGCCGGAACGCGTACCGAACCGGCGGTGTCGGTGCCCAGGGCCAGGCTCGCGGTGCCGCCGATCAGAGAGACCCCGGCGCCGGCACTGGAGCCGCCGGGAGTGCGGTGGGCCTGGCTGTCCCAGGGGTTGCGGGGTGTGCCCCAGTGGGCATTGGTCCCGAGCCCTCCGAACGCAAATTCCACCGAGTGGGTCTTGCCCATGACACTGGGCAGCTGGGCGAGCAGGGCGGCGATCATGGGCCCCGGCTGCTCCCACTGCTGGGGAAGTCGCCGTGACGAGCCGGCATAGGTCGGCAGGCCAGGTACCGCATAGATGTCCTTGATCGAGACAGGGATTCCCATCAGGGCCCCGGCATCACCGCCCTGGCGGATCACGGCATCGGTAGCCTGGGCAAGGGCCAGGGCGGCCTCGCCGTTCCAGGTCAGGTAGGCATGGTCATGCGGGCCGCGGGTCCGGTGAGCCTCCAGGGAGGCCTCGGCCAGGGCAGTGGCGGTGAGCTTGCCGCTGCGCAGTCCGGCGTATTGCTCGCGCAGCGGGCGCTTCAGGGGAGAGTCGGTCATGGCGTGCTTCCTGGTTGACAGTCTGTTGTCAGTCGCGAATCTCGAAGATCGATTCGACTTCGACGGCGGCGTTGCCGGGCAGGGTGGCGACGCCGATGGCCGTACGAGCATGGCGCCCGTTCTCGCCGAACAGGGCGATGAAGAGCTCCGAGGCGCCGTTGATCACCAGCGGCACGTCGTGGAACCCGGGCGCCACGTTGACGAACCCGTTCATGCGCACACAGCGCACGACACGGCTCATGTCACCTTCCACCGCATCGCTGAGCGAGGCCAGCAGGTTCAGCGCGCAGGCCTGGGCCGCCAGCTTGCCCGTTTCGAGGTCGAGCTCGGCGCCCACCTTGCCGGGGTAGAGAACCTCGCCGCCTCGCTCGCAGATCTGGCCGGCCAGGAAGAGCTGGTTGCCCAGCCGTGACCAGGGCAGGAAGGCACCCCGGGGGCGGGGGATGGCGGAGAGGGTGAGCCCCTGTGCCGCCACGGCGGCTTCAATGGTCTGGGTCATGGGAATCATTCCTTGTCGTGAGCAGTTTCTCGACGGCGTGCGCCAGGGCGCGGACTGCGACCTCGGCGTCGTCCCGTTCGATGTGCTCATCGGGATGGTGGCTGATGCCCGCACGGCAGGGGGTGAAGAGCATCGCCGTGGGACACAGGTGGGCGAGGTGGATGGCGTCGTGGAAAGCCCCGGACACCAGCCGCGGAGCCTGGGGGAAGAAGGCCTTGACGCTGGCGTCGAGGATGGCGACCAGATGGTCATCGAAGGCCACCGGGGCCACCCGCGAGGTCGCCTCCAACTGGGCCGTGCAGCCAGACCACTCCTGTTCGGCCAGCCGTCGGAACGCCGCATCCAGGGCATCCAGCACCGCCGGGTCGGGGTGGCGAAGGTCGATGGTAAAGCGGGCCTGCTGGGGGATGGTGTTCACCGAGCTGGGCGACAGGGTGAACTTGCCGATGGTAAAGCGCACCTGGTCGCCTTTTGCCGCTACGGCCTCCTTGAGAGCGCCGACCAGGGCAAGGGCGCCCATGAACGCATCGCGACGCGACGCCTCCGGGGTGGTGCCCGCGTGGTTGGCCTGGCCATTGACCTCGACCTCGTACCAGTTGACGCCCTGGATGCCGGTGACCACGCACACCGGTGCCCCCTGGTTTTCCAGCACGGGGCCCTGCTCGATGTGCAGTTCCAGAAAGGCGTGGGGTATGACCGGCGTGTCCCGAAACTGAGCTCCCTGTGCCTCGAGTAGCCCCAGGCAGTCGGCCAGCGCTTCCTGGAAGGTCACGCCGTCATCGTCACGTGCGGCGAGGATCGTCTCGGCGTCGCGCCGGCCGGCAAACCACGAGGAGCCGGAGGCGCCAGGCGCGAAACGCGCGCCCTCCTCGTTGGTCCAGGAAACGACCTCGATTGGCCTTTCGTGGGCGATCTGCTGTTTGGCAAGGGCGCGGAGCACGGCCAGGCCGGCCACCACGCCCAGGGTGCCGTCATAGGCCCCGCCGCTGGGTTGGCTGTCGAGGTGGCTACCGATCAGCAGGGGAGCCAGAGAGGGGTCCTGCCCCTCCCGTCGCAGGAAGACGTTGCCCATGGCATCGTAGTGCGCGCTGCAGCCGAGCGCCTTGCCCTGGTCCATCAGCCACAGCCGTGCTCTATTGTCCTGGTCGTCCAGAGCCAGCCGGCGCAGGCCGCGAGGAGAGAGGGCGCCGATCTGTGACTGGGCCTCGATATCGGCCCAGAAACGCTCGCCGTCGACCGCGCTTGCCAAGGATGAATTTGCTTTCATGGTCGGTCTCCTCAGTAGAGCAGCGAAGGCATATAGAGGCTGATCCACGGAACGTAGGTGATGACCATCAGGGCGATCAGCATGATCAGGATCAGCGGGAGGCAGGCCTTGAAGACCTCCTGCAGCGACATCTTCGAAATCGCCATGGCCACGAACAGGTTCAGCCCGACCGGCGGTGTGATCATGCCGACGGAGAAGTTGACCAGGGTGATGATGCCGAAGTGGACAGGATCCACTCCGACCTGGGCGGCGATCGGCTGCAGCAGCGGTGAGAGCACGATGATTGCCGAAGCACTGTCGAGGAAGAACCCCGCAACAATCATCACCACGTTGAACAGGGCCATCACCGCGAGCGGATCGTCCGTGAGGGAGAGGACCTGGCTCGCCAGCTGGGTCGGGGTTCCGGTGATCGCCAGCAGCCACGAGAAGGCCGAGGCGCCGGCGGTGATCAGCAGCAGGGTGGCCGAGATCAAGCCGGAGCTGCGCAGGGTGCCGAGCAGGGCTCGGAAATCAATGGTTCGATAGATCACCATGCCGACGAAGAGCCCATACACGCAGGCGACCGCGGCGGATTCCGTCGGGGTGAAGATACCGCTGTAGATACCACCGAGCAGGATGAACGGCAGTCCCAGGCCCCATGCTGCCGACGTGAACGCGGCTCCTATCTGACGCAGTGTCGGAAACGGAGAGCGCTCGTATCCCTTGAAGGAGGAGTAGACGATGCAGTAGGCGATCAGCAGTGACCCGATCAGGATGGCCGGCAGCAGGCCTGCGGCGAATAGCCGACCTACCGAGGTGCCGGTGACCGAGCCATAGATGATCAGGGCAATGCTGGGCGGCACGATGGGCCCCAGGGTGCCCGATGTGGCGATCAAGCCGATGGCGAAGCGCTTGTCGTAGCCGGCAGCCACCAAGGCAGGAAACATGATCGAGCCGATGGCCACGACCGTAGCGGGACTGGAACCCGAGATTGCACCGAAGAACAGGCAGGAGAGAACGGTGGCCGCCGCCAGTCCTCCTGGTACCCAGCCGACCAGCGCCTTGGCCAGGTTGATGAGCCGGTCCGACAGCCCGCCGATGCGCATCAGTTCGGCGGCAAGGATGAAGAAGGGGATGGCCATCAACGAGAAGTTGTTCATGCCGGTGAACATGCGCATCGGCACGATGACCGGGTTGGTGGCGCCGAAGAACTCGATGGCCAGGAAGACGGAGAAGGCCAGGGCCGCAAAGATCGGCAGCCCCAGCAGCAGCACCGCAAAGAAGATGGGGAGAAGTGCCGTGATCATGTGGATCTCCAGTCGTCAGACAAGCTTGTCTTTTTCGGCGGCGAGCTCTTCAGCGAGGCTTGCCGGCGGCTTGGTCCAGGCTTCGTGGATGACCCACAGGTAGCGCAGAATCAGCAGGATTCCCGACACGCCGATGGGCAGGTAGAACCAGGCCATGGGGAGTCGCAGGGCGGCCGTCAGCTGTCCTCGTCCCAGGGTATTGAAGTAGAGATCGAAGCCGTAATAGGTCAGGAAGCCGGCAAAGCTGATGCCCAGCATGGCTGCGATGATATGCAGCCAGCGATTGACGGCGGGCGGCACGAAGGCGTTGAGCACATCGACGGAGATATGCACGCCGTGGCGGACCCCCATGCTGGCCCCGACAAAGCTCATGCAGATGATGGAGTAGATGACGACTTCCTCGGCCCAGAACAGGGAGCCATTGAAGCCGTAGCGATAGACGACCTGGATGGTGGTAATGATGGTCGCGATCGACATGAACGCGACCATCGCCACACTCTCCAGGAAATCAATCACCTTGTTGAGTGCTTCGAACATGGTGAGTGCACCGGGTTAGAGTGTCATCGGGGTGAGTGGCAGGATCAGTACTCGATACCCACCGCGTCATAGACCTTGTGCAGGAGCTCGGTGGTGACGACGCTTTCGTACTCCTCATGCACCGGCATGCTGGCCTGGATGAAGGCCTCGCGAGCCTCTGGTGTGATCTCGTTGATCGCGATCTCGTCCTTGATGGCCTCGAGGATGGTTTCCTCGTCCTGGAGGGTCAGCTCGCGTGAAGCAGTGCGCCCGTTGTCGAAGGCCTCGAGCATCACCGCCTGAAGGTCCTCGGGCAGCGAGTCCCAGGAGTCCTGATTGATGACCGCTGCGTAGGCGTGGTATGCGTGGTTGGTCAACGACAGGTAGTCCTGCACCTCGTGGAACCGCATGGTGTAGATGTTGGCCAGCGGGTTCTCCTGGCCGGCGACGACCCCCTGCTGAAGACCGTTGTAGACCTCGGTGAAGGCCATGGCAGTGGCGTTGGCGCCGTAGTTCTCATAGGTGGAGATGATGATCGGTGCCTGCATGGTGCGCATGCGGATGGCGTCGAGGTCCTCGGGGCCATTGATGGGACGTATGTTGTTGGTCATGTGACGGAAGCCGGCGCCCCAGAAGTTCACGCCATACATGTTGTGCCCGTTGAGGGTGTCCAGAATCTCCCGGCCCACCTCGCCGTCCAGGGTCTCCACCATGGTGTCGTAGTCGGCGATCAGGAACGGCAGGTCTAGAATCTGCATGCGTGGCTCGAAGTTGCCGAGCGTGGCCGTGGGCGGGATGCCGATGTCGACCAGCCCCATCTGGATCTGCTCGATGATCTCGACGTCGCCGCCGACCTGGGCCGCGGGCAGCACGTTGATCTGGATGCGTCCCTCGGATTTCTCTTCTACCTCCTCCTTGAAGCGAAGTGCTGCCTGGCCGTTGGGCGTTTCCTCGATCAGGACGTGGGCGAAGCTGAAGGTGTAGTCGGCGGCCTGGGCCTGGCTCATGCCGAAGGACGCGGCGGCGATCGCCGTCACCAGTGACGCCTTGATCAGTTTGCTTTTCATTGTCAGCACCTTATTGGGTTATTGGTGTGCATCGTTGAGTGTTGTTTGACGCCGGGTCACCCCGGAGTCACCCGTACTCGGAACGGGCCCTTTCAGCCTGACGCAGGCAGGCGGAGCATGTTGCCGGCCATGCTCAGGCCGTCAGGGTTCGTAGTGTTGAGGCCACCTCGCCTTGCGCGGCGGAGGCGAGGATGGCCGAGAGGGCGAGGCGGGCCTTGCGGGCGCTCAGATCGGGCACGGCGATGACGCCGACCGCCTCCAGGCTCGCCAGGCTGCCGGTGAATTCGTAGCTCGCATGGACCGGCCCGGTGGGGCAGCTGCTGACGATCACCACCGGAATGCCCCGCGCCGTTATATGCCGGATGACATCCAGCCAGCCTGGAGGCACATGGCCGCGTCCCAGGCCGTCGATCACCAGGCCGGCGGCGCCATTCTCGGCGGCGGCCTCGAGCAGTGCCGGTGAGGCGTCCAGATAGGCAGGCAGGATGTCGACCCTGGGCAGCGTGGCGTCGACGGTGAGGTCCAGTTGCGCCGAACGAGCGGGATGCACCGATATGTTGACCCGCGCGCCGTCGATATAGCCGAGCGGGCCGGTCTCGGGCGCGGCAAAGCCATTCACCTGAAAGCTGCTGACCTTGCGGACCTGCCGTGCAGCGAAGATCGACTGGTTGAACACCGCCAGGGTGCCCAGGCCGCGGGCCTGATCACTGGCAGCCACCAGCAAGGCGTCCGCGATGTTGCGTAAGGCATCCGTTCCCGGCTCGTGGGGAGCACGTTGCGAGCCGGTCAGCACAACGGTGGGAGAAGCCGGCAGGGTGATGTCGAGGAAGTAGGCGGTCTCCTCCAGGGTATCGGTGCCATGGGTGATGACGATGCCCGCTACGTCGGAAGACCGCGACAGGGCGTGGCACTCCTGACGTAGGGTCAGCAGGTCCGCGAGGGTGATGGCGTTGCTGGGTTTCTGCAGAAGGGAGCGGACCTCGACGTCGATGTCCACCTCTACAGGAAGCGAGACTCGATTCATCAGGTCCTCGCCCTGCAGGGCCCCCGACCGGTTGCGGCCCGAGGCATCCGGGCGGCTGGCGATGGTTCCGCCAGTGGTGATGACCACGATTCTGGCTATTGTCATTGTTGTTGTCACCGTATCTGACATGGGGCTTGGCGCCTTGTCATGCCGTTTCAGTGTGCAGACATCTGATGTCTGACGTCTGGTCCCATGCTAGACTCAGTTCAGAGTCGTCTGCAAGCGGGAAATGACAGGACGTCCGACAATCCTGTGTCGAAGAACCGGCTGCCAGAGCGCAATTTATTGGCAGACCACGATTTTTTTCGATGCGGCACGCCACACCACCACGAGACGCCAGCATGAGCCTGAAACGCCAGCCCACACTGCCTCTCACCTCCATAGGGAGTTTCGGCAGTTCCATCGATCGCAGCTCCGTTGCCCAGCAACTGCTTGAACGCATCAAGGGAGCATTGATTCGCGGCGAGCTACTGCCGGGGGATTATTTGCCATCGGAAACCGAGCTGACCCAAAGTCTGGGCATTGGTAAATCGAGTGTCCGCGAGGCCATCAAGATGCTGCAGGCCATCGGTATCGTGGAGGTCAAACGGGGTCAGGGGACCATGATCTGCCGGGAACCCGGTGATCCCCTGGTGGACCCGATGGCCTTCGGTATGATCCTGGCACGGGGCATGACGCGAGATGTGCTCGAGTTCCGAAAGATGTTCGAGCCCGCCTATACCCTGCAGGCCATGCAGAATGCCCGTCCGGAGGACCATGTCCGCATCCGGCAGAGCATCGAGTCCATGGCCTCGGCGATTGCCAACGGTGAGCAGACGGCTCGTCACGATGTCGCCTTCCACCGGGCGATACTCCAGGCGACCCATAATCCGATGACCATTCGGGTGGGAGAGACCCTGATCCAGCTGATTGAAGCGGCACTGGAAACGTCCATGCAGACGATGCCGGAGGTCGCCCTGAAGGACCACCAGGCGATCTATTCGGCCTTTCAGGCGGGCGACGAGGAGGCGGTAAAGGCGGCCATCGTCGTCAGTAGTGAAAGCTGGGAGACCAACCTCACCTATGTGAGTTGATGGGATGACCTGCGCTCATGGCTTGGCCTCTTGCTCCTGCCTGGTTGGTCAAGGGCTGGTGGTGAAAGGCCGGCGTCGGAGGTAACCGCGAGGCTCGAGCGTCGTCGAGGTGTCCCTACGCACAGGGCCCCGCTCCGGTAGGAGCGGGGCCCTGTCATGTCGGGCGGGGCCAGCTCAGCCAATGGCGGCGACGCCGGCCTTGGCCACCTGTACGTCCTGGTCGGGCTTGACGCCGGAGATGCCGACGCTGCCGGCGACCTCACCGTCCACCAGGACCGGCACGCCGCCGGCCAGCAGCGACTGCATGGGTGCGGTGACGAAGGCGGTACGGCCGCCGTTGATCATGTCCTCGAACGCCTGGGTCTCGCGGCGGCCGATGGCGGCATTGCGGGCCTTCTGGGCGGCGACGTCGGCGCTGAAGGGCGGTGCCGTGTCCATGCGGCGCAGGGCGAGCAGGTGGCCGCCGTCGTCGGCCACGGCGATGGTCACGCCCCAGCCGTTGGCCTCGGCCTCCTGCTGGGCGGCATCGAGAATGGCGTTCACGTCGGTCAGGGTCAGTACGGGCTTGGTCTTCATGGGTCTCTCCTCAGGGTGATAGAGCTTCGTCGACGATTTCGATCCAGTGCCTGACCGGGGTGCGGTTGGCCCCGGCCAGGTGGGTCTGGCAGCCGATGTTCGCGGTCACGATCACCTCGGGGCTGCCGGCTTCCAGGTTGTCGAGCTTGTTGTCGCGCAGCTGGGTCGCAAGCTCGGGCTGGGTGATGGCGTAGGTGCCCGCCGAGCCGCAGCAGAGATGGGCGTCGGCCACGGGCGTGAGAGCGAAGCCGAGCCGGGTCAGGACGGCCTCCACGGCGCCACCGAGCTTCTGGGCGTGCTGCAGGGTGCAGGGGCAGTGGAAGGTGAGCCGGCGGCCCCGTTTCACCGCGAGGCCATCGAGGTCCTCGTCCCGCAGCACCTCGACCAGGTCCTTGGCCAGCTCGCTGACCCGAGCGGCCTTGTCGGCGTAGGCCGGGTCATCCTTGAGGATGTCGGCATACTCCTTGACGAAGGCGCCGCAGCCACTGGCGGTCTGCACGATGGCCTCGACGCCGGCTTCGCCGTTCTGCTTCTGGACGTGAGGCCACCAGACGTCGATATTGGCCCGCGCCCGGGCGCGGCCGTCGTCATGGGCATTGAGGTGGAAATCGATGGCGCCGCAGCAGCCGGCCTTTGCCACCGGGGTCAGGCCGATGCCGAGGCGATCCAGCACCCGTGCGGTGGCGGCATTGGTGTTGGGCGAGAGCCCCGGCTGCACGCAGCCCTCGAGGATCAGCATCTGCCGGGCGTGTCGCTGGCCATCCGGGCGCTTTCCGGCATCCACCGGGGCCGGGGGCAGCTTGGCCCTGAGGGCGCCGGGCACCAGCGGCCGGAAGGTCTGGCCCAGCCTGAGCAGCGCCTGGAAGCGTTTCGGCTCCACCAGCATCTTGCGCAGGGCATAGCGCTGGGCGCGCTCCGCCGGCTTGCGGGGCACCCGGCGCTCGATCTCGGCGCGGCCGATGTCGAGCAGCTTGTGGTATTCCACCCCGGAGGGGCAGGTGGTCTCGCAGTTACGGCAGGTCAGGCAGCGGTCCAGGTGCAGCCGGGTCTCCTCGGTGACCTTGTCGCTGCCTTCGGGGGCCTCGAGCATCTCCTTCATCAGGTAGATGCGCCCCCGGGGGCCGTCGCGCTCGTCACCCAACAGCTGGTAGGTGGGGCAGGTGGCGTTGCAGAAACCGCAGTGCACGCAGCTGCGCAGCACCCGGTCGGCCTCGCGGATATGCGGCTTCTTGAGGTCTTCCTCGGTAAAATGCGTCTGCATCTCGGTGTCTTCCCCTCTGTCTCAGAATGCCGCGTAGAGCCGACCCGGGTTGAAGATTCCCTTGGGGTCCAGCTCGGTCTTGAGGTTGCGGTGATATTTCTCGACCACCGGGGCGAGCGGCGTGAAGGGCTCGTCCACCGGCTGCCCGCTGGCGCCGCGGAAACAGGTGGCGTGGCCGCCGGCGTGGGCGACGATCTCGCGCAGGGCATTGGCATCCAGGTCGCAGCGCACCCAGCGCTGGGCGCCGGCCCAGTCGTAGAGCACGTCGGTCGCGTCGACGTCAAGCAGCTCGAGCTCCGGGGTGTGATTGGGCAGCGAGA
Source organism: Halomonas salsilacus (assembly GCF_051216275.1). Lineage (NCBI taxonomy): Bacteria > Pseudomonadati > Pseudomonadota > Gammaproteobacteria > Oceanospirillales > Halomonadaceae > Halomonas > Halomonas salsilacus. The sequence continues at coordinate 363,925 of NZ_JBPKAQ010000001.1, forward strand.
GGCGCCACAGCGGCCTCGGGTCCTCGGCGCCGAAGAACGCCAGGCGCTGTTCGCGCAGGGCCTCCCAGAAACCCGCCTTGAGTTCGTCGCCGCCGAGCCGCTCGGCGGTAGCGGCCACCGAGCTCGGCCCGCCCTCCAGGCGCAGGTGCAGGGCGCCCTCCAGCCAGGCGGCGGCGGTGATAGGCAGCGGGTGGCGGCCCCACTCGGAGAGTTTCTCCAGGGCGTCGGTCAGCGGCATGTCGAGATGCAGGCTGCGGCTGGCGCCGGGCAGCGGCAGCACCTTCATGGAGACCTCGGTGAGCAGCCCCAGGGTGCCCTGGGCGCCGACCATCAGGCGCGAGAGGTCGTAGCCGGCCACGTTCTTCATCACCTGGCCACCGAAACGCTGCTCGCTGCCCTGGCGGGTGATAACCCGGGTGCCCAGCACGAAGTCGCGCACGCTGCCGGCCCAGGGGCGGCGGGGGCCGGAGAGACCGGTGGCGATCATGCCGCCCACGGTGGCGTCCTCCCCGAAATGGGGTGGCTCGCAGGGCAGCATCTGCCCCTGGGCGGCCAGGGCGGCCTCCAGTTCGCGAAGCGGCGTGCCGGTGCGCACCGAGACGATCAGCTCTACCGGGTCGTACTCGGTGATGCCGTGGTGTTCGCGGGTCGAGAGCGCTTTGCCCTGGACCTCGCGACCATAGAAGGCCTTGGTGTCGCCGCCGACGATGCGCAGGGGGGTGCCCTTGGCCTCGGCGCAGCGGATACGGTCGGCCAGCGCTTCGCTGGCGTCGTGGCGGGGAATGTCGTGGGGGATGTCGTGACGGGTCACCATGTTGTCCTGTCTCTCAGCCGTGGCTCTTGTGAGCCTGGGCCTGGGCCTGGGCTTGGGTCTGGGCGGGCGCGTCGCTGGCGCTCTTGGTCAGGCGGAACTCGGAGCAGCGCGCCGGGGTGGGGATGTTCTTGCCCGGGTTGAGCAACTCATCGGGGTCGAAGGCGCGCTTGGCCGCCCGGAAGGTCGCGAGCTCGCCGGGGCTGAACTGCACGCACATCTGATGGATCTTCTCGCGGCCCACGCCGTGCTCGCCGGTGATGGTGCCGCCCACCTCGACGCACAGCTCGAGGATGCGGCTGCCGAGCTCCTCGGCGCGCTCGAATTCGCCGGGCTGGTTGGCATCGAACAGGATCAGCGGGTGCATGTTGCCGTCGCCGGCGTGGAAGACGTTGGCCACGCGTAGGCCGTAGGTCTCGCCCAGGTCGCCGATGCCCTTGAGCACCCGCGCCAGCTCACGGCGGGGAATGGTGCCGTCCATGCAGTAGTAGTCCGGCGACATGCGGCCCACCGCCGGGAAGGCGTTCTTGCGCCCGGCCCAGAAAAGCGCGCGCTCGGCCTCGTCGCGGGCCAGCTGGATGCCGGTGGCGCCGGCCTCTTCCAGTACGCGGCGCACCGTGGCGCAGTCGTCGTCCACGTCCGCCTCGACGCCATCCAACTCGCAGAGCAGGATCGCCTCGGCCTCCACCGGGTAGCCGGCACCGATGAAGTCCTCGGCGGCGCGGATCGCCAGGTTGTCCATCATCTCCAAGCCGCCGGGAATGATGCCCGCGGCGATGATGGCGCCTACGGCATTGCCGGCCTTCTCGATGTCGTCGAAGCTGGCCATCAGCACCTTGGCGCTTTCCGGTTTGGGCAGCAGCTTGACGGTCACTTCGGTGACTACGCCGAGCATGCCCTCGGAGCCGGTAAACAGTGCCAGCAGGTCGAAGCCGGGGGCATCCAGGGCGTCGGCCCCCAGGGTCATGTGCTCACCCTCGATGGTGAGCACCTCTATCTTGATGACGTTGTGAACGGTGAGACCGTATTTCAGGCAGTGCACGCCGCCGGCGTTCTCGGCCACGTTGCCGCCAATGGAACAGGCGATCTGCGACGAGGGGTCCGGGGGATAGTAGAGGCCATGGGGGGCGGCCGCCTCGGTGATGGCCAGGTTGCGAACCCCGGGCTGGACCCGGGCGGTGCGCGCATCGGGGTCGATCTCTAGGATGCGGTTGAAGCGCGAAAGCACCAGCAGCACACCGTGCTCCAGCGGCATGGCGCCGCCGGAGAGGCCGGTGCCGGCGCCGCGGGTAACCACCGGTACCCCCAGGGCAGAGCAGCGCTTGAGCAGGGTCTCGACCTGCTCGAGGGTCTCGGGCAGGGCGACCAGCATGGGCAGGGCGCGATAGGCGGATAGGCCGTCGCACTCGAAGGGGCGAAGATCCTCCTCGCGGTGCAGCAGGGTCATGCCGGGCAGGGCCTGCAGGAGGTCGGCCAGTACCTCGGACTGATCTCTCCCGGGTTGGCCGCCATCGAGTCTTGGATCGAAGTGGGTATTCATGGTGACTCCTGAGCGAGAGGGGCATCACTTCAGTGTAGGACCAATTTAATGGAAAAAGTTTCCATGAAACCATGGAATCTTTTTCCATCGGATTGGTTTTTGCGGTTCTCATTTCAAGAAATGATCGGGCCCCGCCGAGAGTCGGCGAGGCCCTTGGTGCGTCATGCCATTGCCATCAACCCGCCCGCATCAGGGGATCGGAGATACCCATGACATAGAAGGCCACCATCGCGATGATGCCGGTAAATACCAGGTAGTAGATGGTCGGCAGGATGGTCTTGCGGATGGTGATGCCTTCACGGCCGAGCAGGCCCACGGTGGCGGATGCCGCGACCACGTTGTGGATGGCGATCATGTTACCCGCCGCGGCGCCAACGGCCTGCAGGGAGACCATCATGGCGGTGGAGAGCCCCAGTTGCTGTGCCACGTTGAACTGGAAGTCGGCCAGCATCAGGTTGGACACGGTGTTGGAGCCGGCGATGAAGGCCCCCAGGGCACCCACGGCCGGGGCGAAGAACGGATAGACGTCCCCCACGCCGTCGGCCACGAACTGCGCCATGGCCACCGGCATGGAGACCAGGTCCGCCGCATTGACGCCGGAGTTGATCAGGATCCGCACCATGGGAATGGTGAAGATCAGCACGAAACCGGCGCCGAGGATGGTCTTCGAAGACTCGCTGAAGGCGGCACCGAGCTCACCCAGGCGCATGCGGTGGAGCAGGGCGGTAAGCAGCACCACCATCAGCAGGATGCCACCCGGCAGGTAGAGCGGCTGGATGGCACCGGAGACCCCGGCCTCACCGAGGATATTGCTCCATCCGAAGGAGATCGAGGTGAGCGCATTCCGGAACGGCTCGATGGTGCGCGAGGCCACCAGGATCACGGCCAGCAGCACGTAGGGGAGCCACCCCATGAAGGTGGTGATCGGCGTCTTGCCCACGATGTCCTCGGTCTTGATCACCAGCTTGCCGATCCACTCGTCCGGCCAGGACTTCGAGTCCGGGAAGTCCCAGACGTCCTTGGGAATCAGGAAGCCCTTTTTCGCGGCGGGGACCACGATGGCCAGACCGACCATGGCGCCGATCATTGACGGGAATTCCGGGCCGAGCAGCACGCCGGCCAGCATGTAGGGGACCACGAAGGCCACGCCGGCGAAGATCGCGAAGGGGGCGATGGAGAGGCCCTCCTTCCAAGACTTATTCGCGCCGAAGAACTTGACCATGATGACCACCATGATCAGCGGCATCAGGACGCCGACGATACCGTGGATCACGGCCACCTCGGCGGCGATCAGGCGGAAGTACTCGAGCCAGGTGTAGCCGCCGGCTTCCAGTGTCTCGGTGATCCCTTCGCGGTTGATGCCACCGGTGACGCCCACCACGATGGGGGTACCCACCGCGCCGAAGGAGACCGGGGTGGACTGGATCATCATGCCGACCACCACGGCGGCCAGCGCCGGGAAGCCGAGGGCGACCATCAGCGGCGCGGCCACGGCGGCGGGGGTGCCGAAGCCGGAGGCGCCCTCGATGAAGCAGCCGAACAGCCAGGCGACGATGATGGCCTGAACACGGCGGTCCGGACTGATGCCTGAAAACCCCTTGCGGATCGCGGTGATGCCACCGGAGTGCTTCAGGGTGTTGAGCAGCAGGATGGCACCGAAGATGATCCACAGGATCGACACGGTGAGGATCAGCCCTTGCAGGGTTGACGCCAGCACCCGGTTGAAGCTCATGTCCCAGGCGAACAGGGCGATGAGGGCGGTGACCACATAGACGGCCGGCATGGCGGTCTTGGCCGGCATTCGCAAGCCAATCAGCAGTACACCGGCCAGCACCAGAGGCGTGAAAGCCAGCAGTGCAAGTAGGGTGTTATTCATGAGACAGGTTTCCCTCGACTGTTGTGATGGTGTTGTCTGCAATGAGGTGGCACGACACCGCCTGCCGGGGGCGGCGGATGCGCGAAAGATACGCCCTGGGGGCGTTGACTCGCCAGCGGTGGAAAATTGGTATTACCAATATGTCAATGGGTTCTGTCGGGCATGAAATAAAAAAATATCTTTACTAACAATAGGTTGTTCGAAGCTGTCCGAGATATGGAGCGACAGGGTGCTTCCCGGCTATAGACTAATAGACAAAGCGGCGGCGCCCGGCTGCGTTGGGTCAAGCCGCATGGCGGGGCCAGCCAAAGGCTGGCACACTGCAGCGCACACGCCGATTGAAACGGGAGAACGTCATGACACGGGTGCTGTTTGATCTCTGCGGCATCGATGAGGGGCTGCGCTTCTCACCCTACTGCTGGCGGGTCCGCTATGCCCTGGCCCACAAGGGGCTGGAGGTCGAGACTCGCCCCTGGCGCTTCACCGACAAGCAGGCGCTGGCCTTCGCCGATCACGACAAGGTGCCGGTGCTGGTCGATGGCGAGGCGGTCGTGCCCGACAGCATGGCGATCCTGCACTACCTGGACCGTACCTACCCCGAGGCCCCGCTGTTCGGCGATGCCCTGGCCCAGGCCCGGGCCAGCTTCCTCGGTCACTACGCGGAGCGCTCCCTGCAGCCGGCGATGCTGCGTACCATCGTCATGGACCTGCTCAATGCCATTCATCCGGACGACCGCGACTACTTTCGCAAGACCCGCGAGCAGCGCTTGGGCCGCACCCTGGAGGAGTTCCATTCGCCGGCCAAGGGGCTCGCTCAGCTCGATGCCGCCCTGGCGCCCCTGAGGGGCCGCCTCAGGGAGGCCGACTTCATCGACGGCGAGGCACCGGCTGCAGGGGACTACCTGGTGTTCGGCAGCTTCATGTGGGCTCGCTGCGTGTCGAGCGCTGATCTGGTCTCCAACGCCGACCCCGTCCATGGCTGGCTGGAGCGCATGCTTGACCAGCACGGTGGTCTCGGTCGCGGGGCCATGCGCATCACCGATGTGGAGGGCGCATACCGCTGAGGGCAAGGTGGCCGCTGCTGTCTAGATGACGCCCGGCAATCGCCGGGCGTCGCCCTTTTGGGATGCGAGTGGGTCGAGATAGGGGGGATGAATTCGCGGTATGAGGAAACGGTTCCCCTGACATGTTGCGCTGCCCAAAATCGCCTGCTATGTTGCAATGCAGCACAGGACGAAGCGTCCTGTCTTCCCAAGCTTGTCTTACCGAGTTAGACGGAGGTGTTCCATGACCAAGGCAACCACCCAGACAGCCACCGAGAAGTTCGAGGGCCTGTTGGTCGAGCCGGCACGCGCCTATGGCTCCCTGACCCTGGAGTACTACGAGAAGCTGATGGCCGCTCAGCTGGAGGCGACGCGCCGCTACGCTGACTTCAGCCTGGCCCAGGCCCGCGCCTGGATCGATGTGCATGATGCCGAGGGGCTCAAGAAGGTGATGGAGGACCAGCAGAAGGTCGCCCAGGACCTGGGGGATCACCTCAAGTCAGACGCCGAGAAGCTCTCCGAACTTGGCCAGGACTACCTGCAGAAGAGTCAGAAGCTGGTCGAGGAGAGCATGAAGTCCGCGACCGCCGCCGCCAAGTAAGGCCGGCGCCGGCCGATGGAGGTTCAAGGGCCGCCCCATGTCGGGGCGGCCCCGTCGTTACTGGCCCCGTCGTCGGTGGCCCAAGTTCGGTGAATGCCGTCAGTGCCGTCCCTGACCGAGAAGCCGGATCACCTCGGCGTCGTCGACCTGATCGAAGGTGGCGAAGAACTGGCCCACGGCGCGAAAGTGGGGAGGGGTCTCGGGGCAGACCACTTCGTCGGCCAGCGCCCCGAGCCGTGCCAGGGTATCCGGCGGCGCCACCCCGATGGCGGCGATGAGCCGGGCCGGGGCACGCTGGCGCAGGGTGGCCAGGGCGGCGGCCATGGTGGCCCCGGTGGCGATGCCGTCGTCCACCACCACCACGACCCGCCCGGCCGGATCGATGGGCGAGTGTACCGGCGTGTAGCGGCGGCGTCGCTCGTCGATCAGCTCGCGTTGACGGTTGATCTCGCGAGCCAGCCATTCCTGCCGGCATCGCCGGGCTTCCTCCCCCAGGTGCACGCTGCCGTCCTCGCTGACCGCACCGATGGCGTACTCGGGGTTGCCGGGAGCGCCGATCTTGCGCACCAGCACCACGTCTAGTTCCCCCTCCAGGGCGTCGGCGATCACCCGACCCATGGGCACCCCGCCGCGGGGAATGGCCAGCACCAGGGGATACTCCCCCTTCAGATGGGCCAGGGCTTCGGCCAGGCGTCTGGCCGCCTCCAGTCGGTCTCGGTACATGGCACTCCCTCCACCGTTATCTCAGGAAGAAGTCTAGCCGAGGTGGGCCCGACGGTCGGGCGTATACGCAAGCACCGCCGCAGGGCAGAGGGCTCAGCCCTCCGCACGAGCCTGCAGGCGTAACAGGGCGATACGGTTGATCTGTTCCACGGCGGTACGGCGCTCCTGCCCAGGGTCGTTTTTCAGGCGCATCTCGAAGGCGACGAGGATGGCGAAACGGTCGCTATCCTTCACGGCCATCACGAAGGGGAAGCCGAACTTGGTTTTGTAGGCGTCGTTGAGGCGCTCAAAGCGGGCCAGCTCCTCAGGGCTGCACTGGTCCAGGCCGGCACCGGCCTGCTCGCGGGTGGAGTCGTCGGTCAGGGCGCCGGCGAGAGCCGCCTTTCCGGCCAAGTCCGGGTGGGCGCGGATCACGGTGAGCTGGCTCTCGGCATCGGCCTCGGCGAGCATCCGACCCATCACTTCCGCCAGGTGCTCGGGCGTGTCGTGGCGCTCGTCCAGCCCGCTATCCCAGGCCAGTTCGGCTACCCAGGGAGAGTGTTCATAGATGTCGCCGTAGCCGGCGACGAAGCTGGCCTTGTCGAGCCGGCTGGGGCGCGGGGTCAGGGTCTTGTCGGTCATGGTCGGGCTCCTTGGGGGGAGTATTTACAATAACTGTATACAAAAAATATTTTGAAATGTACTCAATAAACATCTAGAAATGTTCCACGGATACCCGCGGCATCCATGAAACAGTTCATGGCACAGTCAACAGAGTGCTTGATATTGATAGAGCAGTTGATTGATCGGTCACATAGAACAACAGGAGACTGAACATGGGACGCCTGACCACCCACGTGCTCGACACCGCCCAGGGTCGCCCCGGCCAGGGCATCCGCATCGAGGTGTACCGCCTCGCGGGCGAGGCGCGAGAGCGCCTCAAAGAGGTCGTCACCAACGTCGACGGCCGCTGCGACGCCCCGATCCTCGAGGGCGATGAGTTAGCCGTCGGCGAGTACGAGATGATCTTCCACGCGGGTGACTACTTGCGCCAGCAGGGCATCGCGGCCGAGGAGCCGCGCTTTCTCGACGTGATCCCGCTGCGCTTCGGTGTGGCCGATGCCTCCGCGCACTACCATGTGCCGCTGCTGCTCTCGCCCTATGGCTACTCCACCTACCGCGGCAGCTGATGGCACGGCCCTTCGCCGTTTCCATGACAACATGAGCTAGACGAGGCATCTCCCGATGCAAGCCTTCCTGCTGGACGTTGCCAACTTAATGCTGCGCTGGCTGCATGTCATTGCGGCCATCGCCTGGATCGGCGAATCGATCTACTTTGTGATGCTCGACAACGGCCTGCGCACGCCCAAGGCCGCCGAGGATCGCGACAAGGGGATATTCGGCGAGATGTGGGCGGTGCACGGCGGCGGTTTCTACCACAACCAGAAGTACGCCACGGCTCCCGCCAAGCTGCCCGCGGACCTGCACTGGTCGTTCTGGAAGGCCTACACCACCTGGCTGTCGGGCTTTGCCCTCTTCGTGCTGCTCTACATGGCCAACCCGAGCTTCTACCTGGTCAACCCCGGGAGCAGTTGGGAGTGGGCGGCCAGCATGAGCGGCTGGCAGGCCAATGTGCTGGCGCTGCTCTTCCTGCTCGGCGGCTGGGTGGTCTACAACGAGTTGTGCAAGCGCATCAGCCCCGACATGACGCGTGACGGAATGCTGAGCCTGGCAGTCGCAGTAATGATGGTGGTGGTGGCCTACCTGAGCACCCAGATGTTCTCGGGCCGTGCCGCCTTCCTGATCACCGGCGCGGTGATGGCCACGGCGATGTCCGCCAACGTCTTCTTCTGGATCATCCCCGGCCAGCGTCGCATGGTCGCCGCCATGAAGGCCGGCGAGGCACCCAACCCGCTGGACGGCAAACGCGGCAAGCAGCGCTCGGTGCACAACACCTACTTCACCCTGCCGGTGGTGCTGCTGATGATCAGCAACCACTACTCCTTCGCCTACTCCCACGAGCTGGCGTGGGTAATCATGTCGCTGTTCATCTTCGCCGGCGCGGTGATTCGCCAGTTCTTCGTGCTGATGCACGCGGGCAGCATCAAGCCCGCCTACCCAGCTGCCGGTGTGGCGCTGATGGCCCTCGCGTTCTGGGTCGCCGCCCCCTCGCCGTCGCCCGCCGCGGACCCAGGCCGCGCCGCGGTCAGCCTCGAGGAGGTGCACGCCATCGTTGAGACCCGCTGCGCGGCCTGCCACGCCAGCCAGCCGAGCCAGCCCGGTTTCAACGCGCCGCCGGCCGGGGTCGCCTATGACTCCCCGCAGCAGACCGCCGCCCAGCGTGCCCGGATCCAGCAGGTGGTGGCCAGTGGCTACATGCCGCTGGGCAATATGACCGGCATGACCGACGAGGAGCGTAATGCCATCGCCGCCTGGTCACAGTGATAACAGCAGAGGTATGCCAAGATGAACCAGCGCCAGCCCGGGCCCGACCACCGGCCGTCCTCCCCGCGCCGCGGCAAGGACGGTGACGGTGCCGAGCGCCACGAGGCCATCTATCGGTCAATCAGCGATGCGATCATCGAGCATCGCCTCAAGCCCGGCGCCCGCCTTCGCGAGGATGCCCTCGCCGAGGTGTTCGGCGTCAGTCGCACCGGTATCCGCAAGATCCTGCAGCGCCTGGCGCTGGAGCAACTGGTCACCTTGACACCCCGGCGCGGTGCCAGCGTGACCCGCCCCACCGCCGACGAGGCCAGGGATGTCTTCGATGCCCGCCAGATGATCGAATGCGGCCTGATGCCGGAGGTCGCGCGGCGTATCACCGAGGCCGACGTACGCGAGCTGCGTGACATGGCACGGCGCGAGCGCGAGTCGCTCAAGGTCGGCGAGCAGAGCGCGGCGATCAAGCTATCCGCCGCCTTCCATGCGCGTCTGGCGAGGATCTCGGGCAACGCCACCCTGGCCGACTTCGTCGAGCGGCTCTGCTCTCGCTCCTCGCTGATCCTCGCCGTCTACGGCAACCCCGGCCACTTGGGCTGCGAGTCCCACGACCACGATGACCTGATCGGCTACCTGGAGGTCGGTAACGGTGACCGGGCCGCAGCTTTCATGAGCCGCCACCTCAAGGCCATCGAGGCCTCCCTCTCCATCGTCGAGGAGGCCGAAGAGGCGCCGGACCTGCACAGCATCTTCGGGCGCTGAGCAATCGCGCCTGCCTGCCAATGTAAACGCCAGAGCCCCGGACTTCAGTTCGGGGCGCTGGCGTTGGGGACTACGTGGCTCGGGTTACTGACGGAAGCGCTGGCAGGGGGTCCAGTGCTGCATCAGCAGGTAGTAGGTGACACCGGCCGGGATCAGGCTGGCGTACCAGGAGACCGCGGAAAAGCTGAGGGCGGCGGCGATACCTACCACGGTGGCCACCAGGGCCGCGTAGTTCATGCCCTGGTAGGGGCCGGCCTCATCATACAGCTTGCCGAGATCCAGGGTGCGGCGACGGATGATGTAGTAGTCCACCACCAAGATGGCGAAGATCGGGCCGAGGAAGGCGGAGTAGGTCTGTACGAAGAGCTGCAGGCCGGCGGCGGAATCCGGCTGGACCAGCTTCCAGGGGAAGGTGGCGAAAGCCAGCAGCCCGACGATCACGGTGGCCACCGGAAACTTCAGCTTGAACACGTCCATCAGCACATAGGTCGGCGGCACCACGTTGTTGAGCACGTTTGTGGTGACCTGGGCGAAGGCGATGAACAGCAGAGTGGTCATCAGCAGCGGCGTGTTGTTCACGGCGTTGGCGAAAACCTGGATCGGATCCGCGGTGCCGGTGGCCTCGGAAACCATGTAGCCGATTAGACCCATGAAGAGGGTGCAGGGCAGGATCGACATGGCATAGATGGTGGTTAGGATGCCCGGGCCGGTGCCGTGCTTGTGCTCGCGGGAGTAGTCGCTGACGTTGAGCATCATAGTGCTGTAAATACCCAGGAACAGCATGGTGGCGCCCCAGAACGGCATGCCCCAGGAGCCCTCCATGGTCAGCAGGTTGGCCGAGAGCTCATCGCCATAGCGCTCTACCGTGGCGTAGAACATGTAGCTCAGCGAGGCGAGGATAAAGACGCTGCCGATATTCTCCAGCCACTTGATGCCCTGGAAGCCCATCACCGACAGGCCGATCTGCAGGAACTGGAAGGTGATGAAGTAGAAGATCAGGTTGTCGAAGCCGAACAGCGTGGCCGAGACCATGTTCAGGGCCCCGGCACCGATCCAGCTCTGGAAGCCGTACCAGACGATGGCCGGTACGGCGCGTACCAGTCCCGGGATGCGGGTCCCAGCGAAGCCGAAGGCGCTGCGCGCCTGGACCATGAAGGGGATGCCGTACTTGTAGCCGGCGGCGCCATTGATGGCCAGGGCGATGCCGATCACGAAGCAGCCAATGGCGATCGCCAGCGTCGCCTGGATCAGGTTCAGCGTGCCCACCACGCTAGAGCCCATGGCGAAGGTGCCGATCGACACGCAGCCGCCGAACCAGGCCAGGAAGTAGGAGGGGCGACCCATGATGCGAGTCTGCTGCGGTGCCAGCGACTCCTGGCCGGGGGCCTTGTGGCCGCTGATGGCCTCGGGGGGCGCGGAGGCCACCTGGGCGGTGGTGGCCTGTGAAGAGGGAGTTGTCATGTCGAGGTCCTCGCAAGTCGCTACTTGTTGATCTTGGGTTTGTACCGGCATTTGCCGGGATGGCTTGCGGCGCGGTGTTCCTAGGAGCGGTTGTTGTTGTGTCGGTCTTCTGGTGTCGGTCTTCTTGTATCGGCGTTCGCTGCGTAGTGAGTCTGGGGCGGTCAGCGCTCCGGCGTGACATGGGAAAAGCGCTCGAACTGGCCGGTCATGGATTTGGGCCGTGGGAACGCCAGGTCACCGTACTTGCTTGTACCAAGACCTAGGCCCACCAGCGCCTCGGCCAGCTTCACGGCGGCGGTGACGCCCTCTACTACCGGCAGGCCCAACTCCAGGCTGATGGTGTCGGTCAGGTCGGCCATCCCGCCGCAGCCCAGCACGATGGCGCCGATACCGTCCTCGTCGCGGGCCCGCTTGCACTCCTCGGTGATGCGAGCGAGGGCGGCATCGGCGTCCGCTTCCAGGTCGAGTACCGGGATCTCCGCGGCGCGCACCCGGCGGCAGTGGTGGCGGAAGCCATACTGCTCCAGCAGGTGTTCGGCGATGATGCCGGTGCGTCCGAGAGTGGTGACGATGGAAAAGCGGGTGCTGATCAGTGTCGCCATATGGAAGGCCGCCTCGGCGATACCAATCACCGGTGCCCGGGTCAGCTCGCGGGCGGCCAGCAGACCCGGGTCGCCGAAGCAGGCGATTACGTAAGCGTCCACCTGCTCATGCTCGCCGGCGAGCACCTCGTCCAGCACGCCGACGGCGCTGATCGCCTCGTCGAAGTGGCTCTCGATGGAGACCGGGCCGTTGGAGGGCTCGAGGGCAGTGATCCGAGTGCCCGGTGCCGCGATGCGGCGCGCCGCATCGCCGATAGTGGCGGTCATGCCAACGGTGGTGTTGGGGTTGATGACGCGGATATGCATGTTGGCTCCTGATCGTTGCCATTTTCTTTGTACACAAAATAGTTTTGTTTTGAATATTGAGCAAGGCTTTGTCATATGCCGCTGTTTCCCCGGCAACTAGCTGTTCTAAAGCATCTTATGCTTGGCCAAGGGTGATTTTTCGAAAGTTTAAGAAGTGATACTTTGGTCGAGGCGCGCTCTCACCGGCTCGGTGATCACAAATTCAAGTATGAAATGTATACAGGTTTTCCTGGCCTCGATGGTTGCGATAATTTTGGCCTCACTCTATCTTTTCTTTGTATACACAAGCGCGCGACCGCACTTTTGCTGCGCCGACCATCACAAACAGGAAGCCCTGACTTGACGCCTCCCTTCTTTCCGGACTATCCCCGTGACCTGATCGGCTACGGCCGAAACCCGCCCCACGCCAACTGGCCGGGCAAGGCGAGGATCGCCGTCCAGTTTGTGCTCAACTATGAGGAGGGCGGCGAGAACTGCGTGCTGCACGGCGACGCCGGCTCCGAGCAGTTTCTCTCCGAGATCATCGGTGCCCCCGCCTTTCCGGATCGCCACCTGAGCATGGAGTCGATCTACGAGTACGGCTCCCGGGCGGGCGTGTGGCGGATCCTTCGCGAGTTCGAGCGCCGCGGCCTGCCGCTCACCGTGTTCGGCGTGGCCATGGCCCTGGAGCGCTACCCCGAGGCGGCCCATGCCTTCAAGGAACTGGGCCATGAGGTCGCCTGCCACGGCTATCGGTGGATCCACTATCAGGAGGTGCCCGAGAAGGTCGAGCGCGAGCACGTGCAGCGAGCCATGGCGATCTTTCAGCGACTCTATGGCGAGAAGCCGCTGGGCTGGTACACCGGCCGCGACAGCCCCAACACCCGCCGGCTGGTGCTGGACGAGGGGGGCTTTCTCTATGACAGCGACTACTACGGGGACGACCTGCCGTTCTGGACCCGCGCCTCCGACAGCCAGGGCGTCGAGCATGAGCATCTGATCGTGCCCTACACCCTGGATAGCAACGACATGCGCTTCGCCGCCCCCCAGGGCTTCAACACCGCGGACCACTTCTTCACCTACCTGCGGGACGCCTTCGACGTGCTCTACGCGGAGGGCGAGGAGTCACCGAAGATGCTCTCCATCGGCATGCACTGCCGCCTGCTGGGCCGCCCGGGCCGCTTCCGCGCTCTGCAGCGCTTCCTCGACCATATCGAGGCCCACGACCGGGTGTGGGTGGCGCGCCGCGTGGATATCGCCCGACACTGGGCCGAACACCACCCGGCACCGAGAGCCCGAGGATCAAGACCGTGAATAAACGCACCTACTACGCCCCCACCGGGGGCCATCCGCCCCAGTCTCAGCTGCTCTCGGACCGCGCCGTCTTCACCGAGGCCTATGCGGTGATTCCCAAGGGCGTCTTCGGCGACATCGTCACCAGCAACCTTCCATTCTGGGAGGGGACCCGGCTGTGGGTGCTGGCGCGCCCGCTCTCCGGCTTCGCCGAGACCTTCTCCCAGTACCTCATGGAGGTCTCGCCGGGCGGCGGCAGCCAGCGCCCCGAGCTCGACCCCGAGGCCGAGGGCGTGCTCTTCGTGGTGGAGGGGGTGCTGACCCTGACGCTCTCTGGCGGGCGTCACCGCTTGGTGCCCGGCGGCTACGCCTTTCTTCCGCCGGGCAGCGACTGGCAGGTGAAGAACGAATCCGACACCCCGGTACGCTTCCACTGGGTGCGCAAGGCCTATGAGCGGGTCGAGGGCATCGAGGAGCCTGAAGCCTTCGTCACCAACGAGAACGATATCGCGCCCAACGAGATGCCGGGCACCGAGGGGCGCTGGGCCACCACCCGTTTCGTGGATCCGAACGACGTGCGCCACGACATGCATGTCAATATCGTCACCTTCCAGCCCGGTGCGGTGATCCCCTTCGACGAGACCCACGTCATGGAGCACGGCCTCTACGTGCTGGAGGGCAAGGCGGTCTACCACCTCAATCAGGACTGGGTGGAGGTGGAGGCCGGCGACTTCATGTGGCTGCGCGCCTTCTGCCCCCAGGCCTGCTACGCCGGTGGCCCGGGGCCCTTCCGCTACCTGCTCTACAAGGACGTCAACCGCCACGCGGCGCTGCGCATGGGTAGCCGCTGAGGAGGCCAACATGCTGGAACTGAAAGCCGAGCCGTTGACGCCCGAGGCCTTCGCCCCCTTCGGCGAGGTGATCGATGCGCGAACGTCAGACTGGTTCCCCATCAACGCCGGTCGCACGCGGCGCCACCATGACCTGGCCAGGGTCGTGACCCTGGGCGAGCAGGCACATACGCTGATCAGCATCTTCGTCAGCCAGCCGGTGACGCTGCCCCTGGAGCTCGACTTCCTGGAGCGCCACCCGCTGGGCAGCCAGGCCTTTATTCCGCTGCATGAGGAGCGCTTCGTGATTGTTGTGGCTCCGCCGGGCGAGACCATTGACCCGAGCGAGGTGCGCGCCTTCGTCAACGACGGCCGTCAGGGGGTCAACTACCGTGCCGGCACCTGGCATGCCATCCAGTCGGTGCTGGAGCGGGAGGGGGAGTTCCTGGTGGTGGACCGGGGCGGGGCGGGGAACAACTGCGACGAGCATCCGCTGGCGTTGCGCGTCTCCCTCTGAGCCGTACCGCCCCGGACAGCCGCGGCTGGGATCGGGTATGTTGGCGTGAAACGATGTCAAGGAGATCGATATGCCCCAGTTTGCCGCCAATCTCAGCATGCTGTTTACCGAGGTGGAGTTCCTCGACCGCTTCGCGGCCGCCGCCCGGGCCGGTTTCACAGGGGTGGAGTACCTCTTCCCCTACGACTACCCGGCTGAAACTCTGAAGGCCCGGCTGGAAGAGAATGGTCTCACCCAGGTGCTCTTCAACCTGCCGGCCGGGGACTGGGCTGCCGGTGAGCGCGGCATCGCCTGCCACCCGGATCGCGTCGAGGAGTTTCGCGACGGCGTCGAGCGCGCCATCGAGTTTGCCACCGCCCTGAGCTGTGCCCAGGTCAACTGCCTGGCCGGCATCAAGCCGCAAGGCGCAAGCGACGAGGTGGCCCGGCAGCCCCTGGTGGAGAACCTGCGCTTTGCGGCCGGGAAGCTCGAGGCCGCCGGCGTCCGGCTGCTGGCCGAGCCGATCAACACCCGCGATATCCCTGGCTTCTTCCTCAACTGCACCGAGCAGGCGCTGGCGCTCTTCGACGAGGTGGGAAGCGACAACCTCAAGCTGCAGTACGACATCTACCATATGCAGATCATGGAGGGGGACCTGGCGCCGACGATCGAGAGGCACCTGGGCCGCATCGCCCACGTGCAGATCGCCGATACCCCGGGCCGCCACGAGCCGGGCAGCGGCGAGATCTACTACCCCTTCCTGTTCGCCCACCTGGACCGGCTGGGGTACCGGGGCTGGGTCAGCGCCGAATACTGGCCGGCCGCCGGCACCGAAGCCGGCCTGGGCTGGCTGAGGGAGGCCGATAATAGAACGGGGAGCACCTGAGGGGGTCGCGCTGCGTTGTGGCGCTATCAATTACCTGTCATGCCGGGAGGCGTATACTCATTCTCATGTGCCGCTATGCGGTGCCGCCGATAACGATTTCTGTGCCATTCTGGTCTTGCCGAGGACACCATGACGCTCCCCCCCCACGCCCCCATCCATGACCCCATCCGCCGCACCAAGATCGTCGCCACCTTGGGCCCGGCCAGCGACCGCGAGGGCGTGCTGGAGGCCATGATCGCGGCCGGCGTCGACGTGGTCCGCCTCAACTTCTCCCACGGCAGGGCCGACGATCATCGCCAGCGCCTGGTGCGCGTGCGCGAGATCGCCGACCGCCTGGGCAGAAGCGTCGCCGCCCTGGGCGACCTGCAGGGGCCCAAGATCCGCATCGCCCGCTTTAGTGAGGGTGCCGTCGCGCTGGTCGAGGGCGCGCCCTTCGTGCTCGACATGGCACTCGACGGCGACGCCGGCGACGCGACGCGGGTCGGCTGCGACTACCAGCAGCTGATCGACGACGTGGCCAAGGGCGACCGCCTGCTGCTCGACGACGGCCGAGTGGTGCTCGACGTCACCACCGTCCGCGGCCGCGAGATCCACACCCGCGTGGCGGTGGGCGGCAAGCTCTCCAACAACAAGGGCATCAACAAGCAGGGCGGCGGCCTCTCGGCGCCGGCGCTCACCGACAAGGACCGGGCGGATCTCGCCACCGCGGTCGAGATTGGCGTGGACTATCTGGCGGTGTCGTTTCCGCGCAGCGCCGCCGACATGCGCGAAGCCCGCGCGCTGCTCGGCGAGGCCGGTGCCGAGATCGGCCTGGTGGCCAAGCTCGAGCGCGCCGAGGCGGTGGCCGATGAGGCCACCCTGGACGGCATCATCGAGGCCAGCGAGGCGGTGATGGTGGCCCGCGGCGATCTCGGCGTGGAGATCGGCGACGCCCAGTTGATCGGCATGCAGAAGCGCATCATCAAGCGCGCCCGCACGCTCAATCGCGCGGTGATCACCGCCACCCAGATGATGGAGTCTATGATCGACTCGCCCTTGCCCACCCGGGCCGAGGTGTTCGACGTGGCCAACGCGGTGCTCGACGGCACCGATGCGGTGATGCTCTCCGCCGAGACCGCCGCCGGCGACTTTCCGGTGGAAACCATCGAGGCCATGGACCGGGTCTGCCTGGGCGCCGAGCGCGAGAAGAGCGCCCAGGAGTCCGGACACCGCATCCATGAGGGCTTCTCGCGGATCGACGAGACCATCGCGCTTTCCGCCATGTATGCCGCCAACCACCTCTCCGGCGTGGCGGCCATCGCCTGCATGACCGCCTCCGGCTATACGCCGCTGATCGCCTCGCGGATCCGCTCCGGGCTGCCCATCGTCGGCCTGGCCCACAACCCGCTGGCCCAGCGGCGCATGGCGCTTTACCGCGGGGTGGTCTCGCTGCCCTTTGACACCCGCGACATGGCCCCCACCGAGCTCAACGACCGGGCGCTGGCGCTGCTGGTGACGCAGGGCATTGCCGCGCCAGGCGACCATGTGATCCTGACCCGCGGCGACCACATGAACGCCCATGGCGGCACCAACACCATGAAGATCCTCGACGTGAACGGAAGTCACGGGAGCTGAGGAGGCGCCCATGCGGGACACGATGCCGGCGTTCGACCCCACGCCCGGTGGCAGCAAGGGGAGCATGGAGTCTGGCCGGGAACTGCTCTGCGGGGTGAGCCTGCCGGCCGCTGTGATCCATGAGGCGCCCCTGGCCCATAATCTGGCCTGGATGCAGCGCTTCGCCGAGGTGCGTGGTGCGCACCTGGCGCCCCATGGCAAGACCACCATGGCCCCGGCGCTGTTCCAGCGCCAGCTCGACGCCGGTGCCTGGGGCATCACCCTGGCCACCGCGCCCCAGTGCCGCTCGGCCTTCGTCCATGGCGTCATTCGGCTGCTGCTGGCCAACCAGCTGGTGGGCGAAGCCAACATGGCGATCATCGCCGGGCTGATCGAGGCGGGGGCCGACATCACCGGCGTGGTCGACGGCGCCGAGAACGTCCGCCAGCTCGGTCGCTACTTCGCCGCCCGTGGGCTGCGCCTGAAGGTGCTGATCGAACTGGGTATCCCCGGGGGACGCTGCGGCTGCCGCCACCATGACCAGGTGATGGCCCTGGGCGAACGGATCGATGCCGAGCCGGCCCTGGTGCTGGCCGGGCTCGAGGGGTACGAGGGCGTGGTCCCGGGAGCCAGGCCCGAGGCCGAGGTGAGCGCCTATGCCTGGCGGCTGGTGGAAGCCGCCCGGGCACTGGACCACGACGGCCTGATCGAGGCGGCCGAGCCGATCATCACCGCTTCGGGCTCGGCCTGGTACGACCTGATCGCCGAGGTCTTCCAGGCGGCGAGGCTCGGGCCCCGCTTCGTGCCGGTGCTGCGTCCCGGCTGCTACGTGGTCCATGACCACGGCCTCTACCATGACGCCCAGCGAGGCGTGATGGGGCGCCGGCCCGAACTGGAGCGAGGCCTCGAGCCGGCGCTGGAGGTATTCGCTCAGGTGCAGTCGCTGCCCGAGCCGGATCTGGCCATCGTTGCCATGGGCCGGCGGGACGTGGGCGGCGACCGCCTGCCGATGCCGCTGCGTCGCTACCGCGAGGGCGGCGATCCGGCTGGAGCGCTCGAGGTGGCAGGCTGGGAGGTGGTCAAGCTGATGGACCAGCACGCCTTCGTGCGCCTGCCCGATGCGCCAGGCGTTGTGAACGTGGGCGTAGGCGATGTGCGTGTCGGCGATATTATCGCCTTCGGGGTTTCCCATCCCTGCCTGACCTTCGACAAGTGGCGGACCCTGCTGCGGGTCGACGAGCGCCTGGAGGTTCGGGAAGTCATCGCCACCTGTTTCTGACTGCGCACTTGTTTCTGACTACGCACCTGTTACTGAGCATGTATACAGGATGGTCCTGGTGTGTGGTCAGCCACCGGGAATCGTGCCAAGGTGCTTCCAGGTAACACGGGGGCGTCGAATGGGTGGGGCCTGGAAGGACGACGTGGAGGCCGCCGCCCATTGCCCAATCGGGTGCTCGGCGCCATCCTCACCGACCTGATCCTGCGCACCTCCCTCGTCATCGCCCTCTGCAAGTGGCCCTCACTGGCCTCCTTGATTCTCGTCAGTCCGGCCCTGCGCGTTGGCGGGCATGCCTTGTCGCGGTTACGACCCTGGCCGACAATGCGTGCATCCCGATTTTTCCGGAGACTCCCATGCGTTCACGATGCGCGGCCTGGCTGCTCGGCCTGGCGCTGCTCTTTCCCGCCGCCCTGATCAAGGCCGATGTGCCCACGGTGGCGGCGGCCTCGGACCTGCAGTTCGCGCTCAGCGAGGCCGCCGAGCGCTTTCGCGACGAGACCGGCCGCGAGCTGCGCCTGAATTTCGGCTCCTCGGGGAATTTCCGCCGCCAGATCGGCCAGGGCGCGCCCTTCGAGCTCTACCTCTCCGCCGACGAGGAGTACGTGCTGGCGCTCCACGAGGAGGGGCGCACCGAAGACGAGGGCGTGGTCTACGCCATCGGCCGGCTGGTATGGCTGCAGCGCCCAGGTCGCGACGACCTGCCGAGCGACGACGAGCCCATGGCCGGGGCGCGCGAGGCGATCAAAGCCCACGAGGCGGGGCAGGGGCGTCCGCGCATCGCCCTGGCCAACCCGGAGCACGCTCCCTACGGCGTGGCCGCCCGGCAGGCGCTGGAGCATGCCGGCCTGTGGGACGAGACCACGCCGCTGCGCGTGCTTGGCGAGAACGTCTCCCAGGCCGCCCAGTTCGCGCTATCAAGCGACGCCCGCGGCGGCCTGGTGGCCTGGTCCCTGGCGCTGGCGCCTCAGCTCGCCGAGCGCAGCGAGCATGTGCTGATTCCCGAGGCCTGGCACGCGCCGCTGGTGCAGCGCATGGCGCTGGTGCAGGGGGCCGGCGAGACCGCGCGGTCCTTCTACGCCTGGCTGCAGGAGAAGGAGGCCCGCGAGATCCTGGCCCAGTACGGCTTCCGCCTGCCTGATGAGGGAGACACCACGCCCTGATGGACTGGACGGCCCTCTCGGTCTCGCTGCGCCTGGCCGCCTTTACCTGTCTACTGCTGCTACCGGTGGGGCTGTGGCTGGGGCGCACCCTGGCCACCACCCGCTTTCGCGGCAAGCCGCTATGTGAGGCGCTGGTTGCACTGCCGCTGGTGATGCCGCCCACGGTGCTGGGTTTCTATCTGATGCAGTCCTTCGGCGTTGAGGCACCCGTCGGCAGCCTCTGGCAGCGCCTCTTCGGCTCGGGGCTCAACTTCACCTTCAGCGGTATCCTGCTTGCCTCGCTGGTGGCCAACCTGCCTTTCGCGGTACAGCCGATCCAGCGCGCCTTCGAGACGGTGCCGGCCAACCTGCGCGAGGCGGCCTGGTGCAGCGGACTCTCGCCGTGGCAGACCTTCCTGCGCATCGAACTGCCGCTGGTATGGCCGGGGATCATATCAGCCTTGGCGCTCACCTTCGCCCATACCCTGGGCGAGTTTGGCGTGATCCTCATGGTGGGTGGCGCCATCGACGGCGAGACCCGCACCCTGGCCATCGCCATCTACGACCGGGTACAGGCCTTCGACGAGGCGGGGGCGGGCATCATGTCGGCGATGCTGCTGCTGATCTCCTTCCTCACCATCGGGGTGGTCTACGGCCTGGCGGGCCGGCGGAGGTGGCGGCGTGCCTGAGATCCTCGACTCACCTGCACCGCTGTCGGTGAGCCTGCACCAGCCGGGCCCCATTCCCCTGGACGCCAATTTTCACTGCGAGGCCGGCGAGTTGCTGGCGCTGGTAGGGCCCTCCGGCAGCGGCAAGACCACCCTGTTGCGCGCCATCGCCGGCCTCTACCGCCCCGCGGCCGGGCGCATCACCTGTGGTGGCGAGGCCTGGTTCGACGCGGGGGATAGGCTCTTCCTGCCGCCCCAGCGCCGCCGTGTCGGTCTGGTGTTCCAGGACTACGCGCTCTTTCCCCACCTCACCGTCCTGGGTAATGTCATGGTGGCCCTGGACCACCTGCCGCCCCGGGAGCGCCGCGGGCAGGCCATGGCCTGGATCGCCCGGGTGCGCCTCGAGGGGTTGGCTGAGCGCCACCCCGTCGAGCTCTCCGGCGGCCAGCGCCAGCGGGTGGCGCTGGCCCGTGCGCTGGCCCGTCAGCCGCGGGTGCTGCTGCTCGACGAGCCCTTCTCGGCGGTGGATCAGGTCACCCGACGGCGCCTGCAGCGCGAGCTGGCCATGCTGCGCGAGCAGATCCGCATCCCCATCGTGCTGGTGACCCACGACCTGGACGAGGCCGCGGCCCTGGCCGACCGGCTCTGCGTGCTCCACGGGGGGCGCAGCCTGCAGGCGGGGCCGCCGGAGGCGCTGTTCCGCCGCCCGGCCTCGCCGGAGGTGGCCCGTGTGCTGGACCGCCATAACCTCTTCGAGGGCGAGGTGGTGGAGGAAGGCGGCGAGCGTCGCCTGGCCTGGGGGCCCTGGCGGCTTGAGGTATCCGAAGGGCTGCAGGCGCTGCCGGTCGGCGTGCGGGTGAGCTGGTACCTGCCGCCCTCCGATGTGGTGCTGCATCGCCGCGGCAGGCCCTCCCAGGGCGAGCGCGAGAATCCGGTCCGGGCCCGGGTCGAGACGCTGGTGGTGCTGGGTGGGATGACCTCGGTCACGCTGGCCTTCGACCATACTGAGCGTACCCTGGGCTTCGAGATCGCGACCCACGCGGCGCGTCGCAACGGCCTGGCCCGGGGTGAACCCGTACAGGTCTCGCTGCTGGCGGCGGGAATTCACGTGATCCCGGCGCAGGACCTGCCGGACGAGACGAGGACGATGAGATGATGCCTGCGTGGCAGTGGATCGGCGGCCTGGCGCTGCTGTTGAGTGGCCCGACCGGGGTGGCGGCCGAGGAGAGAGGGCCCGATGGCCCGGACAGGCTGCTGCTGGTGGTGCATGCCATCCAGGGGGCGCAGCGGTTTCAGGTGGAAGTGGCGAGCACCATCCCCGAGCGCAGCCGCGGCCTGATGGAGCGCGACCACCTCGACGAGGATGCCGGCATGCTGTTCCTCTACCGGGACACTCAGTCGCCCCGCAACGGCTTCTGGATGTATCGCACCCGCATCCCTCTGGACATCGCCTTCATCGGCGAGGATGAGCGCATCGCCGCCATCTACACCATGCTGCCCTGCGGCTCGGCCAACCCCGCCGAGTGCCCCGTGACCTACCCTGGCGTGCCCTATCGGGCGGCGCTGGAGGTCAACGCCGGGCTCTTCGAGGAGCTGGGCATCTTCGAGGGGGATTGCGTCAGCTGGCCCGGCAGTGCTGGCGACTGTGTGCCCGAGCCGATGGCTGATGAGGAGGCCACAGCATCCGACCAATAAGGCAATGGCCGGGCTAGGATTCAACGCTGCGCTTCGTGGATGATTTACTTTCCAACAACAATCACGCTGCCCGGCATGCAGCCGGGTTGCGGCTGCAAGGACACGCCATGACCGCCTCACGCTCTCTCGCCAAGCTGGCCGCCGCCCTGGCCGGCGCCGCCGTGCTCACCGCCTCGTTCTCTGCTCAGGCGCGCGAGCTCTCCGTCTCCACCGTGCTCTCCGATGCCTTCCCCTGGGGCCAGGCCGCCGAGAAGTGGGCCGAACTCGTCGAGGAACGCACCGAAGGGCGCCTGACCCTGCGGGTCTACCCCAACTCCCAGTTGGTGGCCGGCGACCAGACCCGCGAGTTCTCCGCCATGCGCTCCGGGCTGATCGACGCGGCGGTGGGCTCCACCATCAACTGGTCTCCCCAGGTGCCGGAGCTCAACCTCTTCTCGCTGCCCTTCTTGCTGCCCGACGAGGCGGCGGTGGACGCCGTGACCGGCGGGGCAGCCGGCGAGATGATCTTCGAGGCCATCGAATCCCGTGACGTGATTCCGCTGGCCTGGGGCGAGAACGGCTTTCGCCAGCTCTCCAACTCCCGTGGCCCGATCGGTGAGCCCGCCGACCTCGACGGCCTGAAGATTCGCGTGGTGGGCTCGCCGCTGTTCCAGGACACCTTCAACGCCCTGGGCGCCGACCCGACCCAGATGAGCTGGACCGACGCCCAGCCGGCGCTGACCACCGGCGCGGTGGACGGCCAGGAGAACCCGCTCTCGGTGTTCGACGTGGCGCGCATCGACCAGGTGGGCCAGCAGTACCTGACCCTGTGGAACTACATGAACGATCCGCTGATCTTCGCCGTGAATCGCCAGGTGTGGGACTCCCTGGACGAGGGCGATCGCGAGATCCTGCGCGAGGCGGCCGTGGAGGCCGGCCAGTGGGAGATCGCCATGACCCGCGAGGAGGAGGGCGCGCGGCTCGCCGACATTCAGGAGCGCGGCGTGAACGTCACCGAGCTGAGCGATGAGCAGTACCAGGCCTTCGTCGAGGCCACTGCTGAGGTCCACGACAAGTGGGTGCCGCGCATCGGTGAGGCCCTGGTCGAAGCGGCCCGCGAGGCCGTCGAGGCGCGCTGAGCCCCGGCGCATGCCACGCCCGTCGCCCCCTATGCAACTCACCCCCGATGCCCGGCCGGAGCGCTGGCTCGCCTCCCTGGCGTTGATCATCATCTCGCTGATCAGCCTCGGCAACGTGGTGACCCGCTACATCACCGGCGGCTCGCTGGCCTTCACCGAGGAGTTCTCGGTGTTCCTGCTGGTGGTGCTCACCTTCGCCGGTGCCTCGGTGGCCTTGCGTCGCAACGGCCATATCCGGGTGGGCCTGCTGGAGCGGGCGCTGCCCACCGCACCCCGCCGGGTGCTGATCCTCTTCCAGTGGGGCTGCGGCATGGCGGTGCTGGGCCTGATCACCTGGTTCGGCGGCAAGCTCGCCTGGCAGGAGTACCAGTGGGAGTCGCTCTCGCCGGGGCTGGGGCTGCCGCAGTGGTGGTATATCGTCTGGCTGCCGCTGCTCTCGGCGGCGATGCTGATCCGCCAGACCCAGCAGACCCGGGACCGCCTGCGCGGGAGGCTCAATGATGAGCCCTGACCTGTGGATGCTGCTGGCCTTCGCGGGCCTGCTGATTGCCGGGGTGCCGGTGGCCTTCTCCCTGGGCCTGGCAGGCGCCGTAGGGATCCTGGCCGGGCTGCCGCCGGCGATGCTGGCGACTCTCGGTACCAACACCTACAACAGCATCGCCAAGTACCCGCTGATCGCCATCCCGCTGTTTATCCTCACCGGGCTGATCTTCGAGCGCTCAGGGGTGGCGCTGCGCCTGGTGCGTTTCGCCCAGGCGCTGATCGGCCCCCGTCACGGCGGCCTGGCCCTGGTGGCGGTGCTGGTCTGCATGATCATGGGCGGCATGAGCGGCTCGGGGCCGGCGGATGCCGCCGCGGTGGCCATGGTGATGCTGCCGAGCATGACCAGGGCGGGCTACCCGAAGCCCTTCTCGGCGACCCTGATCGCCGCCTCGGCCTCCACGGCGATCCTGATTCCGCCCTCGGTGGCGCTGATCCTCTACTCCATCGTGGTGCCGGGGGTCGACCTGCGCGCGCTCTTCGCCGCCGGGCTCTTCCCCGGCATTCTCGCTGGCCTGGCGCTGTTGGTGCCGGCGCTGCTTGTCTCGAAGCGCTACGGCTGGGAGGGTGGCACGCCGGTGGCGGGCGCCGAGCGGCTGCGGGTGGGCGAGACCTTCAAGCAGGCACTGCCGGCGCTCTTCGCGCCGGTGCTGATCCTCGGCGGGCTGCGCTCCGGGCTCTTCACCCCCACCGAGGCGGCCGTGGTGGCGGTTGCCTACGGGGTAGTGATCGGGCTCTGCGTGACCCGCGAGATCGGCCTCAAGGACCTCTGGGGGCTGCTGGGCGAGGCGGCTGTGATCTCCGGGGTGGTGATGCTGATCATCGCGCTCGCCGGCATTTTCGCCTGGGCCGGCACCATGCTCGGCACCTTCCGCGACCTGGCCGAGTGGATCATCGCGCTCACCGACAATGGCGTCGTCCTGTTGATCCTGATCATGCTGGCGGTGCTGGCCGCCGGCATGCTGCTCGACGCCATCTCCATCTATCTGATCCTGATGCCGATCCTGATCCCGGTGATGCAGCATTTCGAGTGGAACCCGGTGTGGTTCGGCATCCTGCTGGCCATGAACATCGCCATCGGGCAGTTCACGCCTCCGGTGGCGGTGAACCTGATGGTGACCACCGAGGTGGCGAAGATCCGCCTGGAGCAGACCCTGGGCTGGGCGCTGCTCTTCGTGGTGGCCATGGCGGGCGCCCTGGCACTCGTCGCCGTGTTCCCCGAGATCGCCCTATGGCTGCCGCGGACGCTGGGTTACAACGTGGGATAGGGCACTCGTCGCGCGATTCCTGCTGCCCCGAGATCGCCCTGTGGCTGCCGCGGACGCTGGGTTACAACGTGGGGTAGGGCGCTTGTCGTGCGACGCTTATCCGCTAGCCGACGTAGAGGGCCGGTCGCATCGAATGAACTGTTGCATGCTTTGCGTTTTTTCGTGACATTCATTGCAAATCGCCGCAGGAATTTGCGCTTTTCCCGCCGGATCTGTACCAATGGCCTCCCCGATGAACAGACGAACGACGAGGAGGCGAGATGAACCAGCACGTCAACATCGAGCTCGGCGGTCCCGGGGCAGAGGCCTTCGAGGCCAGGCAGTTCAAGGTCTATACCCACCGCCAGCTCGACAAGATCGAGGCGATCCAGAACCTGCCTGACGAACTGCGTTTCGACATGCGGGTCGTCAGTCAGGTGCTGCCGTTCCGGGTTAATGAGTATGTGATCGAGGAGCTGATCGACTGGAACAACATCCCGGCGGATCCGGTCTTCCAGCTCACCTTTCCCCAGCGCGGCATGCTCAAGCCGGAGCACTTCGACGAGGTGGCCGACTTGGTGCACCGCGGCGCCAAAGCCGACGAGATGAAGCCGGTGATCGAGCGGGTGCGCGGCGAGCTCAACCCCCACCCGGCGGGGCAGATGGACCTCAACCTGCCGCTGCTCGACGGCGAGCCGTTGCCCGGCATGCAGCACAAGTACCGCGAGACGGTACTGTTCTTCCCCAGCCAGGGCCAGGTCTGCCACAGTTATTGCACCTTCTGCTTCCGCTGGGCGCAGTTCGTCGGCGACACGGAGCTCAAGTTCGCCTCAAGCGAAGCCGGTTCGCTGCACCGCTACCTGGCCGAGCACACCGAGGTCACCGACCTGCTGCTGACCGGTGGCGACCCCATGGTGATGAAGGCCAAACACCTGCGTAAGTATTTGGAAGGGCTGATGGCTCCCGAGCTGGACCATGTGCAGGACATCCGCATCGGCACCAAGAGCCTGACCTTCTGGCCTTATCGCTTCGTCACCGACCCGGACGCTGAGGATATCCTCGAGCTGTTCCGTGAGCTGACTGCCGCCGGCAAGCACGTCGCCTTCATGGCGCACTTCAACCACTGGAAAGAGATGGACACCCCCATCTGCCGCGAGGCGATCCGCCGCATCCGTGCCACCGGTGCCGAGATCCGCACACAGGCGCCGTTGCTGAAGCACATCAACGACGACGCCGACCAGTGGGCCAGGATGTGGGCTACCCAGGTGCGGTTGGGGATGATTCCCTATTACATGTTCGTCGAGCGCGACACCGGCGCCCGCCACTACTTCGAGGTGCCGCTGGTGCGCGCCTGGGAGATCTATCGCGAGGCCATGAAGCAGGTGCCGGGCCTGGCGCGCACCGCCCGCGGGCCGTCCATGTCCGCCGATCCGGGCAAGGTGGAGATCCAGGGCGTCACCGAGATCCACGGCGAGAAGGTCTTCGTGCTGCGCTTCATTCAGGGCCGCGACAGCGACTGGGTCCAGCGGCCGTTCTTCGCCAAGTACGACGAGAATGCCACCTGGCTCAACCACCTCACGCCTGCGTTGGGGGAGAGCGAGTTCTTCTATGAGGCCGACTTCGCCGCCATGAAGGACGAGAAACAGGCGCTGATCCTCAAGGCCACTTGACGTCATGGGATGGCGCCCTGACCCAAGTGCAAGCCCGGTCGTATTGGCCGGGCCATGCTCTGCTCCTTGTCGAGAGTTAAAAGCGTACCGCTATACCCAGATATCCATTCGCCCCGGATGAACTATTGAAGGAATCCGGGCGCGAGACGGGCCAGCCGAGCTCGACATAGCCGGATAGATAGGATGTCGCATCAAAGCGCACCCCGAACCCAACTGCCGTCGCCTTGTTGTCGTCTCCGAACTCGAACTCCGTTTCCCGGGTCCAGGCCCTGCCGGTCTCCAGATAGCCATACCACTGCATATCCATGGGAGTCTCGAACGGAGGCACATAGTTCAATTCCAAGCTGACGGTCACGCCATGGTCTCCGAACAGCAGGCCGGATTCGTAGGCGCGAAGGGTATTCTCTCCACCGAAAGAGATGAACTCCGAGGACAGCAAGGGATCGTAGGCATACTGACCCTCCAGGGCGGCGAAGAGAGACCAGTTATCGGTAATCGGCTGCCAGCGAGACAGGTAGAGTGAGAGCTTGGTGAACTCGAGTTGCCCCCCGAGACGGCTAGTGGTGGTGAACAGCCCACCCGCGTCGGCTCCCATGATGTCGAGGCCACGACTCACCTCGCCACTGATCACATTGCTCCCTCCCCAGCGGTCGTCCCGGATATAGGTAGTGCCAAGACGCAAGGCTCGCACCCTTTCCTTGAGCAGCTTCAGCTCACCGGAAAAGGCGTCGCTCTCGGAGTCGGCGTAATGGAGCGTCGCATAGTGCCAAAGGCTTTGATCGTCCGAGCGTAACAACGGATGATCGACGGTGAGGTAGGCTTCTCGATAATCGCTGACAATGTCGATCGGCTTCAGGTCGGCTCCCGGGCGAGTGCGCGTCAGCGCCAGCCCCAGGGAAACCGTGGTGCCTTCCGAGCCCACCGGGTGGCGGCCGACCAGTTCGACCGCGTGCAACTCCTCGTGGTCGGGAATCGTGGTGTAGAACCGAACAGAGGCTTGATCGTGGCTGCCCAACAAGGCCGAGTTCTGCCTCACGCCCACCGAGGTAAGCCACCGCCCCACATAGCGACTGCCGCGGTTATCCAGCGTCGCCAGGTAATCCACCGCCTTGTAGCTCACGTTCAGTACTAACGGCTCGGCCCCGTCAGGGTCGGAAGGAAACCCGAGATTGCCGTCGACGCGGAGGCCTGGCAGATCATTCATCAGGTTGAAGTAGCGCTCGAAAACGGCAGTCCGCAAGGGAATGGACTCCATGATCTTTTCCGCATAGGTAATCAATAGCGGGTGTCGGTCGACATCGTCCCCGGTAAAAGCAACCGAATCGATATAGCCCTCGGTTACATATAGGGTCAGTTCCCCGTTCTCATCGGGCTCATCGGCGAAGGCAAAGATCAGCATGTACCCATCGGCCAGGTACTGCTCCATCAGCGTATCGGCGAGAGCATCGGCATCCTGCTCGTTAATTTCCTGCCCGACCAAATCCGACCACAAAGCCCCAAGCTCACTCTCCTCGTAGACGCTCACGCCTTCGAAGACTACCGAGGTCAAGGTGGTGCTGTAGGCGGATTCTTCTGAGGGTTCCGCGGGCATCACCTCGAACAGCGTGATGCCACTTCCCTCACGGGGTTCCGCACGGCCACGTCGTTGCTCCGTCGGGTCCAGCGTCTGAATGATCCTACGCTGCCGATCCGCCGGGGTGACCTGAGCAAGCAGGTCGGAGGAGATCAGCAGTAGAAGGATTCCTGAGACCCAGGCCGGAGTCCGCCATACATTCGTCATTGCAGCATCCCTTTGATCATCATCGGATAGGTTTCCGGAACCCTTGTCGCTGGAGATCGCGCTGTTCACACGCTTATGGCGGTAGTTACTCAAGAACCGAGCGCAAGGTTACCTTTCGAAACTCAAGCATAGTTATGCCTTGAATGCTAGGCACACATTATGCTGACAATGGATATTCCTATCAAATTGAAGGCATTACACTCCGCATTAGCCGATGACGTGCATGTGGGTATTAGAGGCTTAGTTATATTTGTTTAAAAACACTAATTCATCAGCCTTTATTTTATAGTAATTTATCGGTAAGTGTTTGTTGATTATCAAATTTCTTATGACAAATTCAGCAGCCGGTTAATCGCTATCCATGTTATGGAAGTGTAAAGAAAAGAATGAATAAAGAGAAATTTGTAACTAAATTAAAGCCAATTCGCCGGTTGATCGGTCACTTCTGTCGGTTTACCTTTATAATAAACTTTTGATAAATATAAGTTAACAATGGGTTATGCCTGTTTACAGGGAGGATTGCGACATTGAATCTGGTGCGCAACCCGATTTTTTGATCGTCATCCGGTTTATTGACCCTCTCTTGCGACCGGACTATACCGATACGGGCAAGGAGAGAGTCTGACCTTCAGAGATAAGAATGCTTGTGTCCATCAATAACTCAGAATCTGTGATGCACCAGCTTACTGTGTCGCTGGAGGAAAGAAATTAGGCAACAAAACCTCAGGCGTATAGTTCAATCATCAAGGGGTACTCAAGCATGAATAAGCTGAAGACCATGCTGGCTGGTTTGGTCATGGGGACCATGGTGGCGGCTGCTGGAACCGGAGTTGCTGTCGCAGGCGCTGGTTTTAACGGTAATGGTAGTGGTTCCATGTCCTACAACCAGAATGATAACAAACACTACAAGCATGTTGTGGGTAATGGTAACGGAGCTAAGTGGAAAAAGCATAAGGATAACGGAAACGGTGCAAACGGGAATAATGGCAAGAACGATAAGGAAAAGAGTAAGTGGGCTCACAAGAAAGACAGTGACAAGAAAGCTTGGCTGAAGAAGAAGAGATTAGCCGAGAAGAAAGCGCAAGCCCAGAAACGTAAGGAGATGATAGCCCAGAAGAAGGCACAAGCCAAGAAGGAGGCGATAGCCCAGAAGAAGGCGCAAGCCAAGAAAGAGGCGATAGCTCAGAAGAAGGCGCAAGCCAAGAAGAAGGCGCAAGCCCAGAAACGTAAGGAGGCGATAGCCAAGAAGAGGCAGGAGCGCGAGGAGTGGCTGGCCAAGAAGAAGAAGTACGAGGATCGAAAGTACAATGGAAAAAAGGGTCATGATCACGGAAAGTACAGCAAGAAGGTGGCTTCGAAATAACAAGGTCACGGCATGAAAATATTGCAAGCGTATTGGTGATTTGGCTTTTATTTTAATAGTGAGCCTTCATTCTGGGATGCCTCAGATGATGAGTCCGGCAGGTAACCCCTGCCGGATTTTGCTGGATGCGCCGGGTACAGACAGCAAGGCTCGAACATGGCTGTTCTCACGCTGGTATCCTTTTCCCCATTATCACCTGACTACGGGTTTGGAGGCCCTGTCGCGCTCACCACGTCAAGTCGATCGCCGCGCAGCTCGTGAAGTGCTGCGACTGGAGCAAAACCAATCGAGGTGTCCTGGTACGATTTCAGGACCCCTTCAGACTGGTCGTCCCAGCGCCGTCCGGCCTGTTGCGACAGCGCGTCCCGACATGAGGCCGATCGCGCGGTCGTGAAGGCCGAGAAACAGGCGCTGATCATGAAGGCCTCCTGACGGCCACCGGGCAACTGCCGATCAACGGGAGAGCCGCGCCATGGCGCGGCTCTCCCGTGTTTAGAGCGCTAATTTCCAACGCAGCACAAACGATGGCACCGACTAGACTGCTTCTTGATGACATCCAGTTTTCCGTTGAGGGAGGTTGTTACCCGAAAACAGCTTTATCCGCTAAAGTAGAAGTTACTGGCAGATTTGCCGACCCGAGAGTCCTCGCTGCCACGTACGTTTGACTAAATTATCGAGGTATCTTCATGAAACGTCATGCTTTTTCCGCCGCAGCCTTCTCTGGCGCCTTGCTGGGTGCCGCTATGTTATCGGCCCCCGCCGTGGCCCAAGAGCGCTTTATCACCATTGGTACCGGCGGCCAGACCGGCGTCTACTATGTCGTCGGCCAGTCGGTCTGCCGGATGGTCAACCGCGGGAGCGATGAGCACAATATCCGCTGCAACGCGCCGACCACCGGCGGCTCCGTGGCCAACGTCAACGGCATGAAGAGCGGTGAGCTCGACATGGGCGTCGTGCAGTCCGACGTCCAGTACCGCGCCTACCATGGCGAGGACAACTTTGCCGACGGCGGTGCCTGGGAAGAGATGCGCGCTGTCTTTACCATGCACGGCGAGCCGCTGACCGTGGTGGCCCGCGCCGACTCCGGCATCGAGCATATCAGCGACTTCCCGGGCAAGCGGGTCAATATCGGCAACCCCGGCTCTGGCCAGCGCAACACCATGAATGTCGTCATGGAGGCCATGGGTTGGGATACCGATGTCTTCTCCCTGGCTTCCCAACTGGATGCCGCCGAGCAGGCCGCGGCCCTCTCCGACAACAACATCGATGCCATGGTCTATGTGGTGGGCCACCCCAACGGCTCTATCCAGGAGGCCACCACCACCATCGATGCCCGCCTGGTCCCGGTGACCGGCCCGGAGATCGAGAAGATCATCGAGGAGAACCCCTACTACACCCACTCGGTGATCCCGGGGGGCATGTACCGCGGAAACGACGAGGACGTCGAGACCTTCGGTGTGGCGGCAACCTTCGTCTCTTCCACGGCGGTGGACGAGGACATCATCTACGAGACCGTCAAGGCGGTGTTCGAGAACTTCGACCGTTTCACGCGCCTGCACCCGGCTTTCGAGAACCTGAAGGAAGAGCAGATGATATCCGAGGGCCTGACCGCGCCGCTGCACGACGGTGCGGCTCGTTACTACCGTGAGCGCGGCTGGATCGAGTGATCCCGGACGTGTCAGCCAATCACCCGTGGTGATCGATGCGCGGACTCCCCTCGGGGCGTCCGCGCATCTCGTTGGCAAGTCGGCTTCCTGTTGTCGCCGCGGGAAGGACATCAACCATAAGTCATTGACAGTGGGCAGGGCCAACCTATGACGGATGAGAAGAACAACACCCGCGCCTCGGAGATCGACCTGGAGGACATGGTCGCCTCCAGCGACTCGGGAGCGCGCAAGCCGGCGGGGGCGCCCGGCAAGCTGCTGGTGGGGATCGCGGCCACTTGGTCGCTCTTTCAGCTCTGGATCGCCTCGCCGCTCCCCTACATGCTTCGCTTCGGGGTCTTCAACGCCACCGAGGCGCGATCGATTCACCTGGCCTTCGCCCTCTTCCTGGCCTTCATGGCCTATCCGGCGTTCAAGCGTTCGCCACGTGACAGGATCCCTATCCAGGACTGGGTGCTGGCGGCCGTCGCTGCCTTCTGTGGCGCCTACATGTTCCTCTTCTACGAGCAGCTCGCGACCCGGCCCGCTGCACCGCTCACCCAGGACGTGATCGTCGGCATTGTCGGCATCCTGATGCTGCTCGAGGCAACCCGGCGAGCCCTGGGGCCGCCGCTGATGATCGTGGCCACGGTCTTCATTCTCTACTCGCTGTTCGGCCCCTATATGCCGGGCATCCTGGCCCACCGCGGGGTCAGCTTCAACGGCCTGGTCAATCACCAGTGGCTGACCACCCAAGGGGTGTTCGGCATTGCGCTGGGGGTCTCGACCAGCTTCGTGTTCCTGTTCGTGCTGTTCGGCGCCCTGCTCGACAAGGCCGGGGCCGGCAACTATTTCATCAAGGTGGCGTTTTCCTTGCTGGGCCACTACAAGGGCGGTCCGGCCAAGGCGGCCGTGGTGGCCTCGGGCATGACCGGGCTGATCTCGGGCTCCTCTATTGCCAATGTGGTGACCACCGGCACCTTCACCATCCCGATGATGAAACGCGTCGGCTTCTCCTCCGAGAAGGCCGGCGCGGTGGAGGTCGCTTCCTCGGTGAACGGCCAGATCATGCCGCCGGTGATGGGCGCCGCGGCCTTCCTGATGGTGGAGTACGTGGGCATCAGCTACGTGGAGGTGATCAAGCACGCCTTTCTGCCGGCATTGATCTCCTATATCGCGCTGGTCTACATCGTCCACCTCGAGGCGCTCAAGGCCAACATGCAGGGTCTGCCTACCAGCAACCCGGCGCGCCCTTTCCTGAACAAGATCATCGGCTTTCTCACCGGCCTGCTGCTGTTGATGGCGCTGTCGTTCGCGGTCTATTACGGACTCGGGTGGCTCAAGCCGGTGCTGGGTGATGCCACCCCCTGGGTGGTGGCCGTGGCGCTGGCGGTGGTTTATGTCGGATTGCTCAAGGTCGGCGCGAAGTACCCCGAGCTCGAGCTCGACGATCCGAATTCCAAGGTGCTCACGCTGCCCCAGACGCGGCCCACCGTGATGGTCGGGCTGCACTATATCCTGCCGGTGATCGTGCTGGTCTGGTGCCTGATGGTCGAGCGCCTGTCGCCCGGCCTTTCGGCCTTCTGGGCGACGGTGTTCATGATCTTCGTCATGGTGACCCAGCGTCCTGTCACGGCGTTCTTCCGCGGTCGCAGCAAGGTGGCCGAAGACATCAAGGAGGGCTTCAAGGATCTGTGGGACGGCCTGGTGGCCGGGGCCCGCAACATGATCGGCATCGGCATCGCCACCGCGGCGGCGGGCATCATCGTCGGCGCGGTCTCCCAGACCGGCGTCGGCCTGGTGCTGGCCGACGTGGTGGAGATCCTCTCCATGGGCAACCTGATGCTGATCCTGGTGTTCACCGCGCTGCTTAGCCTGATCCTCGGCATGGGCCTGCCCACCACGGCCAACTACATCGTGGTATCGGCCCTGCTGGCGCCGGTAATCGTGACGCTGGGTCAGCAGAGCGGCCTGATCGTGCCGTTGATCGCCGTGCACCTCTTCGTGTTCTACTTCGGCATCATGGCCGACGTGACGCCGCCGGTGGGCCTGGCCTCCTTCGCGGCGGCCGCGGTGTCGGGGGGCGACCCGCTGCGGACCGGTTTCCAGGCCTTCTACTACAGCCTGCGCACGGCGGCGCTGCCGTTCCTGTTCATCTTCAACACCGATCTGCTGCTGATCGACGTGACCTTCCTGCAGGGCATCGTGATATTCATCATCTCGACGATCGCGATGCTGATCTTCGCGGCGGGGACCCAGGGCTTCATGATCGCTCGCAACCGTTGGTACGAATCGATCCTGCTGCTGCTGGTGGCCTTCACCCTGTTCCGCCCCGGCTTCTGGATGGACCAGATTCACGACCCCTACCAGCAGGTGCCACCGGCGCAATTCGCTCAGGCGCTGGGGGATGTCGATGAGGGTAGCAACCTGCGGGTGCAGATTGCCGGAGAGAACGCCTTTGGTGATGCCATGACCACCTATGTGCTGGTGCCGGTCCCCGGTGGTGACAGCGCCGAGGAGCGCATGGAGAACCTGGGGCTGGAGCTCTACGTCGACGGCGACCAGGCCATGGTGGACTTCGTCGAGTTCGGCAGCCTGGCGGCGGATCTCGGCTTCGATTTCGATCAGGAGATCATCGGGGTGTCGGCGCCAGTGGATCGCTGGGCCAAGGAGTGGATGTGGATACCGGGGTTCCTGGTGTTTGGCCTGGTGGTGATGCTGCAGCGTCGCCGTCGTGAACCCGATACCGGCCAGGCGGCTACCGCCTGAAGGAGACGATGACATGTACAACAAGATCATGCTGCCGGTGGACCTGAACGAGGAGAGCTCCTGGGAGAAGGCGCTGCCCACGGCCGTGACCCTGTGCCGGACCTTCGGCGCCTCGCTGCACGTGGTGACGGTGCTGCCCGACTACCGGATGCCGCTGGTGGGCTCCTACTTCCCCAAAGACTTCGCCAAGAAGGCCCACGCGGGGGTCACCGAGGCCCAGCACAAGTTCATCCAGGAGCACGTGCCCGAGGATATCCAGACCCAGTCGGTGATCGTCGACGGCTCGCCCTGGGAGGCGATCATCAAGGTGGCCAAGAAGCTCGAGGTCGAGCTGATCGTGATGGCGTCCCACAACAAGCGCAAGTTCGCCGATTACGTGCTCGGCCCCAACGCCGAGCACGTGGTGCACCACTCCAAGATGTCGGTAATGATCGTGCGTTAAGCGCCTGCCAGGCTCCCCCAGTGGGTGCCATTAACGCAAGCACCCCGGCCAGTCGGCCGGGGTGCTTGCGTTCGGCTGGACGTTGTCGTTGATCAGCCGACGCTGACAAAAACCATTCGTGACCGGCTCTTGTATGGAGCGCCGTGAAAGCGTGAAAATCCGTGGTGGTGTCAAGGCTGCAGAATTAACTCGAGTCAACTACATTAAACCTGTATTAATAGATGAAGTCGGCATTAAGGCGTTAGCCGGTGTCGAGAATTGGCCCGCCGGAGGCGGGCATTATAGAAGGCGCAACAGGGGTGACAGCATGAACGCGGCAACAACAAAAGAGCATCACAAGGCTGCAGCGCCCAGGGTCAAGATCACCATCAACCCGGTGGGCATGGATCGGCCGAGGGCCTGGCTGGCGGCTGGGATCGAGGACTTTCGCCAGGCCACGGCGGTCAGCCTCGCCTACGGCATGTTCTGGGTTGGCCTGAGCATTGCCATCACCGCAGGTGCCATCACTCTGGGGCTGTGGCACTGGCTGTTGCCCATGGTGGCCGGCTTCATGTTCATGGGGCCGCTGGTAGCGGTGGGTTCTTACGGGGTCAGTCGCGCCCTGGAAGCCAGTCGGGCTCCCCATCTGGGTGACGCCTTCGGCGCCTGGCGTCCCCATGCCGGCCAGCTCGCCATGATGGGCGTGATGATGATGATCTTCTTCCTGGCCTGGATCCGGCTGGCGACCCTGCTGTTTGCGCTATTCTTTGGTTTCGAGGTTCCCAGTCCCGCCGGCCTCTACTCGGCCCTGCTGACTACCCCCGAGGGCCTCGGCATGATCGCGGTGGGCAGCGTGCTGGGCGGCATACTGGCCTTCGGGGCCTTCACCATCAGCGTGGTGGCCATTCCCACCCTGATGCACCACGACCTCACCTTCATGGAGGGGATCGAGGCTAGCGTGCGCTCCGTGGCCCGCAACTTCCGCCCGATGCTGCTGTGGGCGGCGATCCTGACCGGCTGCGTGCTTATCGGTGTGTTGACCTTCTACATCGGGCTTGCGCTGATCCTGCCGGTACTGGGCTTCGCCAGCTGGCACGCTTACGAGGAGCTTGTGCGCGTCGAGGTGATCGATGAGGGCGAGCCACTGCGCGGTTGAGCCTGCTCGCCTCGCGCCCTCGGGGCCGGGTCGCTATGCTGGGGGGCGTTGACGCCCCCCTTTTCTATTGCTGGCCGGGGGCCAGCGCCCGCAAGGTGATGCCATGCCGATACTGCGCCCGCTTGCCTGCCTGCTGCCTGCGCTGCTTCCCCTGATGCCGCTCCAGGCTCAGCCCCTTCCTCCTCCACTTTACGGTGGTGGCCAGGTCATTGCCCATGAACTCGACGCCTGCCTGTCCGACGCCGAGTGGCAGCCGGAACCTGCACTGGGCTGTGCGCAGGAGGCCGAAGTTCGCTGGGAGGAGGAGGTCGAGCGCCTCGGCGCTCGGCTCGACAAGGTGCTCGGGCGGGAAGCGCGCCTCGCCCTGGAGGCCTCGCGGGCTGCCTGGGAGCAGGGTCGGGCGGCCGACCTGGCGCTGGTGGAGGCCTACCATGGACAGCTGGCAGAGGCGCAGCTGGGTGACCCCGACTTGCTGCCGCTGTCACGCCAGCTTCACCGCAGCGCCGTGTGGGAGCAGCGCGCCCGCTACCTGCAGCGGCTGCTGGATGGCCTGGAGGAGCGACTGCCGGAGCCGATCCGGGAGGCGCCATGATAACCCCCGGTGCAAGCGGGGGCAGATTGGCTAACTGATCTTTGTCGCGGGATCGGGTAGGCTTGTGGCTTCCCGGATCCCGCCACAGGATTGCCCCCATGTGCCAACGCGTCCTGCCCCTTCTGCTCGCCCTTGTCTCCTTCCCGTGGCTGCCGCTGTCGGCCGTCGCCGAGGGGACGCTGCCGTCGCCGAGCGGCGAGGTGCTGCTGACCATCAGCGGCAACATCGTCCTCCCCAATGTGGATGACCAGGCCAGGTTCGACCGTGAGATGCTGATGGCCATCGCCCCCACCGAGGTTCACACGGGCACCCCCTGGCACTCGGATTCTGCTCACTACGAGGGTCCGCTGTTCCGCGAGGTGCTGGCGGCGGCCGGGGTTCGCAGCGATCGCATCCGGGTCCGGGCGTTG
Source organism: Halomonas salsilacus (assembly GCF_051216275.1). Classification (NCBI taxonomy): domain Bacteria; kingdom Pseudomonadati; phylum Pseudomonadota; class Gammaproteobacteria; order Oceanospirillales; family Halomonadaceae; genus Halomonas; species Halomonas salsilacus. The sequence goes on from NZ_JBPKAQ010000001.1 coordinate 400,635, forward strand.
AACGACTTCGAGGCGGAGATTCCCCTCGCCGAGCTGCATGACTACGACGTCATCCTGGCCATGAGCCGCAACGGCACGCCGTTGCAGATCCGCGAATTCGGCCCGCTGTTCGTGCTCTATCCCTTCGACGATCATCCGGAACTGCACAACGAGTCCGTGCGTTTCCGCTCGGTGTGGCACGTCGTGCACATTCACGCCCCCTGAGGGCGCGTTATCGGGAGCGTTCCATGCTGAGCCTGCCCCTGCGAGTCAAGCTTGGCGCCATCAGTGCGCTGCTGCTGCTGGCGGCGGCGCTGGTGGTGGTGGGGCTGGTCTCCTGGCGCCAGGACAGCCTGGCTCAGAGCGTGGGCGGGGACACCTCCTGGCACGCATACAAGCTCGATCGCGACGTGGTCCAGCTGCGCAACTACCTGGCCCAGCCGGAAGCCGACCGGGCGGGATTGACGCTGCGCTTCGAGCTCTTCTACAGTCGGTTGTACCTGATGCGCGGGGGCGGTGATATCAGCGAACTGCTGACCTCGATTCCCGCCGCCAGCGCCCTGCTGGACCAGATAGAGCAGCGCATCGACGAGCTCGACCGCCTCATCCAGGCCCTCGAGGGTCTTCAAGAGAGCGACCGCCATGCCCTGGACAGGCATCTTGATACCCTGGGTAACCGCACCGAGCGGCTGGTAATCGCCATCAATGGTCACCTGGCCGATACCGCCACCCGCGAGCGTGGCCAGCTGCAGCGGCTATATGCCCTGCTGCTGGTGCTGATCCTGGCGATGAGCCTGTCGGCCATGCTGGTGGCGCTCATCCTGTTCCGCGAGGCGCGGGACAACGCCGCGGCGCGTCGTGACCTGGAGGCGCTGAGTCGAGAGCTGGAGGCGACCGCCCGGCAGGCGGAGTCGGCCAGCCAGGCCAAGTCGGAATTCCTGGCCACGGTCAGCCACGAGATCCGCACTCCGCTCAACGGCGTCATCGGCATGAGTGATGTGCTGCTGGAGCACCGGCTCGAGGGGGCGGCGCGCCATTGCGCGGCCACCATCCACGACAGCGCCGGGCTGCTGCTGGAGCTGATCAACGACCTGCTGGACTTTTCCAAGATCGAGGCCGGGCGTCTCGAGCTGGAGCAGCGTGCCCTGGCGCTGGACGAGCTTGTCGATAGGGTGGTGGCCCTGCTCGCGCCCCGCGCCGAGGCCCGCGGCGTGGCGCTGTTGACCCATCTGGATCCGCAGCTGCCGGAGCGGGTGCTGGCCGATCCGGGGCGCCTGCGCCAGGTGCTGATCAACCTGGTCTCCAACGCGGTGAAGTTCACTGAGCAGGGGGAGGTTCGCCTGGAGGTACGCTCCGAAGGAATGGGGCGAGTCCGCTTCGAGGTGGTGGATACCGGCTGCGGTATCGCCCCCGAACAGCTCTCGCGGATCTTCGAGCCGTTCCGGCAGGGGGATGCCTCCACCGCGCGGCGCTTCGGGGGTACCGGGTTGGGCCTGGCGATCTGTCGCCGCCTGGTGGAGGCCATGGGCGGGCGGGTCGAGGTGGCCAGCGAGCCGGGAGTGGGCAGCCGCTTCTGGTTCGTGCTGCCCCTGACGACCGCCGAGGGGCCTGCCCCGACGCCGCCGATGGCAAGGGGTTCGCGGCGGGCGGATCTGCACAGCGCCCATCTGCTGGTGGTGGAGGACAATCCCGTCAACCAGCAGGTGGCCAGGGCCATGCTGGAGCGCCTCGGCTGTTCGGTCACCATCGCCGGCTCCGGTGCGGCCGCCCTGCAGCTGGCGGCGGCGGGGAGGTTCGACCTGATCTTCATGGATATCCAGATGCCGGACATGGACGGCCTGGAGGTGACCCGCCGGCTGCGCGCCCGCGACGGCTGGGCGGCAGGTATGCCGATCGTGGCGATGACCGCCGGGGGCCCCGGGGGCGAGCAGGCCCGCTGCCTGGCCGCCGGCATGAACGGTTACCTGACCAAGCCGCTGCGCCAGGAACTGCTGCTGGAGGCGCTGATTCGCCACCTGGCCGACGGGGCGCCGCCGTCGCGCACGAACGGCGGCGGGATGGGCGCCGGCCGCGACTGCCTGGTCGATCCGCTGATGCTGCAGGCGCTGCGCGACTCCCTGGGCGAGGAGGGGCTCGCCTCGCTGGTGGAGCTTTTCGGCGGCCAGGCCGAGTCTAGGCTGGTCAGCCTGGAGCGTGCCCTTGGCGAGGGTGACCTCATTGAGGCGCGCCACGCGGCGCATCAGCTCAAGGGGGAGTCGTCGAGCCTGGGGGCCGTCAAGGTGGCCGGCCTCGCCACGCGGCTCGAGCGACTGGCCAACGAGGGGGACGGGATGGCGGCCAGGGCCCTGCTGAACGAGCTCTCTTCCTGCCTGGCGGCCACCCTGGCCGCCCTGACCGCCTGGCGGGCTCCGTCAGCCCTCTGACCCGATCGTTTGTGGCGCATCCTCCCGGCGGCCTACACTGGACGAGCGTTGAAGTCGGAGTCCGCCATGCCAGATGCCTCGAGCCTCACCCCCGTTCCGGTGCCTGCCGGAACTGCCCTGCTGCGCACCGCGCTCAGCCATCGAGCCGACCCGGCCGAGGCCGTGGCGGAGCTCGCCTGCGACCTTTGCCATTCCTCGCTGGGCTTCGTGCTCTTCTTCTGCAGCGTCGAGTATCCTCTGGAGGCCCTGTCTCGCGCTTTCAATGAGGCCTTCGCCGACATCCCGGTGGCGGGTTGCACCTCGGCCGGGGAGATCACCCCGGCGGGCTATGCCCGGGGCAGCATCGTGGCGATCGGCTTCGATCGCCACCACTTCGAACTGGCCCCGGCGCTGGTGGAGTCGCTCGACGCCTTCGACCTGCCCTGTGCCCAGCGTCTGGTGGACGAGCTGCTGGGCCGCTGTCGCGAACGTGCCCTGGCGCCCCTGGCGGACAACAGTTTCGTGGTGACCCTGCTCGACGGCCTCTCGAGCAGCGAGGAGAGCGTGATCGCGACCCTCGATGCGGCCCTCGGCAGCATTCCCAGTTTCGGCGGCTCAGCCGGGGACGACAACCGCCTCGCCCGCACCCACGTCTTCTGCCAAGGGCGCTTCCACACCGAGGCGGCGGTGGTGCTGATGGTGAATACGCCGCTGCCCTTCGAGGTCTTCTCCACCCACCACCTGCGGCCCCGGCATGAAAAGCTGGTGGTCACCGCGGTCGACCGGGAGTCGCGACGGGTGCTGGAGCTCAATGCGGCGCCCGCCGTGGAGGCCTATGCGGCGCTGGTGGGGCAGCCGGTGGCGCGGCTGGGACCGGAGCTGTTCGCCAGGCACCCCCTGGCGGTGCGCATCGGCGATCACTACTACGTGCGCTCCATCCAGCGTGCCAACGAGGACGGCAGCCTGAGCTTCTACTGCGCGGTGGAGAACGGCATCGTGCTCACGGCGATGACGTCCGCTCCGATCCATGAAGAGTTGGTGCAGACGCTGAGGGGCCTCGAGGAGCGCTTGGGCTCTCCCGAGCTGGTCATCGGCTGCGACTGCTTCCTGAGGCGCCTGGAGCTGGAGGTGCTGGACGAGGATGCGGCGGTTTCGGATCTGCTGAGCCGCAGCCGGGTGATTGGTTTCAATACCTACGGGGAGCAGTACCATGGCATGCACATCAACCAGACCTTCACCGGGGTGGCCATTGGCACCGCTCGCGACGACGGCGCTGCCTGAGGCGCCCGAGGCCCGGGCGGCACTCCTGGCCGAGGAGAATGTCCGCCTGCGACGCATCTGCGAAGCGCTGATCGAGAGGGTGGAGTCCAGTGGCGTGCCCGGTGGGGCGCCCTATGCGGCCTTCGAACACTCGGTGCTGCTGGCCGAGCAGGTCCGCGAGCGTACCGAGACCCTGCAGCGCACCTTGGGTGAACTGCACCGAGCCAAGGCCGAGGCCGAGGCGGCCAACCTCTCCAAGACCAAGTTCCTCGCCGCGGTTAGCCATGACCTGCTCCAGCCGCTGAACGCGGCGCGGCTGTTCGCCAGCGCCCTGGAGGAGCAGCCGCTGCCGGACGGCTCCCGGCGCCTGGTGGGCAACATCGGGCGCTCGCTCAAGGACGTCGAGGCGCTGATCGGCAGCCTGGTGGATATCTCGCGGCTCGATGCCGGGGTGCTCAGGCCCGATATCGCGCCCTTTCCCGCAGAGGAACTGCTCGGTGTGATGGCGGAAGAGTATCGGCAGATGGCCGCGGCCAGCGGGCTGGCCTTCCACTACGTGCCCACCCGGGCAGTGATCGAGACCGACCTGGCGCTGCTGGCGCGGGTGGTGCGCAACTTCCTCGGCAACGCGATTCGCTATACCCCCCGGGGCCGCATCCTGCTGGGCTGTCGGCGTCGTCAGGATGGGCTGGAGATCCTGGTGGGCGATACCGGGCCCGGTATCGCCACCGGGCAGCAGCGTGAGATCTTCGAGGAGTTCCGACGCCTCGAGTCGGGGCACGGTGGCGAGGACCGTGGTCTGGGGCTGGGGCTGGCCATCGTCGACCGCATCAGCGGTATGCTCGGCCATCCGCTGGGCCTTGCCTCGGTGCCCGGGCGGGGCTCTCTGTTCTCGGTGACGGTGCCCTACGCCACGGCGCCCCGGCCGTCCCCTGGCCGCCTCGCCCCTGCGCCGAGCAGTCCATCGCTGGTCGGTGAGGTCATCTGGGTCCTGGACAACGACGCGGCGATCCGCGAGGGCATGGAGGCCCTGCTGGGGGGCTGGGGGTGCCGGGTGGTGGCCGTGGGGTCGCCGGCCGCGCTCGAACAACGTATCCCCGAGCCCGGTACCTTGCTGCTGGTGGACTACCACCTGGGAGACGGGCAGCTCGACGGTCTCGAGGTCGCCGCCCGGCTGCGCGAGGCCCATCACGGGCTGCCGGTGGTGGTGATCACCGCCAACCATGACGCGGCCTTGAAGTCACGGATACGCCAGGCCGGCTACCACTGCCTGCTCAAGCCCATCAAGCCACTGCGCCTGCGCCTGCTGCTGACCGCACTGCTGGGGCCTCAGCCGGAGCGGCGACCGGCCTGATAGTGGGCGAGATCCAACTCGCCAGCCAGCAGGACCGCCTGGACCCGGCTTGCCACGCCCAGTTTCCTCAGGATGGCCGAGACATGGGTCTTGACCGTGGTCTCGGCGACGTCCAGCTCCCGTGCGATTCCCTTGTTGGAGGCGCCGCGGCTGAGCAGTTCGAGCACGTCGAGTTGCTTGTCGGTGAGGCGCGCCAGGCGCGAGTCGGGGGCGGCGGCGGTGACGGCCGGCGCCGGGTGTGCGGGGGGAGCGCGGCGCATGACCAAGGGCGGCAGGTAGAGCTGCCCCTCGAGGAGTTGACGCAGGGCGGCCAACAGGTCGTCGCGGGGCGTCGACTTGGGAATATAGCCTACCGCGCCCATCTCGATGGCCGCCAGCACCGTGCGCCTGTCCTGCTCCGCCGAGAGGATAGCCACCGGCAGCGCGGGGTAGGCGTCCCGGAGACGGCTCAGTCCGTCGAGGCCCTCGGCGTCGGGCAGATCCAGGTCCAGCAGCAGCAGGTCGAGGATCTCCTCGTGGCGCTCGGCCTCCTGCATGGCTCGCGCCAGGCTGTCGGCCTCCAGCAGCCGAGTGCCCGGCAGGCCCGCCGCGACCACCGCGCCGATGGCGTCGCGGAACAGCGGATGGTCATCGGCGACCATCAGGGTCGTCATCGCGTTACTCCCGTCACTCCCCTCGGGGCCCTCCTCCCAAGGGATGAGGGCGTCTCATGCCACCGGAGTATGTCGCAGAAGCGCAACCTGACCAAGACTGAGGTGTGTCCAACATAATCTTAACGTACAGGAGCCGTGCCATGATCTATGCCAACCCCGGCCAGTCTGGTGCCGTCATCGCCTTCGAAGCGCGCTACGGCAACTACATCGGTGGTGAGTTTGTGCCGCCGGTCAAGGGTGAGTACTTCGACAACGTCAGCCCGATCAATGGTGAGGTGTTCTGCCAGATCCCGCGCTCGAGCGCGGAAGATATCGATAAGGCGCTGGACGCCGCCCACGCCGCTGCCCCGGCCTGGGGGAAGACCTCCGCCGCCGAGCGCTCCAATATCCTGCTGAGGATCGCTGACCGCATCGAGCAGAACCTCGAGATGCTGGCCGTCGCCGAGACCTGGGACAACGGCAAGGCGGTGCGCGAGACCCTCAATGCCGACCTGCCGCTCGCCGTGGATCACTTCCGCTACTTCGCTGGCTGCATCCGCGCGCAGGAGGGCGCCGCCGCCGACATCGATGCCAACACCGTGGCCTACCACTTCCACGAGCCGCTGGGCGTGGTGGGGCAGATCATCCCCTGGAACTTTCCGCTGCTGATGGCCGTGTGGAAGTTGGCTCCAGCGCTGGCCGCCGGCAACTGCGTGGTGCTCAAGCCTGCCGAGCAGACCCCGGCCTCGATCCTGGAGCTGATGAAGCTGGTCGGCGACCTGCTGCCCCCGGGCGTGGTCAATATCGTCAACGGCTACGGTGCCGAGGCGGGCCAGGCGCTGGCGACCAGCAAGCGCATCGCCAAGATCGCCTTCACCGGCTCCACCCCGGTGGGGTCCCATATCCTCAAGTGCGCCGCCGAGAACATCATTCCCTCCACGGTGGAACTGGGCGGCAAGTCGCCGAACATCTACTTCGCCGACATCATGAACGCCGAGCCGGAGTTCATCGACAAGGCGGTCGAGGGCCTGGTGCTGGCCTTCTTCAACCAGGGCGAGGTCTGCACCTGCCCCTCCCGGGCGCTGATCCAGGAGAGCATGTACGACGCCTTCATGGCCAAGGTCATGGAGCGCACCCTGTCGATCACGCGTGGCAATCCGCTGGACACCGATGTCCAGGTGGGGGCCCAGGCCTCCCAGGAGCAGTTCGACAAGATCATGTCCTACATGGAGATCGCCCGCGAGGAGGGCGCCGAGTTCCTGACCGGTGGTGACAAGGAGTCCATGGACGCTGCGTTCGATAGTGGTTTCTATATTCAGCCGACCCTGCTCAAGGGCAACAACAAGATGCGGGTCTTCCAGGAGGAGATCTTCGGCCCGGTAGTGGCGGTGACCACCTTCAAGGATCAGGAAGAGGCGCTGGCCATCGCCAACGACACCGAGTTCGGCCTCGGCGCCGGTCTGTGGACCCGCGACATCAACCTCGCCTTCCGCATGGGGCGTGGCATCCAGGCCGGCCGCGTCTGGACCAACTGCTACCATCAGTATCCGGCCCACGCCACCTTCGGTGGCTACAAGAAGTCCGGCATCGGCCGCGAGGGCCACAAAGTGGCGCTCGAGCACTACCAGCAGACCAAGAACTTGCTGGTGAGCTACGACATCAACCCGCTGGGCTTCTTCTGATTGGTGGCGTCGGACGACGCCTCGGCTTCAGCCGGCAGAGACACGGGCGCGACGCGAGTCGCGCCTTTTTCATCCTCGTTTTTATCCCCATGGCTACACGTCTCGGTCGCGTTGCGGCATCATCACCCGCCAGGTCCACACGGAGACAGCATGGAGATGATCGACCTCGAGGCCCCCGACCTTCACCAGGAACGACTGCAGCGCGTGGTGTCGCTGTTCAGGGCCAGCGGTGCGCGACGGGTGCTCGATCTGGGGTGCGGCTCCGGCGGGCTGCTGCAGTACCTGCTGCGTGACGCCCAGTTCGAGCGTGTGGTGGGCTTGGAAATCTCCGGCGAACTGCTCGCCCAGGCCAAGCTGCGCCTGGAGGATCTGCCGTCCGTTCGTGCGGGGCGTCTCGAACTGGTGTGCGGCTCCTATACCGATCGCCATCCAGCGCTGATCGGCTTCGAGGCCGCGGCCATGGTGGAGACCATCGAGCATGTTCCTCCCGAGGCGCTCTCCCGGGTCGAGCGTGCGGTGTTCGCCGGATTGCGGCCCCAACTGCTGGTGATGACCACCCCCAACCACGAATACAACCCGCTCTACGACATGGGACCAGGTGAGTTCCGCGACCCCGACCACAAGTTCGAGTGGGACAGGGCGCGCTTCCGCGAGTGGGCCCAGGGGGTGGCACGCCGCAACGGCTACCAGGTGCGTTTCTCGGGGGTCGGCGAGATGGACGCCCACCTTGGCCAGCCGACCCAGGTGGCGAGTTTCACCCTGGCGTCTGGCCCTGCCTGATCTGAGGGGGCCTTGCATCGCCGTTCTCCACACCGTCCAGCACCCTGGGGCTCATGGTGTCTGCTCTCCTTTTCCCTGGTGGCCGGAGGCGACCCCGGCATCCCTTGCCTGCCGCCAGAGCGTCTTCTGCAGTAGGCCTCGGGCACGGCTGAGGCGTGATCTCACGGTGCCCAGCGGAATCCCCAGCAATCGTGATACCTCCTCATACGTATAGCCCTGCACCTCCACCAGCACTATCACCAGGCGAAAGGGCTCGGGCAGGGCGTCCAGCGCCGCCCGCAGGTCCTCATGCAGCACGTGGTTGAAGAACTCCTCCTCGAGGCTTCCCCACCACAGCAGGAAGGGCTGATGAAGCTGCTGGAAGAGGGTGAACTGCTCGGCCTCCAGGTGTTCGGCGTCCTGCGCCTCGGGGGTCTCCTGGGGATGGCTGTGGCGTCGACGCCACTCGCTGATGAAGGCGTTGGTGAGGATATGGAACAGCCAGGCCTCGAAGCGTTGCGGGTCACGCAGGGTGTCGAGGCGCCGCCATGCCTGGCTCACCGCCTCGGCGACGATGTCCTCGGCGTCATCGGGATGTCGTGTCAGGCGCAGGGCCGTGCCGTAGAGCCGATCCATCAGCGGCTCCAGGCGCTGCGTGAACCACTGCCGGCGATGGGCGGTATCGTGCTCTCGCATGGCGGCCCCCGAATCGCCCCGGCGAGGCGGCCATGGCTGTCGTGTCGGGGCTCGAGTGGTCGAACTGGCCAGATTCATGGGCCAATACCTCGAGGATGGCGGGTGAGACGGCAACCGGCAAGTCGCCGGTTCATCAGGGACGCGCCCGGGGTCGGGAGGGTTCTCGGTCCCGTCAGGCCAGGTGCCGGGAACAAAAGGAGGCGGCGCTGCGTCCTCGCGGACACGACACACCGGAGTCCACCGATGTCGTCGCCGCACAGCCACAAAAAGAGGAGAACCACCATGACCAGCACAGCAACCGCGTCCGCCTTCTCCGCGGTGGATCGCAACGACCTGGAGGTGCGGGTCAAGGCCATGTACCGGGAGGTCGCCGAGACCCCCGATGGCGGCTTTCACTTCGAGATGGGGCGCGCCCTGGCCGAGCGCCTGGCGCTGGCCGGTATCGTCACCGAGTCGCCGCTGCCGGAGAGCGTGAGCTGCGATGCCACCCTGTGGGCCGCCTGCATCGGCATCGCCAGCCAGCAGGACGCCTATCGCTCGGCCATCGAGGCCACCGGCCTCGCCGTTCGCACCTTCCGCGAGCAACCCGAATACCGCTTCCTGACCGAGTCGTCACGCGGCGCCTGCGAGAAGTGGGGCGTCAAGAGCATCTCGCTGCTGGCCGTCAAGGCCTGAGTGAAGCCGCATCACCCGTTGCAGAGGAGAGAAGCACCATGAACGCCATCATCAAACAGTCAGCACTGACCCTGGGCCTGGTCGCGGCCCTACCCATCACCGCGGCCCTGCCCATCACCGCGGCACTCGCCCAGGACGATGTCCTGCCGGCCGGCTTCCAGACCGAGCCGGCGCTGAAGACGACCACTACCCGCGACGGCGATGCTATCGCCTGGCCCGAGGGGACGCCGGAAATCGTCTCGGTGATCGGGACCATCGAGCCCGGCGGGCGGACGCCGCTGCATCAGCATCCGGTGCCCGTCTTTGTCTATGTGATTGAGGGCGAGGTCGAGTTGCGCACTGAAGGTGGTGACCCCCATGTCTATGCCACAGGAGAGGCCTATATCGAGTCGCTCAACCGGGACCACCAGCTCTTCAACGTGACCGACAGCGACGCGAAGGTGCTGGTGGTGTTTACCGCCGAGGAGGGACAGCCCACCACCGTGGCCACCGAGTGATGGGCTGCACGGCGAGGCCGCAGGGAGGCGGCATCGCCGTGAGGAGGCCGGGGCAATGCGGAGTCACGTCGCCGCCAGCCACCGCTCGGCCAGGCGTGCGGCCTGGGCCTGGCCGGCGACCATGGCCAGCCGTCCCGCCTCGCGGCGCAGCCCGGCGCGCTTGAGCTTGATGACCATCCGCGCGGGCAGGCCGAAGAAGATCAGTCCTACCCGCTGAGCATGCAGTTCTCCCACCAGCGATTGCAGGGCGACGATGGCCGTGGCATCCAGGCTCGGCACGTCATGCATGTCCAGCATCATCACCTTTACTTCCGGGTCCACCACCCGCAGCGACGCGACGGCCTTCTCGGCGGCGCCGAAGAACAGCGGGCCGTTGATGTCGTAGAAGGCCACCTCGCGGGGCAGCGTCGGTGGCGCTTCGCGTTCGCCGGCGCGCAGCTGGCGGGCTTCGGTGAGGCTGGCCATGCGGCGGATGAACAGCGCCGCGGCCAGGCCCATGCCCACGGCCACCGCCAGCACCATGTCGAAGATCACCGTGAGCGCGAAACAGATCACCAGCACCGCCACGTCGCTGCCCGGGGCGCTCTTCAGGGTGTGGGCGAAGTGGCGCGCCTCGCTCATGTTCCAGGCGATGATGAACAGCAGGGCGGCCAGTGCCGCCATGGGCACATAGCCCAGCACCCCGGCCAGCAGCACCACCGCCAGCAGCACCACCAGGGAGTGGACCACGCCGGCCACCGGCGAGACGGCGCCGCTGCGGATATTGGTGGCCGTGCGCGCCAGGGCCGCGGTGGCGGTGATGCCGCCGAAGAAGGGTACCACCACGTTGCCGAGCCCCTGGCCGATCAGCTCGGCGTTGGGGTCGTGGCGAGTGCGGGTCAGGCCGTCGGCCACCACCGCGCAGAGCAGCGACTCGATGGCTGCCAGCATGGCGATGGCCAACGCCGGACCGAGCAACTCGCGGATCAGCGCGAAATCCACCGTAAGCGGCGTGCCATCGGGCCCCGGCAGTCGCCAGGGGACCACCAGGCCGGGGGCGAAGGGCGGGATGCCGCTGCCACTCTGGCCCTGGAACTCCCAGCTGAAGCGCGAGGCGATGGTGGCGACCTCGACACCGGTGGCGCTCACCGCCAGGGCCGCCAGGGTGCCCACCACCAGCCCCACCAAAGGGGCGGGGACCGGCACCTTGAGCCGGGGCCAGAGGATCAGGGTGGCCAGGGTCACCAGGCCGATGCCGAGCTCTGCCGGAGCGAGGGTCGGCACGGCGCGAACGATGGCGGCCAGGTTGTGTGGGGTACTGTCGCCGAGCTCGACCCCGGCCAGCCCCAGAAAGTCGGGAAGCTGTAGCAGGGCGATCACCACCGCGATGCCGGCGGTGAAACCGAGCACAACCGGATAGGGCACGAACTGGATCAGGCTGCCGAGCCGGGCGAGCCCCAGGGCGACCAGGATCAGACCCGCCATCAGGGTGGCGATCAGCAGGCCGCCGACGCCATGACTGGCGACGATGGGGAAGAGGATCACCACGAAGGCCGCGGTGGGGCCGGAGATGTTGAAGCGGGAGCCGCCGGTCAGGGCGATGATGGCGCCGGCCACGATGGCGGTGTAGAGCCCGTGCTGGGGCGGTACCCCGGTGGCGATGGCCAGCGCCATGGAGAGCGGCACCGCAACGATGCCGATGGTCAGGCCGGCCATCAGGTCGCGGCGCAGCTCGGACAGGCCGTAGCCCGCACGCCAGGTGGCGAGCAGCGCGCTGCCGGGAACGGGGAGACGATAGCCGCTCCCTGGGGAAGAACGGGACATGGCGACTCCTTTGCTTGCTAAAGAGCGGAGCCAATACGTTACGCCTCCCTGCTGCGCTGCCGCAAGCGCTCCTTCCGTCGCAGGTGTACCTCCGGAAACGCCGCGGGGGCGCCGTGTGGCGCCCCCGCGATCTTGGCGCTAGGGCCGCGGCCGACTCAGCCCTGGGTGGTCCCCTCGGGCGGCTCGCCCACGGCGCCCGGCATCGCCTGGACGCTGCCGTCCGCGCCGGCCAGCTCCAGGAAGTGAAGGTGGCGCTCGTACTCAGAGAGCACGTCACCGATTACCTGCCCGCGGGTGTAGCCGTTGAGATCCTGGCCGGTGCCGCCCTCGGCGAGGTACACATCCAGGCGCACATAGAAGTCGTCATCTACCGGCAGGAAGCTCGGGGTGCGCATGCGGTGCGGACAGACCTGATAGACGAAGCTCGCGGCGTTCTCCAGCACCACCTGCAGGGTCAGACGCGGCAGCGGCTCCCCCTCGACCGGCTCCTCGGTCAGCGTGGCGTCCTGGCCGCGGCCCTCCAGCTCCTGGGCGAACTGGGTCAGCGCCGGCCGGATGGCGTGCTCGATGGTGGCCTCGGCCCCGGCGCGGTTAGAGGTGTCCAGCGCCCGGTCGAGCCGCTCGCGCCAGTCGCCGCCGGGCGCGGTGCCGGAGACCTGGCGGCGCGCCTCGGCCTTGCTGCCCTCGAGCTTCAGCGCCTTGTACATGCCCCACATGATGGCGAAGATCACCAGCGAGAAGGGCAGGGCGGTGATCACCACCGCGCTCTGCAGCGCCGCCAGGCCCCCGGCCATCAGCAGGGCCACGGTGACCAGGCCGATCACCACCGACCAGAAGATGCGCAGCGTCACCGGGGCGTCGTGGTTCACGTCGGACAGGATCGAGGTGAAGTTCGCCAGTACCAGGGCGCCGGAGTCCGCCGAGGTAATGAAGAAGACGATGCCCAGCACCGTGACCACCGCGGCGGTGAGGCCGATGTACGGGTAGTGCTCGAGCAGGGTGTAGAGGGTGGTTTGAGGCGTACTCAGGGCCTGCTCGCCCAGCTCCACCACTCCCTGGTTGGCCACCAGCTCGATGCCACTGTTACCCAGCACCGACATCCACACCATCATGAAGGCCAGGGGAATGAATAGCGCCCCGGCGACGAATTCGCGAATGGTGCGCCCCCGGGAGATGCGTGCCAGAAACAGGCCCACGAAGGGGGTCCAGGCGATCCACCAGCCCCAGAAGAAGACGGTCCACCACATTTTCCACTCCTGAGCTTCCTCGCCGGCGAAGGCGTAGGTGTCGAAGCTCTTGGCCACGAAGCTCGACAGGTAGTCGCCCGCGTTGTTCACCACCATGTCGAGCAGCTGCAGGGTGTGGCCCTGGAAGAGCACGAACAGCAGCAGGGCCAGCGCCAGCAGCATGTTGAACTCCGACAGGCGGCGGATGCCCTTCTCTACGCCGCTGACCACCGAAACGGTGGCCAGAATCACCACCAGGCCGATCAGGATGACCTGCACCGAGAGGCTCTCGGGCAGGTCGAACATGTAGGCCAGCCCATAGTTGAGCTGCATCACGCCGATGCCGAGGCTCGTGGCGATGCCGAATACCGTGGAGACCACCGCGGTGATGTCCACGGCGTGGCCGATGGGGCCGTGGATGCGCTTGCCGAGCAGCGGGTAGAGGGCGCTGCGGATCGCCAGTGGCAGGCGGTGCCGATAGCTGAAGTAGGCCAGCGCCATGCCCATCAGCACGTAGAGCCCCCAGCCGGAAAGCCCCCAGTGCAGGTAGGTCTGCACCACGGCCTGGCGCATCGCCTCCTGGCTCTCTGGCGTCAGGTCGGGCGGTGCCAGGTAGTGAGCCACTGGCTCGGCCACGCTGAAGAACAGCAGGTCGATGCCGATGCCGGCGGCGAACAGCATCGCCGACCAGGAGAGCAGCGAGAACTCCGGCCGCGAGTGGTCGGGGCCCAGGCGGATGCTGCCGAAGCGCGAGCAGCCGATCATCACCACGAAGATCAGATAGGCCACCACGGCCAGCATGTAGTACCAGCCGAAGGTCTCGCTGACCCAGGCCAGCCCGGCATCGAAGAAGGCGCCGGCCTGCTCGGTCAAGGTCATGGTCAGGACGAGGAAGACGAGGATCCCGGCCACGCTGCCGTAGAAGACCACGGGGTTGAGCCGATCTCGCCGCTCGGGGGGTGAGGTGTCGTGGGCCATGCAGGCAACTCCTGTGGGGTGGACCTCCCTGCCGCCGCGCGTCGATCGGTACGCGCTGTGGATTGTTTCACACAATCGAGAGCACGCACTGCTGCCGGACGCCACGGCGGGCGAGGTGATTTTCTTTGAATGAACGTTCAAATAAAATAATCACATCGTCGTCGACCTGCAACCTTGCGTTGAAAGGCGGCGGGGTAGCGTGGAGGCTTCTGGACTTGTGTAATCTTTTGCAACAACTATACCTATATAACCGAATGGCAACAGGGACGGGGGCCAGGGAGAATCGACCAGCGCAGGATGCATCGGTACGGGAACGAATCCGCCGGGTCTGAAGCCATGGTGGGTCGACTATAACGACAAGATGTCTGGAGTATTCGATGGCACACAATAAAACGCCCGCTACCCCCGAGGTGGTCACCCAACCGACCACCACCGAGACCCCGACGCCGGCCAGCACCTCACGGCGTCGCTTCCTCACCGGCTCGGCCGTCGCCGTCGGCGCAGGCGCCGCCGCGGCAGTCGGCTTCCCCAGCATCGCGGTGGCCCAGACCACCACGCTGCGTTTCCAGAGCACCTGGCCCAACCAGGACATCTTCCACGAGTTCGCCTCGGACTACGTGCGTATCGTCAACGAGATGTCCGGCGGGCGGCTTCGCCTCAACTTGCTGCCCGCCGGCGCGGTGGTCGGTGCCCTGCAGCTGCAGGATGCGGTGATCTCCGGCGCTCTGGACGGCGGCCATGGGGTGACCGCCTACTGGTACGGCAAGCACAAGGCCTTTTCACTGTTCGGCACGCCGCCGCCCTTCGGGTGGGACGCCCACCAGTTCCTCGCCTGGTACTGGACCGGCGGCGGCAAGGAGCTCTATGCCGAGCTGCTGGAGATGCTTGAACTGCCGCTGATTGGCTATCAGACCGGCCCCATGCCGACCCAGGCGCTGGGCTGGTTCAAGGAGCCGATCACCAGCGCCGATGACCTGCGCGGGCTGAAGTACCGCACCGTGGGTCTGGGCGCCGACCTGATGAACGAGTTCGGTGCGGCGGTGACCATCATGGGCGGCGGCGACATCGTGCCGGCCATGGACCGTGGCCTGCTCGATGGTGCCGAGTTCAACAACCCCTCCTCGGATCGCCTGCTCGGCTTCCCTGACGTCAGCAAGACCTGGATGCTGCGCAGCTACCATCAGGACTGCGAGGCGTTCGAGATCATGTTCAACAAGAACAAGCACGACAGCCTGCCAGAGGAGTTCCAGGCGATCCTGCAGTACGCCGCCAAAGCGGCCTCGTCGGAGATGTACTGGAAGGCCATGGAGCGCTACCCGCGTGACCTCATCGGCATGCGCGAGGAGCAGGGCGTCCAGACCTACATCACCCCCGATTCGGTGCTTCAGGCGCAGCTCGAAGCCTGGGACGCGGTCATCGAGCGGGAGTCCAGCAACGAGTTCTTCAAGAAGGTGGTCGACCACCAGCGCGAGTATTGCGAGCGGGTGGTGGGCTTCCACCTGGAGAGCATGGCGCCCAAGGAGCCGGCCTACCAGCACTTCTACGGCAAGGCCTCCACCGACACCTCCACTCTCCTGTAGCGGTGCCCGGCGGCCGTCGTCGCCAGGGCCGTTTGTCCCGGCGCCAGGAGGGCGCCGGGTCCTCGTTGTCACCGCCCTTCCGGAGGAGAGGCGGTGGCCGGTGAGAGGCTATCATGCGCTTCATCTTCATGATCGATCATCTTAGCACTTGGGTGGGCAAGGTGTTCGCCTGGGCGATCCTGATCCTGACCTTCGTGGTGAGCTACGAAGTCTTCATGCGTTATGTCATGGGCGCACCCACCACCTGGGCCTACGACACCAGCTACATGCTCTACGGCACCCTGTTCATGATGAGCGGGGCCTATGCCCTGGCTCACAACGCCCACGTGCGTGCCGACGTGGTCTCCCGCTACTTCCCGGCACGCGTCCAGGCGGGGTTGGAGCTTGCGCTCTACCTGGTGTTCTTCTATCCGGGCATCCTCGCCCTGATGTTCTACGGTTGGGATTTCTTCGCGCTTTCATTCCGCCAGAACGAACACAGTTCCTTCACTCCCGGCGGGCCGCCGATCTGGCCCTACAAGTTCGTGATCCCCGCCTGCGCCGCCTTCCTGGCGCTGCAGGGTGTCGCCGAGGTCGCTCGCTGCGTGCTCTGCCTGCGCCAAGGCCAGTGGCCGCGCCGCCTGGGTGACGTGGAGGAGATCGCCATTCCGGTCAACAAGGAGGCCGAGGTCAAGGCCGCCCAGCAGGATTCAGGGGAGACGCGTCAATGAGCGAACCGGAAATCGGCATCCTGATGCTGGGCATGCTCGTCATCCTGATCATGCTCGGCTTTCCCATCGCCTTCACGCTGATCGCCATGGGCATTGCCTTCGGCTACTTCGCCATCGGCGATATCATCTTCCCGCTGCTGGTGCAGCGCGCCTATGGGGTGATGTCCAATGACGTGCTAATCGCCGTGCCGCTGTTCCTCTTCATGGGCTACATGGTGGAACGGGCCAATATTCTCGATCGGCTGTTCTCCAGCCTTCAGCTGGCCGCGCGCGGCATGCCCGCCTCCCTGGCGGTGGCCAGCCTGATCACCTGCGCGCTGTTCGCCACGGCAACGGGCATCGTCGGGGCGGTGGTGACTCTGATGGGCCTGCTGGCGCTGCCGGCGATGCTCAACGCTGGCTACGACAAGCGCCTGTCGAGCGGAGTGATCTGCGCCGGCGGCTGCCTGGGCATCCTGATCCCGCCGAGCATCATGCTGATCCTCTACGGGGCCATGGCCGGGGTCTCGGTGGTGCGCCTCTACGCAGCGGCCCTGATACCGGGGCTTCTGCTCGCTGGGCTCTATATCCTCTACGTGATGGGCCGGGCGATGCTCAACCCCAAGGTGGCGCCCAAGCTGTCCGCCGAGAAGCTCGATGTGCCGCTGGGGAAGGTCTACTGGGGGCTTCTGACCTCCTTCGTGCCGCTTTTCGTGCTGATCATGTCGGTACTGGGGGCGATCCTGTTCGGCCTGGCCACTCCCCACGAGGCGGCCGGCATCGGGGCCCTCGGCGCCATCCTGCTGGCCGCGGTCTATCGGCAGCTGACCTTCGCCCGGCTGCGCGAGGCGGTATTCCTGACCGCGCGCACCAGCGCCATGGTCTGCTGGCTGTTCGTCGGCTCCTGGATCTTCTCGTCGGTGTTCTCGCTGCTCGACGGTCACTCGCTGATCGAACACTGGATCAGCGGGCTCTCGCTGACGCCGCTGCAATTCCTGCTGCTGGCCCAGTTGATGATCTTCATCCTCGGCTGGCCGCTGGAGTGGACCGAGATCATCATCATCTTCGTGCCGATCTTCCTGCCCCTGCTGCACATGTTCGGCATCGACCCGTTGTTCTTCGGCGTGCTGGTGGCGCTGAATATCCAGACCTCCTTCCTGACGCCGCCCATGGCGATGTCGGCCTTCTACCTCAAGGGCATCGCGCCCAAGGGGATAGAATTGGGCGATATCTTCATGGGGATCATGCCCTTCCTGCTGCTGGTGTTTGTGGCCATGTTCATCCTCTACATGGTGCCGGGCATCGTCTTCTGGCTGCCGGGGGTGCTTTACGGCTGAGCTCCTGATTCGACCGGGCCTGACGCCATGCGTCGGGCCCGGTCAGATCCATACGAAATCGCCGCCGGCCCAGGCCGGCGGCGACGTGTGTCAGTTGCGGTACTCTGGTTACCGTAGTTCGGTAACCGTATTTCGATCACTGGGCCTCAGTCCCTGCGCTTCTCGCCATGGTAGTTCTTGCCGTGGCCCTTGCCGTACCCCTTGCCATAGCCGCGCTCTCCACGAGGCATCATGGTGGCCCTCAGCTCCTCGAACTGCTCGTCGCTGAGGATCTCGGACAGCGCCTCCTGGTGGCGGTCGCGCATCTCGCGCATGGCGTCGTGACGTTCGGTGCGTGAGTCGAAGTCGCGTTCACGCAGCTCGGCCATGTCGGCGTAGATCGCTTCGCGGGTCTCGCGCAGGGCCTCGCGCTCCTCGTCGGAGAGCCCCCAGTCATCCACCAGCGCTTCGAGACGCTCCTGCATGCTGGCGCGGCGCTGCTCCATCATCTCGGCGTGACGTGCCTCGCGCATCTCGCCGCGGGCCTCCTCCAGGGCGGCGCGCTGCTCCTCGTCGAGGAGTTCGGCCAGGCGCTCCTGGTGCTGCTCATGGAGTTGGCGCATCGCCTCGCGGTGCTCGTTGCTCGCCTCGTCCAGGGCCTCGCGGGTCGCCTCGTCGATGCCGGCGCGCTCGAAGAGCGCCTGACGCTGCTCCTGGTGATGCTCCTTGTGATGCGCTGGCCCGCTGCCGTGGTCGGCGGCGGTGGCGGAGAGTGCCAGGGGGGCAATGGCGATGGCGAGCAGGGCCGGCGCCAGCAGCTTGCGGGAAACGGTCATCTTCATGGGGGTCACTCCTTCGGGCCTCGGGTTGATGGTTCCAGTCTCGCTCGGCGCGGTGCAAGGGCCATGCACCGACGGTGCAAAGGTGGTGCATGCGAGGCCGGCATCACTCCTCGGGCTGGTACTTGTAGCCTACCCCGTAGACCGAACGGATCACCTCGCGTTCCGGCCACGCCTCGCTGATCTTGCGGCGCAGCTTCTTGACGTGGCTGTCCACGGTGCGCTCGGAGACGATGCGGTGGTCTCGGTACATGTGGTCCATCAACTGGTCCCGTGAGAAGATCCGCCCCGGGGCATGCATCATCACCTTGAGCAGCTGGAATTCCACCGCGGTGAGGCTCAGGTCCCGGCCGTCGGCCAGCGCCCGCCAGCCCTCCTCGTCGAGCACCAGATCGCTGCCGGCGGCAGGGTCGGGGTTGTCCGCGCCCTGGCTGCGGCGCAGCACCGCCTTGACCCGGGCGACCACCTCCCTCGGGCTGAAGGGCTTGCAGATGTAGTCGTCGGCGCCCAGCTCCAGGCCCAGCAGGCGGTCCACCTCCTCGACCCGGGCGGTGAGCATGATCACCGGCAGCCCCGACCAGCGCTGACGGATCTCGCGGCACAGGGTCAGGCCGTCGGTGCCGGGCAGCATCAGATCGAGCAGCACCAGCACGGGGCCCTGGCCCGCCTGGCGTACCTCCGACAGCCAGGGCAGCACGGCGTCGCCGTGGTCCAGATGGTGGGTGGCAAAACTGCTGCCCGCCAGGTAGTCGGCCACCAGCCGGGCGATCTTGGGCTCATCCTCGACGATCAGGATCTGCTGTTGCTCGTGTTCCTGTGATGTCATGCGATCTCCTCCCTGAAACGGTCGTCATCGAGCGTGGGAAACGTCAGCGTCCAGCATAACCCACCCAGCGGTGAGGACGAGGGTCGCATCTCGCCGCCATGGGCCTTGACCAGGGCCGCGGCGATGGAGAGCCCCAGGCCGCTGCCGCCGCTGGCGCGATTGCGCGAGCCCTCCACCCGATAGAGACGCTCGGTGAGTCGGTCAAGCTCGCTCTCGGGCACCCCGGGGGCGCTGTCCTCCCAGGTCACCCGGATGCCTTGTGAGGCGGCGGCGAGGGTGACCTTGAGCCGTCCCGGTATCCGGGTATAGGCGCAGGTGTTGTCGAGCAGGTTGTTCCACAGCTGGTGCAGGCGCTGTACGTCACCCCGCACCCAGGCCTCGCCCTGGATGCGGGTCTCGAGGGTGATGCCGCTGTCGGTGAGCCATCTCTTCGCCTCATCCAGTCGGTCGGCGAGGCTCTCGGCGAGATCCAGCGGGGCGAGCTGCACCTCCAGGGCGCCGGCGTCGCTCTGGGAGAGCAGGCGCAGGTCGGCCACCAGCCGTTCGAGTTGGCCCACCTCCTGGGCCAGGGAGTGCAGGCTGTCCGGGTCCAGGCGCCGGATGCCGTCCTGCATCGCCTCGATCTCGCCGCGCAGCACCGCCAGCGGCGTGCGCAGCTCGTGGGCGATATCCGAGACCCAGCGGCTGCGCGCCTCGCGGCTCGCCTCCAGGGTGGCGGCCAGCACGTTGAAGTCCCGGGAGAGCCGGGAGAGCTCATCGCGCCCCTTCTCGGGGAGCCGGGTGCTGTAGTCCCCCTCGGTGAGGCGGCGGGTGGCCAGGGCCATGCTGCGGGTCCGTCGCCCCAGCCACCAGGAGAGCCCGCCGGCCAGTAGCAGCGAGGCGACTCCCAGCGAGCCGACGATGATCGACAGGTTGCGCTGCTGTCGGGAGAGAAAGATGCGGTCCATGCGCGCCATCAGCTGCTCGGGCGGGCGGTAGCCCAGGGTGCCGACCCGCTCCCCCTCGTGGAGGATCGGCAGCCAGCGCAGGGTGGCGGCCTCCTCCTCGTCGTCCGGTGGCAGGCCGATCACCGGCAGGCCGGCGGCGTCATGGAGCACGAAGTCCTTGGGATCGCCCAGGCGGCGCTCGATGCCCTGAGGCGGCGCCCCGGCGCCCGGCCACAGCTGCTGGCGCACCAGGCGCTGCCAGGCCGAGGGCGAGACGCGCAGCCACTGCCAGTCGCCGCGCCTTGCCCACTCCTCACCGAGCCCCTCGGCCAGTGTCTCGGCGCGATTCGCCTGGGTGGTGTCCAGGTACTCGATGAATCCGCGGTCCAGGCTGCGCGAGACGCCCAGGAACACCAGTCCCGAGATGGCCACGTTGACCGACAGGATCACCACGAACAGCTTGACGCCCAGCCGGGAGACGGCTGGGCGAGGCAGGCGCAGGCTCATGGGGTGGCCTCCTCGGGTTGGGGGCTGCTGCCCTGGAGGCGCTCGCGCAGCCCCTCCAGAATCAGGTAGAGGCAGGGGACCAGCAGCAACAGGATGAAGGTGGCGAACAGCATGCCGAAGCCCAGCGAGATCGCCATGGGGATGATAAAGCGCGCCTGGCGTGAGGTCTCGAAGATCATCGGGGCGAGTCCCAGGAAGGTGGTCAGGGTAGTCATCATGATCGGGCGCAGGCGGCGGGTGGCCGCGGCGACGATGGCCTCCCGGGGGCCCAGGCCCTCGCGGCGCCGACGGTTGGCATAGTCGATCAGTACCAGGGCGTCGTTGATCACCACCCCGGAGAGCGCCAGCATGCCCATCAGGCTGATCACCGAGAGGCCGAAACCCATGATCATGTGGCCGGCCACGGCGCCGATGATGCCGAAGGGAATGGCGGCCAGCACCAGCAGCGGCTGCAGGTAGCTGCGGAAGGGGATGGCGAGCAGGGCGTAGAGCGCGATCAGGGTCAGCCAGGCCGCCCGGGAGAGTGCCGAGACGTTGTCGGCGGTCTCCTGCTGGCGGCCGCCGGGGGTGATCTCGAGACCCGGCCAGCCGGCCCGCAGGGCGGGAAAGGTATCTGCCTCCAGGGTCGCCAGGACCTGGTTGATGCGCCCCTCGCCGGCGGCATCGGCGGTGACGCTGATGATACGCCGACCGTCGATGCGCTGCAGGGTGGTGGCGGCGCGGCCGAGCTCGATCTCGGCGACCCGGGCCAGCGGCACCTGGCGCCCCTCCGGGGTGCGGATCGGCAGCCGGTGGAAGTCGGCGAGGCTCTGGCGAGCCTCGCCGGGCAGGCGCACCTCGACGCTGATCTCGTGGCGGCCGACGAACTGCTCCAGGGCGGTGATGCCCTGCAGGGGGGCGCGCAGCTGGGCGGCCAGGTCACCGCCGGTGAGGCCCAGGGCGCGACCCTCCGGCGACAGGCGGATCTCCAGCTGGGGCTTGCCGTCGGCCAGGCCGCTGTCGATGTCGGTGACCCCCTCGAATTCACCCAGCGCCTCCGCGAGGCGGTTGGCCCCGCCCTCCAGGGCGCGGCTGTCGGGATGGGAGAGGCGCAGGGTCAGCCCGGCCCCGGCGCCGGGGCCGCCCACGTCGGTTTCGAAGCGCACCGCCTGGGCACCGCTGAAGTCCCCGGTGAGCTCGCGCCACTCCCGGGCCACCCGGGAGGGCGGCCAGGCATCGAGGCTGTCGCGGTCCAGGGTGAGCTGCACGGTCAGCCGGTCGCCGTCGATCTGAGCGCGGTTGGCGGTGAAGGCCGGGCCCCGGTCGCGCTCGGCCAGGGCCTCGGCGGCGTCCAGCAGGCGGTCGCGGATGTCGCGGTCGTCGGCGATGGGGCTGCCCACCGGCAGGGTGACCGTGGCCTGCACCCGGTCCGACTCTACCCGGGGCATCAGCGAGAAGCCCAGCCGCCCGCTCATGGCATAGGCCAGGGCCACCGTCAGCACCGCCACGGCCAGGCTCACGGTGAGCAGTCGCTGGTCCAGGCAGCGCTCGAGGAAGGGGGCGAAGCGCTCTCGGGTGACGCGTGAAAGCCACGTCTGCAGCCCCTGACGCACCCTGTCCAGGGGGCGGCGCCAGGCCGGCGCCTCGCGGTCGTTGGAGCGATGGGCCAGATGGGCGGGCAGGATGAACAGCGCCTCCAGCCAGGAGGCCAGGAACACCGTGATCACCACCAGCGGCACCACGGCGAAGATCATGCCGAGGAACCCGGGCAGGAACAGCAGCGGCAGGAAGGCGACGATATTGGAGAGGATGGCGAAGGTGATCGGCACCGCCATCTCCCGGGCGCCGCGCACCGCGGCCTCGCGCGGTGAGTGGCCCTGCTCGCGGTAGCTGTGGATGTTCTCGCCCACCATGATGGCGTCGTCCACCACGATGCCCAGGGCGATGATGAAGGCGAACATCGACATCATGTTCAGCGATACCCCGAACCAGGGCAGGAAGAGCATCGCGCCGAGGAAAGCGGTGGGGATACCCAGGGTGACCCAGAAGGCCAGCCGGGCCTCCAGGAACAGGCCCATCAGTATCAGCACCAGGGCCAGGCCGAGGAAGGCGTTCTTGAGGAGCAGGTCGAGGCGGTCGCGGTAGACCTCGGAGGTGTCCCGGGAAACCGAGAGGCTCACCCCCTCCGGCAGGCCCGCCCGGAGCCGTTCGAGCTGGGCCTGCACGGCGTCCGAGATGCCGATCGGCGTCTGGTCGCCGATCTGGTAGACCTCGAGGGTCAGGCTCGGTGCGCCGTTGTAGAGCACCTCACGGTCGGTCTCGGCGAAGCCGCGCTCAACCCTTGCGATGTCGCCAAGGCGCAGCTGGCCGCCGTCGGAGGTGCCGAGGATCGGTAGCTCGGCGAACTCCCGTGCCTCGTCGCGGCGGCCCTGATAGCGGATCAGCCACTCCCCCTCGCTGGTGGTCAGGCGCCCGCCGGCGAGGTCCTGGGCCTCGTCGCCGATGCGGCTGGCGAGTTGGCGATGATCGAGGCCGTGGCGCTGCATCGCCTCCTCGTCGAGCAGCACCTGGATCTCGCGCTCGCGGTTGCCGGAGAGCTCCACCCGGGAGATGCCCGAGGCGGCCTGGAGCTCGGCGCGCATCGCCTCGGCGACATCATGCAGCAGCTGATCGTCGACCCAGCCGTGGAGTTGCAGGTCCATCGCGCTGCGCGAGCGTCCCGCCAGGCCAAAGCGGGCCGGGTCGGCGGCGGCCGGCAGGCTGGTGATGGCCCCAACCGCCTGCTGGATCTCCTGGTAGACTCGCATCACCTCAACGCCCTCCACCAGGCTGGCGGAGACTCGGCCGCTGCCTTCACTGGCGGTGGCGGTGAGCTCATCGATGCCGTCCACGCCCGAAAGTGCCGCCTCCAGCGGCAGCAGCAGGCTGCGCTCCACCTCCTCGGGGGTGGCGCCGGGATAGCCGATGGCGACGGTGATGATCTCCAGCTCGAAGTCTGGGAAGACCTCCTTCTTGATGGTGGTGGAGGCCATTAGGCCGCCGATGATCAGCAACAGCATCAGCAGGTTGGGGGCCACCCCGTGGTGGACCATCCAGGCGATGGGGCCGCGGCGCGTCATCGGCGGGCCTTCGCTGGCTCAGCCGCCGCCTCGACGGCCGGGCGCTCGTCGCTGGAAGACGCGATGCGCAGGCGCATGCCCTCCCGGGGTTGGCCCAGCGGCGAAGTGATCACCCGCTCCCCGTCTGCCAGGCCCTCCGCAACCAGCACCCGATCATCATCGCGATGCAGCACGCCCACCGGGCGACGGCGCAGGCGCTCCTCCTCGTCCAGCACCCAGACCTCGTCGCCGGGGCGCAGGGCCGCGGTGGGCAGCGCGAACAGGTCGTCCCGCTCGCGAGCCTGGAAGTCCAGGCGCACTACGTCGCCCAGGCGCAGGGCCGGCGCGGCGCGGTTCTCCTCGATAATCGCCAGAGGGTCCTCCACGGCCACCAGCAGCTGGGCCTGCAGGCCGTTCTCTTCCAGGGCGGGCAGCACCGCGAGCAGCTCGCCCTCGCGTTCGCTGCCGGCGGGCCAGCCGCGGCTGGTCAGCGTCACGGCGCTGCCGGGGGTGGTGTCGGAGGCGGTCGCGAGCCACGCCAGCGCCTCGCCGGGCAGCGCGGCCTGCACCCAGAAGCGCGAGACATCCACCAGTTGGAGCAGCTCGGTGCCGCTGGCCACTTCGCTGCCCTCACCGAGCAGGCGGGCCTGGATCATGCCCCGCCAGGGGGCCGTAAGGGTGGCACGCTCCAGGTCAAGCCGGGCCCGGTCGCGGGCGGCCTGGGCCCGCTCCACTTCGGCACGGGCACTTCTCAGCTGAGGCTCGCGCAGCACCAGGGCGCGTCGTTCGGCCGGCAATTCGCGGCCGAAGCTCTGGTACTCGGCCTGGGCGCGCTGCTGCTCTCCGCGCTCCATGGAGAGTGCCGCCTCGGCCTGGTCCAGGGCGGCCTCGGCCTCGCGCAGGGCGAGGGCCAGGTCGGCGTCGTCCAGCTGGGCGAGGGGGGCGCCGGCCTCCACCATGCGGCCCGGAAGTACTCCGGGGGCAAAGGCCTCCAGGCGGCCGGCGACCCGGCTGGCCAGGCGCGCCTCGCGCTCGGCCACCACGCGGCCGAAGCCGTGCAGCGAGGGCGCAATGGCCCGGGGCACCAGGGTCACGGCTTCCACCAGCGGTGGAGCGGGAGCCGGCGCGGGGCGTCGCTCCACCCGTGGTGGCTGGCTCATCAGCCACCCGGCCAGGGAGAGCCCGCCGGCCAGCACGAGCAAGGCGGCCAGGGCACCGAGGCGACCGCGCCCGCGCTGGCGAAATGGGCAGACCTTGGAGGAGGGCGGCGGGCTCATCGGCGGCTCGGGCAGGGAGGCGGAGTGGACAGCATCGCCCGGGGCGATGCAGACAAAGGTCACGAAATGTGCAAGCAGCATGCAAGCCGACGGGTCGCTGCGTCGGGACATCGCCGAGTCAGGTCATCATAGCGACAGGAAGAACAGGATCAGTGGCGGCGAGAGCAGCGACAGGATGAAGCCCGAGACCACCGCCACCGGCACGCAGGCCACGCCGCCATGCTGCTGGATCACCGGCAGGGTGAAGTCCATGGAGGTGGCGCCGCCGTAGCCGATGGCCAGCGCCGCATGGCGGCGGATCACCAGAGGGATCAGCACGAAGGCCAGCAGTTCCCGTGCCAGGTCGTTGAAGAAGGCGACGCCGCCCATCGCCGGCCCCAACTGGTCGCCCACCAGGATGGCGGAGAGGGAGTACCAGCCGAAGCCGGCGGCCAGGGCCAGCCCCTCGCTGGCGCGCAGGTCGAGCAGCGGAGCGGCAAGCAGGCCCCCGGCCAGCGAGGTGACCGCCAGCACCAGGGCGATGGCCAGGCCGTGGCGATTGAGCAGGATCTGGCGCAGCGGCATGCCGGAGTTGCGCAGCTGACAGCCGATCAGCGCCAGCAGGGCATAGAGCACCCACTCGGCCAGGGTCTCGGCGCCAGCATGAAGCCCGGGCAGGAAACGGCCGGCCAGCCCCAGCGCAACACCTGCGACCACCACGCCCACCAGGGTCAGGGAGCCGGCCATGGCGGCGAGCTTGCTGGTGGGGGCGCCGGGCACCACCCGGGAGGGGTCAGCGGCAAGGCCCAGGCGGCCCGAGAGCCACCAGAGCCCCACCAGGTTACAGACGCTGATCACCGTGAACAGGGCGAGCGCCTGGCCGCCCATGCGGGACAACTGGCCGCCGAGGTCGTCGAGCCCGGCCAGGCTCACGCCCATCAGCAGCAGGATCCCGTAGACCGAGGCGTTCACCCCGCGGTTGATCAGCCCCATCACGCTGGCGTGGCGCACCGGCACCAGGTAACCCAGCACCAGTGGCAGCAGCACGATCACCAGTCCGCTCAGCATCGAGAGTCCCATCCCCGTGCCGTCGCCGGGGCAGCGACGGCAAACCTGCGACTCTAGCAGGCCCGGAGCGGGGCATCACTCCAGCAGCGAGAGCCGGGTGAGGGAGAGGCGGCTCCTGCGCTCGCCGTCGCGGTGGTACTCCACGCCCAGCATCAGGCCGGGCACCTCGGGGTGGAAGCGGAACACCAGGCGGCGCTCGGGCTTGTCGGGTTCGGTGACCTCCACCGCCAGGGCCTCGAAGTGGCCGGCGGGCAGACTCAGGCTCTCGGGACCCAGCGCGCGAACTTCCATGCGCTCCTCCCGGCCGCGGTGGTCCTGGTAGTGGATGACGCAGGCCTCCTCGCAGCCACCGTCAAGCACCCGACGAGAGAGGTCGAAGAGGGCGGCCTGGCGGTCGGGAAGCAGGGCCAGTTCGTCGGGGGTGAGACGGTAGTCGCCGCCCAGCCCCAGCAGGGAGTAGCCGCTGATGTACTGCAGCGAACGGACCCCATCTTCCTCGATCAGGAAGCGACTGCGCTCTTCTCCTCGTGCCACGGCGATGGCGGCGCTCATCTCGCTGTGCCAGGAACCGCCGTCCCGGGAGAGCCGGTGCACGACGCTGGTGCTGGGCCAGCCGCTCACCTCCAGGCGGTAGCGGGCGGCGAAGGGTTGGGGGGTGACCCGGGCGGCGCTCTCTATGTAAGGCTCGACGACGGGCTGAGCGACGGACTGGCCCTTGCGGTCCGCGGGTGACGGGGCGGCGGGTGCCCCAGCCGCCGCGGCGGCGAGCGGGAGGGATAACAGCAGGCAGATCAGCAGGCGTCTGAGGGGCATCTCGTTCTCGATGGACGATGGCAGTGCTGTTGACCCGCACGCCGGGCATGGGTTCCGGCATGTGGGGTTGTTGCACAGTCTACTCCCTCACAGCCGGCGGCTGAGGGCCTCGAGCCCGGGACTCAGGCTGACCGGGTAGTCCGACTCGCCCGGGGACAGCTCCAGCAGGGCCTCCGGGAGCCGGGCCAGGGCCTCTTTCGTGCGCTTCCGGGCGCCGTCGGCGAGCGCCATCTCCTCCAGCGACAGATCGCCGTTGCGCACCAGGGGGCGCAGCAGTGGTTCACACGCGATCCCCGCTTCGTCTCGCAGGGCGATGAGGTCGCCCACGTAACGCCCCCTGGCGTCAACCTGGCGATAGAGCTGCTTGCGGCAGGGCAGGTTGACCTTGCCCGGCGAGTGCTTGAGACGCGGCGTACCGGCGTACTCCACCAGCTTGTAGGAGAGATCGATCACCGGGGCATCGGCGGAGACGCCCATCTCTGTGCCCACGCCGAACACGTCGATGGGGGCGCCGGCCGTCACCAGGGCCTCGATCTGCCACTCGTCCAGCCCGCTGCTGGCGATGATCCTTACCTGCGCATGGCCCGCCTCGTCGAGCAGCCGGCGTGCTCCCCTGGCCAGCTCGCCCAGGTTCCCGGAGTCCAGGCGGATGGCGCAGACGGTCAGTGTCGGGTCGTCACGCATCAGCGCGATCACCTTGCGCACGCCCTCGAGGGTATCATGGGTGTCCACCAGCAGGGTCGTGGCCGGGTAGTGGCGGGCGAAGGCGCGGAAGGCCTCGCCCTCGTCGTCGTGAGCGAGGATGTAGCTGTGGGCCATGGTGCCGCGCAGCGCCAGCTCGTGGCGCAGCCCGCCGAGCACGTTGCTGGTGCCCTCGAGCCCCGCCGTGCGGTAGGCCCGCACCCCGCGCACCGCGGCGTCGATGCCGTGCATGCGACGCAGGCCGAAATCCACCACCGGTCGGCCCCCGGCGGCCAGCACCACGCGCACCGCCTTGGAGGCAAGTACCGTCTCCAGCTGCACCAGGTTCATCGTCAGGCTCTCGAGCAGCTGTGCCTCGGCGATGGGCGCATCCACCTCCATAACGGGTTCGTTGGCGAACACCGGCGTGCCCTCGGGCAGGGTCCAGATATCGCCGCTGAATCGCCAGTCGCCGAGCCAGTGGAGAAAGGCGTCGTCGAAGATGCCGGTCGTGGCCAGGCTGGCGAGATGCGCCTCGCTGAAGCGCAGCCGGGTGGCCAACTCGGCGGCATACTGTTGGCCGCAGGCCAGCATGAAACGCCGCGTGGGTGGCAGCCGGCGGAAGAACAGGCTGAAGGTGGCGCGCTCCTTCATGCCCTCGGCCCAGTAGGCCTGCAGCATGGTGAGCTGGTAGAGGTCGGTGAGCAACGCCAGGTCGTCGTCGGCGACCGCGTAGGGGGTCGGCGTCATGGGCGACCCTCGCCCTTCCTCTCGCCCATCACCTCGACCCCGGCGGCCTGCAGCTCCGAGCAGACGTCCTCCACGGTGCCGGGGTCCACCGCCGCGCTGAGCCCGGCGAGCAGCAGGGTGACTAACCCCTCGCGGCACGCCTCCAGGGCGGTGGCCTTGACGCAGACATCCAGGGCCAGGCCACAGATAACCACGCGCCCGATGCCGCGTTCACGCAGGTAGCCCCCGAGCCCGGTGCCGTCGAAGGCGGAGTAGGCGTCGGCGTCGAAGGCGCAGGCCTTGCTGACGCGGATGGCGTCGGCGGGCAGTGCGAGGTCGGGGTGGAAGGCGGCGCCCTCGGTATCCTGCACGCAGTGCACCGGCCAGGGTCCGCCGCGGTGGGAGAAGCTCAGGTGATCGACCGGGTGCCAGTCCCGGGAGACGATCACCAGCGCCCCCGCGGCTCGGGCGGCGGCGATCTCGGCGTTGATGCCCGGCACCAGGGCGCTGCCACCGGCCACGGCCAGGGCACCCCCCTCACAGAAGTCGTTCTGCAGGTCGACGACGACCAGTGCGTCCTCCTGACCGTATCCCACTGACGGTTTCATGGCAGCTCTCCACATTGGTGTGACGCTTCCTCAAGCGTAGGACCCGGGTCCGACATCGTGTAGGGCGCCACGGCAACGCCTGGATCGAGTCAGTAGCCGGCGTCGGGGTCCACGGTGGCCTGTGGCTTGCCGGCCGCGAAGGCCCGCAGCGCCTCGGCGACCTGGTCCATGGCCTCGCCAAGCGGGGTGGGACCGGCCATGTGCGGGGTGACCCAGACCCGAGGATGGCGCCACAGCGGGCTTGCCTCGGGCAGCGGCTCCTCGGGGAAGGCGTCGAGTATGGCGCCGCGCAGCCGGCCCACGCTCCCGGCGTCGTCGTCTGGCCCCAGGGCGGCGAGCAAGGCGACCTCGTCGATCAGGGTGCCGCGACCGGGGTTGACCAGGCTGGCGCCCTCGGGCAGCCGGGCCAGCGCCCGGGCATCGATGATCTGCCGGGTGGCGGGGGTGTCCGGCAGCAGGAGAACCAGAGTGCGCACCCTAACGAGCAGCGCCTCGAGCCCCGCGTCGCCGTGGTGGCAGGTGATGCCCGAGAGCCGCTTTGCCGAGCGGCTCCAGCCGTGTACCGGGAAGCCGTCGGCGGCCACCATGGCGGCGACCTTCGCGCCGATGGCGCC
Source organism: Halomonas salsilacus (assembly GCF_051216275.1). NCBI lineage: Bacteria > Pseudomonadati > Pseudomonadota > Gammaproteobacteria > Oceanospirillales > Halomonadaceae > Halomonas > Halomonas salsilacus. The sequence goes on from NZ_JBPKAQ010000001.1 coordinate 430,107, forward strand.
CAGTCCCAGCACCCCCACCGGCCAGTCGGCCTTGTCGACCACCGCATGCTCGCGCCACTGGCGGACGTGCTGCTGGCGACGATAGCGGTCGAAATCGCGCTGGAAGTGGAGGACGGCGTAGCGAACATAGTCGCCGATTAGCTCCCCCATGCCGGCGTCGCGCAGCTTGACGATGGGCACCCCCTCGGGCAGCCCGGGGTTGTTCAGCAGGGCGTCTACACCGGCGCCGAGGTTGACGATGCCCTTGAGCGCCACGGGCTCGCGCAGCAGCGCCTCCGGCGGCTTCCACACCGCCAGGTAGTCGGCCTCGCGGCGCTGCTCCGCGGGCGCCGAACTGGTCATCACCTCGGCTTCGGGCAGGCGTTCGGCCAGGGCGTCGCGCCACTGTTCGGCCCCATCGATATGCACCAGTACCTTCATGGCTCCTCCTGACTCATGGGTGGTGTCCATCATGGGAGCCATGGGCGCGGCGGACAAGCATTGCAGCGCCTGCGCCGGTCGCTGAACTAAATGCTTGACCGCCTACGGTGGGTTGGCAGTAACCTCGACCCACGGGGGTCACTCCCCGACTGCTGGTGCGACTGACCGGACGGCGACCCATGGAGGTCTCTTGTCCGTGACCGTGACCCTGGCCGGCCTTCTCCTCATCGAGAGGGCCGATTTTCTTGATGTTGCTTTGGCGAGTGGCCTAATGACCCAGGTAAACCTGCCCTTCACCCGCGAGGAGTACGCCAGCCGGCTGTGGAAGGTGCGTGCCGAGATGGCCGGTCGTGGCATCGACGTGCTGATCATCAGCGACCCCTCCAACATGGCCTGGCTCACCGGCTATGACGGCTGGTCATTCTACGTGCACCAGTGCGTGCTGCTCGGCCTCGAGGGCGAGCCAGTATGGTACGGGCGGCGCATGGACGCCAACGGGGCGCTGCGCACCTGCTGGATCGACCCGGACAACATCACCTACTACCCCGACTACTACGTCCAGAACCCTGACATGCATCCCATGGACTACCTGGCCCAGTCGATCATGCCCGACCGCGGCTGGCACCTGGGTGTAATCGGCATGGAGATGGACAACTACTACTTCTCCGCCAAGGCCTACCAGAGCCTGCTGCGCGAGCTGCCCCACGCCCGCTTCATGGATGCCAACGCCCTGGTCAACTGGTGTCGCGCCATCAAGTCGCCCCAGGAAGTCGCGTACATGCGGGTGGCAGCGAAGATCGTCGAGGGCATGCATTCGCGAATCCTTGAGGTGATCGAACCCGGCCTGCCCAAGAGCAAGCTGGTCTCGGAGATCTACCGGGTGGGCATCGAGGGTTGGCGCGACGAGCAGGGGCGGGTGTTCGGTGGCGACTACCCGGCCATCGTGCCCATGTTGCCCACCGGCAAGGACGCCGCCGCTCCCCACCTGACCTGGGACGACACGCCGTTCCGGAAGGGAGAGGGCACCTTCTTCGAGATCGCCGGGGTCTACAAGCGCTACCATGCGCCGATGTCGCGCACCGTCTTCCTGGGGCGGCCTCCCCAGGAGTTCATCCGCGCCGAGTCGGCGCTGCTCGAGGGCATCGAGAAAGGCCTGGCCGTCGCCAAGCCCGGCAACCGCACCGCGGATATCGCCATGGCACTGGGCGCGGCCATGGACAAGTACGGCTTCGACCGCGGTGGCGCTCGCTGCGGCTATCCCATCGGCATCAGCTATCCGCCGGACTGGGGCGAGCGCACCATGAGCCTGCGTCCCTCCGACGAGACCATTCTCAAGCCCGGCATGACCTTCCACTTCATGCCTGGCCTGTGGGAGGACGAGTGGGGGCTGGAGATCACCGAGAGCATCCTGATCACCGAGACCGGCTGCGAGACCCTGGCCGATTTCCCGCGCCAGCTCTTCGTGCGCTGAGTCGCGTTAATTGCACAAGGAGTCACATGACCATGACCAAGCCCCCCAGCCCGCTACGCCCAAGCCCGATCAGCGCCACCGTCAACTTCGACGCCGACGGCGTCCAGCACGGTTTCCTCAAGCTGCCCATCTCCGTGGATGATTCCGCCTGGGGCGCGGTGATGATCCCCGTCACCGTGGTCAAGAACGGCGAGGGCCCCACGGCGCTGCTGACCGGCGGCAACCACGGTGACGAGTACGAGGGCATCACCTCGCTGCTCAAGCTCTCGAGTCGGCTCAAGGCCGAAGAGGTCAGCGGCCGGGTGATCATCGTGCCCTGCATGAATCAACCGGCGGTGATGGCCGGCAAGCGCACCTCGGGCCTCGACGGCGGCAACCTCAACCGCAGCTTCCCCGGCGACCCCGACGGCAGCGTGACCGAGCGGATCGCCGACTATTTCACCCGGGTGATGGTGCCGATGTGTGACGTGGTGCTCGACCTGCACTCCGGCGGCCGCACCCTGGACATCATCCCCTTCGGGGCCTCCCACGTGCTGGAGGAGGCCGAGCAGCAGCGCAGCGCGCTCGAGGGCGCTAAGGCCTTCGGCGCGCCCTACGCCATGATGATGTTCGAGCTCGATGCTGCGGCGCTGTTCGACACCGCGGTGGAGAGCCAGGGCAAGATCTTCGTGGCCACTGAGCTCGGCGGCGGCGGCACCTCCACCCCCGAAACCATGGCGATCACCGAGCGCGGCGTGCGCAACTTCCTGATCCACTATGGCCTGCTCCAGGGCGAAGTGGAGATGCCGGCCGAGCCCCAGGTCTACCTCGACATGCCCGATGCCAGCTGCTACGTGCAGAGCGAGCACTCCGGCGTGCTGGAGCTGGCCTTCGCCCTGGGCGAGCGGGTGGAGAAGGGGGAGGTGGTGGCCCGGGTCTATGACATGACCCGCAGCGGAACCCCCCCGGTGGAATATCGCGCCGGGCGCAGCGGGCTGTTGGCCGCCCGTCGCCATCCGGCGCGGGTCAACATGGGCGACACCATCGCGGTGATCGCCGACGTGGTCGACTCCCTCTCATGAAGCTCGACCGCTACGATCTGAAGATCCTCGAGATCCTCTCCCGGGATGGCCGCATCACCAAATCGAAGCTGGCCGAGGCGATCAACCTCTCGGTCAGTCCCTGCTGGGAGCGGGTACGCCGGCTGGAGAAGGCCGGCGTCATCGAGGGCTACAGCGCACGCATCAACTCGGCGGCGCTGGTCAAGCGCACTCCGGTGTGGGTGCAGATCGAGCTCAAGGCCCACAACGCCGAGTGCTTCGCCCGCTTCGAGGCGCTGGTCCACGCCACCCCCGAGGTCACCGAGTGCGTGGCGGTGGGCGGCGGCGTCGACTACCTGATCAAGGTCGAGGCCGACTCCATCGATGCCTACCAGCGGCTGATCGATGCCTGGCTCACCGGCGAGGCAGGCATCGAGCGCTACTTCACTTATATCGTCACCAAGACGGTCAAGAGCCCCGGAACAGGCCTCTCTCGCGTCGACCTCGCGACCTGATCTTCGCCTTCCCGACCGGACCGTTTTCGTCGCTTCGCGAGCACAGCGTTGATTGTTTCCGTAACCGTTTGTCATAAACTGACGCCAAGGGGTGGGTAGACACTCACCATGCCGGGCGATCTTTCCGGCATACTACTGATGGTGCCGGTCATGGTCGATTGACAATTGACAGCGCCCTGAGAGTTCCGAGATCGCCTGACGCAGAGAGACCAAGATGTCCTATTTCACTATTGCCGGGGTACAGATGCATGCCCTGCATCACGGCGACAACACCGAAGCCATGCGCCACCGGGTTGACGTCCTGATGAGCCGTTTTCCCCAGGTCCAGATGGTCGTCTTCAGCGAGCTGATGCCCATGGGCGCCTCGCCGCACCATGCTCAGCCCATGCCGAGTCACGCCGAGCAGCTGTTCTGTCAGATCGCCGAGCAGCATCGCATCTGGCTGATCCCGGGCTCGATGTTCGAGCAGACCGACCAGGGGATCTTCAATACCCTGTCGGTGATCAATCCCCACGGGCAGGTGGTGACCCGCTACCGCAAGATGTTCCCCTTTCTTCCCTACGAGGCAGGCGTGGAGAGCGGCAGCGAGTTCGTTGTCTTCGACGTGCCCAACGTGGCGCGCTTCGGGGTGTCGATCTGCTACGACATGTGGTTCCCCGAGACCACCCGCACCCTGGCCACCATGGGCGCCGAGGTGATCCTGCACCCGACCATGACCGACACCATCGACCGCGACATCGAGCTGTCCATCGCGCGCACCAACGCCGCGGTCAATCAGTGCTACTTCTTCGACATCAACGGTGCCGGCGCCATCGGGAACGGGCGTTCCATCGTGGTCGGTCCCTCGGGTGACGTCATCCACCAGGCCGGCACCGGCGAGGAGGTGATGCCCATCGAGGTCGACCTCCACCGGGTACGCCGCGAGCGCGAAACCGGCCTGCGCGGACTCGGTCAACCCCTCAAGAGCTTTCGCGACCGCCGCGCGGACTTCTCTGTCTATCGCAGCGAGAACGGAACCCCTCCCTTCCTCGATACCCTCGGGCCGCTGATCAAGCCGCTGCGCGCCGACGTCGAGGAGTACTGATCCACCGTCCCCTGTCCCGGTAAGGAGACCATCATGCTGTTGGAGTCCCTCAAGCGCGCCCTGTACCAGCTTTTCGGTCGCCGGGACTCCGCCTTCGCCACCGCGACACGGTCCACCGCGAGAGCGGCCGACGCTTTCCCATCCGCCATCGTTGGAGCAACAACAATGAACAAGATCACCAGCATTGCCGGTGTCCGCCGCCACTTCCTCAATAATAAGGAGCCGATCTACTTCATCTCGGCCACCAACTTCAACCTGCTCGGCATCGGCGATTGGGTGGGCAACTTCCGCCATATCAACTACATCGACTGTTTCGACGGCCAGCAGCGCAACGTCTTCGTGCCCAAGGAGAAGTTTCCCCGGGATTTCGAGAGCATCGAAGACATCAACAACTACCTCCTGGAGCACAAGGAGGTGATCGACTTTATCCAGTCGCGGGCCGATGGCGACATCGCGGGCACCGCCGCCTTCCTGATGTTCGACGAGCACACTGAGGAGGTGTGCGAGCAGCTGGGGCTCAAGGTCGCCTTCCCGCCGGCGACGCTGCGTCAGCGGATGGACAACAAGATCGAGACGGTGCGCATCGGCAACAAGGCCGGCGTGCCCAGCGTGCCCAACGTGCTGGCCAGGGTGGGCAGCTATCAGGAGCTCTGCGAGGTGAGTCAGGAGCTCGGCAATGACCTGGTGGTGCAGACCGCCTTCGGGGATTCCGGCCATACCACTTTCTTCATCGCCAGCGAGGACGACTACTACAAGCATGCCGAGGAGATCGAGGCCGAGGCCGAGGTCAAGATCATGAAGCGCATCAACTGCCGCGGCTCGGCCATCGAGGCCTGTGCCACCCGCTGCGGCACCGTGGTGGGGCCGCTGATGACCGAGCTGGTGGGCTTCAAGACGCTGACCCCCTACAAGGGCGGCTGGTGCGGCAACGAGATGTTCGCCGGGGCCTTCACCCAGGAGATTCGCGACAAGGCCCGGGAGTTCACCTTCCTGTTCGGTGAGGCGTTGCGGGAGGAGGGGTATCGCGGCTACTTCGAGCTCGACTTCCTGATCGACATGGACAACGGCGAGGTCTACCTGGGCGAGCTCAACCCGCGGGTCACCGGGGCCAGCTCGCTGACTAACGTGGCGGCCTTCGCCCACTCCGATATTCCGCTGTTCCTCTTCCATCTGCTGGAGTTCTCCGACGTCGACTTCGATCTCGATATCAACGAGATCAACGAGCGTTGGGCCCATCCCGAGAGCGTCGACAGTTGGAGCCAGCTGGTGATCAAGCACACCGACGAGAGCGTCGACCTACTGACCAGCGCCCCGCGTACCGGGGTATGGAAGATGACTGGCGACGGCAGCATCGCCTACGACCACTACAGCTATCACCCCCACGCCGCCGAGAACGACCAGGAGGGTTTCTTCCTGCGCATCAGCGGTGCCGGTGACTTCCGCTACGAGGGGGCCGATCTGGGCATCCTGATCACCCGCGGGCGGCTGATGGATGATGACTTCCAGCTCAACGAGCGGGCGAAAGCCTGGATCGACGGCATTCGCGGCCAGTATTCGGGGCAGTCACTGCAGGATCCCGTGGTGGAACAGGTCGCCGTCAGCCACGCCGTTGGCGGCGGCAACTTCAAGATCCTGTGAAGGGGGAGGGCGCCGCTTCTGTTCCCCAGGGGGCGGCGCCTATCAAAATGGACGATAAGACGCTGGTCTTTCGCACCCTGCACGAGGCGACGCCGGGCCCCAAGTGGCGGTCGATCTTCGATGCGCACTGGTCCGCCTACGAGGCCTGGTACCTGGCCGAGGGGGAGCGCGAGCGACCGGGGTATCTGGCCTGCCTCAACGCCCTGCGCCGGCACATGCCGGAGCTGCTGCCAACCTATCGTGCGCTGTGCGAGCTGGCCGGCGGCGGTGACCTGGCCTCCCGCTTCCTGAGCCTCTATCAACCGCCGCCCTACATCACCGGCTGCTCCCAGGCGGTGCTGGCTCGGCCGGGCAGCACCCTGCTGGCGCGCAACTACGATTACCCGCCGGAGCTCTGCGAGGGGTCCATCCTCTTTACCCGCTGGAATGGCCGCGGCGTGATTGCCATGTCTGACTGCCTGTGGGGCGTGCTCGACGGCATGAACGACCACGGGCTGGCCGTGTCTCTGGCCTTCGGCGGGCGCAAGGCGGTGGGGGATGGCTTCGGCGCACCGGTTATCCTGCGCTACCTGCTGGAGTTCTGCGACAGCGTGCCCGAGGCCGCCGAGGTGCTGGCGCGCGTGCCGACCCACATGGCCTACAACATCACCGTGGCCGACGCTGCCGGGCGCTACGTGACGGCGATGATCGGGCCGGACCGCCAGGCCAGCATCCGCCGGGTGCCGGTGGCCACCAACCACCAGAAACGCATCGAGTGGTACGCCCATGCGCTGGCCTCCGAGACGCTGATCCGTGAACGCCAGCTCTCCATCCTGGTGGACGACGAGGCCACCAGCGAGGCGCGTCTGGAGGCGGCCTTCTCGGCGCCGCCACTGTTCCGTCATGACTATCGCCGCGGCCTGGGCACCATCTATTCGGCCTTCTATCGACCCGCAGAGGGTAGCGTGCGCTACCACTGGCCCGGACTCGATCTGGACCTGAGCTTCGACCACTTTCCCGAAGAGTGGATCACCGTGCGCTATGGCGTGCTGGAAAGGTTCGGCCGCTGATCGATATCGACTACAACCATCATCATGGAAGGGTATCGCCATGCAAGAGACCAGCCAGACTGAAACGCCCTATACCGCGCTGGGCTTCTACCACAAGATCTCCCAGCTGCGTGCCGATACCTGGAACGCCCTCAAGCGTGACCTGGGACAGCTAGTGCGTCTGACCGATGACGCTCGGGTCAGAAACCTGGTGAAGGCGATCGACGTCAAGCTGACGCGGCTCGAGATCATCGAGGACTACCACGCCTTTCCCTCCAAGGAGGATTTCCGCCACCTCTGGTCGCTGTTCGATCGTGAGGAGTACGGGCTGCTGGAGAAGGTGGTCAAGCGCCTGGTGCGGGCGCTGATCAGCGAGTCCTACCGCCGGCGCCATGTCGATCTCAGCGAGACCGACGCCGGTGCCGAGGATATGGAGACCCTGGATGCCCTGGCCCAGCTGCGCCGCGGCCACCCGGCCTCCAACAGCGCTGCCCAGCCCTACTTCGAACTGCTGATCGTCGACAACCTCTCGGCCCCGGAAGAGGAGGTGGTGCGTGAGGCCTTCCACAACATGCGCCGCCCCGAGGACCGTTTCGTCTATGACGTGGTGACGGTGAGAAGCTTCGAGGATGCGCTCATCGCGGTGCTGGTCAACCCCAATATCCAGGCCTGCCTGATCCGCTATGAGTTCCCCTACAAGTCGAAGTACAACCTCAGCGCCCTGCGCAACTACCTCGAGGGGATCTCCGAGCAGTCCCTCGAACACCAGTCCGAGGCCGAGCGCAGCATCCTGCTGAGCAGCATGATTCACGAGCTGCGTCCCGAGATCGACCAGTTCCTGGTCACCAGCGGCGACGTGGAGGCCACGGCGAGCCGCGATATCCGTCATTTCAACCGCATCTTCTATCGCGAGACGGACTACATCGAGCAGCATCACACCATCCTGAGGGCCATCGACAACCGCTACCGCACTCCCTTCTTCGATGCCTTGCGCGAGTACAGCCGCAAGCCCACCGGGGTCTTCCACGCCATGCCCATCTCGCGGGGCAAGTCGATCACCCGCTCCCACTGGGCCGGGCAGATGATCGACTTCTACGGGATCAACATCTTCCTCGCCGAGACCTCGGCCACCTCCGGCGGCCTGGACTCCCTGCTGCAGCCCTACGGGCCGATCAAGAAGGCCCAGGAGTACGCCGCCCGGGCTTTCGGCGCGCGGCAGAGCTTCTTCGTCACCAACGGCACCTCCACCGCCAACAAGATCGTGGTGCAGGCACTGGTCAAGCCCTGCGACATCGTGCTGATCGACCGTGACTGCCACAAGTCGCATCACTACGGCATGGTATTGGCCGGGGCCCACGTCAGCTACCTGGACTCCTACCCGCTGCACGACTATTCCATGTATGGCGCGGTGCCGCTCAAGGAGATCAAGAAGACACTGCTCGAGTACAAGCGTTCGGGCCAGCTGCACAAGGTCAAGATGCTGCTGCTGACCAACTGCACCTTCGACGGCGTGGTCTACAACGTGCGTCGGGTGATGGAGGAGTGCCTGGCGATCAAGCCCGACCTGGTGTTCCTCTGGGACGAGGCGTGGTTCGCCTTCGCCGGCTTCAACCCCACCTACCGGCCGCGTACCGCCATGCATGCCGCCCGCACCCTGTGCGAGCGCTACCGCAGCGTGGCCTACCACGAGGAGTACGCGGCCTGGAAGGCGGAGTTCGACCAGCTCGATCCCGACGATGATGCCACCTGGCTCGACCGCCCGCTGATGCCGGATCCCGATCAAGTGCGCATCCGTGCCTATGCCACCCACTCTACTCACAAGACCCTGACCTCGCTGCGCCAGGGGTCGATGATCCACGTCTGGGACCAGGACTATCGCCAGAAGGTCGAGGCACCGTTCCACGAGGCCTATATGACCCATACCTCGACCTCGCCCAACTACCAGATCATCGCCTCGCTGGACGTGGGTCGCATGCAGGCCGAGATGGAGGGCTTCGAGCTGGTGCACGCTCAGGTCGAGGCGGCGCTGTCGCTGCGCGAGCAGCTATATACCCATCCGCTGCTGCAGAAATACTTCCGGGTGCTGATCAACAAGGACATGGTGCCGCTGGAGTACCGGCAGTCCGGGGTCGACACCTTCTACGACCCGGTCACCGGCTGGAACAAGATGGAGGAGGCCTGGGCCAACGACGAGTTCGTCGTCGACCCCAGCCGCATCACCATCGCCATCGGCACCACCGGGATCGACGGGGATACCTTCAAGAACGAATTCCTGATGAACAAGTACGGCATCCAGATCAACAAGACATCGCGCAACACCGTGCTGTTCATGACCAATATCGGCACCACCCGGGGGTCCATCGCCTACCTGCTCGACGTGCTGATCAAGCTGGCCAAGGAGTTCGAGGCCCGCTGGGATGAGAGCAGTCGGCCGGAGCGCAAGATCATCGAGAACCGCGTCCACTCGCTGACCCAGGAGCTGCCGCCGCTGCCGGACTTCAGCCGCTTCCACGACGCCTTCCGGCCGAACCCCGACGGCAATACCCCCGAGGGCGATATCCGCTGCGCCTACTTCCTGGCCTATGACGAGGTGAACACCGAGTACCTGCGCTTCGACAATGGCGAGGTGCAGGCGGCCATGCGGGCTGGTCGCGACGTGGTCTCGGCGAGCTTCGTGATCCCCTACCCGCCGGGCTTTCCGGTACTGGTCCCGGGCCAGGTGGTCAGCGAGGAGATCCTCTACTTCCTGCAGGCCCTGGACGTTACCGAGATCCACGGCTATCGCCCGGAGCTGGGTCTGCTGGTGTTCACCGAGGCGGCGCTGATCGATCCCGAGGCGGGCTGACGTCCCCCTTCGGAAAAAAACCTCCTGTCAGGTGTGGGCGGACAAAAAAAAGCGCATCCCCCTGGCGGGTTAACGAAAAGTCCCCGCCGTCCATCTGCCTTAAGATGAACCTACCGAGCCGCCCTGGAGGAGTTCCTTCAGGCGGCTCGACCGTTTCATCGACGCCGGCCTCCAACGTCAATACGGCCGGCGCCTCAGGGAGGTGCCGCATGACCCTATCCAGCAAGCTCAGTGACCCGCGTCTGTTCCGCCAGCACGCCTACGTGGACGGCAAGTGGACCCACGGTGAGGGCGGCCGCGAGGAGGCCGTGTTCGATCCGGCCACCGGCGAGGCGCTGGGGTACATCCCCTGGCTCGAGCCGCATCAGATCCGCGCCGCCGTGGACGCCGCCGAGGCCGCCTTCGTGCACTGGCGTGCGCTACGTGCCGACGAGCGCTGCGAGCGCCTGCTGGCCTGGTACGACCTGCTCCAGGCCAACCGCGAAGACCTGGCTATCCTGATGACCCTGGAACAGGGCAAGCCGCTGCCGGACGCTCGCGGCGAGGTGGAATATGGCGCCAGCTTCGTGCGCTGGTTCGCCGAGGAGGGCAAGCGCACCTTCGGCGAGACCATCCCCAGCCACATCCCCAACGCCGCCTTGGGTACCCTCAAGGAGCCGGTGGGCATTGCGGCGCTGATCACGCCCTGGAATTTCCCGCTGGCGATGATCACCCGCAAGGCGGCCGCCGCCATGGCCGCCGGCTGCCCGGTGATCGTCAAGCCGGCCGGCGAGACCCCCTTCTCGGCGCTGGCGCTGGCGGAGCTCGCCGAGCGCGCCGGCATCCCGGCGGGGGTGTTCAACGTGGTGCTGGGCGAGCCCGCCGAGGTGTCGCAGCTGCTGTGTGCCGAGCCCCGGGTCAAGGCGCTCTCTTTCACCGGCTCCACACGGGTCGGTCGCCTGCTGCTGGAGCAGTGCGCCAACACCGTCAAGCGGGTCTCGCTGGAGTTGGGTGGCGACGCGCCCTTCATCGTCGGGCCGGACATGGACCCGAAGGAGGCGGCCTTCGCCGCGGTGGCGGCCAAGTTCCAGACCTCGGGGCAGGACTGCCTGGCCGCGGACCGTATCCTGGTCCACGAATCGATCCACGACGCGTTCGTCGCCCACTTCGCCGAGCGCATGGCGGCGCTCACCGTGGGCAACGGCATGGAGAGCGAGGTCGACCTGGGCCCGCTGATCCACCGCCAAGCGGTAGACAAGGCCGCCGGCATCGTCGACGACGCCATCTCCAAGGGCGCCACCCTGGTGGCCGGCGATCAGCGCCAGGCGCCGGGCGAGAACTTCTTCATGCCGGTGCTGCTGACCGGGCTGACCCGCGATATGCGCCTGTGGCAGGAAGAGAGCTTCGCCCCCATCGCCGGCGTCATGGCCTATGCCGATGATGACGAGGCCATTGCCCTGGCCAACGACACCCAGTACGGTCTCGCCGCTTACGTCTACACCCACGATATTCGCCGCATCTGGAAGCTGCTGCGGGCCCTGGAGTTCGGGATGGTGTCGGTCAACTCGGTGAAGATGACCGGCCCGCCGGTGCCCTTTGGCGGCGTCAAGCAGTCGGGCCTGGGCCGCGAGGGCGGCATCACCGGCATCGATGAGTTTCTCGAGACCAAGTATTACTGCCTCGGCGCCCTGGGGTCCGTGTCGGGTAGCTAGCTGCGCTTCGGCCTGGCGTTGTTGAACCGCTGCCGCGAAATGCTCATGGACAACAGTCCACTCCGCTTTTCCGGCAGCGTTTCGCCTAGCCAGGCCTTTGATCGCAGAGCTCCCGGTTTGGTAGTCCACCGATTAGCAACACAAACGAAGATGAACATCTCCTCGGCGGGACGCCGGGGAGCCTTGAGAAAAGAGAGAACGAGATGAGCCAGCAGCACCAGGACCTGATCGACCGCGATCGCAAGGTGACCTTCCACGCTTCAAGCCATCTGCGCGACTTCGCCCACGGCGATGCGCCGGGACGCGTGATCACCGGTGGCAAGGGCATCCATATCCGCGACAAGGATGGCCGCGAGTTCATCGACGCCTTCGCCGGGCTCTACTGCGTCAACATCGGCTACGGTCGCACCGAGGTGGCCGAAGCCATCTACCAGCAGGCCCTGGAGCTCTCCTACTACCACACCTACGTGGGCCACTCCAACGAGCCGCAGATCGCCCTCTCCGAGAAGATCATCGAGCTCGCCGGCCCCGGCATGTCCAAGGTCTACTATGGCCTCGGCGGCAGCGATGCCAACGAGACCCAGCTCAAGATTGTGCGCTACTTCAACAACGTGCTGCGTCGCCCCCAGAAGAAGAAGGTCATTTCTCGCCAGCGCGGCTACCACGGCTCGGGCCTGGCCACCGGTTCCCTGACCGGCCTCAAGGCGTTCCACGACCAGTTCGACCTGCCGCTGTCCGGCATCCTGCATACCGAGGCGCCCTACTATTACCATCGCGCCGCGGAGCAGGAGGGCATGACCGAGCGGGAGTTCTCGCACTACTGTGCACAGAAGCTCGAGGAGATGATCCTGGCCGAGGGGCCGGAGACCGTGGCCGCCTTCATCGGCGAGCCGGTGCTCGGCACTGGCGGCATCGTGCCGCCGCCTGAGGGCTACTGGGAGGCGATCCAGGCGGTGCTGGCGAAATACGACGTGCTGCTGATCGCCGACGAGGTGGTGTGCGGCTTCGGGCGCATCGGCGCCGACTTCGGCAGCCACTTCTACGGCATCAAGCCCGACCTGATCACCGTCGCGAAGGGCCTGACCAGCGCCTACCAGCCGCTTTCCGGCGTGATCGTCGGTGACCGCGTCTGGGCGGTGCTGGAGCAGGGCGCCGGTCAGCACGGCCCCATCGGCCACGGCTGGACCTACTCCGGCCACGCCCTGGGCTGTGCGGCGGCGCTGGCCAACCTGGCGATCATCGAGCGCGAGGGCCTCACCGTGAACGCCCGTGATACCGGCGGCTACCTGCAGCAGGTCATGGCCACCGCCTTCGGTGACCATCCCATCGTCGGCCACGTGCGCGGCGTGGGCATGCTGGCGGCCCTGGAGTTCTCCGTGAATCCCGAGCAGCGCAAGCACTTCGATCCGGCGCTCAAGGTCGGCCCGCGTATCGCCGCCGCCGCGCTGGACGAGAACCTGATCGCCCGCGCCATGCCCCAGGGCGACATCCTCGGCTTCGCGCCGCCGCTGATCGCCACCCGCGCCGAGGTCGACGAGATCGTCGCCCGTACCCGCCGGGCGGTGAACAGGGTCACCGACGAGCTGGTGCGCGAGGGCGCCGTGCAGGCCCTGCGCGCCTGATACCAAACGTCCGCCGTCCACAAGGGCAGGAGCGCGCCGCGGGGGAGACCTCGCGGCGCGCTCCTGTTCAGGACGCTTGTGTTCGAAGCATGAGCGGACAGAGCTTGAGCCACGAACCCCGGGGCCTCATGCTCGATGTCGATACCCCACCGAGGAGCGTGAACGATGGCAACGGTACTGGCCTTCGATGTCTACGGCACCCTAATCGACACCCATGGCGTGGTGGCCGAGCTGGAAACACGGCTCGGCGCGGCCGGCAAGGGAGAGCTGGCCGCGGAGTTCTCGCGGCGCTGGCGGGACAAACAGCTGGAGTACAGCTTCCGGCGGGGCCTGATGGGCGCCTACGTGCCCTTCGACCAGTGCACCCGGGAGGCGCTGGAGTTCACCGACCGCGCCCTGCAGACCCGTCTGGCCGATGTCGACAAGGAGCACCTGATGGCGATCTACGCCAGGCTGCCGGCCTTTGCCGAGGCCGCCGGGGCCCTGGAGCGCCTGGCCGAGGCGGGGGTGCGCTGCGTGGCCTTCTCCAATGGCACCTCGGAGGCGGTGGAGGGGTTGCTCAAGCAGGCGGGGATTCGCGGGCACTTCGATGACGTGGTCAGTGTCGACGAGATCAAGCGCTTCAAGCCGGACCCGGCGGTCTATGCGCACCTGCGCAACCGTCTCGAGGTGGCGCCGGGGGATACCTGGCTGATCTCCAGCAACCCCTTCGACGTGATCGGGGCCCGCCATGCCGGCCTGCACGCCACCTGGGTGCGTCGCAGCCTGGAGGCACCCTTCGACCCCTGGGGCGTCGAGCCGGACATGACCGTCGCCGACCTCGACGCCTTGGCCGAGCGGTTGGGATAGCTCCAGACGGCCGGTACCACAGGCCATACACAAGCTCCCCGCGGCCCTTGGGACGCGGGGTGTTGCTTTATCGGGGGAGCCAGGCGAGCCGGGTGGCCTCAGTTGATCAGTTCCCCCACGCTGACGATGCCACCGTCGGCCAGCTGCATGGGGCGCGCGTCGTCCTGAGTCCACTCGGCCATGGAGCCGTCGTACATGGTGACGTTCTCCAAGCCGCCGAGCTCGCTGAGCTGGAACCAGCCGCTGGCGGCCCAGTGGCCGGTGTTGCAGAAGGCCACGGTGGGAGCCTGGCGATCCAGCCCCACTGCATCGATAGTGGCGTTCAGCCGCTCGGGCTCCAGGTAGTAGGCGCCATCGCCCTCGACCAGGGCGCCGTCATGGGGCAGGTTGACCGACCCCGGGATGGTGCCAGGGGCGCGGGTCGCCGGCGACTGGGTCTCGCCGGTGAAGAAGCCCGGCGGACGGGCATCCACCAGCGGCTCACCGGCCTGGCGGGCCGCTTCCACCTCCTCGGTGGTGGCCAGCAGCGGCTCCTGCAGCGTCCCCGAGAAGTCGGCTGTCTCCGGGGCGCTCGCCGATCCGCTGGCGACTTCGAAGCCCTGTTGCTCCCAGCCGGCGAAGCCGCCGTTGAGGATCGTCACCTCGTCGTGGCCCAGCACCTTGAAGGTCCAGTAGATCCGCGCGGCGCTGCCGAAATCGGTGGGCCCCGTGCCGCCGGCGACCACCACCACGGTGTCGTCGTTGGCGATGCCCAGACCGCCGATCAGCGCCTCCAGGTCGGCGACGTCCGAGAGCAGGCCGGCCACGTTGCCGCGTGTTTCACGCCAGCCGGCATCGGTATAGCTGCTGTAGCGGCTGCCGGGAATACGGGCGGACTCGAAGGCGGCATGGTCGCCGCCGTCATCGATGGAAGAGCGTACGTCGAGCACCACCAGGCCATCGCTGCCCAACTGCTCGTTGAGCCACTCGGCCTCGACCAGCGGTGCGGGGTGTAGGGCGTAGACCGGGCCGGCAATGGCCAGGGCGCTCGCGGCCAGGATCAGTCGGGATCGCATAAGGAATCTTCCTCGTCGGAAATGGAGCATGACCGTCATCCTGCAACGGGATAGCGCTTCCTCGCCAAGAAGGCTTTCTGACACAGATATTCTATCATAGTATATAAATAAATTTGAATATTCTATTCATGTGATACTGCTGGAGGCTGACTCCGAGGAGTGTGTCGACGGCAATTTAAGGTTGTCAGCGACAGATCGCATGGGAGTTGCTATCGCTGTAAGGAGCCTGCACATCCGACGACACACTTACAAGGGTGCACACCATCACCTTCGCTACGGCGGAGAGGAGACTCCCGCATGATCGAGCAGCATTCGCCGACCCGGCGTTTCTGGCTGGGCGGCCAACGAGCCGCCGAGCAGGATCGTTTTTTCCGCGAGGCCCTGGAACTGCTGGGCTGGGAGGCCGGGGACGAGCAGGACTGGGACGCCGGCTGGGTCACCGGCATGCCGGATTCCGCGCAGTTCCGGCGGGTCTCGCCGGCACGCCGGATCAACCACTTCCCGGGCAATGCCGCGCTGACCGTCAAGAGCCGTCTCCACGAGAGTCTCTCCACGCTTCGCGAGCGCATCATGGAGAGCTACGGCGCAGAGAGTGAACAGGCGTCGCGGCTGGCGTTCTTTCCACGTTCCTGGGTAATGCCCCACGACTACCACGCCCTGCAGGCGGCGGCCCTGGCCAACCCCGGCCAGCGCTGGATCCTCAAGCCGACCAATGCCTCCAAGGGCAAGGGCGTGCGGGTGCTGCGCGACCCGGGCGATGCGCCGCTGGCACGCGACTGGATGGTGCAGGAATACCTGGCGAACCCCCATACCATTCGCGGACACAAGTATGTGCTGCGTCTCTATGTGCTGATCAGTTCGCTTGAACCGCTGCGCGTCTATCTCTACCGGCAGGGCTTTGCCAAGCTGGCCTCGGAGCCCTGGGATCCCGATGACACCGACAACCCCTACAGCCAGTTGACCAACCCGGACATCAATGCCCTCAATGACCGCGTCGAGGTGCCGGTGGAGTTCATCGACCTCGACCGCTATCGAGCCTGGCTGCGCGATCAGGGGCATGACGACGATCGTCTCTTCGCCCGTATCCACGACCTGGTGGCCCTGACGGCCATCGCGGCGGTAGACGCCATGCGCCAACGCACCGCCGAGGTGGGGGCCGACCCGCGCGGCTGCTACGAGCTGCTGGGGCTCGACTGCCTGGTAGACGATACCCTCACGCCCTGGATACTCGAGTGCAATCTCAGCCCGTCGCTGGGGATCTGCGCCTCCCCGGAGCATGGCGGGCGGGTCGAGGAGGCGGTCAAGGGTGGCCTGGTGCGCGATATGGTCAGGCTGCTGGATCTTGCCGGCATTGACGCCACACCGACGGCAGCCGGCGAAGGGGATACCATGGCTCGCCTGGTCGCCGAGACCGAGGCGGAGCAGTCACGGGCCGGGGGCTTCCTGCGTCTACTGCCTTCGGAGACGCCATCCCGCTACTTGCCGTTTTTTTTGCTGCCTAGCCTGGACGACCTGCAATTGGCCGAGGGACTGGCGCGGCAGCCTGTAACGCGGCCTGTGCTGCGCCGTCGCCATGCGGCGGAGCTTCTGCAGGATGACCAGCTTGCACTGTATGCCACCCGCAGCGGGCGTTACTACCGGCCCAACGAGACGGCAACCTTGATCTGGCTGCTGGCCACCGAGGGGCTCGACCCCGACGCCATTGTCCAGGCGCTGCTGGCCGCCACGGAGGGGGGCGGCACGCCGGCCCCACAAGCGCTGCGCAAGGAGGTCTGGTCCACCCTGGGGGACTGGTGCCGCGAGGGGTTGCTTTGCCAGCGTGGGGAAGCGATGGTCATGAGGCCGGATAATGTCGCCACACTGGCCGAGCCGGTGGCGGAGTCTCCCGAGGAACGCCTCATGCAGCTGAACCACGATGGCCGACGCTGGTCGCTTAACATCAGCAGCCCTGCCGCCCTGACCAGGCTATCGGCGATGTTCAAAGAGCGACTCGCGCCGCTGGACGACGCGATGGCTAGCCGGTTGCCCCGCCTGGCCGTGTTGCGCGAGACGGCCGGCTATGCCCTGGTGGCCGACGATGAGGTGGTCAGGTCACGACTGACACTGACTCAACTCACCCCGGCCCTGCTGGCACACCTCGTCATCCAGGCCGCGCGGCCCGGTCACCCGGTGATCGACGCCCACCTGCTGGTCACCAAGGAAGGGGGCGGCGTGCTCTGCCTGATGTTCGACGAGACCGAGTGCCAGGAGATGATCCAGCGGTTGAAGGCAACGAGCGCGACGCTGACCCGCGGCGTGCGG
The DNA here is from genome assembly GCF_051216275.1 of Halomonas salsilacus. Classification (NCBI taxonomy): domain Bacteria; kingdom Pseudomonadati; phylum Pseudomonadota; class Gammaproteobacteria; order Oceanospirillales; family Halomonadaceae; genus Halomonas; species Halomonas salsilacus. Next base: position 447,645 of record NZ_JBPKAQ010000001.1, read on the forward strand.
TTGTCTCTGTCGGCCCCCGAGGTGGCCGAGCCGCTGGGCCTGCCGTTGATGACCCTCTCCGGCGACCCCTGGCCGATGCCGCCTCCCAGGGTGGCGATCCGCGGGGTGCTGGTGCCCGCCGATACCGACGATTTTCTGGCCAACGCCGGTGTGCTGGATGTGCTCGGTGCCCTGCTACCGTGCTGTGTCGCGGCACCGGGCGAGACCCTGACGCCAGACGAGGTGGCCGACTTGGGCGAGTGGGTGGCCAGACTGGAGCGCCTTGCCGTGGGGGACTCTGATCACGACAACGTTTCCGTCTCCCTGGCCGACTGGCTGGCCAGCCCAGTCGAATCCGACGCCCGTATTGTCGACCCCGCCGTGGCGAGGGGATGAGAGGCATCGGGTGCTAGCAAGTCGCCTGGCCAGTCACGGGGTACCGAGCTGATGGCGATGCCCGTTCGCAAGGCGTCGCCGAGGGAAAGCCAGCCCCACCATGGAGGCTGACTTTACTGTACGGCGGCATGCGTTTGCATATCGCCTAGCGCATCGCGAGATGCACCATTGAAGAGGTCATGACCATGACACTACAAGACGAGAAACGCCGTAACCTGCTGGGGCGGCTGGGTCGCCGGCTGGGATACGCGACGCCGGCGCTGCTGCTGGTCGCCAGCGGTGCTGCCTTCCAGGCGGTGGCCAGCGACACGGCCGCCGAGCCCACCTATACCAGCGGCCAGGAAGCGCCCCTGATGCTGGCCGAGGCTCACCACGCCGACCCGGAAACCGAAGCGGCAGGCGAGGCGGCAGGAGAAATCGAGCGTGAAGATGTCGCAGAGGCCGAGGGTGAGGCTGTCATAGAGAGCGAGGGGACGGCGGAAGATGAACCCGAGCATGAGGCTTTAGGAGAGAAGGAGAGTGGGGCCGAAGGCGAGGATGAAGCAGCTGAAGCCGAGGCCGAAGCGGAAGGCGAAGCCGGGAACTGACGCTCAACAATCGACAGGCTGAAGGCCGGGCCGTGCGCCATGGGCGCCGGTCCGGACTTCCCCGATGCTTCAGCGCCACCCGCTCAGGAATCAGGAGATCCCGGCGATGACACAGCCTTCACTTGAATTGTCCCCCTCTCTGGAAGGGCTCATCGAGGAGAATCTCCTGGCGCTTGCCCAGCTGAGGGGGCTGCTGCATGAGTTGATGCCTGCCACTTACCGACAGCCCTCCGGTCCGGGGGGCCGTCACACCCTTGGCGTGCACGTTCGTCACATCATCGATCACTATGATGCACTGCTCGCCGGCCTGGAAGGCGCCGGGGGGGAGCAAATCGACTATGAGCATCGCCGCCGTGACGAGATGCTCGAACATTGGCCAACCCGGGCCTCAGAGCGGCTGGCCTCCCTCGAGGCCTCGCTGATAGCGCTGGTCGACCGACAGCCGTCGTCTCGACTGACCCTGGACTACCCCCTCGATGAGGACCGCCTGTCACTCGGCTCCACTATCGAGCGAGAGCTGGCCTTCCTGACCAGCCATACGATCCACCATATGGCGATCCTCGCCCTGCTGGCCGAGCGGCTCGGGGTCTCACTGCCCGAGTCCTTCGGCGTCCACCCTTCGACCCTGCGCCACTGGCGGCGGGAAGCCATGCGGGTGCCCGTCACGGCTGAGGGGGTGTGATGGCCGCGGCGCTTTTCGCCATTGTTGATCAGTCTATGGACGTCAGTTGGTTGTCACTGGCGCCCTCATCGAAGTCGGTCTCGAAGCGCTCTCCTGACCGCCGGCAGTCGTTCCATGCGGGTCGGGGACGCTGCCAGGGTGACGTCGTCTTCCGGGCGTCTCTGGTTTGTCATCGCATGCAGGCTCCGGGTTTTGGGTTTTGGGTCTGGCGGGACTGGCGGGCAACACGCCTCACTGAGTCGAGCGGTGCTTACGGATTCAGACCGCTTCCGCCAGTGCCGGATGCGACGTCGACAGCCTGATCAGATCCTCTGGGACGTCGACGTCCCAGACGGTTTCCGGGCAGGTCAGGCGCCAGCCGAGCGCCGCGATACGTTTGCGCGTCTGGGTCATCACGCTCCCGGTGCCCCAGTCGATGTCGCTGAAGGGGTGCCGATGGGCCCGGCGCAAGCCGAGTAGCGCATAGCCGCCGTCCTCGGCCGGCAAGCAGACGGCGTCGTGATCCTCCAGCGCCTCGGCGCAGCGGTGCAGCAGCGCCGGGGTGAGCACCGGACAGTCGCTGCCGATCACCATGGCCGGGCCGTCGGCCGCGGACAGGGCGGCATGCATGCGTTGCCCCAGGTCGCCCTCGGGCTGGGGGCGCAGGACGATGTGGTGGCGTTCGGCGAGTTCCAGGAACAGCGGGTGGGCGTGGTCCAGCGCAGTCCACAGGGTCAGGCGCCCGACGGGCAGGGCGGCGCAGGCCACTTCCAGGGTGTGGCGCAGCAGTTGGCCATGAACGAAGGTGGCCCGCTGGGCACCGCAGGCCGGAATCAGCCGCGTCTTGACCCGCCCGGGGATCGGTGCCTTGGCCAGGACGGCGAGCGATACCCCGGCATCAGCGCACATGGCGATACTCCCGGGCCAGGCTTTCCGGCGATGCGCCCCGCCAGTAGCGCCAGCGCAGCCGCCACATCAGGTGGATCGTGCGCCGGGCGCCTTGCTGCTCCCAGCGACGGCCGCTGGTCACCACCTTCTGACGCAGGCAGGCGGGCGGTGAGAGGCGCTTCAGTCGTCGCGACATCTCGATGTCCTCCATCAGCGGCTGGTCGGGAAAGCCGCCCGCCGCGTCGAAGGCCTCGCGGGTCATGAACAGCGCCTGGTCACCGGTGGCGATGCCGGTCAGGCGTGAGCGCAGGTTCATGGCGATGGCGATGACCGGTAGCAGGCGGGTCGTCCCCTCCAGGCAGACGTCGAAGCGCCCCCAGCACTGCCGGCCCGCCAGCGCGGCGTCGATCAGGCGGTCGGCGTCTTCGGGCAGGCGGGTATCGGCGTGCAGGAAGAGCAGCACGTCGCCCCCGGCCGCCGCCGCCCCCCGGTTCATCTGCCGGGCGCGGCCGCGGGGGGCATCGACCACCCGAGTGCAGAGCGGCGCGGCCAGGGCGGCGGTGTCGTCGTGGCTGCCACCGTCCACCACGATCACCTCCACCCCCCGCTGGATCAGCGGCTGCAGGAAATCGAGGGTGGCGGCGATGGTCGAGGCCTCGTCCAGGACGGGCATGATCAGGCTCAGCGTCGGCGCAGGCATCGTCTCTCTCGCTATCGTAATGGGCATAGCCAGCGGGTCATGCTGACGCCTGTCTTGGTCGCATGATCGGATTGGACCTTTCATCCCGGGCCGGGCCTGTAAGGATGATGACCCGCTGGCGACTCATTCAGGCATGCCCCCGTGGGGCAAGCAACCCCTTCCCGGCCACCAAGGAGGCCAGATGAGATCTCGCCGTCTATTGCTCGTATTAGTGATAGTCGCCGCCGTGGCGGCCTTCTTCCTGTCCGGAGCCAGCGATTTCCTGACGCTGGAGACCCTGCAGGCGGAGCAGGCCCGCTTCCAGGCCTGGCTGGCGCGGGAGCCCGTCACCGTCATCGGTGGCTTCTTCCTGCTCTACGTGGTCATGGCGGGGCTCTCCCTGCCGGGCGCTACTCTGATGACCCTGTTGAGCGGCGCCCTGTTCGGCCTGGGCTGGGGGCTCTTGATCGTCTCCTTCGCCAGCACCCTGGGCGCGACCCTGGCGGCGCTGATTGCGCGGACCCTGCTGCGTGAGCCCCTGGAACGGCGCTATGCCAGGCAACTGAAGCGCATCAATGCCGGGATCCGCCGTGAAGGGGCGCTCTACCTCTTCACCCTCCGGCTGATCCCGCTGTTCCCCTTCTTCGTGATCAACCTGGTGATGGGGCTGACGCGGATGCGATTGGCCACCTTCTACTGGGTCAGCCAGGTGGGCATGCTGGCGGGCACGGCGGTGTTCGTGAACGCCGGCAATGAGCTGGCCGAGCTGCAGGCCCTGGGCGATATCCTCTCGCCTTCTCTGGTGGCCTCCTTCGTGCTGATCGGCCTCTTTCCCTGGCTGGCCAAGGGCCTCGTGGCGCTGGTCAGGCGTCGCGCCCTGGCGCGTCGCTATCGGCGCCCGGCGCGCTTCGATCGCGACGTCGTGGTGATCGGCGCCGGTGCCGCGGGGCTCGTGGCCAGTTATATCGCCGCGGCGGTGCGCGCCAGGGTCACCCTGGTGGAGCGCGAGCAGATGGGCGGAGACTGCCTCAACACCGGCTGCGTGCCCTCCAAGGCGCTGATCCGCGCCGCGCGCTCCGTTCGGGAAGTGCGTGGCGCCTCCCGCTTCGGTGTCCAGGTGGCCGAGCCGAGCGTGGACTTCGCCGCCGTGATGGGCCATGTGCAGGGCGCCATCGAGGCCATTGCGCCCCACGACAGCGTCGAGCGCTACGAGAGCCTCGGGGTGGAGGTAATCAAGGGTGAGGCGAGCCTGGTGACCCCCTGGCAGGTGCGGGTGATGACACCGGAAGGGGAGCGCACCCTGACCGCACGCCATGTCATCATCGCCAGCGGGGCGCGGCCCCGGGTGCCCGAACTGCCCGGCATCGAGTCGGTCGAGGTGCTCACCTCCGACACCCTGTGGCGGCTCAAGGAGCTGCCCGAACGACTGCTGGTGCTCGGCGGGGGGCCGATCGGCTGCGAGCTGGGGCAGAGTTTCGCCCTGCTGGGGAGCCGGGTCACCCTGGTGGAGTCGGCCGGCCAGCTGCTGCCCCGGGAGGATGCGGAGGTGGCCGAAGCGCTTCAGGTTGCCATGGGCGAGGACGGCGTTCGGGTCCTGATGGGTCACCGGGCGCTGGGGGTGGTGGCGGACGCGGCAGGCTCGGCACTGGAGGTGGCGAACGCCGACGGCCACCGCGAGCTTGTTCCCTTCACGCACCTGCTGGTGGCCGTGGGTCGCGAGGCCAACGTCACCGGCATGGGGCTCGAGGCACTTGGCATCGACACTCGCGGCAACGGCACCCTGGACGTGGACGAGACGCTGCGTAGCGTGCTGCCCAACGTCTGGGCCTGCGGCGACGTGGCGGGGCCCTACCAGTTGACCCATGCCGGGGCCCACCAGGCCTGGCATGCCACGGTCAATGCGCTGTTCGGCGAGGTCAGGCGCTTTCGGGTCAGCTACCGGGCGCTGCCGGCGGTGACCTTCACCACTCCCGAAGTGGCGAGGGTGGGGCTCAACGAGCGTGAAGCCCGCGAGCAGGGGCTCGACTATGAGGTGACCCGCTATGCGCTGAGCGAGCTCGACCGCGCCCTGGCCGAGGCCGAGAGCGGGGGCTTCGTCAAGGTGCTCACTCCCCCCGGTAGCGACCGCATCCTCGGCGCCAACATCGTCGGTGAGGGGGCCGGCGAGATGCTGGCCACCTTCACCCTGGCGATGACCCGCGGGATCGGGCTCAACCGCCTGCTGTCCATCATTCACCCCTATCCCACCCGCAGCGAGGCGGTGAAGGCGACCGCCGGCGTGTGGAAGAATGCCCACAAGCCCGAGCGTCTGCTGGGCTGGCTTGAGCGCTACTTTGCCTGGCGTCGCGGAGCGGGGCGCGTTACTCGAGGGTGATGATCCGACCGCTCGCCGCTGCTGCGTCCTGGTGGTCGTGGGTAACCAGCAGGCTGGGCAGCCCCGCTTCGCGCAGCCTGCTGAACACCAGCTCGCGCATCTCGTGACGCAGCGCCGTGTCGAGCTTGGAGAAAGGCTCATCGAGCAGCACGGCGCTGGGGGCCGAGAGCAGCAGGCGCATCAGGGCCACCCGCGACTGCTGGCCACCGGAGAGGGTTGCCGGGTCGCGCTCGCCGAAGCCCGCCAGGCCGATCGCCGCCAGTGCCGCCTCGATCCTGGCGGCCTTGTCGGGAGTGGCGCGGGGCAGGCCGAAGCGCAGGTTGCCGGCCACCGAGAGGTGGGGGAAGAGCAGCGGATCCTGGAACAGCAGGCCGATGCCGCGCCGCTCGGCGGGTAGCGCGGTGATGTCATGACCATCCAGCAGAACCCGGCCCGCTGACTCGAAGGCGGGTGACAGGAAGCCGGCGGCGAAGGCCAGCAGGGTCGACTTTCCCGAGCCGGAGGGGCCCATCACGGTGAGCACCTCGCCGGGGGCGATCCGGGCATCCAGCGCCAGCAGCGTCCTGCCCTGAAGGGCGATATGCACGTTATCAAACACCAGGTCGTGCACCAGGTCGCATTCGGGTGAGGGGGCGGTCATGGCGATCCTCGCATTCCGCGTCGGTTGCTCCAGAGTAGCCGCGGCAATCCCACGGCGATGAGAAAGCCCAGCAGCGGCAGGCTGGCCTGGACCAGCGCCCAGACGCCGATCAGGCGGCGGTTGCCACCGGCCGCCAGGGCCACCGCCTCGGTGGTCACGGTGGGCACGCGTCCGGCGCCCAGCAGCAGGGTAGGCAGGTACTGACCGATGCTCACCGCCAGGCCCACCGCCATGGCGGTGAGCACCGGCGCCAGCAGCATCGGCAGGCGCACGCGCCAGAAGGCGCCGTCGGGCGTGGCGCCCAGGGTCAAGGCCACCCTCGACCAGCGCGGATCGAAGCGCCGATAGGCCTCCGACAGCGACAGGAACACATAGGGCAGAACGAACAGCAGGTGGCCGAAGATCACCAGCCACGTTGTGGGGCGCGTGCCCAGTGACTCCATGACCACCACCAGACCGAACAGGAAGGCGATCTGCGGCACGATCAGCGGCAGATAGAGCAGTCCCATGGCCGACAGCATGCGTCCCTGGGCTGGGTGGCGCCCGCTGCGCTGCTCATGTTCCAGGGCGGCCAGGGCCAGGCCCAGGGCGAGCAGCGTCGAGACGGCGGCGATCACCAGCGTCGCAGCGACCGGCCCAGCCAGCGACGGCAGGGCGCGCTGCCAGTGCTGGAGCGTGAAGGCCTGGGGCAGGGCGTCGGGAAAGCGCCAGAAACCGGCCAGGGAGTTGAGCGCCAAGCCGGCGATGCCCACCAGGGCGGTCACCGCGGCCAGCAGGATCAACGCCTTGCCGGCCATCCGCAGTGACCTCTCGCCACGATGCCGCTGGCCGCCCGCCACCCAGCCGCTGCCCAGGCGCCGCACCAGGCACTCCAGCCCCCACCAGGTGGCCAGTGCCGCGGCGGTGACGCCCAGCTGCAGCAGGGCGCCGGCCGAGGCCATGAAGCGCCGCGACAGGTCCGGATCGTTGAACCAGTTAAGGATCGACACCGCCAGGGTCGGCGGCAGGGTCGGGCCGAGGATCATCGCCACGTCCACCACCGAGGAGGCGTAGGCGATGACGGCGAAGACCGGCAGGCGGATCAGCGGATAGAGCGAGGGCACCACCACCTTCAACCAGGCAAGGGTCGGGCGGTAGCCCAGCGATCGGGCCATCGCCACGCGCCGCTCGGCGTCGAGCTGGTACAGGGCGGCGAGGCTCATCAGCAGCAGGAAGGGAATCTCCTTGATGATGAGCCCCGCCATCAGCGAAAGCCCCCAGGGGTCCTGGACGATCAGCAGGTCCGGCGGTCGCTCCCAGCCGGTCAGCCCGGGGGAAGCCAGTCGCGCCAGCAGGCCCGAGGGGGCGATAAGGAAGGCCAGGCCGAAGGCCGCCGCTGCATGGGGAATCGACAGCAGCGGCGAGACCATGCGCCGGATCCAGTGGTCCAGTCGATTACCCGAGGCCCCGGCGAGGAACAGGAGCACCACCGTCAGCGATATGGCCGTGGTGACCAGGCCGCTGGCGAAGCTTATCCCTACCGACCTTGCCAGGCCGGGCTGGACGAACAGCTCCCGCCAGGGCGTAAGGCTGAAGGTTTCCCCACCCAGCGCTGGCAGGTAGCCGAAGGCGGGCAGCAGGGCCATGGCCAGACCGGCCAGGATCGGACCTACCAACAGAAGGGTGATCAACCAGGGGGCGAGTCTGAGCATCGCGCTACCCGCCGATCAGCGGCCGACGTAGCGTTCTTGCCAGGCCTCGGCCAGGGCGTCGACCCAGGTGGGGTGAGGCTGGCCGAGCACCTCGCCGAGTTCGTCCGGCGACAGGGTCGCGATGCCCAGATCGATGTCGTCGAACCGGGCGCGGTCGGCCTCGTCGAGGGTCTCAAGCGCGAGCACCGTGTTGCTGCCCCATACCCGCGGGTCCTGCTTGTGGGCCTGGGCCTCGGGGCTCAGCAGGTAGTTGGCTACCACCATGGCGCCGGCCTTGTGCTGGGCGTTGTAGGGGATCGCCATGAAGCTCATGTTGCCGATCATGCCGTGGTCATGCACATAGCTGCGGACGCTGTCGGGCAGTTCGAAGTTGGCGATGGCACCCGAGGCCTCGGTAGTGCTGAAGGATAGGGCAATGCTGATCTCGCTGTCGCCCATCAGGCGGCGCAGCTCCGAGCTGTTGGCGGGAAAGGCGCGGCCACTCCGCCACAGCAGCGGGTGCAGCTCATCGAGGAAGGTCCAGAGCGGGGCCGTTACCGCGTCGAAGTCGGCTTCCTGCATGGGCCGATAAAGGATGTCTGTCTCCTCGGTCAGTTCGAGCAACGCCTGGGTGATGAAGGCGTTGCCGAGGAAGTTGGGGACCCGGGCGTAGGTAAACTCGCCGGGGTTGTCCCGCGCCCAGTCGAGAAGGCCGTACATGCTGCGAGGATGGGCATCGACCAGCGCCGTGTCGTAGTAGAACACCACCTGGGAGCTGCTCCAGGGCGACTCGAGGCCGTCCACCGCGATCGTCCAATCGTAGCGGACCGCCGGTGTGTTCTCGGGGTCGGTAAGCGGATAGTGGGGCAACTGCTCCGACCAGGGACCGAACAGCAGGTCGTTGGCCTTCATGGTGGCGAAGTTCTCGCCGTTGATCCAGATCATGTCCACGTTGCCGCGATCGTCGTTGCCGGCCTGCTTCTCGGCCAGCACCCGGGATACCGCCTCGGCGGTATCGCTGAGCTTGACGTGCACCAGGTCGATATCAAATCGCTCGGCGACCCGGTCGGCGGTCCACTGGATGTAGTCGTTGGTGCGCTCCTCGCCGGCCCAGGCATACCAGTAGACGCTCTGGCCCCGGGCCTGCTCGAGCACCGCCTCCCAGTCGGTGGTGTCGGGCGCGGCCTGGAGAGGCGCAGCGAGCAGCAGGGAAAGGGCGGGAAGCAAGGCAAGGGGGCGGATTGGCATTCGGGCAGTCCTTGTCGGGTGGGTCGGGAAGGGTATCAGTCGCCCAGGTCGACCCGGAGTTCATCCAGTTCATCGCCCACGCGATCGATCACCGCCGGGGAGAGGTAGTGGTCGACCCGATCGCGGACATGGGCCAACAGGGCATCGTCGCTGAGCTCGGCCGACCAGTCCTCGCCGGAGGCATCGGTATCGCGGTTACGTCGGTGCTGGGTCCGCCACTTGGCGCACCAGGTCAGGGACCACAGCCACATGGCCCGGCGGCAGGCCAACAGTGCGGTGGTATCGCTGGCGGGACCCCCGCCGCGACGCCAGCGGCGATAGAAGTCTGCCACTTCTTCTGGGCTCAGCACGGCGCAGCTGTTCAGGTCCCAGGTGGTGGAGGTATAGAGCGTGGCGTGGGCCAGATCGAAGCCCGGCAGGCCATAGCGGCACTTCTCCAGGTCCACCAGCACCGCGCGCCCCGAGTCGGTGATCAGGAAGTTGCCAGGATGGGCGTCGAAACTGATCAAGCAGGGTGCCATGCCGGGCCCTGTCGGCAGGTGCTTCGGCAGGTTGGCAAGCTCGCCCTCGATCCGTGCCCGGGCCTCCCGGGAGAGCCCGGCGTGGCCGAGCCACTCCGCCTGTCTGGCCACCTCCTCGCGCATGGCGCGCCAGGGGTCAGCGGGGGCGTGGAGGGGAGGGCGGTCCGCAGCGGTAAGCACCTCCAGGCCGTGGATGGCGGCCAGCGCCTCGGCGATAGCGGGCAGGTCGTCCGGGAGTCGGGCCGGCCGCCCACGGATCGCGCTGACCAGCAGGCCGCCGCGGGGCAGCTCCGGCCCGGGCGGCAGCACCGCATGCAGCGCCGGCGCATGGCCGCTCTGGCTGGCGCGGGCGAAGCAGGCCGCCTGGTAGGCAAGGTTCTCGTCAGCGGGTAGCCCCATCTGGCTCTGCTTGGGCAGGCGTGCCACCCAGTCGATGGCGTCTCGCGAAAGCCACACGTGGGTATGGGCCAGCCCGGTATCGGCCATCGGGCGCATGGCACGTATGTCTCTGGCCAGGCCGGCGCGAGCCAGGGCCCCGGCCAGGGCATCGTGCGAGTCGAGTCGGGCGTCCGGGCAGGGGACGGAATCCGTCATGTCACTCCTCGGTGTCGGAAAATCGGCATCCATGGAAGGTCGAGAGAGCTTGGTATTCCTTACACATCCGCTGGTCAGCATCTACGCTGATATGGGTATCGGCCGAACTGAGTTCCTGAACCATTTTTCTGAACTTGCTTTCTGAACTTGCTTTCTGAACCAGGGGTCAAGCCGACACTCACACCCATTGTACGGGTCGCGCAGAGAAGATCACCATGAGCCGAATTCATGCCGCCCTGATCGGACGACGTTTCCTCCTGTTCAGCTTCTGCTGCCTGGCGCTGGGCGTCTTCCTGGCCCTCTTCCAGGCGGTGGTTCAGGCTCAGCAGAATGAGCGTACGGCGCTGGTGATGACCGTCGAGGGCGCCATTGGCCCCGCCACCAGCGACTATTTCAAGCGCGGCTTGAGACGGGCCGCCGAGGGCAATGCCGAGATCGTGGTGGTGCAGATGGATACGCCCGGCGGCCTCGACGCCTCCATGCGCGACATGATTCGCGCCATGCTGACCTCGCCGGTGCCGGTGGCCATCTTTGTGTCGCCGAGCGGCGCCCGGGCGGCCAGCGCCGGCACCTACCTGCTCTACGGTAGTCACGTGGCGGCCATGGCGCCCTCCACCCATCTGGGCTCGGCCACGCCGGTGCAGATGGGGGGCGGCGGCCTGCCGGGACTGGGTGGCGATGACGACGACGACGGCGATGGCGGAGCCAGGGCGGAAGAGCCGGAGGATGCCGCCGACGCTGCCGGGGAAGACGGTGAGGCAGTGGCCGAGAACGATGAGGCAATGTCGCTGGACGAGGAGGAAGCCTCCGCCGAAGACGACACCCGAAGCGAGCCCGCTACCGGCCCGCGCCGCGGCGAGACCGCCATGGAGCGCAAGGTGCTGGAGGACGCCGTCTACTACATCCGCGGCCTGGCCGAACGGCACGGCCGCAACGCCGACTGGGCCGAGGAGGCGGTGCGAGAGGCGGTCAATCTAACCTCCCGGGAGGCGCTGGAGAAAAGCGTCATCGACGTGGTGGCCAGCGACGTCGAGGACCTGCTCGAGCAGATCGATGGCCGCACGGTGGTGATGGAGCGCGGCGAGCTGACCCTCGCGACCTCTGACCTCGGCATCGAGCGCTTCGACCCCGACTGGCGCACCGAGCTGCTGTCGGTGATCACCAATCCCAACGTCGCTTACTTCCTGATGATCATCGGCTTCTACGGGTTGATCTTCGAGCTCTCCAACCCGGGCAGCCTGGTGCCGGGCACCATCGGCATCATCTGCCTGCTGCTGGCTCTTTTCGCCTTCCAGGTGCTGCCGGTCAACTATGCCGGCCTGGCGCTGATTCTGGTGGGTCTCGCGCTGATCGTGGGCGAGGCCTTGATGCCCAGTTTCGGCATCCTGGGAATCGGCGGCATTGTCGCCTTCGTGATTGGATCGGTGATTCTGATGGATACAGACAACCTGAGTATCTCGCTGCCGATGATCGGCGGCATCGCCCTGCTGGCCGCGGTGCTGATGCTGTGGGTCATGACCCGTTTCATGAGCATTCGCCGCCGCCCGGCCAAGGGGGGAGAGGAGGAACTGGTCGGCAGCGAGGCCCGTGTCCTCGAGGATTTCGACGGCCAGGGCCACGTGAGGCTGATGGGCGAGCGCTGGAACGCCCGCAGCGACCAACCGCTGGCCAAGGGTCAGATGGTGCGGGTCTCTCGCATCGACGGCCTGACCGTTGAGGTCGAGCCAATGGAAGAGCACCACTGAACCGTCGCGTTCGGCGCGTCAGGGTTTCACGCTGAACATTCCCGCCAACCCTTCCCCGCAAACCATTCCCTGTTAACCAAGGAGACAGGCCATGTTGATTTCCTATCTCGTGCCGGTCGTGCTGCTGTTCATGCTGATCGCGGCCTCCATACGCATCCTGCCGGAGTACAAGCGCGGCGTGGTGTTCTTCCTGGGGCGCTTCCAGGGGGTCAAGGGACCGGGCCTGCTCATCATCATCCCCGGCATCCAGAAGATGGAGGTGGTCGACCTGCGGGTGGTCACCATGGACGTGCCCGAACAGGATGTGATCTCCCAGGATAACGTGACGGTTAAGGTCAACGCGGTGATCTACTTTCGGGTGGTCGACCCCGAGAAGGCGATCATCCAGGTGGAGAACTTCACCATGGCGACCAGCCAGCTGGCCCAGACCACCCTGCGGTCGGTGCTCGGCAAGCATGACCTGGACGAGATGCTCTCCGAGCGCGACAAGCTCAACAATGATATCCAGGAGATCATCGACAGCTCGGCGGAGAGCTGGGGCATCAAGGTCGCCAACGTGGAGATCAAGCACGTGGACCTCGACGAGAGCATGATCCGCGCCATCGCTCGCCAGGCCGAGGCCGAACGCGAGCGCCGGGCCAAGGTGATCCACGCCGAGGGCGAACTGCAGGCTTCGCGCAAGCTGGTCGAGGCGGCCAACGTCATGGCCGAGAACTCGGCGGCGCTGCAGCTTCGCTACTTGCAGACCATGAGCGACATGAGCAACAAGAACGCCTCCACCATCGTCTTCCCGCTGCCCATGGACATCATGGAGGCCTTCCGGCACCTGAAGGCCTCGCCGGCCGCCCAGGCACGCACCGGCGCCAGGGCGCCTGACGAGGGCAGCGACACCTGAGCCTTTCTCTCCCCACTTCGCCACGGCCCTCCGGCCGTGGCGGCACCTGACAATCGGGTTCAAGGGTGCGGTGCAGCACAAGACCTGTTAGAATCCGCGGCTCGTTTTCCAGGCGACCTTGAACCCGGCTCATGTCGAGGCTCGGCGCCGCGACGAAACTCCAGGCGCCGCCCTCGCGAGCGCCCTTCCAAGACAAGGGACAGCACACCGTGATGACTCCCCTGGCCGGGCTGGCCACGCCGCCCTAGCGCACCTCTCCTCCCCTTGCGGCGGCGCCCTCGTCATCGAGGCGTCACCGTGCGGCATCACCCTGTGGATGCCCGGGCGCCATTGCGCCCACCCCTCCCTCAGCGGCAATAATAACTAGCGGCAATACCGAATCAGTGGCAACACTCAATCGGCAGTGGCAACGCCTGGCCCCGACTGCCATCGATATGGTCATCGGCTCGGCGTTACCTGATTCCCCGGCGCCTGACGGCAAGACACTCACCTGACTGGAACCCAGCATGTACGAAAAAATGAAGCTGAGTTGGTTCTCCAACTTGAAAGGCGACACCCTCGCGGGAATCGTGGTCGCGCTGGCCCTGATTCCCGAGGCGATCGCCTTCTCCATCATCGCCGGCGTCGACCCCAAGGTGGGGCTCTACGCCTCCTTCGCCATCTGCGTGATCATCGCCTTCACCGGCGGGCGCTCCGGCATGATCTCCGGCGCCACCGGCGCCATGGCGCTGCTGATGGTCACCCTGGTCCGCGACCATGGCCTCGAGTACCTGCTGGTGGCCACCCTGCTCACCGGGGTACTGCAGATCCTCGCGGGGTACCTCAAGCTCGCGGAGCTGATGCGCTTCGTGTCGCGCTCGGTGGTCACGGGCTTTGTCAACGCCCTGGCGATCCTGATCTTCATGGCCCAGCTGCCGGAACTGACCGGGGTGACCTGGCACGTCTATGCCATGACCCTGGCCGGCCTGGCGATCATCTATGGCTTCCCCCTCGTGCCGGTAGTCGGCAAGTCGATCCCGTCGCCGCTGGTCTGCATCGTGGTGCTGACGTCGGTCTATCTGCTCACCGGCATGGAAATTCGCAGCGTGGGTGACATGGGCGAACTGCCGGACAGCCTGCCGGTCTTCCTGTGGCCTGATGTCCCCCTCAACCTCGAGACCCTGATGATCGTTCTGCCCTACTCGCTGATGCTGACAGTGGTGGGCCTGCTCGAGTCGATGATGACCGCCACCATCGTCGACGACCTGACCGACACCAAGAGCGACAAGAACCGCGAGTGCAAGGGCCAGGGCATCGCCAACATCGGCTCCGGCCTGATCGGTGGCATGGCGGGCTGCGCGATGATTGGCCAGTCGGTGATCAACATCAAGTCCGGCGGTCGCCGTCGCATGTCCTCGCTGATCGCCGGCGTGGTGCTGCTGATGATGGTGGTCTTCCTGGCCGACTGGGTCTCGATGATTCCCATGGCGGCGCTGGTCGCGGTGATGATCATGGTCGCCATCGGGACGTTCAGCTGGAGCTCCATCAAGGACCTCAAGAAGCACCCGATGAGTACCAATATGGTCATGGTGGCCACGGTGATCGTCACCGTCGGTACCCACAACCTGGCCATCGGGGTCTTCGTCGGCGTGCTGCTCGCCGCTATGAACTTCGCCAACAAGGTGGGCAACATCCTTTATATCGGCAGTGAAGAGGCCGACGAAGGGAGCCGGCGCATCTACAAGGTGGTGGGCCAGGTGTTCTTCGCCTCCTCCGAGCACTTCAGCGGCGCCTTCGACTTCAAGGAGACCGTGGAGAAGGTCACCATCGACCTCTCCCGCGCCCACTTCTGGGACATCACCTCCGTGCAGACCCTGGATCGCGTGGTGATCAAGTTCCGCCGCGAGGGCACCGAGGTGGAACTGGTGGGCCTCAACGAGGCGAGTGCTACCATCGTCGACCGCTTCGCGGTGCATGATGACCCGGAAGCCGTCGAGAAACTGATGGGAGGACACTGACATGACCGAACAGGTAATGGCCGCCATCGACGGCTCGAAATTCTCCGAGGGCGTGTGCGACGCCGCCGCCTGGGCCAGCCTGGCCCTCGGCGCGCCGCTGACCTTCCTGCATGTGAACGACAACCATGTGCCGCCGGAGGAGCGCAATCTCTCCGGCAACCTGCGCGCCGGTGCCCGCGAGCGTCTGCTCGAGGAGCTCTCCCAGCTCGACGAGCAGCGCGCGAAGATCGCCCAGGAGCAGGGCCGACTGATGCTGCAGGCCGCCAAGGAGCGGGCGGTCGAGGATGGGGTCGCCGAGCCTGGCACTCGCCAACGCAACGGCACCCTGGTGGAGACCCTGGAGGAGCTGCAGAACGATATGCGCCTGCTGGTGATCGGCAAGCGCGGCGAGGGAGCCCAGCATGACGGCGACCACCTGGGCTCAAACCTGGAGCGGGTGGTGCGCACCCTGCATCGGCCGATCCTGATGGTGCCGGAGTCCTTCAAGACGCCCGAGACGGTGATGCTCGCCTTCGACGGCAGCAAGACCACCCGCAAGGGCGTGGAGATGCTGGCGAAGAGCCCGCTGTTCGCGGGTATTCCGGTGCACGTGGTGATTGTCGGCGCCGAGACGGGCGATAACCGCTCGCAGCTCGACTGGGCGCTGAAGACCCTGCGCGACGCCGGCCACGAGGCCGAGGGCGCCATTCGCGCCGGCGAGGTGGAGGCCACCCTGCGTGGCTATCAGGAAGAGCAGGGCATCGACCTGCTGGTGATGGGCGCCTACGGCCATTCACGCATCCGCCACCTGCTGGTGGGCAGCACCACCACCGAAATGCTGCGCCGCACCAGCGTCCCGATCCTGCTGCTGCGCTGACCCTTTCCCCGAGCCGGCCCCGTCTTGCACGGTGCGCCGGCTTTTTCTCTATCATGGGGTTCCCCGGCGACACCCTCGGCCGAGTAACCGCCTATCTGGAGTGACCCATGTCCCGCAAGCTCTACTGCATCGCCAACTTCAAACCCAAGCCCGGCCGCGAACAGGCGGTGTTCAAGGCCCTGCAGACGCTCGAGCCCAACGCCCATCGCGAGGACGGCTGCCTGCATTACACCGTGACCCGCCACATCGATCACCCAAACGCCCGGGGGGCCAGCTACCCGATCGTATTCCATGAGATCTGGGCCAGCCGCGAGCTCTTCGAGGCGCACTGCAACCGTCGCGAGATCAGGGAATTCTTCGCCCACCACGTCGAGTCGTCGGACGGAGACATCGAGGATGCCAACGTATGCGTCTATACCGATGAGCCCCTCGACTACGATGCACCGCGTATCTGAGTCCATCGCTCCAGGCCAGGGTGACCCCAGCCGTACAGACAGATCAGCGGTCTCGAGGTGGTGAGATCGCTACACAGAGATGGTCAAAGCCGCTATGTTGGCTCCTTGGCCGGTGATGCGGCGACAACCACGGGGCCGGCCTCGTGGTCAGCTGAACGTGGAGGGCAAGCGATGAACCATCCGGAGATCGATATCGAGGCGATCACCCGCCAGTTGGAGGACACCAGGGCGGCGCTGATCGACCAGAGCTACCAGAGCAAGGAGAGTCGCGCCACGGTCATGCTGGATCAGCAGTCGGTGGGGCGCTTGTCCCGCATGGATGCCCTCCAGGGCCAGGCCATGGCCAAGGCCGAGGAGGATCGCCGTCAGCTGGCGCTACGCCGGATCGAAGCGGCGCTGACCCGGATCGGCCGTGGAGATTTCGGGGAGTGCACCGATTGCGGCGAGTGGATTTCCGCCAAGCGCCTGGAGTGGGATCCGACCGTGCTCAAATGCATCGACTGTGCGGAGTGACATGACCCAGAAAGACGTTGTCATCGACCGGGCGGCCGAGCGCCGCCATCTCGACCACACCCTGGAGCGCATCGAGGCCAACCTGGACGAACTGGACCAGCGGCTGACGGCCTATGCCGAGGAGATCCAGGCTCAGAAGGAGTACCTGTGGTCGAACCGCGATGAGATGGATCATATCGAGAAGATCGCGGCGCGGGAGTCGATCGAGCAGTCCGTCATGTCCGGCGACAACGCCCTGGCCCGTCGCCAGAAGCTCGACAAGCTCCGCCACTCCCCCTACTTCGGGCGCTTCGACTTCGCCCGCGGTGGCGAGGCCGAACCGGTCTACATCGGCGTCCACCACTTCCATGACGACCTCGCCAGAGTCAGCCGGGTGCATGACTGGCGGGCGCCCATCGCCTCGCTGTTCTACGACGTGGAGACCGGCCCGGCCACCTATGAGAGTCCCGAGGGCACGGTGGCCGGCGAGGTGACCCTGAAGCGGCAGTTCCGTATCAAGGGCGGCGAGATCGAGCTGATGATCGACAGCGCGGTGCATGTGGTTGATGACGTGCTCCAGGATGAGCTCGGCCGCGCGTCCGACGAAGGCATGAAGAACATCGTCGCCACCATCCAGCGCGACCAGAACGTCATCATCCGCGACGACGAGGCTCAGGTGCTGGTGATCCAGGGCGTGGCGGGGTCCGGCAAGACCTCCATCGCCCTGCATCGCATCGCCTATCTGCTCTACCGCTTCAAGGACAGCCTGCGCTCCGAGGACATCCTGATCATCTCGCCCAACCGGGTATTCTCCGACTACATCGCCAACGTGCTCCCGGAGCTCGGCGAGGAGACGGTCAATCAGGTTGGCATGGAGGAGCTGGCCGATGAATTGCTCGATGGCCAGTATCGCTTCGAGAGCTTCTTCGAGCAGACCGCAGCGCTCCTGGAAAAGGACGATGAGGCAATGAAGGCGCGGCTACGCTACAAAGCCTCGCCGGCGTTCCTGGCCGAGCTCGACCGCTATGCGGGCCACGTGGAGGCGAACCGCTTCGCCGCCGAGGATATCTGGATCGCCCGTCGTCTGGTGCCTGGTTGGCTGGTCGAGGAGGTGTTTCGCAAACACCGTCACCTGCCCACCAATGAGCGGCTCGGGCAGGTGAGCTGGGAGATCGAGCGCAAGATCGGCAACCAGTACAACTACGACCTGGCGCCGGAGGAGCGCAAGGCGCTCAAGGCCGCCGTGAAGACGATGCTGCGCCAGTCCACCCTGCGCGAGACCTACAAGGGCTTCTATGACTGGCGGGAGCGGCCCGAGCTGTTCAGGACCGCCTCAAGGGGGCGGCTGGAGTACGCCGATGTCTTCCCCTTGATCTACCTGAAGATGCGCCTGGAGGGGGTGCGCTCGCGCTGGCGCGACGTCAAACATCTGCTGGTCGATGAGATGCAGGACTACACCCCGGTGCAGTACGCGGTGATCGGCCGGCTCTTCGCCTGCAAGAAGACCATCCTCGGCGATGCCTTCCAGTCGGTGAACCCCTATACCGGCTCCGGGGTCGAGGAGATCCGCCGGGTGCTGCGCCAATCCTCCTGTGTGACCCTCAACAAGAGCTACCGCTCGAGCCTTCCGATCACCCGCTTCGCCCAGCGCATCTCGCCCAACCCCGACCTGGAGGCGATCGAGCGCCCCGGGGAGGAGCCCGCGGTGATCCGCGCTCGCACCCGCAGGGCGGAGCTTGCCACCATCGCCGAGCTGGCCCGTGACTTCACCGCCTCCGAGCACAACAGCTTAGGCATCGTCTGCAAGACCCAGAAGCAGGCGATGCGGGTCTTCGAGGCCCTGGAGGGTGGCGAGCACGGCGAGTTCGAGCGGCTGCAGATCCTCGGCGAGAAGAGCGCCGCCTTCGGTCGGGGCATCGTCGTCTGCACCGCCCACATGGCCAAGGGCCTGGAATTCGACCGGGTCATCGTGCCAGAGGTCACGGCGACGAACTATGCCACCGACATGGAGCGCAACCTGCTCTATGTGGCCTGCACCCGGGCCATGCACCGTCTGGCGCTGACCTATGCCGGTCCCCTGACCTCCTTCTTGGACGAATCGCTGCTACGTTGATCCACGTCCTATGCAAGGCGCCCTGCATGGGGTAGAAACGTCAGGACAGATAACGACATATGCCAGCCAGGAAAAGACACGATGACCGAACAGGTGATGGCCGCCATCGACGGCTCGAAGTTCTCGGAAGGGGTGTGCGATTCCGCCGCCTGGGCAAGCCTCGCCCTCGGCGCGCCGCTGACCTTCCTGCATGTGGTGGACAACCATCCCCAGACCGCCGAGGCCGATCTCTCCGGCAATATCGGCCTGGGCTCCCGGGAGCACCTGCTCGAGGAGCTCTCCCAGCTCGATGAGCAGCGCGCCAAGGTGGCCCAAGAGCAGGGCCGCCTGACGCTCAAGGCCGCCAAGGAGCGGGCCATCGAGGTGGGGATTGCCGAACCGGGCACCCGCCAGCGCAATGGCACCCTGGTGGAGACCCTGGAGGAGCTGCAGGAGGAGATCCGTCTGCTGATTATTGGCAAGCGCGGCGAGACGGCCCATCAGGACAGCGGCCACCTGGGTTCCAACCTGGAGCGGGTAGTGCGTACCCTGCACCGGCCGATCCTGATGGTGCCGGACGCCTTCAAGACGCCCGAGACGGTGATGCTCGCCTTCGACGGCAGCAAGACTACTCGCAAGGGGGTGGAGATGCTGGCCAAGAGCCCGTTGTTCGCCGGCATTCCGGTGCACGTGGTGATCGTCGGCGCCGAGACGGGCGATAATCGCTCCCAGCTCGACTGGGCGCTGAAGACCCTGCGCGATGCCGGCCACGAGGCCGAGGGCGCGATCCGCGCCGGCGAGGTGGAGGCCACCCTGCGCGGCTACCAGGAGGAGCAGGGCATCGACCTGCTAGTGATGGGCGCCTACGGCCACTCGCGTATCCGTCACCTGCTGGTGGGCAGCACCACCACCGAGATGCTGCGCAAGGCGAAGGTGCCGGTGCTGCTGCTGCGCTGATCGCGGCGGCCACTCGGCCCACGACGCCCCGGTGCTCCCGAACGGATGAAGGGAGCCTGGGGCGTCGTCGTTTGTCATTCCCGGGTCTTGAGGTCGCCAAGCACCCCCTGGGCGAGCCACCAGCCGGCGATGAGAAAGGCCAGCATGCCGGCGAGGATGGCGGTGAAGGAGGCGCCCAGGTCCAGGGCGATGCCTAGCACCGCCGGCGCCAGGCCGGTGGAAAAGACCATGCAGGCACTCAGGGTGGCGCGCACGGTGCCCAGGTGCTCTGCCCCCCAGGTGCGGACCAGCACGCTGGTGGGGGGGGGGTTCCGTTCGNGGCCGGTGGAAAAGACCATGCAGGCACTCAGGGTGGCGCGCACGGTGCCCAGGTGCTCTGCCCCCCAGGTGCGGACCAGCACGCTGGTGGCGATGGGCTCCTGTGCGCCCATCGCCAGCCCCCCGCCCACCATCAGTGCCCAGACGCCGAGGTGGCCGCCCATCAGCATGGCGACTCCCAGGGCCAGGGCGAAGGGCAGCAGATAGAGCCGGGCCAGGCGCACCGGCCCCAGCCTGTCGACGAAGCGTCCACCGAGCAGGGCGCCGGGCAGCTTGGCCAGACCCATGCCGGTGAGCGCCAGGGCGTAGGCCGCCAGGCTGCTGTCCAGGTCGGCGGTCAACTGGGCCTGGTAGATGAACAGCCCGGTCATGGTCACCGGCAGGATCATCAGCAGCGGCAGCAGCCGCCAGAAGCGGACCTCGCGGAAGGGGCGTGGCCCGTCCTGGCGCTGCCCCCTGGCGGGGCGCTTCCCGGGGGCGCCGGGC
Organism: Halomonas salsilacus; assembly: GCF_051216275.1. Classification (NCBI taxonomy): domain Bacteria; kingdom Pseudomonadati; phylum Pseudomonadota; class Gammaproteobacteria; order Oceanospirillales; family Halomonadaceae; genus Halomonas; species Halomonas salsilacus. Next base: position 468,175 of record NZ_JBPKAQ010000001.1, read on the forward strand.
CAGGGGCCGCGCAGCAGTAGGGGGAGCCAGAACAGCGTCAGTGCCAGCACGAACAGCCACCACAGCTCCCGCCATCCCAGCCACACCAGCAGCACCGCTACCAGCGGGGGCAGGGCCGTTTCACCGAGCATGATGCCGAGACTGGTCAACCCCAGGGCGCGGCCGCGCAGCTCGGTGAACTCGCGCCCGGCCAGGGTATTGCCCAGGTGGGGCATCATGCCCTGGCCACAGAACCTGACCAAGCCCAGGCCGAGCAGCCCCAGTCCCCACCAGGGCGAGAGGGTCAGCAGCAGCGCGCCCCCCAGCAGGCCGCCCAGCACCATGAGTGCGAAGCGCTGCGGTGGTATCCAGTCGATGCTGGGCCCCAGGCACAGCACGGCGAAGCCGGCGACCAGGGTGACCAGGGCATAGGTGGTGCCGAACTGGCCGGCGGTGAGGCCGAGTCGCTCGCTGAGCGGCGCCTGGAAGAGCCCGATGAAGAAGCTCTGGCCGAGGCTCGAGGTGAACATTGCCAGGAAGGCGATGCCGATCAGGCCGCGGTGATCCCGTAGCAGCAGGCGGTAGCCCATGACGCCCTCCTCTGGCGCTGGCATGATGAGACGGTCAATCCTGTCAGGGCCATCTTACCAGCTGGCCGATCATGCATGAGGAGCAGCCATGACTATCACCCGTCACGACACCAAGGCGCGCATGAGCCGCGCCGTGATCCACAATGGCGTCGCCTACCTGTGTGGCCAGGTGCCCGGCCCCGAGGCGCGGCAAGGGGATATCACCGAGCAGACCAGAAGCATGCTGGCGCGAGTGGATACGCTGCTGGCCGAGATCGGTTCCGACCGGGAGAGCCTGCTCACCGCCACCGTCTACTTGAAGGATGGCCACGATGTCGCCGCCATGAACGCGGTGTGGGACGCCTGGGTGCCCACTGGCCATGCGCCGGCGCGTACCTGCGTCTGCGCGCCGATGCCCGCCGATGATCTCAGGGTGGAGATCACCATTACCGCGGTCGTGGTCAGCGGCGACTACAGCTACTGACGCGAACGCCTAGCGGGTGCAGGGGTCGTCCAGGACGGCCCCCTCCCGCGGCCGCAGCCGTCGCGACAAGGCGTCTACGGCGATTTTGGCGATTTTGCACATCGCCACGGAGACCCATCGTCCCGCATGTGAACTAGGCAGCCACTGGTCAGATTGAAATCGGTTCGCTCGAACGGTGCCAAGAAGTGTTCAGTGCAAAGCGACATGAAGACAGTTCTGAACACTGGGTGAATGGGTAATCTGTCGAATTGACTTCCTGCGGCTCTTGTTTCAAGCACTTAGCAGGATGGCCCTGTTTATGCATTGGTCTTGTCTCCTTCACCATGGAGAAGACTCGTGCAGACTCGTTCCCTTCCCGGCAGTGACCTGCGCTTCAGCGCGCTGACTTTCGGCACCATGCGTTTTGCTTCCAAGGACCCTGATGATCATGCGTCGGTTTCCCAGGGAAAACGTGCCCTTTCCGCTGCGCTGGATGCCGGCATCAATACCGTGCATTCGAGCTACGAGTACGGCACCCGCTGGGTCCTGGACGAATTCCTGGGAGAGCATCCCAAACGCCATGAACTGCAGCACATGATCAAGGTGGCCTCGCCTGAATACACCGATGGAGGATTCAGCGAGGCGCAGTTCCGCGAGACCATCGAGACGGCCTTACGGGAACTGCACACGGAACACATCACGCTCGTGCAGCACCTGCAGCGCGGGGTGCCCAAGCCGATCATTTACGACTCGCGTGGCGATGGGCAGCGCCTGGCTCAGTTCGACAGCGTGACCGAGGATCTGCTGGCCGCGTTCGACAAGCTCAAGGACGAGGGCAAGGTCGGCCACCTGACCACCTTCCCCCATACCCTCGGCTTTGCCGAGCGAGCCATCGCCTCCGGTCAATTCGAGGGCATGGTCTCCTTCTTCAATGTGGTCGAGAACGACCTGCTCGACCACTTCCCGCGCATGGCCGAACAGGGCATGCACGTCTTCGCCATGCGTCCCTTCCTGCAGGGCATGCTCAACAGCCGTCGTGCCGAGAGTCAGGAGTTGCTCAATGACTCACCTTTCGGCAAGCCGGAGTGGGCGCCTCACCTCAGGCGCCTCGAGCGCATCCGGCCTCTGGTGCGTGAGGCGGGCATTGCATGGGATGACCTGGCCCTGCGCTTCGCCCTTCACCCGGCCATCGTGCCGTCGGTGATCGTCAGCATGAACCGCGAGGAGCAGGTGGCCAGGGCCGTGGCGGCTATCGAGGGGCCGCCTCTGGACGATGCGCTGGTGATGAAGATCCGTGAGGTAAGTCGAGATATTCCGCTGGCCAATTAAGCCAGCGATGTCCACGAAGTGCCAATTATTGCCAAAGCTCATTCATATGGAGGGTTAATCATGCGTGCTGTGTTTCTTGACCGAGAGTCGCTGGACAGGGGAGACCTCGATCTGGTTCCAGTAGAGCAGGTCGTCGACACCCTGGTGAGCTACCCCCAGACCACCTCGGAACAAGTCGCCAAGCGAATCCGCGGCCACGATATCGTCATCGTCAACAAGGTGGTCCTGGACCGTCAAGCTTTGGCGGCCAATCCACCCAGGCTGATCTGTGTGGTGGCCACTGGGACCAACAACATCGACCTTCAAGCCTGTCGTGATCTGGGTATCACGGTGTGCAACAGCCGTGGCTACGGGACTGACTCGGTTGCCCAGCATGCTCTGTGTCTTATGCTGGCGCTCTCTACGCGCCTGATCGACTACCACCAGGGGGTGGCCAGGGCAGATTGGCACCGCAGTTCCCAGTTCTGCCTGCTCGACTACCCGATCCAGGAACTCGCCGGGAAGACGCTAGTGATCGTGGGGCTGGGTACCTTGGGTGGACGCGTGGCCGAGTTGGGCAGCGCCCTGGGCATGACCGTGAAGGTGGCAGCGCGGCCGGGTGCCGAGACAGACGGCAATCGTGAGCCCCTAGAAACACTGCTGCCTCGGGCAGATGTGATCAGTCTTCACTGCCCGCTGACCGAGTCGACGCGTCACCTGATTGGTGAAAAGGAAATAGCCGCGATGAAACCGACGGCCCTGGTAATCAACACGGCTCGCGGGGGCCTCATCGACGAACACGCACTGGCTGATGCCCTGAGGCACGGCGTGATCGGTGGTGCCGGCATCGATGTCGTGGATGGTGAGCCACCGGCACAGGACAGCCCGCTGCTTGTCGAGCCGTTGCCCAACCTGATCGTCACGCCGCACTCCGCCTGGGGGGCCCGGGAAGCGCGACAGCGTATCGTCGGTCAGCTGGTCGAGAATATCGTGGCCTGGCAAGTCGGTACGCCGACCCGGGTGGTCGAGCAGTGAAGTGTCGTCACCTCGCGTGTTGTTCAGAATTGTCCAGTTTTGACTACCAGCAGCTGACCATGGTTCAGCACTTAACGACACCATGAGAGACGTGAAAATCCCTAACCCATTGAATAAAAGAACATGGCATGGCTCTTGCGAGGTAATGGACAAATATTGAAAGCACGTGACATGGCGAGAGACCAACACGAGGTGCCACTGCCACCGTGCCCGACTCGATAACAATCACAACGACAAGGAGATAGATCATGAAAGCAGCGGTGCTTCATGCCTATGACGAGAAGGTCGAACGCCAGGAACTGGTCACCTACGAAGATTGGCCGGACCCCAGGATCGAGAAGCCCGATGATGTGATCGTCAGGATTGGGGGTGCAGGGGTATGTCGCACCGATCTGCATATCATCGAAGGGATCTGGCGCGAGCATTCGCCGATTGACCTGCCCTTCGTGATGGGGCACGAGAACGCGGGCTGGGTCGAGGAGGTCGGTTCTGGCGTCACTAGTGTCAAGCCTGGCGACTCGGTGATCTGCCACCCGCTGGCCACCAACGGTCACTGCCTCGCCTGTCGGCGCGGCAACGACATGCATGCTGAAGACAGTAGCTTTCCGGGCATCAATGCCCAGGGTGGCTATGCCGATTTCCTCCATACCAACGAGCGGGCGCTGATAAAGCTGCCTACCAGCCTGGCTCCCAAGGACGTTGCCCCCTATACCGATGCCGGCCTGACCGCCTATCACGCGGCCAAGAAGGCCGCCAGGCATCTGGTGCCGGGCCAGAAGGTGGTGGTCCTGGGGGTGGGCGGTCTGGGTCATATCGGGGTGCAGGTCCTGGCGGCCCTGTGTGGTGCTGAGATCATCGCCATCGATCGTGCCGAGAGTGCCCTAAAACTGGCCGAGGCGGGCGGTGCCCACCATGCCATCAAGGCCGATGGCGGTGAGGTCGATGCGGTGATGTCGTTGACCAACGGCCACGGCGCCGAGGCGGTGCTCGACTTCGTCGGCGAGGGCGATGCGGTCAGCAAGGGCCTGGCCATGACCCGGGCCAACGGTAGCTATTACGTGATCGGTTACGGCGGCAAGATCGAGATTCCCACCATCGACCTGATCGTCACCGAGAAGAGCATCATCGGCAATCTGGTGGGCACCTATCCGGAACTGGTCGAGCTGATGGCCCTGGCCGACCGGGGGGCCGTGGAGCTGGCCACTCGCGAGTACGCCCTCAAGGACACCAACAAGGCGCTTCATGATCTGCATCTCGGAAGAGTGCCAGGACGAGCCGTCCTGATTCCCTAGCCTTTGTCTGTGGCCCACCCCGACGGGTCACCACCATTCTTCTGCTAGCGAGAGCCCTTTCCGATGACAGCAAACAAACCGCTTCTCAGCGTCAAGGACCTGAAGGTCCACTTCAAGACTGACGACGGCATTGTCCCGGCCGTGGACGGTGTCAGCTTCGATATCAACGAGGGAGAGACCCTGGCCGTGGTTGGCGAGTCCGGCTCGGGCAAGTCGGTCACCAGCCTGGCGATCATGGACCTGTTGCCGAAGGGCAAGGGCTATGTCGCCGGAGGCGAGATGCTGTTCGAAGGCGATGACCTGGTCAAGATGGAGAAGCAGAAGCGCCAGGCCTTGCGTGGTAATCGCATCTCGATGATCTTCCAGGAGCCGATGACCAGCCTCAATCCGGTGTTCACCTGTGGTTACCAGATCGCCGAGGCCGTGGCGCTGCACCAGAAACTCGACAAGAAGGCCGCCTGGAAGAAGGCCATCGAGATGCTCGACCTGGTCAGCATTCCAGAGCCGGCCCAGCGTGCCAAGGAGTATCCCCACCAGCTCTCTGGCGGTATGCGCCAGCGCGTGATGATCGCTATTGCCCTCTCTTGCAACCCGAGGTTGCTGATCGCCGACGAGCCGACCACGGCACTGGATGTGACCATCCAGGCCCAGATCCTCGACCTGATGCGCAACCTGCAGAAGGAGATCGGCACCAGCATCCTGTTCATCACTCATGACCTGGCCGTGGTGGCCGAGATGGCCGACCGCGTCGTGGTGATGTATACCGGCCGCGCCGTGGAGGAGTCTGGTGTCTTCGACCTCTACGAGCGGCCGACCATGCCCTACACCAAGGGCCTGCTTAACTCCATTCCCTCCTGGGCCGGTAACAAGCAGGGCAAGAAAGAACGCCTGGTGGCTATCCCCGGCAATGTGCCAAGCCCGCTCAACCTGCCGCCAGGCTGCAGTTTCGAGCCTCGCTGTCAGTACGCCAAGGATATCTGCACGAAAAAGGTCCCGCCGCTGGAGTCGATCGGTGGCGACCATCGGGTGCGCTGTGTGCGATGGAAGGATATCGAGAATGACATTCAGGCGGGGAGGTCTTGATTATGGAAAATACCGCGATTAAGCAAGACGTCGAACCAGGTATCCTGTCGGATGACGTGGTATTGCGTGTATCCAATCTGAAGAAATACTTTCCGGTCGGCAAGACTTTTTTCAAGAAGAACCGGCGCGTCGTCAAGGCCATTGATGACGTCTCCTTTACCGTCAACAAAGGGGAGGTCGTCGGCCTGGTGGGTGAGTCGGGGTCAGGCAAGACGACCATCGGCCGCATGATCATGCGTCTCATCGACCCCACCTCGGGCAGCATGGAGTTTGGCGAAACCGACGTGGCCACGGCGGAAGGCAAGGAGCTGATGGCCATGCGCAAGGCCATCCAGATCATCTTCCAGGACCCCTACGGCAGCCTCAACCCTCGCATGAAGGTCGGCCCCATCATCCGTGAAGGTCTTGACGTGCACCGCATGTACAGCATGGCGGAGCGCAACGAGCGTATCGCCAAGCTGTTGGAAACCGTTGGTCTGGGTGCCGCCCACGTCAACCGCCACCCTCACGAGTTTTCCGGTGGCCAGCGCCAGCGCATCGGCATCGCCCGTGCACTCGCAGTCAGCCCCAGGCTATTGGTTGCCGACGAACCGGTCTCGGCACTCGACGTCTCGGTGCAGGCTCAGGTGTTGAACCTGCTCCAGGATCTGAAGGAAGAGTACAACTTTTCCATGCTGATGATCTCCCACGATCTCGGTGTGGTCGAGCATGCGTGCGACAAGGTGATCGTGCTCTACCTCGGCAAGGTCATGGAGATGGCCCCGGCCTCGAAGCTCTATTCCAATCCGGTGCATCCCTACACCCAGTCGCTGCTGTCAGCAATGCCAATCCCCGATCCTCGGCGTCGCGACGACAAGACGCGGATCATCCTCAAGGGGGATATACCAAGTCCGATAAACCCGCCTTCCGGCTGCGTATTCCGTACCCGATGCCCTATTGCTACCCCGGAGTGCGCCCAGGTCGTGCCGCCGCTGGAAGAAACGGGCCCAGGGCATTTCAAGGCCTGCATACATCGCTGATTTCAGCCGGAATGAAATGAACGGGAGTTAACATAATGACAACAACCGCAGCATCATCCCAGCAACCCTCTTCAGATGAGAGAAAGGACGCTCAGGTCGTCGCCGCCAAGCGCAGTATGTGGAAGAGCACATTGCGATCTCTGTATCGGTCAAAGGCTGCCTTCATATCGGCCATTTTCCTTCTCATAATGGTGTTTGTTGCATTCACTGCCCAGTGGATCGCGCCCCATGATCCACAGGGGATCGATATCAGTAATCGGATGCTCTGGCCGGTCTGGTCCGATTCCAACTCAAACCCTATCTATTTGCTGGGGACCGATGCCCTCGGTCGCGACATCCTCAGTCGCCTGATATTTGCTTCTCAGATGACCCTGATCGTCGCCATTTCGGCGGTTGTCGTCAGCGGCCTGGTGGGGATCTTCATGGGTCTGATCAGCGGTTTCTTCGGTCGCTGGATGGACGCAGTGATCATGCGTCTCGCCGACCTGCAGCTGGCCTTTCCGAGCCTGTTGATCGGCTTGATCGTTATGGCACTGATCGGGTCTGGCGTCGTCGAGCTGATATTTGTGATTGCGCTCACCCAGTGGGCTTATTACGCCCGTATCGTGCGGTCTGAAGTCATCAAGGTCAGGGAAACAGAATATGTTCAAGCCTCACGTGCGCTGGGTGCGGGCAATGTGCGCCTGATCTTCAAGCATGTGCTGCCCAACGCGCTGGCATCGATGCTGGTGGTTGCCAGCTTCACCCTTGCCATTGCCATTTATTACGAGGCTTCACTGAGCTTCTTCGGACTGGGGATTCCCCCGGCGATTCCCACCTGGGGGAATATGATCGCCGATGCGCGAAATATCATGCTGCGTAACTGGTGGTTCGCCTTCTTCCCCGGCCTAGCCATTACGTTCACCGTCCTCGCTTTCAATCTCCTTGGGGATTGGGTGCGAGATCACTTCGATGTCAAGGCAGAGTAAGGAGAGCACATCCCGTCGTTTGAACCACCGAGCTATTACATGATGCAACACACAGTCTGGAGACAACAATGAAAATGCCATCCAAGATGATACGCAGAGCCCTGTTGCCATCACTGGCGCTCACCGCGATCGCCAGTGCGGTTCAGGCCAACACGGTCACTTACGTACTCTATGAGACCATCGACGTCATCGGTGACCCGGTGATGAACGTCAACTATTCGGAACAGATGGTCTCCAAGGCGCTCTTCGAACCTCTCGTCTGGGACTTCGATGCCCGGGCTCCCGAAGGAGAAAAAAGCGGCCTGCGCCCGGCTCTGGCAACTGAGTGGGAGCCGATAGAGGGCGAGAATGCCTGGCGCTTCAAGTTGCGCGAAGGCGTCACCTTCCACAATGGTGAACCCTTCACCGCCGAGGCCGTCAAGTACAGCATCGAGAGGGTACATGAAGAAGGCTTCCCGAGCGGTGACAAGTTCCTCGATGTGCCGATCGATTACGTTGAGATCGTCAACGATCACGAGGTGATCATTCACACCACCGAGCCGGCGCCAATTCTGCCCAGCCAGCTGTCACGCAACGGGGCCTTCATTCTGGAGCCCGGTCATTACAAGGCCATCGATGAGATCGATGACATGCGCTTCCAACCTATGGGTACGGGGCCGTACAGCCTGAACGAATATCGCGCCGATGACCGAGTTATCCTTGATCGGCATGATGATTACTGGGGGTGGCATGACAACAGCAATGTCAACCAACTGGTCTTCCGCAATATTCCCGAGGAATCTACGGCACTGGCCGAACTGATCGACGGCAACGTTGACATCATTCGCCTGCGCCCCGATCTGGTGGACAGAGCCGAGAGTGCCGATGGCGTGACCACGGTGGTTGGGCCGAGCCTGGTGCGCGGCATGCTCGGCTTCAACATGGACATGTACGAGGAACTGCGCGATCCCCGTGTCCGTCAGGCGCTGAATTACGCTATCGATCGTGAGGAGATGATTGATGCCTTGGCCTTCGGCAACCAGGAGTTGCAGATGGTCAATGTGGTCAACCCGCCTAATGTCAATCCTGATCTTGACCCGTATCCGTTCGACCTCGAAAAGGCGATGGAGCTTCTCGCCGAGGCGGGCTATCCGCAAGGCTTCACCATCGACACCATCGATGTGATGACACCGGAATCCTTCAACTACGCCGAGATCGCGGCAGCCTACTGGCAGGCCATCGGAGTGAACGTGGGTGAGGTGCGTCAGCTCGACTGGAGCGTGGTGCGTGAGCGTTGGGCGGCCCGAACGCTGAGCGTGCATGCCTTCGCCTGGTCGGCCGCTGAGAACACGCCCGAGACCGACATGTGGGCGGTGCACGATGGCCGTCAGACCAACTCCACTCACTGGGCGACCTACAGTGACCGCTACCAGGAGTGGGAGGACATGTATAGCGAGTTGGCCTCGACCATCGATGCGGATCGTCGTCAGGAGCTGAACTATGCGATGCAGGAGATTCTCCACGAGGATCCGCCCTGGCTTTATACCTACCTGATGCCGATCCCCATGGGTATCAATGAGCGTATTGGTGGTTATTACCCGCATCCGTCGATGCTGCTGGAAGACTGGGCCTCCATCTATGTGAAGGAGTAACCCCGTCCCGGGTAGCCGGCCTTATGATCGGCTACCCCCCTCACAGACAACAAGTCAGCTTCATTGGGGAGCGCCACCGATGTTCTATTTAGCCAACCGCCTGGTGCAGGGTCTGATCGTGATACTGGCTGCCCTCACCCTGGCCTTCTTGATGATGTTCGTGATCGGCGATCCGGCGATGATGTATGTCGGTCCCGATGCCTCGACAGCCGTACTGGAAGCCTATCGCGTCTCATTAGGCTTCGATCGACCGCTGATCGTCCAATATTTTGACTTCATGGGCAGCGCCGTCCAGGGCGATTTCGGCGTCTCTTACCGTCACCGTGTCGACGTCGTGCCGATCATCGGTGAACGCCTGCTGCGCTCGGCGGAACTGGCACTTCCCGCCATGTTGCTCGCGGCGTTGGTCTCCATTCCGGTGGGTGTGATCAGCGCCGTGCATCGCAACTCCTGGATCGACTATGTGGCCCGTTTCGTGGCATTGATCGGCCAGGCCGCTCCCAATTTCTGGGTCGGCATCATGGCGATCCTGTTTTTTTCTTCCTATCTCGGCATCCTGCCCTCATCCGGTCGCGCCGATCCCGGCTCACCAATCCTGGAGCAGGCCCGCTACATCCTGATGCCCATGATCATCCTGTCGTTGATGCCCATGGCCTACCTGACACGGATGATGCGCTCCACCGTTCTGGAAGTGATCAACGAAGACTATGTGCGCACCGCGCGAGCCAAGGGGCTCAGCGAGACCAAGGTCATCTACGTGCATGCCCTGCGCAACGCGCTGATTCCCTATGTCACTCTCTACGCCCTTCAGTTCGGCTGGATCCTGGCCGGTTCGATGGTCATCGAGACCGTCTTTGCCTGGCCCGGCTTCGGACGCCTGCTGATGGATTCCATCCGCATGCTCGACATCCCCGTGGTGGCCGCGGGCCTGACGACGGTTGCCGCACTCTACATTGGCCTCAATCTGCTGGCCGATATGCTCTATACCCTGCTGGATCCGAGGGTCGTGAATCGCTGAACGGATCCGAATCATCGAACAACCCCAAGACTGACCAAGGAGAATGATCATGGCGGAACGCGTAGCAATGATCGGAAGCGGCATTATCGGACGTGCCTTTGCCATTTGTTTTTCGCGCGGGGGGTACGAGGTGACCCTCTATGACCCCAAGGAGGGTGTGGCCGAAGCAGCAATTCCGCTGATTCGCGAGACGGTGGTTGACCTGGAGCAGAACGGTCTGCTCAACGACCGGACAACCGATGACGTGATGAGCCGAATGATTCCGGTCAAGACCATGGAGGAAGCCGTCGAAGGCGCGATCCATGTGCAGGAAAACGCGCCGGAGGTGCTCGAGCTCAAGCGCGAACTGTTCACCAAGCTCGACAGGATCGCCCCGAAGGATGCGGTGTTGGCCAGTTCGTCCTCCTCGATCGTGACCTCCAAGTTCACCGAGGATCTCGAGGGACGTCATCGCTGCATGATCGTCCACCCCACCAACCCCCCCTATGTGGTGACGATTCTCGAACTCGTCCCTGCGCCCTGGACCGATCCCGACGTCACGCAGAAGACCCGAGAGCGCCTGGAAGCGATGGGCATGTCGCCCATCACCCTGCACAAGGAGATCACCGGCTTCATCATGAACCGGTTCCAGTCGCCGATCCTCCAGGAAGCTTTCCGTCTGGTCGCCATGGGTGTCGTATCTCCCGAGGATGTGGACAAGGCAATGTCGGAAGGCATCAGTCAGCGCTGGTCGTTCATCGGTCCGCTGGAAGTCGGCGATCTCAATGCGCCCAACGGCTTCCGCGAATACGCCGAGAAATACGAGGCCATGAACCGCAACATCGCCATGGAGCAGCGCGACCTCGTGCCCTGGGCCGGCCCGCTGCTGGACTACATCGACAAGAGTTTCCGAGAGCGGCTGCCCATGGATAAGTTCAAGGCGCGTCAGCAGTGGCGTGACCGCCGCCTGATGGCACTGGCGGTGCACAAGAAGTGGGCCAACGAGAATATCAAGTAATCAAGTAGTAGCTGATGAAGGAGTTAGCAATGCGACTGGTACATACCATGATTCGCGTGGAAGACCTGGACGAATCCATCGACTTCTACACCCAGAAAATCGGGCTGGAACTCGTGGCCAGGGAAGAGCTGCCCGGCAACGATGCCACGATTGCCTTCTTGCGCGAGCCCAACAGTGGCCATGAGATCGAGCTGACCTACAACCATGATGGCCGCTCCTACGATCTGGGCGACGGCTATGGCCACATGGCCTTCGACGTGGTCAGCGTCGACGATACCTATGAAGAGTGGAAATCCCGCGGCGTCGAGTTCTCACTGCTGCCCAAGACCATGCAGAACGGCATGCGCATCGCCTTCGCCGTGGATCCCACGGGCTACAAGCTGGAGCTTCGGGAGATGCCGGAAACGGCCTGAAATCCGCTCCCTCGAGCCTGTCGTCTCGGCTGACAACTCACGGCTGACAACTCACGGCTGACAACAAGGTGGTCACCCCTGCCGGGGTGGTCATGACAAGAGGACGTAGTATGCAGCTCGACAGAGAAACCCTGCTGACCGCTTACCGGAGCATGGCCACAATTCGTGCCTTCGAGGAGAAGGTGCATGAGGTCTTTGCCAGGGGCGAAATCCCCGGCTTCGCTCACCTCTACGCGGGTGAGGAGGCATCCGGCGTCGGCATCTGCCTGCATCTTGACGATGCGGATTACATCACCAGCACCCATCGCGGCCATGGCCATGCCATCGCCAAGGGGTGCGACGTTCCTGCCATGATGGCGGAACTCTTCGGCAAGCGAACCGGCCTGTGCCTCGGCAAGGGTGGGTCCATGCATATCGCCGACCTTGACAAGGGAATGATGGGCGCCAACGGCATCGTCGGCGGTGGCCCGCCACTGGCCTGTGGCGCGGCTTTCAGCGCCAGGATGCTCAATACCAACGGGGTGGTGGTCTCCTTCCTGGGTGATGGCTCCATCAATGAAGGCTCGACGATGGAAGCCATGAACATGGCCAAGGTCTTCAACCTGCCGGTGATCTTTGCCATCGAGGACAACGAGTACGCTCAGGCAACCGCCACCGCCTGGTCCGTGGCCGGGAGCATGACGAAACGTGCCGCCGGCTTCGATATCCCCACCACCCTGGTGGATGGCTTCGATTTCTTCGACGTTCACCAGGCGGCGGGTACCGCCATCGACAAGGCGCGTAACGGGGAGGGGCCCCAGCTCCTGCATATCAAGCTCTATCGCTACTATGGCCACTTCGAGGGCGATGCCACCACCTATCGGGGCAAGGGCGAGATGGCCAAGGTCAAGGAGACCAAGGACTGCATGGTTCGTTTCCGCGCCGATTTGACCTCCCAGCATGGGATCGCCGAATCGGACCTCGAGCAGATCGACACCGAGATCGCCGCACTTATCGAACAGTCTGTGCAGGATGCTCGCCAGGCCGAGTCGCCGAGGGAAGCAGATCTCCATACTGACGTCTACGTATCCTATTGAGGGGGCCAGCATGTCCAGAAAAAGCTATCGTCAAGCGATCAACGAGGCGCTGCGCGACGAGATGCGCCGTGATCCCAAGGTCTTCATCATCGGCGAGGATATCGTCGGGGGCACGGGTGCGCCGGGCGAGCAGGATGCCTGGGGGGGTGTGCTGGGAGTGACGAAGGGGCTGGCACCTGAATTTGGTCATGAGCGGGTCATCGATACGCCGATCAGCGAGATGGCCTATATCGGGGCGGCGGCGGGGGCTGCGGCCACCGGCACGCGGCCGGTCGCCGAGCTGATGTTCGTCGATTTCATGGGTACCTGTTTCGATCAGGTGCTGAACCAGGCGGCGAAGTTCCGCTACATGTTCGGTGGCAAGGTCAAGACCCCCATGGTGATTCGCACCATGTACGGTGCCGGCTTGAGTGCGGCAGCCCAGCACAGCCAGTGCCTGTATCCGATCTTCACCCATGTGCCGGGCATCAAGGTCGTGATCCCGTCGTCTCCCTACGAGGCCAAGGGTCTGCTGACCCAGGCGATTCGTGACGACGACCCGGTGATCTTCTTCGAACACAAGTTCATGTACGACGACAAGGGCGAGGTGCCCGATGAGCCCTACACGATTCCCTTCGGTGAGGCGAACCTGACCCGTGAGGGCGATGACGTCACCATCGTGGCCCTCGGCCGCATGGTGAAGCTGGCCAACGAAGCGGCCGACCAACTCGCCGAGCAGGGTATTCACTGTACGGTGCTCGACCCGCGCACCACCTCGCCGCTGGATGAGGCGGCAATCCTGGCCAGCGTGCGCCGCACAGGCCGGCTGGTGGTAGTCGACGAGGCCTCGCCGCGCTGTAATGTCGGCACCGATATCTCGGCGCTGGTGGCGGAGCAGGCCTTCGACGCGCTCAAGGGGCCGATTCGCCTGGTGTCACCTCCGCATACGCCGGTGCCGTTTTCACCGGCGCTGGAAGTCCACTATATCCCGTCCGTGGAGCGTATTCGCGATACGGCCCGTTCACTGGTGGAGGTTGCCTGATGACTGAGCGAATCACTGCCCTGACGCTGCCCAAGTGGGGCCTCTCGATGCAGGATGGCTGTATCAGCACCTGGCACGTCGAAGAGGGCGCTCGGGTGTCGCGTGGCGACGAGATCGTCGACATCGAGACCGAGAAAATCAACAACGCCTTCGAAGCGCCGTCCAGTGGCGTGCTACGCCGCCAGCTCGCCAGGGAGGGGGATGAAATCAAGGTGGGCGCCCTGTTCGGCATCATTGCCGAGGCCGACGTCGGCGATGACGAGATCGCTCGATTCATCGAGGCATTCGACGCGCCCTGATGCCATGATCGGCTGGCAGCACCGGCGCCGGCCTTCTTGACACTCGGCCGCCATCCTGCGCCTCAAGCGGTGGCGGGTCCATTAACCAAGCAGCTGTTCACCTGCCAGCAACGAGAAACTCATGCCATGGCGCAATATGTGACGGATTTTTCCGACTACCCCACCGGCGAGGCGCCGGCCGACTGGCGTGATGCCTGGATTCCCGGTGAGCACCGGCTCGAGGTGCAGGAAGCGGCGGATGCCATCGGTGGCAAGGTGTTGAGGCACAGGATCGATGCCAACAACCGCCGCGCCTGGGCCTGGGAGAGAGTGCCTCGCGGCGCGGCCAGTCATGAGGTGCTGACCCGCATGCGCAGCACCAGCGGCGATTCCCGTTTCGGCATCATCGTTCGGGGAGATGGCGACGGCGTTCGCGGCACCGAGCAGGGCGTGACCTGCGAGTGCTTCAAGGGAGCCAATCACGGCCTGGTGGAGCACGAGGCGCCAAAGCTCGAACAACGCCAAACCCTGTTCCTGATCGTCTATAACCCGGACGGTGAGGCCTGTAGGGGACCCGAGCGGCCCCATGGCGTCGCCAGAATCTGGGGAGAGAGTTTCTTTCCCTGGGAACCCAATGCCTGGTGCTGGCTGCGTGTTCGCGTCGAGGCGGTCGGCGACGCGTTGCAGGTCAAGGCCCGGGCGTGGCGGGACGGTGAGGCAGAGCCGGACTGGTGGCACTACGAGGTGCAGGATATCGAGCCCGCCAGCGTGGGCGCCAACGGCTGGGTTGGTATCACCGGCCAGCGCGAATCCGGCGTTCGCGAGTATGACGTCTTTTCGGTGGGCACCGAGGGTGACTGCGCGCCCATGCCGTCGTGCTGAACGGTCGCCTTGAGCCTGATGGATGACGTGACGTGTAGGTAATATCCTACATTGGACACCCTTGTATTTTGCATGGTTTACTGAATCAGCCAGGTCATATCAGTGATGCTAAATGATAATAATAATTTTTCTGGGCAGTCAGGAATCACGCTGCGGCCCAGGCGAGAGGAGTACGCCATGCTTTTCGCGGATGATAGCCAACGGCTATCCACCATTACGAGAGGCGCAACGGGAAATCTGACGGCTGCGGCGGCAAGGGGTTTGTCACAGGAGGAGCTGATCGAGCACTCCTGGTTACGTTGCAGTGTGGCCGGTCTGCAGGCCGGCGATCAGCCCGAGTTGGACTACGTCAGCCAGACCGAGCTTCGACAGGAGCGGGAGCGTCTCGAGGTCATTCGTCGTATCGCCCGAGCCGAGCTAGACCTTCTCTACGGCCAGATTTCAGGCACACGCTTTGCCGTGGCGCTGGGCAACGAGAACGGCCTGATCATGGATGCCCGGGCCGATCAAGACTTCAAGCGAGTGGCCCGGGAGCGCAATATTCGTCTCGGTTCCCTGTGGCGTGAGTCCCTGCAGGGCACCAACGCTTTGGGCACCTGTGCGCTGGTCCAGCATCCGGTGCTGGTTCACGCCGGCGAACATTACCTGGACCGCTACAAGACCCTGACCTGCGCGGCGGCGCCGGTCTTTGACCCCGCCGGGCGCATCATCGCCATTCTCGACGCCTCATCGGACTCTTGCCCGCGGCCGCCCCACACCCTGGCGCTGGTAAACTTCTCGGCCAAGACCATCGAGATGGGGTATTTTCGCGACCAATATCAGGACCAGTTGATCCTCTCCTTTCACAGTCGTCGCGAGTACCGCTATACGGTGAGCGCCGGATTGATTGCATTGAATACCGATGGACAGCTGCTGGCCGCCAACCGTCAGGCCCTGTTCATTCTGGATGGCCTGCGCCTTGCGGAAGGCAGCCATTTCAATGACCTCTTCACCACTCCCTTCGGCAAGGTGATAGACCGAGTGTTGGCAGAAGGAGAGATAATGGTGGCAGACCATGTGGGGAGCCACTATTTCCTGACCATCGAGAATACCAACCGCCTGCAGACTACCCATATCCTTCAGCCCCAGTCGGGGACAGAACCATCGGCCGCGCTCAACGAGGAGACTTCCGACGAGCATACCGTCGCCCGCTCCGTCGAGTCCGCTGCGCACGATCCCTGTGATGGCTCCCGTTTCGTGGCCAACGACCCCCAGCTTATCGAGCGTCTCAAGTACCTCACGAACGCCGTGAAACGCTCACTCCCCATCCTGATCACCGGGGAGACGGGGACCGGCAAGGAGGTCTTCGCCAAGTATATTCAC
Source organism: Halomonas salsilacus (assembly GCF_051216275.1). Lineage (NCBI taxonomy): Bacteria > Pseudomonadati > Pseudomonadota > Gammaproteobacteria > Oceanospirillales > Halomonadaceae > Halomonas > Halomonas salsilacus. The sequence continues at coordinate 484,569 of NZ_JBPKAQ010000001.1, forward strand.
CGAGCGAGCGAGCGCGCCGGAGACTTCGTGCCGGTCAACTGCGGGGCCATCCCGGAAAACCTGGTGGAGGCAGAACTGTTCGGCTACGTGGACGGCGCCTTCACCGGCTCGCGCAAGGGAGGGGCCGACGGCCTCTTTCATCAGGCCCACGGTGGCACCATCTTCCTGGATGAACTGGGCGAACTGCCGCTTGCGACCCAGGTGAAGCTGCTGCGGGTGCTCGACAACCGTCGCTACCGCCCGGTGGGAGGCACCCTGGACATCAAGGTGGATATCCAGGTGGTGGCGGCTACCAATGCCAACCTCCAGGCGGCCGTGCAGTCGGGTGCCTTCCGCTCCGACCTGTTCTACCGCCTCAGTACCATCTCGATCCAACTTCCGAACATCCGCGAGCGCTCCGACTTCGCGGACCTGGCACGACATATTCTCGCCAAGGTTGATCCCGGGGTGAAGCTGACCCGGTGCGGGCTGGACGAGCTGCTGCGCTACGACTGGCCGGGCAATATCCGCGAGCTGCGCAATTTTCTCACTCGTATGGTGGTGCTCAACGACGGTGAAAAAATCACCCGCAAGGAGGTCCAGATCACCTTCGAGATGGCCGACCTGATCGGTATTCCCGATTCCCGCTGCTCCTCGCCGGTGCCGGCCGGCCCCGAGTCGTGGTCCTCCCCGGAGCGGCCGGCTCCGGTGTCCTCTTTGGCGGAGGGAGGGCAGCCTACACGCCAGACCAGGCAGCGGCTGCTGGCCGAGCGAATCCAGCGGGCCTGCGAACAGCACCACTACAACGTGTCGAAGGTGGCGCGGGAGATTGGGGTGTCTCGCAGCACGGTCTACAAGTATCTCAACCAATCCCGCTGAACAGCCGGCCAGTGCCGGCCTTTCCTCTCATCCCTGCACAACAACAAGATCGAGGTAATGATGCGCTACAGACAGTTCGGCAATACCGACCTCAAGCTATCGGAAATCTGTTTCGGTGCCATGCGATTCACCAGCACCGCCTCTCACGTGACCCTCACCGAGTCTCGTGACCGTGAGCAGGAAGAGACACAGAACCGAGAGGGGCGGCGCGCGCTGGAGGCGGCGCTGGCGGGTGGGGTGAACTGCATCCACTCGAGCGGCGACTACGGCACCCGCTGGATGCTCAGCGACATCCTGGCCCGGCATCCTAAGCGCAAGGAGATCCACCACGTCATCAAGATGACCAGCCCAGACTATGAAGAGGGCGAGTTCGATCCCAAGGTGTTGCGCCAGAGCGTAGAGGACTCCCTGCGGGACCTGCATGCCGACCGTATCGCCATCGTTCAGCATCTCCAGCGTGGTCCCCATGTGCCCAAGGCGGAAGCCTATGCCGAAGCGGGGGATCGCCGCCGGATCGACGCTCTGCCCGACATGTTGGGCCCGCTTCGTGAGACCTTCGAGGCGCTCAGGCATGAGGGCAAGGTCGGGCATCTGATCACCTTCCCACATACCATCGGGTATGCCACGGCGGCGCTTGACACGGGGGCCTATGATGGGGTGGCCCACTTCTTCAACCTGATCGAGCCGGAGGCCCTGCCACTCCTCGACCGACTCAAGCGCGAGGGCAAGGGTTTCCTGGCCATTCGTCCTCTGCTGCAGGGTATGCTGACCGACAAGCGCATCGATCGTCGGGGGCTGCCCGAGACGGATCTCAAGCTCCGTTCAGGTTGGGATTCTCGCTATGCGCTGCTCCACAAGATCCGCGAGTGCATCGGCGAGCCGAACGAATCCTGGACGCGCTTCGCGCTGAAGTTTGCTCTCGCCCATGAGGCCGTGACCTCGCTGGTTGCCAGCGGCAACAGCGTCACTCAGGTCGAAGCCCTGCTGGAGGCCTGCGACGGCCAGTATCCATCCCGCGAGCTCCTCGACGACGTGTATGCGCGGGTCGAGGAGGTTGGCATGCCACCCAAGGCAGACCTGTTTGGTCTTTGATGCCGTACTAGCCGAATCCACCCTGCCCACGACTTGCCAGGCCGGCCGCGGCCATCAGGAGAAGTTTCCATGCTCTGGTCGGTGATCCTGTCAGCGCTGTTCAGCTATATCGCTGTGACCCAGGCGGTCAAGCGTAATCGAGCTGGTCGGAACTGGTTCCACTGGGCCTTCTGTTCGGTCTTTGCGATCAGCGGAATGCTGTTCTCCCTGGCCGGGTTGATGGCGGTGCCTCCGGGAAGCTGACAGAGGTGGGGTGCCATTTACCGTCACGGTACCTTGGCGAGCAGTGATTACAGCTACTGACGCGAACGCCTAGCGGGTGCAGGGGTCGTCCAGGACGGCCCCCTCCCGTGGCCGCAGCCGTCGCGACAAGGCGTCCACGGCGATGTTCAGCAGGGCCGTGATCAGCAGCAGGAAGAAGGCCACGTCAAACATCAGGTAGTCGAAGCCCTCCTCGATGTAGAAGCCCAGGGTGGCCACGCCCAGCATCCCCAGGATCGCCGTCTCGCGCAGGATCACCTCTGCGCGGTAGTAGAGCAGCGCCAGCACTCCCGGATAGAGCCGCGGCAGCAGTTCGTAGGCATAGCGCCCCGAGGCGGAAAGCCCCGGCATGCCGGGCGTCAGGGCATCGGCGTGGCGCGCTACCAGGAAGGCGATCAGTGCGCCGTTGTGCAGCGCCAGCGCCAGCCAGGCCGGCAGCAGCGAGGGCCCCAGCAGCAGCAGGAAGAGAAACGCAAGCATCAGCTCCGGGGTGGAGCGCAGGAAGATCAGCAGGCCGTGCCCGGCGAGCCGGGTGCCGCGGTTGCCGAAATGGCGGCAGGCCAGTGGCCACAGTACCATGGCCACCACCAGCGCCCCCACGCTGCCCAGCAGCCCCAGCATCAGGGTGTTGCCGATGGCGGGCCCCAGGTCCGGGATGCGCGCGAGCCACTCGACCAGGCCCGCCCAGTCGCCGGCCAGCAGCGCCGCCGGCCAGATATCCTCCGACACGAAGCGCCACACCAGCGCACCATCCACGCTGGGCCAGGGCCCCAGCAGCCAGACGCCGCCGATCAGCAGCACCGGGATCAGCCGGCGGTGGCTCCACCAGGGCAGGCTGGCGATCAGCAGGTAGAAGAGCCACATCAGCGCGCCCGCCTCGTGGTAGCGGCCCTCGCGGAAGGCGGTCTCCAGATGGAAGCCCAGCGTCGGCAGCCCCACGAAACCCAGCAGCACGCTGGCGCGCAGGGCGCACTCGAAGCGGTAGCGGGTGTAGGCCAGCAGCTGCGCCCAGACCAGCGGTAGCTCGGCATAGACGAAGCGCATCAGGCGACCGGTGCCCTGCGGCAGGGCGTCGCGGGGCGCAGAGGGCGTCTGCTCGAGGATCTCCGCATAGACCTTGGCGAAGATCCCCGCATAGGGGATGGCCAGGGCCGCCAGCGCGGTCAGTGCCGAGAGCCCGAACACCTGCAGGAAGAGCAGCGCCCAGAACAGCTCGTGAATGGCCCGCACGAAGGCACAGCCGGCGCGCACCAGCCGCGAGCGGGCGAACAGCAGCGCCAGCGGAAAGCCCAGCACCACCCCGGCCAGGGTCCCCCAGATCGCCACTGCCACGGTCAGGCCGATGGCGGTGAGGGGCGACTCCAGCGAGCCCCAGGCGGGCCAGGCCATGCCCATGGCCATGCGGCCCAGCTCCGCCCAGGGGTCTCGGGTGTGGATGGCCAGATCCGCCAAAGGCGCCAGCACCACGGCCAGCGCCAACAGCCCCAGAGTGTGGCGGGCCAGCCTCAGCCCCGGGGTGCGCCCTCGCCACCAGTGACGGCCGTGGCTCGTTGGCGCTGAGCTCACGGCCGGCCCCGGGCGCAGGGCAGGGCCTCCGGGCCCGGCATGGCCGCGGGGGCTTGTGCATCGGGAGGGGTCGCCGGCTTCTCGGCGTCCGGGTAGAGACTGTCGAGGTCGGCCAGCGTCAGCTGCGATGCCGGCGCGTCGATCACCACATGGCCGTCACCCAGGCCCCACACCCGGTCGAAGTGGGTGAGTGCCAGCTCGCGCTGGTGCAGGGCGATCACCGAGGTGGTGTGGCGCGCGTCGATCAGCGCCAGCAGGCGTAGCGCCTGGTGGGGGTCGACGCTGGCCACGGGCTCGTCGCCGAGGAAGATATCGCGCTCCTGGTAAAGCGCGCGGCCGATGGCCACCCGCTGTCGCTGGCCGCCGGAGAGCTGGCCCACCGGGCGCCGCTCGAGCCCCGCAAGGCCGAGCAGCGTGCACAGCTCGCCCACTTCCCGCCAGGGTCGAGCCAGGGGGCGTACCAGGTTCCAAAGGCCAGCCAGCGTCGAGTGCTCCGGCAACCGGCCCATGAAGACGTTGTGGTAGATGGCAAGCGCCGGCACTAGCCCATGGTGCTGGGGGCACCAGGCGGCGCTCGCCCCGAGCCGTGCGCGAATCTCGCCAAGCAGGGTCGACTTGCCCGAGCCGCTCTGGCCCAGCAGCGCCACTCGTTCGCCCTCGTACAAGGTCAGGGTCAGCCCGGGCAGTACCACGCTGTCGAGCCTTGCCTGTTGGCTGGACGCGCTGCCGTAGCCGAGATCCTCACCCGAGAAGGCGACCAGGGGACGGCGTTGCTCGCTCTCCATATCGTCGGCCCTCAGCGCAGCAGGCCGAGATCCTCGGCCACTTCCTCGATGGGCGCGTAGAGGGCGTTGTCGGCGGGAATGAAGGCCTCGCGGGGGAAGCTGGCCAGCAGGTCCGGGTCATCCATCTCCAGGAAGGCAGCCTGCACCTGCTCGGTGAAGCCCTCGCCGAAGCGCTCGTCGGCGTCGCCGCGCAGGGTCCAGTTGTAGTCGGGGTAGGGCGGGGTGGCCCAGATCACCGAGACCCTGTCGGTATCCACGCGGCCATCGGCCACCGCGGCCTCCCATACGGTGTAGTTCACCGCGCCGATGTCCCAGGTGCCCGCTTCCACCAGGGCGATGGTGCGGGAGTGGTCGCCGGAGTAGCCAACCCGGGAGAAGAAGTCCTCGGGGTCGGCGTTGTCGAAGCGCTGACGGAAGAAGTGCTCCGGCATCAGGCGCCCCGAGGTGGACGTCCGCGAGCCGAAGGTCAGGCTCATGCCCTCGAGTTCGTCGGGCAATTCGTCGGCCAGCTCGAGGCCGCTGGACGCATGGGCGATGAAATAGCTCATGAAGGCATTATCCTCGCTGCCCTGGGCCAGGGCCTGGGAGCTCGGCACCAGACGGCGCGCCTGCACGCCGGAAAGGCCGCCGAACCAGGCCAGCTGCACCTGGTCGTTGCGAAAGGCGGTGACCGCGGCGCTGTAGGACTTTACCGGCACGTACTCCACCTCGACGCCGAGGCGCTCCGCCAGGTAGTCGGCGACCTTGCCGAAGCGTTCCACCAGGCGCGCCTGGTCCTCGTCGGGAATGGCGGTGAAGCGGAAGGTATCGGCGGCCGCGCCCTGGGCGAACAGGGCGAGGGCGGCGGCAGTAAGGGCGATGCGGCGCATGGGGCAGATCCGTGGAATTTGAGACGGGCCGCCAATGGTAAGGCATGGCACGGGAATGGCAAGACGCCAAGGGGCCAGGCGCCATGAGGGGGGGCGTTCAATGCTGGTTGGTGCCGGCCGGGTAGCGGGTTTCCTTGAGGCTATCCTTGATCTTCTTGAGGTGCCCGAGAAAGTCCTCGCCGCGGCGAAGGGTTACCCCGGTGGCCAACACGTCGATCAGCGCCAGCTGAATCATCCTCGAGGTCATCGGCATGTAGTGGTCGGTATCCTCGGGGGTGGCGACCTCCAGGGTCTCGGTGCACTCCCGGGCCAGCGGCGAGTCGGGCGCGGTGATGCCCAGCACCACGGCGCCGCTCTCCCGGGCCAGGCGGGCAATCTCGACCAGTTCCCGGGTGCGGCCGGTCCAGGAGATCACCACCACCACGTCGCCAGTGTGGCAGCCCGAGGCCACCATGCGCTGCATCAGCACATCCACGTAGGCGGTCACCGGGAGGTTGAAGCGGAAGAACTTGTGCTGGGCGTCCTGGGCGACGGCACCCGAGGCGCCCAGTCCGAAGAAATGCAGCTGTCGCGCCTGGATCAGGTAATCCACCACGCGCTCGATGCGCACCGGGTCGGTCTGGCGGCGGGCGTTGTCCAGGGCGGCGATGGTGGCGCCGAAGATCTTCTCGGTGTAGTCGGCGGCCGTGTCGTCGGGCTCCACCGCCTGGCTGACGTAGGGCGTGCCACCGGCCAGGCTCTGGGCCAGCTTGATCTTGAAGTCCGGATAGCCCTTGGCATCGAAGCTGCGGCAGAAACGGTTGACGGTAGGTTCGCTCACCGAGGCGGCCTGTGCGAGGGTGGCGATGCTCATGCCGGTGGCGGTGGCCGGGTCGGCGAGGATGACATCGGCTACCTTGCGCTCGGAGCGGTTGAGCTCCTCGAGGCGCTGACGAATGCGATCGATCAGGTCGTGACGGGCCATAGCGCGGTGGCGCTCTCCATGATAGGCGGCGAGGGGCCGCGGGGTGAAGCCGGAACGGGTGATGTAGTGATTTAACTACATTATGCTGACTATCCTAGCCCGAGGAGGTCTGTCGCGGCCAATTGTCCCCGGTGGCAGGTGATATTTTATGTAAGTTTACAACAAAAGCTTGCCTTTTTCCCGTCTGGTGGGTATTTTTTTGGTAATCCAACGAAAAAGAGAGGCGGACATGAGTTACCCCAGCCGGTCCAGCCAGGCGGTCAGCACCGATATAGACCTGGCCCTGTTCGGCGCCCTCGGCGACCTGGCGCAGCGCAAGCTCTTCCCGGCGCTGTTCCAACTCGACCGCGAGGGACTGCTCGACCCGAATACGCGCCTGCTCGGTCTGGCGCGCGAGGAGCTCGACCTCGACGCCTTCAAGGTCCGCGTCGAGCAGGCGCTCAAGACCCACGTCAAGGCCGAGGAGCTCGACCACAAGGGGCTGGCCCGCTTCCTGGCGCGACTCGACTACCGCCAGCTCGACTTCACCCGTGCCGAGGGCTATACGGCGATTCAGGAATGGCGTAAAGCGGGGCGCGAGGCGGGGCGGGAGCGTCCCATGGTGGTCTACCTCTCGGTGGCGGCGAGGATCTACGGCGACATCTGTCGGAACCTCGAGGCCAGCGACAGCCTGGACGAGGCGAGCCGGGTGGTGGTCGAGAAGCCGATCGGCCATGACCTGGCGTCCTCGGCGCAGATCAATGACGCCATCGGCGCCGTCTTCCCCGAGTCCCGGATCTACCGCATCGACCACTACCTGGGCAAGGAGACGGTGCAGAACCTGATCGCGTTGCGCTTCGCCAACCCGCTGTTCGGCACCCAGTGGAACCAGAACCACATCTCCCACGTGGAGATCACCGTGGCCGAGCAGGTCGGCATCGAGGGGCGCTGGGGCTACTTCGATGACGCCGGCCAGCTGCGCGACATGGTGCAGAACCACCTGCTGCAGCTGGTCTGCCTGATCGCCATGGACCCGCCGGCCAACCTCGATGCCGACGCCATCCGCGACGAGAAGGTCAAGGTGCTCAAGGCGCTCCGACCCTTCACCGAGGACATGCTGGGACGCGACGTGGTGCGCGGGCAATATACCTCGGGCACCATCGACGGCAAGGCCGTGCCCGGCTACCTCGAGGAGGAGGGCGCCAACGTCGAGAGCCACACCGAGTCCTTTGTGGCCATGAAGACCGGCGTGGAGAACTGGCGCTGGGCCGGCGTGCCCTTCTACCTGCGAACCGGCAAGCGAATGCCCGAGAAGCTCTCGCAGATCATCATCCACTTCCGCCAGCAGCCCCACTACATCTTCGACCCGGACCAGCGCGGCCTGGCCGCGAACAAGCTGGTCATTCGCCTGCAGCCGGAGGAGGGCATCGCCCTGGAGGTGCTGACCAAGGACAGCGGACTGGACAAGGGCATGCGCCTCCGCCGCGGCCCGCTGCACCTGGACTTCAACAGCGCCTTCCCCAAGTCGCGGATTCCTGACGCCTACGAGCGCCTGTTGCTCGAGGTGATGAAGGGGCAGCAGTATCTCTTCGTGCGCCGCGACGAGGTCGAGCACGCCTGGCAGTGGTGCGACAATCTCATCGCCGCCTGGGCCGACCGCGACGAGCCGCCGCGGCGCTATCCGGCCGGCTCCTGGGGGCCGGTGGCCTCCATTGCCATGATCACCCAGGACGGCCGCAGCTGGTATGAAGATTATTGACCCACGGTGCCAGCCCTCGGGCCGGTCGCCGCTTTCTCAAGACCGCCATGATCACCCAGGAAGGCCGTTGCTGGTATGAAGACTACTGAGGAGCCCCAACGATGAGCGAACTTTGCCGAGAGCGGCTGGCCACCCAGCTGGCCGAGTCGGTCGCCGAGGCGCTGCGACAGGACCTGAGCCGCCAGGAGCGTGCTCTGCTGGTGGTCTCCGGTGGCTCCACGCCGGTGCCCTTCTTCCGCGCGCTGGTTGCCTGCGAGCTGCCCTGGTCGCGGGTCGAGGTGACCCTGGCCGACGAGCGCTGGGTACCGGAGGAGCATGCCGACAGCAATGCCCGCCTGGTGCGCGAGCACCTGCTGCAGGGGGGCGCCGCCGAGGCGACCTTCGTGGCGCTGACCACCGGGGCCGCTACCCCGGAGCAGGGCGTCGACGAGGTGGCCGAGCGCCTGGCGCCGCTTGCCTGGCCCGCCAGCGCGGTGGTACTGGGCATGGGCAATGATGGCCACACCGCCTCGCTGTTCCCCGACAGCCAGGAGCTGTCGCTGGCGCTCTCCACCGCCGAACCGGCAGTGGCCGTGCGCGCACCGAGCCAGCCCCAGCCGCGTATCACCCTGAGCGCCGACCGCCTGCATCGGGCTCGGCGCCACTTCCTGCATATCACCGGCGGCGACAAGCGCGACGTGCTGGCCAGGGCCCTGGCCGGCGATGATCTCCGTGAGCTGCCGATTCGCGCCTTTCTTTCCTGCCCGCTGGCCACCTACTGGGCTCCTTGAGGCCGGTTCCCTGAATTTCTCGGAGTGACTCCCATGACGTCCGAAAAGCGTATCGAAAAGCGCATCGACAAGCAGCTGCCCTCCACCCGTACCACCGAACTCGACAGCATCACCCTGAAGGCCGAGGTGATCCCGGTGCTGGTCATACATCGCGTGGAAGACGCCGTGCCCCTGGCCACCGCCCTGGTCGAGGGCGGCCTGACCGTGCTTGAGGTGACCCTGCGCACTGACTGTGCCCTGGAGGCGGTTCGTCGCATCAAGGCGGCGCTGCCTCAGGCCAGCGTTGGGGTAGGCACGGTGCTGACGCCGGCTCAGTACCGCCAGGCCGAGCAGGCTGGCGCCGACTTCGTGGTCACGCCGGGGACCACCGAGGCGCTCTATCGCTACGGCGTGACCAGCCCGGTGCCGATGCTGCCCGGCGTGGCCACCGTCTCCGAGTTGATGGCCGGCTGGCAATACGGCTATCGCCGCTTCAAGTTCTTCCCCGCGGAGGCCAGCGGCGGCGTCAAGGCCCTCAAGGCCTTCGCCGGGCCGATCCCCGAGGCACGCTTCTGCCCCACCGGCGGCATCAACCTCGACAATGCCGACGACTACCTGGCGCTCAAGAACGTGATGAGTGTGGGGGGCTCATGGCTGACGCCGAACTCCCTGGTGGAGGCCGAGGACTGGCACGGCATCCGCCAGTTGGCTCGCGAGGCGGCGCAGCGCTTCCACCACTGAGTCACCGCCGAGATACCGAATTCCTGTGTGTCCTCTCGACAGTCTTTGGCTGTCATTCCCCGGCCCCTCGCCGCCGGGATTTTATTGGCTCTTCGCTTCTTGCCGTGAAACGAGGAAGGGCCGGCAATCGCCGGCCCTTCCACTGCGCGCCTGCCTCAGCGCCTGCGTCGCTTGCTGCCTTTCCCCGAGGGGCTCGCCGTGGGCTCGGCGGCATCTGCCGCCGCCCCGGCCGAGGCTTCAGCACCGAAGTGGCCGCGCACCAGGGCCAGCAGCCCCTGGGTGGAGGCGTCGAAGTCCTGGCTCTGTTCGTCGATGCGCTCGCTGATCTCGCCGGCGATGCGCTTGCCCAGCTGCACGCCCCACTGGTCGAAGGAGTTGATGTTCCAGATCACCCCCTGTACGAACACCTTGTGTTCGTACAGCGCGATCAGCGCGCCGAGGTTCTTCGGCGTCATCTCATCGAGCAGCAGCACGCTGGAGGGGCGGTTGCCGGGGCAGCTGTAGGGGTCGGGCCGGTTGCCGCTTTCCTCTCCACCCTTGAGGCTGCCCTCCATGAAGGCGTTGGCCTGGGCCAGCATATTGGTGAGCAGGGCAAAGTGGTGCTCTTCGACGCCGGGCTCCGGCTTCAGCGAGGCGATGAAGTCGATGGGCACGTAGCGGGTGCCCTGGTGGAGCAGTTGGAAGAAGGCGTGCTGCCCGTTGGAGCCGGTTTGGCCCCAGACGATGGGGCCGGTCTTGTAGTCCACCGGGTGGCCGAAGATGTCCACCGACTTGCCGTTGGACTCCATGTCGAGCTGCTGTAGGAAGGCCGGCAGCTGATGCAGGGCCTGGTCGTAGGGCACGATGGCCTGGGTCTCGGCGCCGACGAAGTTGATGTACCAGATGCCGATCAGCGCCATCAGCACCGGCATGTTCTCCCGGAAGGGGGCGGTGAGGAAGTGCTGGTCCATGGCGTAGGCGCCCTCGAGCAGTTCCATGAACCCCTCGAAGCCGACGGAGAGCGCGATGGGCAGGCCGATGGAGGACCACATGGAGTAGCGCCCGCCGACCCACGCCCAGAACTCGAAGACGTTCTCCTCGCGGATGCCGAAGGCCATGGCCGCCTTCTTGTTGGTGGAGGCGGCGATGAAGTGGGCCCCCACGTCGGCGTCCTCGCCGGCATTCTCGAGGAACCAGCGTCGCGCCGTGTTGGCGTTGAGCAGGGTCTCCTGGGTGGAGAAGGTCTTGGTGGAGACGATGAAAAGGGTGGTGGCTGGGTCGAGGCGGCTGAGCACCTTCTGGATATGGGCGCCGTCGACGTTGGAAACGAAGTGGAAGTTCAGCTCCGGGTGGCGGTGCTTGAGCAACGCGCGGCAGGCCATGTTCGGTCCCAGGTCCGACCCGCCGATGCCGATGTTGACCACATCGCGGATGCGCTCACCGCTGTAGCCCTTCCACCCGCCGCTGCGCACCGCCTCGGAGAAGTGTCGAATCTGCTCGCGGGTACGCTGGATCTCCGGCATCACGTCCTGGCCGTCGACCATCAGCGGCCCCTCGCCGAGGTTGCGCAGGGCGGTGTGCAGCACCGGGCGATTCTCGGTGACGTTGACGATGTCGCCGGAGAACATCTGGGCCCGGCGTTGCACCAGCGCCGAGTGGTCGGCGAGTTCGATCAGCTTGTCGAGCACCGCGTCGGAGACCTGATGCTTGGAATAGTCGAGGAACAGGCCGCCCACCCGCAGGCTCATCGTCTCGAAACGCTGCGGGTCGGCGGTGAAGTAGTCGCGAATGCGGTCGCCGGCGGTCTGCTCGTGCAGGCCCTTGAGGGCCTGCCAGGTCACGCTGCGGGTCAACTGGAACATGGAAAGCCTCGCCTCTTGTCTTTGTCGGGGTCGATGGAAGCTGGGTCGGGTGAGTCAGTCGGCGGTGCGCCCGGAGACCCAGGCGCCGGCATCGGGAATGGTCATCTCGTAGACCGTGTCGAGCCAGGGGGAGCTGATCAGGAAGTCGGCGCTGGCGGGGTTGCAGGCCACCGGGATGTTCCATAGCGCCGCCAGGCGCAGCAGCGCCTTGACGTCGGGGTCATGGGGCTGCGGGGAGAAGGGGTCCCAGAAGAAGATCAACAGGTCAAGCCGCTGTTCGGCGATGCACGCGCCGATCTGCTGGTCGCCCCCCAGCGGGCCGCTCATCAGGCCTTCTACCTCGAGGCCCAGCGTGCGCGAGACGCGTTCCGCCGTGGTGCCGGTGCCGGTGAGCGCATGGCGGGCCAGGGTCTCCCGCCAGCGTGCCGCCCACTCCAGCAGCTCCCCCTTCTTGCCGTCGTGGGCGACCAGGGCGATGCGCTTGCGGGCCGGCAGGGTCCGCTGCACGTTGCGCGGTGGGCGGATGTCACTCATGGCTGGCCTCCACGTCGAGGATCTTCATGGTGTTGGTGCCGCCGTGGGCGTTCATGTGGTCGCCGCGGGTCAGCAGCACATGATCGCCGGGCGCGGCGATGCCCTGCGTCACCAGGCGCTGGCGATGATCTTGGTGCGGCTGGCTCGACATCTCGATCTCCTGATGCAGGGGGTGTGGCTAGGATAGTGGCTTTTAGGTAAGTTTACTACTTGATTGGTGGTCGTATCACGGAAAATCGCCATGAATCGGGTGAGTTTCGGGCCGGATATGTTCATTATGATGTAAGTTTAACAAAAAATATTGAGTCGTCCCCTGCCTTGAGGCACATTGATGACAGGAGGAGCCCGAGCGCATCTCTGGCGACAGCTGGCCGCTACTTCCGCCGAGCGGCTCACCCCCGGCTACGACAACCTCACCACCGTCCCACTGCCATGAAGGAGTGACTCATGACCCTCAAGATCGCCATCAACGGCTTCGGTCGCATCGGCCGCAACGTGCTGCGGGCCCTGTATGAAAACGGCTACCGCCAACGTGTGCAGGTGGTGGCCATCAACGACCTGGGCGCCCCCGCCCTGAATGCCCACCTGCTGCGCCACGACACCGTGCATGGCCACTTCCCCTTCAGGGTGGAGCACGACGAGGCCAGCCTCAGCGTGGACGGCGACCACATCGCCACCCTCTCCGAACGGGACCCGGCAGCTCTGCCTTGGAAGTCCCTGGGCGTCGACCTGGTAATGGAGTGCACCGGCCTGTTCACCAAGCGTGCCGCCGCCGCCAAGCACCTGGAGGCCGGCGCCAGGCGGGTGCTGATCTCCGCGCCGAGCCCGGATGCCGACGCCACCGTGGTCTACGGGGTCAACGAGGGCGTGCTGAGCGCCGAACATAAGGTGGTCTCCAACGCCTCATGCACCACCAACTGTCTGGCGCCGGTGGCAAAGGCGCTCAACGACAGCGTGGGCATCGAGAACGGCCTGATGACCACGGTGCATGCCTACACCAATGACCAGAACCTCTCCGACGTCTATCACAGCGACCCCTACCGGGCGCGCAGCGCCACCCACTCCATGATTCCCACCAAGACCGGCGCGGCGGCGGCGGTGGGCCTGGTACTGCCCGAGCTCGCCGGCAAGTTCGACGGCCTGGCGGTGAGGGTGCCGGTGATCAATGTCTCCCTGGTCGATCTGGTGTTCACCGCCGGCCGGGACACCACCCGAGAGGAGATCAACGCGATCGTCGCCAGGGCCGCCGAGGCGTCCCCGGTGCTGGCGGTCAACGCCGAGCCGCTGGTCTCCATCGACTTCAATCACGACGCCCACTCCTCCACCTTCGATGCCAATCACACCCGGGTGAATGGTCGCCTGGTGAAGGTCATGGCCTGGTATGACAACGAGTGGGGCTTCTCCAATCGCATGCTGGATACCGCTCTGGCCATGCAGGCGGAAAGCGACGCCAAGCGCAACGCGGCCTGATTGTTCGCGTGACCCGAGTGCCGCGCCGTCATGGCGCCTCCATCGCGGGTGAAGGCAGCAGGGCCCGGGTATTGCTGGGGCCCTCTCGTTGGATATCGTTGCAAACATGGGGAATCAGGCGGTAGCGCTGACCGCCACTGGTGCGGCGCCGCGCTTGATCATGGCGTAGCCCAGGCCGGTGATCAGGGAGCCGATCACGATGGCGGCCAGGTAGAGCAGCATCGGAGTGATGGCGTTGGGAATCAGCAGCACGAAGATGCCGCCGTGGGGTGCCATCAACTGGGCGCCCACCAGCATGGAGAGCGCGCCGGTCACCGCGCCCCCGGCGATGCAGGCGGGGATCACCCGCAACGGATCCTTGGCGGCGAAGGGGATGGCGCCTTCGCTGATGAAGCATAGCCCCAGCACGAAGGAGGCCTTGCCCGCCTCGCGCTCCGGTTCGGAGAACTTGTGCCTGGCCACGAAGCTGGCGATGCCCATGCCGATGGCCGGCACCATCCCGGCGGCCATGATCGCCGCCATGGGCGCATAAGTCTGGGAGGCGAGCAGGCCGACCCCGAAGGTATAGGCCGCCTTGTTGATCGGGCCGCCCAGGTCGAAGCACATCATGGCACCGAGCAGGATGCCCAGCAGCACGGCATTGGCGGAGCCCATGCCGGCCAGGAAACTGGTCAGGCCGGCGAGAATTGCCGCCACCGGCTCACCGATCACATAGATCATGGTAAGGCCGGTCACCAGGCTGGCGACCAGCGGAATGATCAAGATCGGCTTGAGGGACTCGACGCTAGCCGGCAGCTTGACATGACGCGCCACGGCCAGCGCCACATAGCCTGCCAGGAAGCCGGCCAGGATGCCGCCGATGAAGCCGGCCTCGATATTGGCCGCCAGCATGCCGCCGATCATGCCGGGGGCGATGCCGGTGCGGTCGGCAATGGAGTAGGCGATGTAGCCGGCCAGCACCGGGATCATCAGCGCGAAGGCGGTGCCGCCGCCGATCTGCATCAGCGCCGCGGCCAGGGTGCCCTCTTCCTGGAAGGCCTCGATGCCGAACGCGAATGAGAGCGCGATCAGCAGCCCCCCGGCCACCACCATGGGCAGCATGAAGGAGACCCCGGTGAGCAGGTGTTTGTAGACGCCCGTCTCCCTGGTTTCCTGCCTGGCCTCGTGGCCGTCGACCGGCGCCGTGGCGTCTTCCACCTCGGCCAGGGCGAGGGCCGTCTCGAGGGTGGCTTGCGGCTTCTTGAGGGCGTTGCCGGTGGAGGTGCGGTAGATCCGCTTGCCGGCGAAACGGGTCGGGTCCACTTCGATGTCGCAGGCCAGGACCACCAGGTCGGTGGCGGTGATCTCCTCCTCGGTGAGCTTGTTCTGGGCCCCCACCGAGCCCTGGGTCTCGACGCGGATCGCATGCCCCAGCGCCTTGCCGGCCTCGGCGAGCGCCTCGGCCGCCATGAAGGTGTGGGCGACGCCGGTGGGGCAGGCGGTCACTGCCACGATCCGGCGGGCCCCCGAGGTGGCGGCGGCCGGTGCGGCGGGCTCGGCTTGGTCCGGCGGGGTAAAGGGCGCTGCCTCGCGCTCGGCGCGGGCCAGGAAAGCCGCCGGGTCCGGCAGGGCCTGGTCGATGGCGGCCTGGAACAGCGGCTTACCGGCGAAGCGCTGGGGGGCCGGCACCGGGTCGGCGGCGACGATCACCAGGACGGCGGCGGCGATGGCTTCGGCGGAGACCGGCATCGGGGGGGCCAGCTCGCCATGCATCTCGACGCAGGGCGACCAGCCCAGGCGTTGGGCGGCCTGCTCCAGGCGGCGGGCGGCGAGGAAGGTAGTGGCCATGCCACTGGGACAGGCAGTGACGATGATGACGTTCATGCGAGGGCTCCCCCCGCGCTGGCATCGACGTCGTTCAGGCGACGCACGCGGGTCTGTTGTTGAAGGTGGGGGAAGTCGGGGGCGCGGGGATTGCCCACGCCCAGGTGACGGACGGACTCGGCGGAGAGCGCCGTGGCCAGGCGCAGGGTCTGCTCGGGGGTGTGGCCTTCGATCACGCCATGCAGCAGGGCGGCGAGCAATGTGTCACCGGCGCCTACGGTGCTGGCCACGTCGAGGCGTGGCGGGACCGCCTGCCAGGCCCCGCGCTGGCTGACCCAGAGCACCCCGGCGGGGCCCGCGGAGATCAATGCCTCCTCGACGCCTTCGGCATAGAGCCTGAGTGCGGCCCCAAGGCGGGCCTCGTCGCTGGCCAGGGGCTGGCCGGCCCAGTCGGCGAGCTCCAGCTCATTGGGCTTGACCGCGGTGGCGCCGGCGCGAATGGCGGCGGCCAGCGCCGCGCCGCTGGTATCGACCCAGACCGGTACGCCCTCGCCGCACAGGCGCTTGACCAGCTCGGCCAGCTCCTTGGGGCTGAGCCCGGGCGGAAGGCTGCCGGCGATCACTACCGCCGCGGGGCGACGCTCGGGATTGGCCAGGTGGGCATCTAGCCAGGCCAGCAGCCGCTGCCAGGCGGTGGTGCCGATGGTGGCGCCGGGTCCGTTGATGTCGGTGACCCGCCCATTGGCCTCGGCGAGCTTGGCATTGATGCGGGTCTCCCCCGGCACGCGCAGGAAGGCGTCCTCCACGCCCAGGGCCTCGAAGGCGCGAAGGAAGGGACCGTCGTTGTCGGCGCCCAGAAAGCCCGAGACGATGACCTCATGGCCGAGGGCGACCAGCACCCGGGCCACGTTGACCCCCTTGCCGGCGGCCTCGAGATGGGTCTTGCGGGTGCGGTTGACCTCCCCGGTGGCGAGCCGGTCGAGGTGCACCGAGAGGTCCAGGGCCGGATTGAGGGTGAGGGTGAGGATGCGGGCCATCAGCCTGTCTCCAGGACGTCGCGTACTGCCTCGGCGGTGGACTGGGCCAGGGCCAGGGTGGCCTGGGCGCGGGCCTCGGCCAGGTCGAACTCGCGCAGGCGTGCCTTGACTAGCGGGACCTGGCGGGCACTCACCGAGAGCTCGTCGACGCCCAGGCCCACCAGCACGGGCACCGCCGTGGCATCGCTGGCCAGTTCGCCGCAGACGCCGACCCACTTGCCCCGGGCATGGGCGGCCGCGACGGTCATCTCGATCAGGCGCAGCACCGCCGGGTGCAGGCCGTCGGATTGGGCGGCGAGGTCGGGATGACCGCGGTCGATGGCCAGGGCGTATTGGGTGAGGTCGTTGGTGCCCACCGAGAAGAAGTCCACCTCGGCGGCCAGGGTCGGCGCCAGCAGCGCCGCGGAGGGCACCTCGATCATCACGCCGAGCTGGACATCGGTGGCGCGCTCGGCCTGGGGAAGCTCCTCCAGCAGTCGGTCGAGAAGGGCGCGGACCGTGCGGAACTCGCCGACGTCCTTGACCATGGGCAGCATGATGCGCAGTGGCCGGGCGTTTTTATTAACAGCAGCCGCGGGCGCTGGCTTGAGCCCAGCCGCAGGCGCTTGTTCCGGTTCAGCCGCAGGCGCCGCGGCCATCAACAGGGCGCGTAGCTGGGTCTCAAGCATCTCGGGGCGGGTCAGGGACAGGCGGATGCCGCGCAGGCCGAGGAAGGGGTTGTCCTCCTTCGGCATGGGCCAGTAGGGCAGCGGCTTGTCGCCGCCTACGTCCAGGGTGCGGGCCACCAGCGGGCGACCGTCGAGGGCGTCGAGGGCCTCGCGGTACTCCTCGACCTGCGTCGCCAGGTTGGGCGCCGAGGCATGGGCCATGAAGAGGAACTCGGTGCGCAGCAGGCCGACCCCCTCCGCGCCGCGCTCCACGGCGTCCAGGGCGTGGGCGGTGTTGCCCAGGTTGGCGGCCACCTCGACGCGGTGGCCGTCACGGGTCGTGGCGGTCCGGTGGCGGGCCTCCCATGCCTCGGCCTCGCGGTGGTGCTGGTCGGCCAGGCGCTGCTCGGCGGTGGCCAGGCGCTCCTCGGAGGGGGCGACGGTGAAGCGACCGCGGTCGCCATCGAGGATCAGCAGGGTGTCGTTGGCGAGCCGCAGCACCCGTTTGCCGGCGCCCACCGCGGCGGGGATGCCGAGCGCCCGGGCCAGGATGGCGCTGTGGGCGGTGGCGCCGCCGCGTGCCGTGAGCAGGCCGCGTACCCGGGCGGTGTCCAGGCGCGCGACGTCGGAGGGCCCCAGGTCGTCGGCCACCAGAATGTAGGGGATGTCCGGCGGCTCGGGGAGCTCTATCCGGCAGAGCAGGCCCAGCACCCGGCGGCCCACGTCGCGCAGGTCGGCGGCGCGCTCGGCCAGCAGGCGGTCGGCGAGCATCTCCTGGGCGTGGGCGGCGGTCTCGATGGCGTGCCACCAGGCGGCCTCGGCGGAGGCACCTTCACCGATGTCCTCGCGGGCGGCCTGATGCAGCTCGGGATCGGTGAGCATCGCCTCGTGCATGGAGAGGATCTGGGCCACTTCGCAGCCGCGGGCCTGGCGCACCAGGGCCTCGAGCTGCTCGGCACCCTCGCCCATGGCCTCGTCCAGCCGACGGTTCTCGACGGCCGGATCATCGGCCCGCTGGGGGTAGTCGAAGCGCGGGAGGCGCAGCACGAAGGCCGGGGCGATGGCCAGGCCCGGGGAGGCAGCCACCGCCGCTTGGGGCGCGTTCTCGGGCAGCGGCTCGATCATGGCCTGCGTATCGGACAGGTGGTGTTCGCGACTCTCGTCGAAGGGCAGGACCGACTCGCCGAGGCCCTCGGTGACGGCCCGACACACGGCATCCAGCGCGGCCTCGGTGCCCTCACCCTCGGCGGAGAAGACGAGCGGCTGGCCGCGCCGGGCACCCAGGCCAATCACCTTGGTCAGGCTGGTGGCGGAGACCGCTTGGCCGCCGCCCTCCTCCAGGTGCACCCGGATCGCCACGCTCTGGGCGCGGGCCACCTGCACCAGCTGCTTGGCCGGGCGGGCGTGCAGGCCGTGGGCGTTGAGCACCCGCACCCGGCGGGTGGAGGCGGCCGCGCTCTCGCCGGCCAGCCGCGTCAGCACGGTGGCCGCATCGGCACCGGCCAGGTCGCCGGCGCTGCCGCTCTCGAGCAGGGTGAGCAATCGTTCCAACAGGCCGCGGTGAGCGTCACCCTGGGCGGCCAGGCAGAAGACCCCGACCAGGGGGGAATCCCCGTGAGTGAGCAGGGACTCCGGCGTGGCCAGGGCCAGGGCTGGCCGGGTCACGCCGCGCGCGCTGCTCACCAGCCACAGCCCCTGGCCCAGGTCGTGGGGGGCCTGGTTGGCCACGGCGGCGACGAAGGTGCTCTCCGCGCAGCCGGCCTGGCGCAGGCGGGCGGCGGCGGCCAGCGCCAGCTCGCTGGCGTCCCGAGCCGGGAAGCCGAGGCACAGGGTCCCGGTATCCAGACGCGCTTCTACCACCGCCTTCGACAGCAGTCCGGCGATCTCGGCGCGGGAGTCGGCGGCGGCCAGGCGCTCGACGACGCCCTCGCGGTCCAGTACATGGGTCAGCTGGCGCAGGATGTCCAGATGCGCGTCGCTCCGGGCGACGATGGTCACCAGCACATGCACGCGATTGCCGTCGTGCCAGTCGATGCCGCGGGGAAACTGCAGCACCCGCACCCCGGTGGCCCTCACGTGTTCACGGCTTTCCGGCGTGCCGTGGGGAATGGCGATGGCGCTGCCGAGGAAAGTGGAAGACTGAGCCTCGCGAGCGTGCAGGCCATCACGGTAGCCGGCGGCCACCAGGCCGGCCTGCTGCAGGGCCTCCGCGGCGCAGTCCAGGGCGCCGCGCCAGTCGGGGGCCTCGCAGCCGAGCAGGATGTCGTCCTGGGACAGGGTCAGCATGGGCGCTTCCTTCTGGGGCGTGATCGGGCGCTGACTACGATGCGGTGAGCTGTTGGCTGAATCGTGTCACTTGTCTTCGCAAGGCTGAAAGGATTCCAGGCGGTTAGCAAGTGGCAGCGTATTCGACATTGGTAGGGGGGGGGTGGCGGCTCGGGCCAGAACGCTGTCGGTCGCGTAGAATCGAGTCACCTATCCCTTCGAGAGATCGTCATGACGCTCGCCGAAATCGCCCGCCTGGCCGGTGTCTCGCGCACGACCGCCAGCTATGTCATCAACGGCAAGGCCGAGGAGAAGCGCATCAGCCCGCAGACCGTGGAGCGGGTGATGGCCGTGGTGCGCAAGCACCGCTACCGGGTCGACGCCCAGGCCGCCGCGCTGCGTCGCGGCACCAGCCGAATCCTGGGGCTGATCGTGCCCGATCTGGAGAACGTCAGCTATGCGCGCCTGGCTAAGCGGCTCGAGCGAGGCGCCCGGGAGCAGGGCTACCAGTTGCTGATCGTCGGCTCCGACGACAGGCCGGAAAGTGAGCGAAACCTGGCGCTGGCGCTGCGGGCGCAGCGCTGCGAGGTGTTGATTACCGCCAGCTGCCTGCCGCCGGAGGATCCCTTCTATGCCGAGCTGATGACCGACGGCCTGCCGGTGGTCGCCGTGGACCGTGGCTTCGACCCGACGCGCTTCGCCAGCGTGGTGAGCAACGACGGCGAGGCCGCCGAGCGCCTGACTCGCTCGGTGCTGTGGCCAGGCGTGAGGCGGGTGGCCTGGCTCGATGCGGTGCCGGGGATCTCCATCACCCGGGAGCGCAGGGATGGCTTCACGCGCGCCCTGGCGAGCCTGGACGTCGAGCCGATCATCGCAAGCGGGGAGCGCTACGAGCGCGACGAGGGGGCAAGGCTGCTGCGGGCGCTGCTCGATGCCCAGGGCCTGCCCGACGCCCTGATCACCGCCTCCTATACCCTGCTCGACGGCGTCTTCGACGTGTTGCTTGAGGAGGGGGGGCTGCCGCCGGGGCTGCGGCTCGCCACCTTCGGCGACAGCCGGCTGCTGGACTTCCTGCCGGAGCCGATCAATTCGGCGGTGCAGGACCATGATCGCATCGCCGCCACAGCCCTGGAGGCCGCGATGGCCGCGGCGAAGGGCGACTACCGGCCTGGCGAGACGGTCATCCCCCGCCTGCTGCGCTGGCGCCGGCCGGAGCGGCAGGCGGTTCGGTAGGGCCGCGGCGCGACCTACTCCGGGGCAGCGAGGATGACCGTGCCGCCCATCTTCAGCGAGTGGCGGCAGGCCTCCAGGAGTGTGGCCTGGTCGAGCAGTTCGCTGGGGATGTCCGGGGCCGGGCCTTCCCCCAGGGCCCAGGCGGAGAAAGCCTCGATCTGGGCGGGGTACTGGTCGCCATGCACCCACTCGCGACGCGTACGCCCCTGTTCGTCGGTGATCACCAGTTCGCCCACGCCGCCCTGCTTGTCGGGGCGGAAGGCGGTGGACAGCAGCAGGCGCCCTCGGGTGCCGATCACCTCGTAGCGGTTGAGCATGGTTTGCTCGAAGCTGGCGGCGAACTCTGCCAGGCGCCCGTCGGCGTAGCGCAGGATGCCGCTGACGCTGGTGTCCACCCCTAGGGCGTCAGGCACCCGGCCCACCACCGTCACCGCCTCCGGCATGCCAAGCAGCCGGCGAAGGACGTCCAGCGGGTAGCAGCCCACGTCGTGCAGGCTGCCTCCTGCCGCCTCCCGAGAGAGGCGGATGTTCTCCGCGCCGAGGTCCAGCGGAAAGCAGAACAGGCCGCGTACCTGGCGTACCTCGCCGATCTCGCCGCTGTCCATGATCTCCCGGGCCCGGGCGTGCTGCGGGTGATGGCGGTACATGTAGCCCTCCATCAGCGCCACCCCGGCCTGGTCGCAGGTCGCCTGCATGGTCCGGGCCTCCTCCCGGGTCAGGGCGGCGGGCTTCTCGCACAACACGTGCTTGCCGTGGCGAGCCGCCTCGCAGGCCCAGCGGGCGTGGAGATGGTTGGGCAGCGGCACGTAGACCGCCTCCACGTCGGGGTCCTCCAGAAGGTGGCGAAAGCTGTTGTGGGCGCGCGGGATGCCGTACTCCGCGGCCACATCACCGGCCTTGCCGCTCTCGCTGGCGATGGCGGTGAGGCGTGCATTGGGGGCCGCCTGGATGGCCGGGATCATCGCCTTGCGGGCGATGCCGGCGGTGCTCAGGATGCCCCATTGTAGCTGTCTCATCGATCTCTCCTCGTGGCGGTTCGGTTCAGCCCTTCACCGCGCCGGCGGTCATGCCGGTGACGATATAGCGGTTGGCCAGCAGGGCGAAGATGATCACCGGCAGGACGATCAGGCTGGCGTAGGCGGCGATCACCCCGTACTGGGCACCGGCCTCGACCCCGCCCATGAAGCGGGTGATGCCCACGGTGAGCGGCTGGGCGTCGCTGCCGGCCAGGAACAGCGCGAACAGGTACTCGTTCCAGGACATGATGAACACCAGGATCGCCAGGGCGTTGAGACCGGGGCGCACCACCGGCAGCGAGATGCTCCAGAACAGGCGCCAGGGGCCGCAGCCATCGACGATGGCGGCCTCCTCCATCTCCTTGGGTACGTTCTCGAAGAAGCCCACCATCATCCATACGGCGAAGGGGATATGGATCGACAGGTGGGCCAGCAGCAGCCCGATCCGCGAGCCGGACAGACCCATGTTGACGAAGATCAGGAACAGCGGCAGGGCCAGCACCACGTGGGGCAGGAAGCGCATCGCCAGCACCGCGAAGGAGAGGCTGGAGCGCACCCGCGGGCGCAGTTTGGTGAGGCCGTAGGCCATGGGCACGCAGACCACCACCGAAATGATCACCGCCGCGGTGGCGATAAACAGGCTGTTGCGGAAGAAGAACCAGAAATCGCCGGCGCTGAAGGCCGTGGCGAAGTTGTCGAGGGTGAAGTCGCGCAGGGTCAGCAGCGCCAGGGGCGAGCGGAACATGGCGGTCTCGTTGAGGGCGGCGGCCAGCAGGATCACCGGCGGCAGCAGGGCGATGATCAGCCACAGGGTGAGGCCGACATACTGGCCGCCGAGGATCAGGCGGCCCTTGGTGCGATCGTTCATTCGCTGGCCTCCTTGTTGACCTTGTAGACCTTGATATACAGCCAGGCGACCACGGCCATGATGATGAACATGGTGAAGGCGATGGTGTTGGCCATGCCCATGTCCTGATTGGCGATGCCGCGGTTGTAGGCGAGGATGCTCATCACCGTGGTGGAGCGTCCCGGGCCGCCGCCGGTCATGGTGAAGATCATGTCGAACTCGCGGAAGGCGCTGGTCATGATGATGATCGACACGAACAGGATATGGGCGCGGATCATCGGCAGCACTACGTGCCAGAGGGTCTGGAAGGGACCGGCGCCGTCCACCCGGGCCGCCTCGTAGAGCTCCTCGGGGATGGTCGTCAGGGCGGCGTAGAGCACCAGGATCGCCATCGGCGTGAGGTGCCAGGCGTTGGTCAGCGCCGTGGCGAACAGCGCCGTGGAGCGGTCGGTCAGCCAGTGGGGGCCGCCGATGCCGAAAAAGCCCAGCACCTGATTGACCACCCCGAAATCCGGCTCCCACATGAACAGCCGCCAGGTGATGCCGACGATCACCGGGGTCATCACGAAGGGCATCAGGAACAGGGCCATCCAGCCGGGCTTGAAGCGGATCTTCTTGCCGCTGAGCAGGAAGGCCACCAGCATGCCGATCACCAGGCAGCCGACGGTGTTGGCGATGGTGAACAGGGCGGTGACGCGTACTGAGTTCAGGAACAGCGGATCCTGGATGGCATAGAGATAGTTCTCGAGCCCGACGAACCACTGGTTGCCGAAGTCGTAGAGGAAGACGTCATGGAGGCTGAAGCGGAAGGCGATCGTCAGTGGAAAGACGACGATCAGCAGCATGGCGATCAGGCCGGGCAGCACGAAGTACCACCCCCGCGTAAAGCGGTTGAGATTGTTCTGCATGGGGGCTCACCTCGGAGCGGATAGGGAAGGTCGAGTCGGGTCATGCGGGGCCGGCGCGCCGACCCCGCTTCCGGTCGTCCTCAGTCGAGGTAGCCGGCGCGACGGAAGGTGCGTTCGATGTTGCGCACCCAGCGGCTCTGTGCCTGCTCGGGGGTCATGTCGCCGCTGAGCACGTCGGTGGCGAAGTCCACGGTGCCCTGCCACATTGCGGTGCCGTACTCGGGGATGCCCTGGCGCACGAACACCTGCTGCAGCACCTGCTCGTAGGCGGGCAGGAAGCGCTCGTAGTGGTCCTCGAGTCCGCGCAGCTCCTCGCTGGAGAAGTGGGCCTGGCGGGAGAACTGCTGGGTCTGCTTGCCCCACTCGATCTCGTTGTCCTGCAGCATCCACTTCAGGAACTTGAAGGCTTCCTCGGCGTTGGGCGTGTCGAAGATGAACACGCCGCCGCCACCCAGGAAGGGCACGCCCTGCTCATAGCCCTTGAGGTTGCCCTCGAAAGCGGGGAGCGGCTGGTAGAGCACCTTGCCGGCGGCGACGCCGCTGGGGTCCTCCACGGTGCCGAGACCCTGCGGCCACATGGTGGCCATGGCCAGGCGGCCGTCACGGAAGTAGCTCAGCCCTTCCAGGAAGTCCCAGTTTCGGGCGGCGGGGGGGGCGGTGTCGTTGGCCAGGTCGACGAACAGTTCGGCGGCCTCGACCAGGATCGGGTGATCGAGATCCGGCTGGAAGTTCTCGTCCCAGCCCTCCAGGCCCGTGGAATAGAGCATCACGATGAAGCTGCGCGCCACGCCACTGCCGGCGCCCAGGGCGTCGGTCCAGCCGTAGAGATCCTGTTCGAGCACCTCGCCGGCCACCGTCTCGCCGGCCTCGCGGGTGAAGAACTCGGCGACCTCGTAGAGCTCCTGCCAGGTGGCCGGCACTTCCAGGGCGCGGCCGTACTGGTCCTCGAAGGCGGCCTGCTCATCGGGGTGTTCGAAGAAATCCTCGCGGGCAATCAGCATCGGCGCCGCGGGGGTGGTGGGCAGGGCGATGATGTCGCCGGGGCGGGAGCTGCTCTCCATGTGTGAGCGGCGGATCAGCTCCGGGTAGGCGTCCAGGTCGAAGCCGTACTTCTCGATGAAGGGTGTCAGGTCGGCTACATGGTCGCGGAAGGTGCCGAACCAGCCCGGGCTGTGGTAGCCCATGTCCCAGCGGCCGGTGCCGCCGATCGCCTCGATGGACATGCGGTCGCGCAACTGGTCGGGTGGCAGGATCTCGCCGACCACGCGGACGCCAGTCTGGCGCTCGTACTCTGGTGCGAAGTGCTCGATGACCGCATTGGCTTCCTCGCCAGGATGCAGGGCCCAGCGGATGGTGATCTCGTCGGCGAGGGCGATGGCGCTGCCGGTGGCCATCGCCAGGCCGAGGCCGGTAGCGGTGAGCAGTTGTGTTGTTGTCATGGATGATATCTCCCAGCACGTTTCACGTTTGTTGTTGTGCAGCATTTCCAACTGGATGATCCGGCTCGATGGCATTCCGTGGATGAACTGACACAAGCCAGTTCACTGTGGCCAATATGGGCGGGTTTGCCAGTGGCTGTGACCAAGATAGTGGATTTGCAGAATCGTGTCACCTAGCGTAGATAATTGAGCTAGAGTGTGAGGAAATCGGATGTTATGAAAGATTGAGAATACCCGATGGTAGACCGCCAGGCCTCCCGAAAATACATGCTAAAACATAACGTTGAAGATGATTTTCGGGATGTTGGAAGAGCCGCCATGGCCCCGCGGTGAAGGGGGTGGAAGTGGCTTTCAGCGACAAGGATATTAGACCAATGTCTAACGGATTCATCGGCGAGGCGGTCTCGCCCGGGAAAAATGACATCAAACTAGACCAAAGTTGGATATAACAATTATGGCTAACATCAAGCTCGAGAATATCAAGAAGCGTTTCGGTAACGAGACGGTCATTCATGAGGTCAACATCGACATTCAGGATGGCGAGTTCGTGATCCTGGTAGGCCCCTCCGGCTGCGGGAAGTCGACCCTGCTGCGCATGATCGCCGGCCTGGAATCCGTCAGCGGCGGGGACGTGAGCATCGGCGGCAGGGTGGTCAATGACATGCCCCCCAAGGCGCGGGACATCGCCATGGTCTTCCAGAGCTACGCGCTCTACCCCCACATGACGGTGGCCGAGAACATGGGCTTCTCGCTGAAGATTTCGAAGGTCGACAAGGCGATCATCGACGAGAAGGTCAACAATGCCGCCGACATTCTCAATCTCGGTCCCCTGCTAAAGCGCCATCCGCGAGAGCTGTCGGGTGGGCAGCGACAGCGTGTCGCCATGGGGCGCGCCATCGTACGCGACCCCCAGGTGTTCCTGTTCGATGAGCCGCTGTCGAACCTCGACGCCAAGCTACGCGTCTCGATGCGCACCGAAATCAAGGAACTCCACCAGCGCCTGAAGACCACCACCGTCTACGTGACCCACGACCAGATTGAGGCCATGACCATGGCCGACCGCATCGTGGTGCTTCACCAGGGCTATGTGCAGCAGATGGGTACCCCGCTTGAGCTCTACGACCGCCCCGCCAACCTCTTCGTGGCGAGTTTCATGGGCAGCCCCGGGATGAACCTGATCCATGGGCGCCCGGGTCAGGACGGCCAGTTCGAGGTGCAGGGTGGAGGTCAGCTGCCGCTGGGCGAGCTTGACACTTCCAGCTCGCCCGCCGAGGCGGTCTACGGGATTCGGCCGGAAGACATCACCCTGGCCGACGAAGGCGTGCCGGTGAAGGTGGTGTCGGTGGAGCCCACCGGCGCCGAGATCCACGTGGTGGCGATTCTGGGTGACCATCACATCACCATGGTGTTCCGCGAGCGTCATGACGTCCATCCGGGCGAGACCATCCACCTGGCAATCGATCTTGCCAAGGTGCACCTCTTCGATGCCGAGAGCGGAGAGCGCATCGCCTGGCATCCGGTCACCCGGGCGGCCTGACCATGGCCGATGACACCTATCTGGGGCTGGATATCGGCACCTCGGCGGTCAAGGCGGTGCTGGTGGATGCCGACCAGCGGGTGCAGGCGAGCACCGGGCAAGGCTACGCGGTGGACTATCCGCGCCCGGGCTGGGCGGAACAGCCGCCGTCGCGCTGGTGGCAGGCCGTCGAGGCGGCCATGGCCGACCTGCGCCGCCAGGCGCCGGTGGCCCTGGGGAAGGTGGCCGGCATCGGACTGTCAGGGCAGATGCACGGCCTGGTGCTGCAGGATGCCCGGGGCGAGGTGCTGCGCCCGGCGATCCTGTGGAACGATGCCCGCGCCCAAGCCGAGTGTGGTGAGCTGACCCGTCGGCTGCCGCGGCTCGGCGAGATCACCGGCATCGGTGCCATGCCGGCCTTCTGGCCGGCCAAGCTGGCGTGGCTCGCGCGCCATGAGCCGGAGGTCATGGCGCGCGTGCGCTACCTGCTGCTGCCCAAGGACCAGGTCCGCTGGCAGCTGTGTGGTGAACGTTTCACCGACTGCTGCGATGCCGCCGGCACCCAACTGCTCGATCAGGCCAGTCGCCAGTGGTCGCCGGAGGTGCTCGCCGCGTGCGCCGTCGACCCGGCCTGGCTACCCGGCCTGGTGGAGGGCAGCGTGCAAGCGGGGCGGCTGTGCCCCGAGCTGGCCCGGCGCTGGGGACTTCGCAAGGGGGTGGTGATCGCCGGTGGGGCGGGCGATGTGGCCGCCGGCGCCCTGGGCATCGGTGCCATCGATGAGGGCAGCGCCTTTCTCACCCTGGGTACCTCCAGCCAGCTGTTCGTCGCCACACCAGGCTATCGCCCGGCACCCGAGCGGGCCCTTCACGCCTTCGCCCATGCGCTGCCGGGCCGCTGGTTCCAGATGGCCGCGCTGCTCAACGGCGCCAGTGCGCTGTCCTGGGCTGCCGGCCTGATGGGCGTCACCATCGAGGAGGCCCTGGCCCGTGCCGAGGTCCGCGGCGGCCGGCCCGAATCGCTGCTCTTCCTGCCCTACCTCAACGGCGAGCGCACCCCCCACGACGACCCCGCGGCCCGGGGTGTGCTGTTCGGCCTGACCCCGGCCAGCGATGTCGGCGAGGTGACCCGGGCGGTGCTCTCGGGAGTGGGCTACAGCCTGCGCGAGGCGATGGGGGTGATCGAGGGGGCGGGCACGCCTATCGAGCGCCTGGCGGCCATGGGCGGCGGGACACGCAGCGATCTGTGGCTGCAGCTGCTGGCCGATATCCTTGAGCGGCCGCTGGTGCGCTATCGCGACAGCGAGGCGGGCCCCGCCTTCGGGGCGGCCCGGCTGGCACGCCTGGCGGTGAGCGGCGAGTCGCCTGACACGGTATGCCGGACGCCCGAGGTCGACCGGGTCTTCGCGCCCTCGGCAGATGCCGGCCACCACGCGGCCCACTATGCCCGCTTCCGGCGTCTCTATCGGGTGCTCAAGCCCGAGTTCAGCGCTGCGATGACATCGCCCAGAGGTTGATCCCGGCATCCTGCGGGGCGTGCTGGTCGATCTCCGCCAGCTCCGGCTCACTGAAGGCGAGGTTGTCCAGGGTGGCGACGTTCTCCTCGAGCTGGGCGGTGTGGCTAGCTCCGATGAGCACCGAGGTCACCCGGGGATCGCGCAGCAACCAGGCCAGCGCCATCTGTGCGAGGCTCTGGCCGCGGCGCTCTGCGATGGCATTGAGAGCCGCGATCCGCGCCAGATTCGCCTCGCTGAGATGCTCGGGGCGCAGCGATTCGCCTCCCGGCCGGTTGATGCGTGCCGACTCGGGAATCCCGTCCAGGTACTTGTCGGTGAGCAGCCCCTGCGCGAGTGGGGTGAAGGCGATACAGCCCATGCCCTCGGCGTCCAGGGTGTCGAGCAGTTCGGCTTCTACCCAGCGGTTGAGCATGTTGTAGGCCGGCTGGTGGATGACGCAGGGCACTCCCTCTGCGCGCAGCAGGGAGATGATCTCGCGGGTCCGCGGCGCCGAATAGGAGGAGATGCCCACGTAGAGGGCCTTGCCCTGCCTGACGGCGCTGGCCAGGGCGCCGGCGGTCTCCTCCGACGGGGTATCCGAATCGACGCAGTGGGAGTAGAAGATATCCACATAGTCGAGCCCCATCCGCGCCAGGCTCTGGTCGAGACTTGCCAGCAGCGATTTTCGGGACCCTCCCCGGCCGTGGGGGCCTGGCCACATCGGATAGCCTGCCTTGGTGGAGATGATCAGCTCATCACGATAGGGGCGAAAGTCCTCGTGGAAGAGGCGCCCGAAATTGCGTTCGGCACTGCCCGGCGGTGGGCCGTAGTTGTTGGCCAGGTCGAAGTGGATGATGCCCAGGTCGAAGGCGCGGCGCAGCAGCTGGCGCTGGATGTCGAGGGTATTCACGTCACCGAAGTTGTGCCATAGACCCAGGGACAGGGCAGGCAACTGCAGGCCGCTGTTTCCGCAGCGGCGGTAGTGCATGGCGTCGTAGCGTGACGCCTGGGCCAGGTAGGGCATGGCGGGGCTCCTCTGTGGCAGCGAGGCTTCAACCCTTCAGCCGCGCCAGGTCCTCATGAGTAGGAAGGGCGACATAGGCGCCCGGACGGGTCACGGCGTGGGCGCCACAGCGGCAGGCGGTATCGACGGCGCGGGACAGGAAGTCGGCATCGCGATGCCAGTCGCCATGGATGCCCGCGCTGCCGAGATAGGCCGAGAGCTCGGCCAGCAGGCCACCGATGAAGGCGTCGCCACCGGCGGTGGTGTCCACCGCCTGGACGGTGGGCGGTGTCACCCGCCGCTCGAGGCTTGTGCCCAGCAGCCGGACCTCGCCCGGCCCGTCGGTGATCACAATGGCCTTGACCCCGGCGGCCAGCCGCTCGGCCAGCCAGGCGTCGGCGGGGTGGTCGGCGCTCAGGTAGCCGAGCTCGTCTGACGAGAGCTTGAGCAGCCAGGCGGCGTCGAGCAGGCGGGTGACCAGGGTGATGTCGGCCTGGCCGCTGGCCCACAGGTTGTGGCGTAGGTTGGCGTCCACGCTGACCAGGCAGCCGGCGCGGCGGGCCATCTCGGCCATGGCCAGGGTGGTCTCGGCGATCGCCGGCTCGGTCAGGCTGTTGGTGCAGAAGTGCACGATGGCGGGCTCGGCGAAGACCCCGGTCGGCAGGTGCTCGAGGCGGTAGAGCAGGTCCGCCGCCGGCGGGCGATAGAAGTCGAAGGTGCGCTCGCCCGAGGCATCCCGGGAGACGAAGGCCAGCGCCGTGCGCGCCTGCCGGGTGCGTACCACCCCGGAGGTGTCAACGCCGTGGCTGGTCAGCTCCCGGGCCAGGAAGTCGCCGAAGTGGTCTTCGCCGAGCATGCCCAGGAAGCGGCTCGGGACGCCCAGGCGGGCGCAGGCGACGGCTACGTTGGCCGGTGCGCCGCCGGCGTAAGGGGTGAAGGTCTCGGTGGCGGTGGGGTCGCTCTCGCCGAGGCGGCTGGAAAGCATGTCGACGAGGGCCTCGCCGAAGCTGATAACGGGGGTCATGACGTCTTCTCCAGACTGAGAGTGGTACCCAGCAGGTGCTGGGCGCCGGGGACCAGCCACACCGGGTCGAGCCGGGTGTTGGCGGATTCGACGCACAGGAAGTGGCGTCCGGCCTCCGGCGGCGTATCGTCCGGAAGTGCCTCGCCCGGGTGCCAGACCACGGCGGAATCGCTGCCCTGGCGGGCGATGCGCATGCGGCGTGTGCCGTCGTCCAGGGTGAGCTCGGCGTTGCTGTGGTAGATGCGATCAAGCCCGCCCTGCACGCCGAGTTCGCCCTGCTGCTCGCGTTCGGCGAAGCCGGCCAGCTTGTCCAGGTAGCGGGCGCCGGCCAGCCCCTCCAAGCGGCAGGTGAAGGCGTCGCGCACGGCCAGGTAGCTGTGCAGGGCACCGCTGATCTTCACCGGGGTCTCGCCGACGTGTTCGGTGATCAGCTCCACATGCAGGCGGCGGGCATTGGCCTGGACCACCAGGCGCGGCGAGAGCTGGCTGTGCAGTCGCGCCTCCGGGGAAAGATGCAGTTCGACGCCCTCCTCGTGGTCGTCCACGGCATCGAGGCGCCAATCTGCCTTGCGCGCCGGACCATGGAAGGGGCCGCTGTGGTCCGCCGACTCGTCGGCATAGCGGTCGTCGGCGAACCAGGGCCAGCACAGCGGGATGCCACCGCGGATGGCGCCGGGCAGCGGCTGGGGCGTGGTCGTCACCCACAGCCAGCCGCCGGCCACCATCCCTTCGTTACCCTCGTCTGGGGCCGGTGCGCTCGCGTGCCTTCGCGTGTCTTCGGACGCGATAGAGAGCGGCGCTGGTAAACCGCCTGCGGCTGGGTTTGGAAGATAGTGCAGGACCTGCGCGCCCTGGAGCGAGACGGCCAGCTCCCCCCAGGCCTCGTTGGCCAGCCACACCTCGCGGCCGGCCCACCGGGCGCGGCGCCGGCCGCGGGTCTCGTCGAGCAGGGTGCGCAGAGTTTGCGGAATCATCATTGGACCTCTTCATTGTACAGGGCCTCGGCGGCGCCCAGCAGCCCCGTCCAGGGGCCCGTGACCACGTGCACGGGGATCGCCGCGGTGTAGGCGCCCATGCGCCCCTTGGCGGCGAAGGCCTCTCGGAAGTGGCTCCGGGGCAGCCAGTCGAGTAGCCGCGGCAGGATGCCGCCGCACAGGGTGACGCCGCCCCGGGCGCCCAGGGTCAGGGCGGCGTCGCCACAGACGTCGCCGAGGATCTTGAGAAAGCGCAGCAGGGTATCACGGGCCAGCGGGTCACCGTCGGCCGCCGCGGTGACCTCGGCGGGCGTGGCATGCACCGGATTGGCGCCCTTCAGCGAGCAGTGAGCCAGGTAGAGATCGAGCAGCCCCTGGCCGCACAGCAGGCGCTCCACCGAGACGCGGCCATAGCGGGTGCGGAAGTGGCGCAGCAGGTTCTGTTCGCGCTCGTCGGTGGGGGCGAAGGTGACATGGCCCCCCTCGGTGGGCAGGGGAATCCAGGCGTGGCGACCGGGAAACAGGCCGGCCATGCCGAGGCCGGTGCCGGGGCCGATCACCAGGCGGGCCGCATGGGGAATCGCCTCGCCGGGCTGCACCTCAACCCGATCCGTCTCGGTCAGGTGGGGAACGCCGAGGGCCTGGGCGGTGAAGTCGTTGATCACCTTTAACAGCGTGAGCTCAAGCGCCGCTTGGAACTCGGCCCGGGAGAACGACCAGGGGTTGTTGGTCATGCTTATTCGGTCGCCGCGAATCGGGCAGGCGAGGGCCAGGCAGGCCTCGCGGGGGGCGGCCTCGCCCGTGGCGCCGACCCGTGCCAGGTAGTCGCGCACCGCCTCCACCAGGCCGGGGTAATCGGCGCAGGGCAGGCTCTGGATGTCATGGGGCGCGAAGGCGCCCGGGGTCGCCAGGGCGAGGCGGGCGTTGGTGCCGCCGATATCACCGATCAGCGCGGGTCTTGTCATTGCCAAGTCGTCCTTTCTGGCCGTCCCTAGCTCTTGCAGATTGCTGAAGCGCTCGAAGCTGTTCCGGCGACAGGTCTTTGAGGGGGCGCTGTAAACCCCTCCCTGGGCGCTACCGACGCCATCCCTGGCGTAGGACCCCCTCTCCAACCTGTCCCCGGCGCTTCTCGCGATGTGCAACTACAATGGCCTCGTTATGGCAGTGGCTCAGGCGTCCTCTTCGTGAATCTGGCCAGCCTGGCGGGCCAGGTCGTCGGCCTCGAAACCGCCGAACACGCTGCCGCCCTCCTCGCCACGCATGGCCAGGTGGCGAAAGCCGCCGAACAGCTCGCGCCCCAGGCCAACATGGTAATGGTCGAGATCGCCAACCCGCCGCTCGCGTTCTGCCCAGCTGAGGGCGTCCATCTTGACCTCGAGGCTGCCCTGGTTGGCATCCAGGCGCACGATGTCGCCATCGCGCAACTTCGCGAGCGGCCCGCCGTCCAGCGCCTCGGGGCTGATGTGGATGGCCGCCGGCACCTTGCCGGAGGCGCCGGACATGCGCCCGTCGGTGACCAGCGCCACCTTGAAGCCGCGGTCCTGCAGAACGCCGAGGTAGGGGGTGAGCTTGTGCAGTTCGGGCATGCCGTTGGCCTTGGGGCCCTGAAAGCGCACCACGGCGATCACGTCGCGGTCGAGTTCGCCGGCCTCGAAGGCGCCCTTGAGCTCGTTCTGGTCCTCGAAGATCCTGATCGGCGCCTCGACGATGCGGTGCTCGGGGGCCACCGCCGAGACCTTGATCACGCCGCGACCCAGGTTGCCGTCGAGCACGGTGAGCCCGCCGGTGGGGGCGAAGGGTCTCGCCACCGAGGCCAGCACCTCTGCGTCGAGGCTCTCGGTGGGGCCCTCACGCCAGGCCAGCTTGCCCTCCTCGAGAAAGGGCTCCCGGGTGTAGGCGGTGAGGTCGGTGCCGAACACCGTGGGGATGTCGTTATGGATCAGGCCGGCGGCGATCAACTCACGGATCAGCAGGCTCATGCCGCCGGCGGCCTGGAAGTGGTTGATGTCGGCCTGGCCGTTGGGATAGACCTGCATGAGGCTGGGGGTCACCGCGGAGAGGTCGGTGAAGTCCTCCCAGGTGATGGTCAGGCCCGCCGCGGCGGCCATGGCCACCAGGTGCAGGGTGTGGTTGGTGGAGCCGCCGGAGGCCAGCAGCCCGACGATGGCGTTGACGATGGCGCGCTCATCGATCTGCTTGTAGAAGGGGAGGTAGTCGCCGCCCGGCTCGGTGTTGCGGATCGCCTGCTCGGTGGCGAAGCGGGTCAGCGCCTCGCGCAGTTCGGTGCCGGGATTGACGAAGGAGGTGCCTGGCAGGTGCAGGCCCATGATCTCCATCATCAGTTGGTTGGAGTTGGCGGTGCCGTAGAAGGTACAGGTGCCGGGGCTGTGGTAGGAGGCGGATTCGGCCTCCAGCAGCTCCTCGCGGCTCGCCTTGCCCTCGGCGTAGAGCTGACGGATGCGCGCCTTCTCCTTGTTGGGCAGGCCGCTCTCCATGGGGCCGGCGGGCACGAACATCGCCGGCAGGTGGCCGAAGCGCGCCGCGGCGATGAACAGCCCCGGCACGATCTTGTCGCACACCCCCAGGTAGAGGGCGGCATCGAACATGTTGTGGGAGAGGCCCACGGCGGCGGCCATGGCGATCACGTCGCGGGAGAACAGCGACAGCTCCATGCCCGGCTGGCCCTGGGTGACGCCGTCGCACATGGCCGGCACGCCGCCGGCGAACTGGGCGGTGGAGCCCATGGCGCGGGCGGCGGCCTTGATGGTGGCGGGGAAGGTCTCCAGCGGCTGGTGGGCCGAGAGCATGTCGTTGTAGGCCGAGATGATGCCGAGGTTGGCACTGTTCATCAGCTTCAGCGAATTCTTGTCCTCGCTGCCGCAGGCGGCGAAGCCGTGGGCCAGGTTGCCGCAGGAGAGCTCGCCGCGATGCACGCCGCGCCGGTGCTGGTCCGCCATGCGCGCCTCGTAGAGGGCGCGGCGCTCGGTGGAGCGCTCGCGGATGCGGCGGGTAACGTCGGCGACGGTGGCGTTCAGGTCAGGGGTCGGCGTGGCCATGGGGCACCTCGGTTTCTGTGTTTAATTTGGTAAGTTTACCAAATTAATGTCCGAAATCCCCGCCATTCTAGCTAGAATTTCAGGATATTTTTAGTTTTATTACCTCATGAGCGGTTGCTCTTTCGGCTAGAGCCCCAGTAGCCTCAGCAGCCAGCGCCGGTAGGGGGGATTCAGCAGCCCCACGGCGTTGCGACGCGCCTGGAGGAAGACGCTGCGCTCGAGGCTGAAACGCAGGAAGCCGGCCTCGCCCTGGTAGGCGCCCATGCCGCTTTCGCCCACGCCGCCGAAGGGCAGGGCGGGGACGGCGTTGTGCCACAGGGTGTCGTTGAAGACCACGCCGCCGGAGTGGGTCGTCTCGAGCACCTGCCGGCGCAGGTCGGCATCGCCGGTGAAGGCGTAGAGCGCCAGCGGCCGCGGCCCGGCGTTGACGTGGTCGATGGCGGCGTTGAGGTCGCGCACGCCGAGGATCGGCAGCCAGGGGCCGAATATTTCCTCCTGCATCAGGGCCAGACCCTCATTGGGGTCGATCACCAGGGTAGGTGGCAGCTTGGTACCGCCGCCCGGCAGCGCGAGACGCTCGCCCAGCGGGATTATTCGGCAGCCATGGTCGCGGGCCTCCTCAAGCATCGCCTCGAGACGCACCCGCTGGCGCTGCCCCAGCACGGCGCTGTAGTCCTCGCTGGCGGTACCCTTCGGGTAGAAATCCCCCACCGTCCTGCGCATCGCCTCGATGAAGTCGCCGAGCCGTGAGGCCTCGATCAGCACGTGATCGGGTGCGATGCAGGTCTGACCGGCGTTGAGCCACTTCCCAAATGCGATGCGCTCGGCGGCGTGGGTCAGGTCGGCATCATGGCCGATGATGGCCGGGGTCTTGCCACCCAGTTCCAGGGTGATGGGGGTCAGGTTGGCGGCGGCCGCCCGGGCCACCTCCCGGCCCACCCGGGCGTTGCCGGTGAACAGCAGGTGGTCGAAGGGCAGGGCCGAAAAGGCGCGCGCGGTCTCCACGCCGCCCGGGACCACCGCGAGCTCCTCGGCGTCGAAGTAGCGCTCGGCCAATCGTGCCATCAATGCGCTGGTGGCCGGGGTGTGCTCGCTGGGCTTGATCAGCACCCGATTACCGGCAGCCAGGGCGTCCACCGCCGGCAGCCAGGCGAGGTTCCAGGGGTAGTTGGAGGGAGCGATGATGCCCACCACGCCCAGCGGCTGGCGGTGGACCCTGGCCCGCCCCGGCTTGAGCCGCCAGGGCACGGCGGCGCGCTTGGGGCGCATCCAGCGGCGCAGGCGCCGCCGCGCATGGTGGGCCGCCTGCAGCACGGTGGTGATCTCCGCCAGGCGGCTCTCGGCGGCGGCGCGGTGGCCGAAATCCTCGCTGATGGCGGCGATGATCTCATCGCGGTGGCGGCGGGTCAGCGTGGCCAGCCGCGCCAGGCGATCGCGGCGGATGGCCAGGCTCGGGTAGGGCTCGGCCGCGCAGGCGCGGCGCTGGGCGTCGAACCGCAGTTGCAGTTCGCGGGCATCGGTCATGCACGTCTCCGTGTGTCGATGAAGATGGAAGGGGGCTTCGGCACTGGGCACAATGTAGGCCTTCTGCCTACGCCTTGTCAGCTGCCGGAGCCTCCATGACCCCGCTCGTGTTGCACGCACTGCCCGCCATCGAGGCGGTACCGGCCGCGGCCTGGAATGCCCTGGTCGGCGACGACCATCCCTTCCTGCGCCACGCGTTCCTGCACGCCCTGGAGGCCAGCGGGTCGGTGAGTCCGGCCACCGGCTGGGTCCCGCGCCACCTCACCCTGTGGCGGGGCGAGGCGCTGGTGGGGGTGATGCCCTACTACCACAAGCACCACTCCTTGGGTGAGTATGTCTTCGACTGGAGCTGGGCCGATGCCTGGGAGCGGGCCGGCGGGCGCTACTACCCCAAGGGGCTGACGGCGATTCCCTATACCCCGGCGCCGGGGCCGCGGCTGGCGCTGTCGGAGGGGGTCGACCCCCTGGCGGCCCGGCAGTTGCTGGCCACGGCCTGGGGGGGGGGCGGGGGGGCGCTACTACCCAAGGGGGCTGATGGCGATTCCCTATACCCCGGCGCCGGGGCCGCGGCTGGCGCTGTCGGAGGGGGTCGACCCCCTGGCGGCCCGGCAGCTGCTGGCCACGGCCTGGGAGGGAGGCGGGGAAGGAGGCGGAGAGGACGTTGCGAGCGTGCTTTCGAGCTGGCACCTGCTGTTCGCCGAAGAGGCCGAGGTGGCCGCCTGGCAGGCGGCGCGCCCCGGTCTGCTGGCCCGCCACGGGGTGCAGTTCCAGTGGCGGGATGCCGGCTACGGCGACTTCGATGGTTTCCTGGCCGCCATGACCTCGAAGCGGCGCAAGGCGATCCGCCGCGAGCGACGCATCGTTGCCGACCAGGGGCTGAGCCTGCACCGCCTGGAGGGCGAGGCGATCGACACGCAAGCCCTCGAGCACTTCTTCCGCTGCTACGAGATCACCTACCTGGAGCGCGGTCGCCACGGCTACCTGAACCTAGACTTCTTCCGACGGCTGCGCGCCACGATGCCGGAGGCGCTGCTGCTGGTGCAGGCGCGGCTCGGGGGCAAGCCGGTGGCTGCGTCGCTCTGCCTGCAGGGCGCTCGCACCCTCTATGGGCGCTACTGGGGCAGCGAGGTCATGGCCGACTGCCTGCACTTCGAGGCCTGCTACTACCAGGGCATCGAGCACTGTCTGACGCGGGGGCTGGCCCTCTTCGACCCCGGCACCCAGGGCGAGCACAAGCTGGCAAGGGGCTTTGCGCCCCGCCTGCTCACCTCGCTGCACCATATCGCCGACCCGCGCCTGCGCGACCCCGTGGCGCGCTTCTGCGCCGAGGAGCGGGTCCGGGTAAGGGCCTACTGCGGTGCCGCCCGGGACGCGCTGCCGTTTCGCGATGCGTCCTGAATTGCCCCTGCTCCCGGCCGATGAAGATGGCATAATGCCCAGCATCGAAACGTCGTGACGGAAGTGTCGAATGCTCAAGTGGTTGGCCATCGTGCTGCTGGTCCTGCTCGCCCTGCTGCAATATCGCCTGTGGCTGGGAGAGGGGGGCGTGGGCGACCTCGGCGAGGTGCGTGAGCGCGTGGCGGCCCTGGAGGCGGCCAACAAGCCGCTGCGGGACCGCAACGCCCGCCTGGGCGCCGAGGTGCTCGACCTCAAGACCGGTCTGGATGCCATCGAGGAGCGCGGCCGCAGCGACATCGGCATGGTGCGCGCCGACGAACACTTCTTCTGGGTGCCCGGCGTGGCGGTGGAGGCGATGCCGGTGGTCAACCCGGCTCCGGCGGTGAGCCTGGAGGCAGGTCGATGAGCGCAGTGCTCTGGCTGGTGGTCCCTGCGGCCGGCCAGGGTCGACGCATGGGGGCCGACCGTCCCAAACAGTACCTGGAGATCGCCGGCCGCCCGGTGTTGGCCTGCACCCTGGAGCGCCTGTACGCGGCCTTTCCCGTGGCGCGGCTCTGCCTCTGCCTGGATCCCGATGACACCCACTTCGACCCGGCCTGGGTGCCCTTCGCCGAGTGGCGCCGAGTGCCTGGTGGCAATGAGCGGGTGGATTCCGTCACCCATGCCCTCGAGACCATCGCCCTGGAGGCGGCCGACGACGACCTGGTGCTGGTTCATGACGTGGCCCGCCCCTGCGTCACGGTGGCGGATCTGATGCGCCTGCACGCTGCCCTGGCCGTTGACCCGGTGGGGGGGCTGCTGGCCGCGCCGGCGGCCGACACCATGAAGCGCGACGACGGCGCCGGCCGAGTGGGGGCCACCGAGCCCCGTGCCGGCCTCTGGCATGCACTGACCCCGCAGGGCTTCCGCTATGGCCTGCTGCGCCGGGCGTTGAGCGCGGCGGCGGCGGCGGGTGTCACGGTCACCGACGAGGCCTCCGCGGTGGAGGCGCTGGGGCTCTCGCCGCGGTTAGTGTGCGGACGTCGCGACAATCTCAAGATCACCCACCCCGAGGACCTGGCCCTGGCCAGGCAGATCCTGGCCGCCCAGGGCGAGGCCCTCGGGATGGGTGGGCCAACCTCGGTCGAGACAGAACCGGCGCCTGCGGGCGCGGGTGTTATGGAGAGATGATGCGCATCGGCCACGGCTTCGACGTCCACCGTTTCGGCGCGGGCGACCACCTGATGATCGGCGGCGTCGCCGTTCCCTTCGACCACGGCTTCGTTGCCCACTCCGACGGCGACGTGCTGCTCCACGCGGTAAGCGACGCCCTGCTGGGCGCCTGTGCCCTGGGCGATATCGGCCGCCACTTCCCCGATACCGACCCGGCCTGGAAGGGCGCCGACAGCCGCCTGCTGCTGCGCCACGTGGTTGGGCTGGTGCGCCAGGCCGGCTACCGCGTCGGCAACCTGGATGCCACCCTGATCGCCCAGGCGCCGAAGATGGCCCCGCATATCGCCGCCATGGCCGCCCATATCGCCGAGGATCTCGGCGTCGAGGGCGGCGCGATCAACGTCAAGGCCACCACGACCGAGTGGCTAGGCTTCACCGGCCGCGGCGAGGGCATCGCCGCCGAGGCGGTGGTGGTTCTGCTCCCCTGCGCCCTGGTCGGTGAGCGAGGAGGCGTCGGTGAGCGAGAGGGCGTCGATGAGTGAGAGGCAGCCGGTGAGTGAGGCCGCCCCCAGGCTCGGGCCGGATGCCATCGCCTGGCCGCCGGTCTGGCCGCGGGTGCTCGACGCCGAGTTCGGCCCGCCGCCGGCGGGGGAGTACCGTGCCACCCCCGAGGATTTCCAGGTGGCCGAGGCGCTCGACTTCGCTCCGGAGGGCGAGGGCGAGCACCTCTGGCTGCATATCGAGAAGCGCGATCTGACCACCGCCATGGCGGTGCGCGAGCTGGCCCGGCTGTGCGAGGTCTCGCCCCGCGACGTCGGCTATTCCGGCATGAAGGATCGTGTCGCCGTCACCCGCCAGTGGCTGTCGGTACGGCTGCCCGGGCGCGAGGCGCCTTCAGGCCTCGCTGAGGCCCTGGCCGAATGCGGGATCCGCGTGCTGGCCGAGGCGCGTCATCCTCGCAAGCTCAAGCGCGGGGTGCACCGCGCCAACCG
This sequence comes from Halomonas salsilacus, assembly GCF_051216275.1. Taxonomy (NCBI): domain Bacteria; kingdom Pseudomonadati; phylum Pseudomonadota; class Gammaproteobacteria; order Oceanospirillales; family Halomonadaceae; genus Halomonas; species Halomonas salsilacus. Next base: position 523,364 of record NZ_JBPKAQ010000001.1, read on the forward strand.
CTTCCGTTTGCGCATCACCGGAGCAGCGCTGGCGGACCCCGCCCTGGAGGCGCGCTGGGCGCGACTGGTGACGCAGGGTGTGGCCAACATTTTCGGCCCCCAGCGCTTCGGGCCGGACGGGCGCAACCTGCATCGCGCCCGGTCGCTGCTGGCCCGGGGCTGGCGCAAGCGCGACGACCGCGACGGCATGCTGCTCTCGGCGGCGCGCAGCTTCCTGTTCAACGAGCTGCTGGCCGAACGGGTCCAGGAGGGCAGCTGGAATCGCCTGTTGCCTGGCGAGGTGGCGATCCTCGACGGGACGGCGAGCCAGTTCCGCGTCGAGGCGCCGGATGCCGAGCTGGACGCGCGGTCGGCGCGGCTCGACCTGCACGGAAGCGGGGTGCTTTGGGGCGTCGGCGACTCGGTGGCCGAGGAGGAGGCCCTGGCCCGGGAGGTGCGGCTGCCCGAGCGTTACCCGGCGCTGTGTGCCGGGCTCGAGCGAGCCGGAGTGCGTCTGGCGCGGCGCCCCCTGCGCCTGCGGCTGGGCGAGCCGCACCTGATCCGCGGCGAGGATGAGCTATGGCTCGCCTTCAGCCTGCCGCGGGGCGCCTTCGCCACCGCCGTGCTGCGCGAGCTGATCGCCCACCCCACCCTCTGAAGGAGTCTGGCATGCGCCGACTACTGCTCTCCAATGACGACGGCGTGCATGCCCCGGGCCTGCGCGCCCTGCACGATGCCCTGCTGCCCCACGCCCGGCTGCGCGTGGTCGCGCCGGACCGCGACAGGAGCGGGGCCAGCAACTCCCTGACCCTGAGCCGCCCGCTGTCACTGACCGACATGGACAACGGCTTCTACAGCGTCGACGGCACCCCGGCGGACTGCGTCTACCTGGGCGTCAATGGGCTCTGGGACGAGAAGCCCGATCTCGTGATCTCGGGCATCAACCACGGCGGCAACCTGGGTGACGACGTGCTCTATTCCGGCACCGTGGCCGCCGCCATGGAGGGGCGCAACCTGGGCATGGCGGCCATCGCCATGTCGCTGGTCGGCTCGCGGCACTTCGACACCGCAGGAAGGGTGGCGGCGAGCCTGGTGGGCGCCGCCGACCAGCTCTCGCTACCGCCGCGCAGCCTTCTTAACGTCAACGTGCCGGACCTGCCCTGGGACGAGATCCAGGGTTTTCGGGTCACTCGGCTGGGTTATCGCGGCCCGGCGTCGCGCCCCCTCGAGGTGCGCGATCCCCGGGGTCGCATGCGCTGGTGGATCGCCGCCGCCGGCGAGAACGCCGACGACGGTGCCGATACCGACTTCGCCGCCGTCGAGGCGGGCTACGTTTCCATCACCCCGCTGCAGACCGATCTCACTCGGCATACGGCGATTCGTGACGTACAGGGCTGGCTGGATGCACTCACCTGACCGACTGCCGGCGTTGGTGCGCGGAGTGGGGATGACCTCCCAGCGCACCCGCGACCGCATGGTGGCCAGGCTTGCCGATCAGGGCATCCGCGATCCCCGCGTGCTGGCCACCATGGCCGCCGAGCCGCGCCACCTCTTCCTGGACGAGGCGCTGGCCCATCGCGCCTACGAGGATACCTCGCTGCCCATCGGCCTTGGCCAGACCCTCTCCCAGCCGTGGATGGTGGCCAGGATGACCGAGCTGGTGCTGGAGGCTGCCCCCACCCGGGTGCTGGAGATCGGCACCGGCTCGGGCTACCAGACTCTGATCCTGGCGCGACTGGTGCCGGAACTCTGGTCCATCGAACGGATCAATGCCCTGCACCGCCGCGCCGCCGAGCGTCTGCGCCTGCTCGGGGCCTTTGGGGCGCGGCTGCGCCTGGCCGATGGCGGCCACGGCTGGCCCGAGGAGGCCCCCTTCGATGTCATCCTGCTCACCGCCTGTGCCGGTGAGCTACCCGCCCCGCTACTGGCCCAGCTGGCCGACGGCGGGGTGCTGATCACGCCGCTGGCCGATGTCCGGGGGCGCCAGTGGCTAACCCGGGTGCGTCGTCAGGGCGATACATTTGAACAACAGCGTCTGGAATCGGTGCGCTTCGTGCCGCTGCTGGAAGGCGTCATTCGTTGAAAGGAGTTCACGCTTGAAGCGTTATCCAGGAATCTTTCTCAGGGGGGCCGGCATGGGTGCCGCCGATGCGGTGCCGGGTGTCTCGGGCGGTACCATCGCCTTCGTCACCGGCATCTACGAGGAACTGATCCACACCATCAAGCAGTTCGGACCCAGTGCCTTCATGGCCTGGCGCCGCGGCGGGCTGCCGATGCTGATCGCCCATCTCAACCTGGGCTTCGTGGTGCCGCTGATGGCCGGCATTGCCGCCAGCCTGATCACCGTGGCCCACCTGGTGGTGTGGCTCATGGACGACTACCCGCTGCTGCTCAACGGCTTCTTTTTCGGCCTGGTGGCGGCCTCGGCCCTGGTGGTGGGGCGTCATCCCACCGACTGGAAATGGTGGCACCTGCTGCCGCTGGTGGCGGGACTGCTGCTGGCCCACTTCCTGCCGGTGGTGATGCCCCTGATCACCCTGCTCGGCAGCCCGAACCTCATGCTGATGGTGGGGGGCGCCATCGCCATCAGCGCGCTGCTGCTGCCCGGGGTCTCCGGTAGCTTCCTGCTGCTGACCATGGGGCTCTATGGCACCGTGATGCAGGGCATTCGCACCTTCGATCTGGGCCTGATCGCCGTCTTCGGCGTGGGTTGCCTGATCGGCCTGTTCTTCTTCTCTCGCCTGCTTTCCTGGCTGCTGCGTCGCCACCATGCGGCGACTATGCAGCTGCTGGTGGGCTTCATCGTGGGATCGCTGCCGGTACTCTGGCCATGGCGCGAACTGGTACGCTATCAGCTCGGCCCCGAGGGGCAGATGATCCCGCTAGACTATCGCTATCTCACCCCGGGCGACTTCGCCCTGCTCACCGGCGACTCGGCCCAGCTGCCGGCGGTGGCCGCGCTGATGCTGGCCGGTCTAGCCCTGGTGCTGCTGCTGGATCGCGGCGGTCGGCGACCGGCCGCCGCGAGCACGCCCAAGGGGGCGAACAAGGAGGATCCTTCCGATGCGTAAGGCAATGATGATTTCCGCTCTGACTCTGGCCATGGCGGGCTGTGCCGCCCAGCAGGGGCAGGCGCCGCAGGTGCAGGTGCGCGACCTGTCCGCGAGCCGCGAGCATACACCGACCTCCCAGTACACCGTGGAGGCGGGCGATACCCTCTATGGCATCGCCTGGCGCCACAACATGGATCACCGCGACCTGGCGCGCATCAACCGTATTGGCCCTCCCTACCAGATCCAGCCGGGCCAGCGCCTGGTGCTGGACCCCGACGCCCAGGCGCCGGTACGCGATGAGGGCACCACCGCCGTGGCCAGAACGCCCGGGGTGGTGGCCACGCCGCTGGGCGGCGGCCCGCCGGCCAGCGAGGATGCCGGCAGCATGGAGTGGTTGCTGCCCGACGGCACTACCGAGCAGGGGCGCCGGCTCTCCGCCCAGCCGCTGGACGAGGCGGACGGCCCGACTCGGGTGGCCATGGAGGGTGCCATGGAGGCTGCCGGTGGCACCGCGGGCCCCGGCCCCGTCTATGACTATGACAGCCCCGGCGCCGACGGTGAGCTGAGCGAGCGTGACCTCGGCGAGAGAACTGCTGCCGAGAGAACTGCTGCCGAGAGAACTGCTGCCGAGCGAGAATCGGCACCGGTAGCCCGGGAGGCGACCCCGGAGGTGGCGGCGACCGTGCCGGCACTTCGCCCCGAGCCGGAACCGGAACCCGAGCCAGCGCCCGCGGCACAGCCCGAGCCAGCGCCCGCGGCGCAGCCCGAGCCGGATGCTGGCACCGCCGTGGCCGGCGGCAGCCCGGCGCCGGACCGCAGTTCGCGCAGCTACACCCCGGTGGAGGAGGTCAGCTGGCGCTGGCCCGTCGACGGCGATATCGTCAGCCGTTTCGGCGAGGGTGGCAGCATCACGGCTGGCATTGATATCGCTGGGCAAAAGGGGCAACCTGTCAAAGCCGCCGGTCCGGGCATCGTCGTCTATGCGGGTAGCGGGGTAAGGGGCTACGGCAACCTGATCCTGCTCAAGCATAATGACGAGTACCTGAGCGCTTACGCCCACAACGATTCCCTGCGCGTGCGCGAGAACGATGTGGTCGAGGCGGGAGAGGTCATCGCGACCATGGGCGACAGTGACGCCGAGGACGTGCGACTGCACTTCGAGGTACGCAAGAACGGCCAGCCGCAGGATCCCCTGAATTACCTGCCGTCTCGCTGATGCGCCCTGAGGCCCCGCCGGCCAGCGCAGCAGCGGGGTGTCACACAATAATAATCAGGCGCGCCGATGCTCTTGTCAGGCATCGGTGCCAGGACGCAACCACAGGGTAGCCATTGATGAGCATGCTTGAACGGGACCTTCAGGATGTGAATCTCGACACGCTCGAGGAAAAGGACGACGGGGTAGTGGAAGACGCTGACGACGACGTAACCGACGACGACGACACCGACACCCGCCGTGACGATGAGCAAGCCTTCGAGAAGGCCTTGAGCCGCGAGGATCGCTACAGCAACCACAGCCTCGACGCCACCCAGATCTACCTCAACGAGATCGGTTTCTCGCCGCTGCTGACCCCGGAGGAGGAGGTCTTCTTCGGTCGACTGGCCCGCAAGGGCGATCCGGCGGGGCGTTCGCGGATGATCGAGTCCAACCTGCGCCTGGTGGTCAAGATCGCTCGGCGCTACCTCAACCGTGGCCTGTCGCTGCTCGACCTGATCGAGGAGGGCAACCTCGGCCTGATCCGCGCGGTGGAGAAGTTCGATCCCGAGCGCGGCTTCCGTTTCTCCACCTACGCCACCTGGTGGATCCGCCAGACCATCGAGCGGGCGCTGATGAACCAGACCCGCACCATTCGCCTGCCCATTCACGTGGTCAAGGAGCTCAACATCTACCTGCGGGCGGCCCGCGAGCTGACCCAGAAGCTCGATCACGAGGCCACCGCCGAGGAGATCGCCGAGCACCTCGACAAGCCGGTGGAGGCGGTCAAGAAGATGATGGGCCTCAACGAGCGCATCTCTTCGGTGGACTATCCGGTCGGCGGCGACAGCGACAAGCCGCTGATCGAGACCCTGGCCGACGACAACGACCTCGGACCCGAGTCCTCGCTGCTCGACGGCGACATCAAGCAGCACGTCGACGAGTGGCTCTCCGAGCTCACCGAGAAGCAGATGGAGGTGGTGGTCAGGCGTTTCGGCCTGCGTGGCCACGAGGCGGCGACCCTCGAGCAGGTGGGCGAGGAGATCGGCCTCACCCGCGAGCGGGTCAGGCAGATCCAGGTCGAGGCGCTCAAGAAGCTGCGTCGGGTCCTCGACAAGCAGGGCCTTTCCCTGGATTCGATCTTCGCCTAGCGGATCGCGTAGCCCGCCCTTGCCGATTTCCTGCATGCTGCTGCGTCAGCATGCAGGAAATCGGCCCCGTACAGGAATCGCACGCCCATGCATCGCCCGACCCTGACCCGCCTGGTGCCCCGGCCGCTGGTCCTTCTCGTGGGGCTGGCCGTGGCCGGCTCTGCCCAGGCCACCGACCTCTGGACTGTCGCCCGCGACGCCCTGGACAACGATGCCAGCCTGGCCGCCGCCCGCTCGGGCTTCTCCGCCGTGGAGGCGGGGCGCGACGTGCAGCGCGGCACCCTGCTGCCCCAGGTGAGCGTAGGCGGCAGCCTGACCCATAGCCGTACCTATCAGAGCCAGGCGGGCGGGGCGTTACAGCCCGGCCAGCTGTCGCGGGACGAGGAGGGGGACGTCAACACCCTCGGGTTGAACCTGGAGGCCAGCCAGTCGCTCTATGATCCCGCCCGCCGCGCCCAGCTCGACCAGGCCGAGCGCCAGGTGGACCGCGAGGCATTGTCCCTGGCGGTAGCCGAGCAGCAGCTGCTGCTGGAGGTGGCCGAGGCCTACTTCGAGATTCTGCGCGCCCACGATATCCTCTCGGCGCGGCGCTCCCAGGAGACCGCCATCGAACGCCAGCTCGAACAGGCCCGTGAGCGCTTCGAGGTGGGACTGATCGCCATCACCGAAGTGCACGAGGCCCAGGCTTCCTTCGATCTTGCCCGCGCCCAGCGCATCGCCGCGGAGAGCGCCATGCAGATCAGCTTCGAGGCCCTGGAGCGTCTCACCGGCCAGCGCTACGAGAGCATCGATGTGCTCGCCGAGGAGATCCCCATCGTGCCGCCGCAGCCCGTGGACCGCGGGGACTGGGTCGCGCTCGCCATGGACAACAGCCCCATGCTGCAAATGGCCGAGGCGGGCATCGAGGTGGCCCGCAGCGAGCTCGACGTCTCCCGTGCCGGCCAGCTGCCCCGGGTCGAGGCCTTCGCCAGCTATGATGTCTCGGACAACGATCGCAGCGGCGTCTCCGGCTACAACTCCGGCAGCCAGCTCGGGGTGCGCGCCAGCATGCCGCTCTACACCGGCGGCGGCACCCAGGCGCAGATTCGCCAGAGCGGCTACGCCCTGGAGGTCTCCCAGTACGACTTCGAGGCCCAGCGCCGCGATACCGTCCAGCAGGTGCGTTCCCTGTTTACCCGGGTGAGCAACGACGTGGAAACGGTGGAGGCCCGCGCCCAGGCCATCGTCTCCAACCAGAGCGCCCTGGAGGCGACCCGATCCGGCTACGAGGTGGGCACCCGCAACATCGTCGACGTACTCAACGCCGAGCGTAACCTGTTCAACGCCATCGCCGACCATGCGGAGGCGCGCTACGATTACGTGCTCGGCCTGCTGCGCCTGCAGCAGCAGGCGGGCCTGCTCGACGCGGCATCGATCCAGGCCGTCAATGCGTGGCTGCGCAGCGAGGGAGCGGTGTCGCTGGAGCTGCCGCGGGCCGGCAGCGACGACCCGGTGATGAACATCGGCGAGCGGCCCCAGACGCCAACCTGATGATTCACTGCTGATGGATGTTTTTTCGAGTCAGACCACCCGAAACCACCATGAAATTGGTGGTTTATTTCATGAGGTGGCCGGTGCATCCATGGATAATGCCAGGTCTTTCTGGTCAGTCGTGCTCGCCAGCCCTTCTCGCCAGTCGTTCTCTTCACTGCTTCAGGATCTGCCATGGCCCGGCCGCTGATCGCCGATATTGACCTCGAGGCGCTGCGTCACAACTACCGCCTCGCCTGCTCTCTCGCCCCCGACAGCCGCGCCGTCGCGGTGCTCAAGGCCGATGCCTACGGCCATGGTGCGGTGGCCTGCGCGCGGGCCCTGGCGGACATCGCCCCGGCCTTCGCGGTGGCCTGCATCGAGGAGGCGGTGACCCTGCGCGAGGCGGGCATCACCACGCCCATCGTGCTGCTCGAGGGGATCTTCGAGGTCGGTGAGCTTGAGCAGGTCGAGGCGCTGGGGTTGTGGATGGCGGTGCACAGCGACTGGCAGGTGGCGGCGCTGCTCGCCCATCGGCCAGAGCGGCCCATTCCCGTCTGGCTCAAGGTGGACTCCGGCATGCACCGCTTGGGCTTCTCCCCCGAACGAGCCCGGTCGGTATGGCAACGCCTGGCGGCGGCCCCGGCCCACGTTTGCGATCTGCACCTGATGAGTCATTTCGCCACTGCGGACCTGGTCGACAGCGGCTACTTCTCCGGCCAGATGGCACGACTCATGGCTCTGGCCGACAGGCTCGGCGCACCCCTGTGCCTGGCCAACTCGCCGGCGACCTTGGCCCGGGCCGAGGCCCACGGCGCCTGGAATCGCCCGGGGGTGATGCTCTACGGCAGCGACCCGCTGGAGCATGCCAACGAGGCGAGCCGCCGCCTCGCCCCGGTGATGACCCTGCGCTCGGCGATCATCGCCGTGCGCGAGTTGCGCGCCGGCGAACCGGTCGGCTATGGCGGCCGCTGGACCACGCCACGGCCGTCCCGGATCGGCGTCGTCGCCGGCGGATACGGCGACGGCTACGACCGCCACGCGGTGGACGGTACCCCGGTGCTGGTGGCGGGCCAGCGCACCGCCATCGCCGGCAAGGTCTCCATGGACATGCTCACCGTGGATATCACCGACATTCCCGAAGCCGATATCGGCAGCGAGGTGGTGCTGTGGGGCAGGGCGGCCAACGGCGAGGTCCTCTCGGTGGACGAGGTGGCCCGCCACTGCGACACCATCAGCTACACCCTGCTCACCGGGGTGCTGCCCCGGGTGCCGAGGCGGTACCATGGGCTGTCTTGACTGTCCGACAGGAACCGAGCATGTTCAGGGACGATGACACCCGGCCCAACTTCGCCCATCCTCGCTACTGGCCAGTGTGGATCGCCATCGGCGCCATGCACGTGGCCGCCTGGCTGCCCTGGCGCTTGAAGCTCTGGGTCGGCAAGAGGGTCGGCCTGGCCGCCTGGCGCTTCGCCAGGCGCCGGCGCCATATCACCGAGACCAATATCCGCCTCTGCTTTCCGGAACGGGACGAGGCGGACCAGCGGCGGCTTGTCAGGGAGACCTTCATCGCCAACGGCATCGGCATCATGGAGACCGCCACCGGCTGGTGTCGCGACCCGGAGCACCTGCGCCACCGTGTCACCTTCAAGGGCCAGGCGCACATGGCGCGGGTACAGGCCGAAGGCAAGGGGGCGCTGATCATCGGGGTGCACTTCTCTACCCTGGACCTGGGTGCTGCCTTGCATTCCCTCTACTTCCGCGCCGACGCCGTGCAGCGCCCCCATGACAACCCGCTCTTCGCCCGCTTCATGGGACGCGCCCGAGACCCCTACTTCGATGCCATCATCGATCGCCACGACCTGCGCGGTGTGGTGCGCCGGATCAAGGCCGGCCACGCCGTCTGGTACTCGCCGGACCAGGACTTCGGCCGAGACGCCAGCGTCTTCGCTCCCTTCTTCGGCATCCCGGCAGCCACGGTGAAGATGACCTCCCGGATCGCCCGCATGACCGGGGCGCCGGTGATACCGCTGATCTTCCACCGTAACCCGGACAATCGCACCTACACCCTGGAATACCTGCCACCCCTGGAGAACTTCCCAAGCGGGGATGAGGTGAACGATGCGGCGCAGATCAACGCCTTCATCGAAGGGGCCATCTGCCGGCATCCCGAGCAGTACCTGTGGCTGCATCGTCGCTTCAAGACTCGCCCCGAGGGCGAGCCGGGCTTCTATTAGCCCGTCACGATGATTTCGACGCTGAGGGCTTGTTCCTCTACGCACGGTCACCGAGGCGGTCGGGAAGCTCGAGTCGATGTTCGCCGCTACTCAGGCGGGCGCTGATGAAATCGCGATCCAGACGGTGGTCGGCGGCGTCGGCCAGGGTTTCGATGATGCGGTCGGCATAGGCCTGCAGTAGCTGCCTGTCTGGGTCTTGTGCATACAAAGAGAGGCTCTTGACGGCCTTGAGCAGACTCAAGCCGATGGTCAGGTCTTCGTGGCCGTAGTGGAGAATCGGCGTGAGCACCCGGTACAGCAGGCTCTCGAAGCTTTCCACCGGCCAGGTGACGCGCAACTGGTCCCGATCATCCAGCATGGCGTTGCAGGGGGCAAAATCAATTCGGCGGCGCAGCAGGTCTGTCAGCTGGTTGATGCATAAACGGGCTGTGCCCGGGTCGTTGATGCCGGGCGACAGCGACTTCACGGCCATTTCCATCAGCTGCGTCAGGCCGTGCACATGGATGTCCTCGATCGACTCCCCCTCGCCATAAATCAGATGGGCCAGGGCCTCCTCGGCCCAGTCACCGTCGGGCTCGGTGGGGGCATCTATGTACAGCAGCGGGAAGTCGTCCAGGGTGAAGTCGCCCGGGGAGAAGTTCAGGTGAATCACGCCCTCGATGCCGGTGGCGAGTTTGGCGAGCTTGGCGTAGTCGGCGTTCTGGATGAACCCAGTCCGGCGCGAGCGGATCTCGTGAAGCGCTTGCGATCTTGGCGCCGCGGAGGGGTTCGGTGCAGACACCCGCGTGAAGCGTGACGACTTTTGACGATGTATCAGCTCGGCCAGCGAATGGCTCGTTGCCAGGTGCAGGCCCGCGACCACCGAGTTGACCTGTACCGTCTGGGACGTCTTGTGAATGAAGTAGACGAACAGCGCCAGGCAGTGGATGACCATGGCGGTACCCAGATAGGCGGCAAGGGAGCGCCATGTGCCGGGCGTATCGCCATTTTCCGGCACCATCAGCAGCATCAGGATGAACAGGATGGTGCCGAGATAGTTGCCCAGCACCCATTGATGGTGGCGCTCGGTCACCAGTCCGAAGACCAGCTTGTGCGAGAACTGGCCGCCGGCCTGGGAGAGCACCGACATCACCATCGAGAAGCTGAACACCACCAGCGATATCATGCCGGCGATCAGCGTCGAGAGCAGAGTGCGCAAGGTATCGGTGTCGTCGAAGCGTACGGACACCAGCCAGCCGGGCATCGCACCGGGTCCTTCCTGCGGCACCACCGCCAGCAACCCCACCAGGAAGTAAGCCAGCGAGAGCAGACTGGGCAGGTAGGCGATGCTCTGGCGAAACGCCTTGGCGACCTGCAGCGGGGTGTTGAACAGGACGATCATCGAGACATCCTTGCAAGTAGATACGGGCAGGGGTGGAAAGCACCCACGAATGATACCAATCCGTAAGCAAAAGCCCCGGCTGAAAGAAAACAGACGGGGCTAAGGCATCAGCATGGCCGTCGAGCCATCAGGCATCGATGCGCTTGTACTTCATGCGGTGCGGCGTGTCATCGCCCACGCGTTTCCTGTGGTCCGACTCGTACTCGGCGTAGTTGCCCTCGAAGAACTCCACGTGGGAGTCGCCTTCGAAGGCCAGGATGTGGGTGGCGATGCGGTCGAGGAACCAGCGATCGTGGGAGATCACCAGGGCGCAACCGGGGAAGGCCAGCAGCGCCTCCTCCAGTGCCCGCAGGGTCTCGATGTCCAGGTCGTTGGATGGCTCATCGAGCAGCAGCACGTTGGCGCCCTGCTTGAGGGTCTGGGCCAGCTGCAAGCGACCTCGCTCACCGCCGGAGAGCTCGTTCAGGCGCTTCTGCTGGTCATTGCCCTTGAAGTTGAAACGCCCCACGTAGGCCCGCGAGGAGACCTCATAGCCGTTGATGTTGAGGATGTCCTGGCCGTCGGAGACCGCCTCCCACACCGTCTGCTTGTCGTCGAGGCCGTCGCGCAGCTGCTCCACGTAGGCGACGTCGACGGTGTCGCCGACCATCACCTCGCCGGCGTCGGGTTGCTCGGCACCGGTGATCAGCTTGAACAGGGTCGACTTGCCCGCGCCGTTGCCGCCGACGATGCCGATGATGGCGCCCTTGGGCACGGTGAAGGTCAGGTCTTCGTAGAGCAGCTTGTCATCGAAGGCCTTGGAGACGCCGTGGAACTCGATGACCTTGTCGCCCAGGCGCGGGCCGGGTGGAATGTAGATCTCGTTGGTCTCGTTGCGCTTCTGGAAGTCGCCGGACTGCATCTCCTCGAAGCGGTTGAGGCGCGCCTTGCTCTTGGCCTGGCGGCCCTTGGCGTTGGAGCGCACCCACTCCAGTTCCTGCTTGATGGCCTTGTTCTTCGAGGCCTCCTGCTTGGCCTCCCGGGCCAGGCGCTGCTCCTTGGCCTCCAGCCAGCCAGAGTAGTTGCCCTCGAAGGGAATGCCCTGGCCGCGGTCGAGCTCGAGGATCCAGCCGGCGACGTTGTCGAGGAAATAGCGGTCGTGAGTGATCGCTACCACGGTGCCGTTGTAGTCGTGGAGGAATCGCTCCAGCCAGGCCACGGACTCGGCGTCCAGGTGGTTGGTGGGCTCGTCGAGCAGCAGCATGTCGGGGCTGGAGAGCAGCAGGCGACACAGCGCCACGCGGCGCCGCTCGCCGCCGGAGAGATGGCCGACGCGGGCCTCCCATGGCGGCAGGCGCAGGGCCTCGGCGGCCACTTCCAGCTTGCGCTCCAGGTTGTGGGCGTCGGCGGCCTCGATGATGTTCTCCAGGCGCGCCTGTTCGGCGGCCAGGGCGTCAAAGTCGGCATCCGGTTCGGCGTAGGCGGCATAGACGCCGTCGAGCGTCTCCTGGGCCTCCTTGATGGCCCCCAGGGCCTCTTCCACGGTCTCGCGGACGTTCTTGTCGTCGTCGAGCTGCGGTTCCTGGGGCAGGTAGCCGACGTTGATGCCCGGCATCGGGCGCGCCTCCCCCTCGAACTCGGTGTCGACCCCGGCCATGATGCGCAGCAGGGTCGACTTGCCCGAGCCGTTGAGGCCCAGTACGCCGATCTTGGCGCCGGGGAAGAAGGAGAGGGAGATATCCTTGAGGATCTGCTTCTTGGGGGGCACGACCTTGCCCACCCGGTTCATGGTGTAGACGTATTGCGCCATGGGAACCCGTCGGTTGGAGGATTTTCAGTGGTCACGATGATAGTGGCCACTGCGGTCAAAGGCCAGCCGCAGCCCTATTCCTCTTCATTCCTCTTCGTCGATGGCCCAGTCATCCTCGATGGCGCGACGCAGGCGACGCTCCTCGAGCAGCGCCTCCACGCGGCGGCGGGCGCGCAGGGTATCGGCGCGGCTGGCACGGGGACGAGCGTACTCCTCGTCGTTCACTGCTTCGGAAAAATCCACCTCGTCATCGAGGCTCGGTTCGAGAAGGTTTTCACGGCCCATGCGCCGTCCTCCCAAGGCCAGTGTCGACACGGCGTCGACGCATCACTACCGCTTCTCGTCCCCTGTGCGTCGTGATGCCCTAACGCGGAGCCCGAAGCGCCCAGGCAACCAGGTTGCCTGGGCGCTATATATCGTCACTCGGCCCGGGGCACAAGCCCAATCGTGAACTTTTTTGATGGCTATGCCTGCCGAGGGTCAGCCGAGTCCGTCTCACTCCAGGCCATGCTGGGCCTTGAGGCGCTCCAGCTCCTGTTGGGCCTCCACCCGCTCGGTGACGTCCTTCTGCACGCCAATGTAATAAGTCAGGTTGTCATCGTCGTCATGGACGGGGGTGATGGAGAGCTCGTTCCAGAACAGGGTGCCGTCCTTGCGGTAGTTGCGCAGCACGGTGCGGCAGGGACGACCCTCGGCCAGTGCCTTGCGGATGGCGGTAAGACCCTCCTGGTCGCGATCCTCGTTCTGCAGGAAGCGGCAATCCTGGTAGAGGATCTCGTCGGCGCTGTAGCCGGTCAGACGCTCGAACCCCTTGTTCACGTAGATCAGGATGTTCTCGTCGCCTTCCTGCTCGGCGACCACGATGCCATCCTCGGAGGCATCGACGATGCGCTCGAGCAGTTCCGGGCTGATCAGGGGTGATCGTTTCATTCTGGGCGTTCCATTCTAGGCGTTCCTGTCCTGGCCGCCCGGGCAGGGCGACGGCGGCGGGCACTTCACAGCTGGCTACATCATGGCCAGACGGCCACGGGATTTCAACGCGGCGCTTTCACTCAACCTCCGGCAGGCGGTTGGCACTGGCTGCAGCGGCCAGTGCCATCAGCGCCAGCACCACCATCAGCGCCGCAGTGCCGAGCCACTGGGCCAGGGCACCGACGGCTCCGCCCACCGCCAGCATCAGCACTCCGGTGATGGTGTTGGAGAGCGCCACGTAGAGGGCGCGTCTGTCGCTGCCGGCCATGTCGACGATATAGGTCTTGCGTCCCAGGCGCACTCCGGCGTGGACGATCACTAGCAGGGCATAGACCAGCGCATAGGGCCACACGGTTTGGCTCCAGGTGCCCGGCAGCCAGGCGATGGCGGCGGCCAGCAGGCAGCAGAGGGTGGCGCCGAGGCCGGCGTCGCGCATCACTCGCCGGCTGGAGGCGTCGGCGCGCTTGCCCCATACCGGGCTTGCCACCATGCCGGCGAGCCCCGAGACCACGATCAGCACGCCGAGGCCACCCAACTCGGCGCCGCTCTGCTGCTGGCCGAGCAGCGCCACGTAGGGCAGCGCCAGGGCGCTGGCCAGCAGCAGCGCACGGGCGAGGTTGAAATGCAGGAAGCCGCGATCCTCGCGCAGCAGGCGCAGGCCCATCTTGACGCTGTCCCAGGCGTTCTCGCCGCCCTCCACGGCGCCGGGGGTCTCCCTGATGCGCGCCGCGCACAGGGCGTTGAACCCCCAGCCCAGGGCCGCGATGCCCAGCAGCACCGCCAGGGCCAGCTCGCCGGGCCGGTCACCGAAGAGCATCAGCACGCCACCGGCGACCAGCGTCACCGCGCCAGCCACGCTCCCGCTCCAGCCCATCAGGGTGCCGCGGCGCTGCTTGCTGATGGTCTTGCCCAGCACGTCCTTGGTGGCCACCGAGGAGAGCCCCCGGGCCAGGGAGAGCGCCACCAGCACGGCCAGCACCAGCCCGCCGCCGAGGGCGCCCGAGCCGAATAGCGCCAGCATGGCAAGCGCTGCCGCCGTCACCGCCTGCAGCAGTCCGCCCACCACCCAGGCCCACTTGCGCTCGGGCTTGAGCCGGATGAAGCCGGCCACGAACAGCTGGGGCAGCAGGGCGCCAGCCTCGCGTATCGGTACCAGCAGACCCACCATCCAAAGTGGACCGCCGATCACCCCCATCAGCCAGGGCAGCACCAGCCGGGCGCTTGCGAGCTCATCGGCCAGCTTGTTGCCCAGCGAGGCCAGCAGGTGCACGAAGAAGTTGCGCGGCTGTTCGTCGCAGGCCTCATCCGGGATGTCCTTGCACATCCGGCTGTCCTCGTCGCCGGTCAGCCACTCGTAGAGGCGGCGCTGGCTGATATCCGATGCGGCCATGGGAGCTCCTCGCTGGTAGGATGATTTGCTCATAGTGTGGCGACAGGGAGACCGACGTGTCACCTATTCGAATCCGCTACTGCAACCGGTGTGAGAAGCCAGCCGCATGACCCGCGACGGCCAGGCGATGCTCCATGGCCTCGGCGCCGTGGCGCTGTGGTCCACCGTGGCCACCGCCTTCAAGGTGGCGCTGGGCTTCATGTCACCGCTGGAACTGATGTGGCTTGCCTCGCTGGTCTCCTGGGCACTGATCGGCGCGCTGGTGGTGCGCCAGGGGCTCCCCGGCCAGGCGCTGCGCCGAGGCTGGCGCACCGCCGCCTGGGCGGGGCTGATGAACCCGGTGGCCTACTACCTGATGCTGTTCGGCGCCTATGACCGACTGCCCGGCCAGGAGGCCATGGCGCTGAACTACACCTGGGCACTGGCCATGGCCTTCCTGGCGGTGCCGATCCTCGGACAGCGGCTGACCCGCATCGACGTGCTGGCGGGGCTGGTTGCCTACGCCGGAGTCTGGGTGATCGCCACCCGCGGGGCGGTGTTCGACGTGGCCTTCGCTGACCCGCTCGGCGTCGTCATGGCATTGGCCTCGACGCTGATCTGGGCGCTCCACTGGCTGCTCAACGCTCGCGATCATCGCCCGCCGCTGGTGGCCCAGTGGCAGAACTTCAGCATTGGGTTGCCGGTGCTCACGGTGCTGTTGCTGGCCGGCCCCGGCCTTCAGTGGCACGGCTGGGCGGGGCTGGGCGCCGGGGTCTACGTGGGGCTCTTCGAGATGGGCATCGCCTTCGTGCTCTGGCAGCTGGCTGTCCACAAGGTCTCGCGCACGGCCAAGGTCTCCAACCTGATCTTCCTCTCGCCGCCGGTATCGCTGCTGCTGCTCTTTCTGGTGGTGGGTGAGCCGATCCTGGCCTCCACCCTGATCGGTCTGGTGCTGATCCTGGGCGGACTCGCGCTGCAGCAGTGGCAGAAGGCGCCGGCACCGGCCGCACAGTCCTGAGCCGGTCGTCAGTCCTGGCCGGACTTCGCCACAACGGCGCCATTTTCCTCCAGCATGGCCTCCAGTTCGGGCCAGACGTTGTCGAGGATGACCGGCTGGCCGGCGGCGGTGGGGTGGATGCCATCGCCCTGCATCAGCGCCTCGTCCAGGGCTACCCCCTCGAGCAGGAAGGGCACCAGCGGCAGGTCGAAGTCGTCGGCCAGGCGGTGGAAGACCCCGGTGAAGGCGTCGCGGTAGGCCCTGCCGTAGTTGGGCGGGATGTCGATGCCGAGCAGCAGCACCTCGGCATCGGCCTCTTGGCTCGCCTCGATCATTCGCCGCAGGTTGGCCTCGAACTGGCCCGGGGGCAGGCCGCGCAGGCCGTCGTTGCCGCCGAGCTCGAGCAGAACAATGTCCGGGGCGTGCTGTCCGAGTAGCTCGGGCAGGCGGCTGGCGCCACCGCCGCTGGTCTCGCCGCTGATGCTGGCGTTGATCACCCGCGCCTTTCCGTCCAGCCGCGCTTCCAGCAGACTGACCCAGCCCTCGTCGGCCTCGATGCCATAGGCAGCGCTCAGGCTGTCGCCCATCACCAGCAGGGTGGGGCGCTCGTCGGCCAGCGCCGCGGCAGAGCCCAGGGCCAGCGTCAGGGGCAGGACCAGCAGCCAGGCGGAGAATCGACGCAACGCAACCTCAGGGAATCCCTTCAACATGAACGACACCTCTCGTATGGATATGACACCGATTCTACACGCCGAGCACCTGTCCAAGCAGGTCAGGAGCGGCGACCGGCAGCTCACCATTCTGAGTGACCTGGCCATCTCGGTGTTCCCCGGCGAGACGGTGGCGATCCTCGGCCAGAGCGGCGCGGGCAAATCGACCCTGCTGGGACTGCTGGCCGGGCTCGACCTGCCTACCGGCGGCGAGCTCTCGATGTTCGGGCAGCAGCTCTCGGCACTGGACGAGGATGGCCGGGCCCGGCTGCGCAACGGTCGAGTCGGCTTCGTGTTCCAGAACTTTCAGCTGCTGCCCACCCTCACCGCACTGGAGAACGTGATGCTGCCGCTTGAACTCTCGCCGCGGCCAGGCACCGAGGCCCGTGCCCGCGAGTGGCTCACGCGGGTGGGCCTGGGCGAGCGGCTCGACCACCTCCCCAAGCAGCTTTCCGGCGGCGAGCAGCAGCGGGTCGCCCTGGCCCGGGCCTTCGTCACTGGCGCCGAGCTCGTGTTCGCCGACGAGCCCACCGGCAACCTCGACCCGGACACCGGCGAGCGAATCATCGACACGCTCTTTTCCCTGAATCGCGAGGCCGGTACCACCCTGGTGCTGGTCACCCACGACCACGCCCTTGCGCGGCGCTGTGATCGCTGCCTGCGCCTGGACCACGGCCGCCTGGAGACTCTGCACCTCGACGAGGTGAGCGCATGAGCCTGACCGCCCTGCGCCTGGCGCGCTTCTCGGCCCGGGGTCTGGCCCGCGACCTGCGCGCCGCCGACGTGCGCGCGCTGTTCGTGGCGCTCGCCCTCGCGGTGGCCGCCTCCACCATGATCGGCTTCTTCCTGGACCGCCTGGACCGCGGCCTGACCCGCCAGGCCAGCCAGCTGCTGGGGGGCGACCTGGTGCTGGAGCAGGGCCGCCCCTTCGGCAGCGAGCTGCGCCAGACCCTGGAGGAGGCCGGCCTGGTGCTCGCCGATCAGGTGGGCATGGTCTCCATGGTCAGTTTCGGCGACGCCTTCCAGCCCGCCAGCCTCAAGGTGGTCGACCAGCGCTACCCGCTCTACGGCGGGGTTCACGTGGACCTGGGCGAGGGCAGCGAAGTGGTGGCCCGGGGCCCGGCCCCGGGCGAGGCGTGGCTGGCGCCCCGCCTGGCGCTGCTGCTCGGGGCCGAGATCGGCGACCGGGTGCGGGTCGGGGAGACCGAGCTTGCCGTGGCCGGACTGGTCGAGCGCGAGCCCGACCAGTCCGGCGGGTTCGCCAACTTCAACCCGCGGCTGATGATGCATGCCGCGGACCTCGCCGCCTCCAACCTGGTGCAGGACGGCTCCCGCGTGGAGTTCGAGCTGCTCGCCGCCGGGCCGCCGGACATCATCGACGACCTGGCGCCGTTGCTGGCCCAGCTGCGCCGCGACGGGGTCGAGGTGCGCGACGTGCGCCGCGACCGGCCCCAGTTGGGCAACGCTCTGGAGCGGGCCGAGCGCTTCCTGAGCCTGGCGGGGCTGGCCGCCGTGCTGCTGGCCGGGGTGGCGGTGGCCATGGCCACGCGGCGCTATGTGGATCGCCACCTGGATACCGCGGCGCTGATGCGCTGCTTCGGGGCCACCCAGCGGGAGCTGATCCGAGTCTTCAGCCTGCAGCTGCTGTGGCTGGCGCTGGCGGCCTCGGCGGTGGGGGCGGTGCTGGGGCTGGCCGGTCAGGCGGGTCTACTGGCCCTGCTCACCGCCTTCCTGCCCATGGAACTGCCCCCCCCCGGGGCGCTGCCGTTGTGGCTCGGCGTGCTCACTGCGCTGGCCGTGCTGGTGGGCTTCGCCGGCCCGACCCTGATTCGCCTGAAGAAGGTCAGCGCGCTCAAGGTGCTGCGTCGCGAGCTCGACCCGCTGCCGGCCTCGGCCTGGCTGGTGGTAGCGGTGGCCAGCGCCGTGTTCGGGGCCCTGCTGTGGCTCTACTCCGGCGATTTCGGTCTCTCGGTGGGGCTGCTGCTCGGCGGACTGGTCATGCTGGTGGTGCTGTGGGGGCTTGGTTCGCTGTTGCTCACGGGGGTGCTGCGCCTGACCGCCCGCCTGCCGCGCCGCGGCGGTGAGGCCGACCTTACCCAGGCGCTGCGCTTGGGTGGGGCCCAGCTGGCGCGTCGGCGCACGGCAAGCCTCGGCCAGCTGCTGGCCTTCTCGGTGACCTTCTTCGCCATGGCGATGATTGCCTTGGTGCGCGGCGACCTGCTCACCACCTGGGAGGCCCAGCTGCCCGAAGACACGCCCAACTACTTCGCCATCAACATCCAGCCCCAGGAGCGCGAGGAGTTCGAGGCGACCCTGGGCAGCGCCGCCGATGCGCGCAGCGCCCTCTACCCGATGGTGCGCGGGCGCATCACCGCCATCAACGATCTGCCGCCCCGGGACGCGGTGCCGGCGGATGCCCGCGGCGACAACACCCTGCGCCGGGAGCTCAACCTCACCTGGCGGGAGACCCTGCCCGAGGGCAACCGCCTGGTGGCGGGGCAGTGGTTCGACGCCCTGGATGGCGCCGAGCCCGGCGACTGGCTGAGCGAGGTGGCCGCCGAGCTCAGCGTGGAGCGGGTGCCCATCTCCGTTGAGGACGGCCTGGTCGAGCGTTTCGGCCTGGCGATCGGCGACACCCTGACCTTCACCATCGGCAGCGAGGAGATCATCGGCGAGATCGCCAGCCTGCGCGACCTGGACTGGGACAGCTTCCAACCCAACTTCTTCGTGATCTTCCCGCCCGGGGTGCTGGAGCGTTTCGGCCACAGCTACATTACCGCCTTTCATCTGGACGCCGGGGAGACCAGCACCCTGCGCGAACTGGTGCGGGCCTTCCCCGGGGTCTCGCTGCTCAACGTCGATGCCATCCTCGCCCAGGTGCGCGATCTGCTCACCCAGGTGACCCGCGCCGTGGAGCTGGTGCTGCTCTTCGTGCTGCTGGCCGGGGTCAGCGTGCTCTATGCGGCCCTGACGGCCAGCCGCCCGGTGCGCGCCCACGAGAGCGGGCTCCTGAGGGTGTTCGGTGCTAGCAACAGCATGCTCTCCCGGGTGCAGGGGGCGGAGTTCGCCATCCTTGGCCTGGCCAGCGGCTTGATGGGGGCACTGCTGGCGGAGCTGGCCACCGCGGCCATCTACCTGACCTGGTTTGACCTGACGCCGCGCCTGCATCTCGGGCTGTGGCTGGCGCTGCCGCTGGGCGGGGCGCTCTTGATCGGCGCCATCGGCCACCTGCTCTCCCGGGACCTGCGTCGCCAGGCCCCGGCGGCGAGCCTCGGCCTGCTGGGCGAGGCGTGAGGGGCGATACAGGAGGAAAACCCATGAAGACCGATACCCTGCGCTACCGGCTGCTGGATGCCCAGCTCTCCCTGGCCCGAGAGAAGCAGCGCGCGGTGATCCTGCTGCTCAGCGGTCATGCGGTGACCCACAAGGGGCAGGTGGTCAACCGCCTCAACCATTGGCTGGAGAACCGTTATACCGAGGTGCACGCCCTTGGGCCGAGCAGCGAGGAGCAGTCGCGCCCCTACTGGTGGCGCTACTGGCGGCGAATTCCCGATCGCGGCCGTATCGGCATCTTCATCCACGGCTGGTACGGCGATGCGCTGTTCGCCCATGCCGAGCGGCGGCTCTCCCCCGGCGCCTTCCAGGATCGCCTCGAACAGATCCGCCACTTCGAGGCCGAGCTGGCCGCCGAGGGCGTGGTGCTGCTCAAGCTGTGGACCGACATCGGCCGCCGCGAGCAGCGCCACCACCTGGCCGAACTGCAGCAGGACCCGGCCCGCGCCTGGCAGGTGGGACCCAACGAGTGGCAGCGCCACGTCCAGCATGCCGCCATCGAAGCGATTGGCAAGACGCTGCGTAACGATACCGAGGCGCCCCATGCCCCTTGGCAGCGGCTCTCCTTTCGCGAGCCAGACGAGCAGCTTGGCCGGGTCGGCCGTGCCCTGCTGGCGGCCATGGAGGCCCCGCCCGAGCCGCCGGCGGCGGAGCTTCCGACGCTGTCGGAGCACGCGCCCGGTGTTCCCTCGCTGGGTCGCGCCGACGCTGCGGTGGAGGAGCGCCTCGACAAGGCCGTCTACCGCGAGCGTCTGGCCCGTGGGCAGGCCCGTCTGGCCATCAATGCCCGGGAGATCGCCCGGCGGCGCATCCCGGTGATGATCGCCTTCGAGGGCCATGACGCGGCGGGGAAGGGGGGCAGCATCCACCGGATTACCGCGGCGCTGGATGCCCGCCAGTACCGCGTGCATCGCATCGGTGCGCCCAGCGACGAGGAGCTGGCGCTGCCCTGGGGCTGGCGCTTCTGGCGCCGCCTGCCGGTCGATGGACGCATCGTCATCTTCGATCGCAGCTGGTACGGTCGGGTGCTGGTGGAGCGGGTCGAGGAACTGGCCAGCCCGGCCCAGTGGCAGCGCGCCTATGGCGAGATCCGCCACTTCGAGCAGCAGCTGCTGGCCCATGGCGGGGTGCTGATCAAGCTGTTCCTCGCCATCGAGAAGGACGAGCAGCTCAGGCGCTTCGAGGCCCGCGCCGACACCCCCCACAAGCGCCACAAGCTCACCGACGAGGACTGGCGCAACCGCGAACGCTGGGACGACTACCAGCGCGCTATCGACGAGATGTTCGCCCGGACCCATCTCACGGGCGCCGAGTGGTCGCTGATCGCCTGTGACGACAAGCGCCGCGCTCGGCTGGCGGTGCTGGAACAGGTCAACGAGCGGCTCGAGGCGCGCCTAGCCTCGGCCGTCTGAGCTAGGCTCTCTGTCGGTTCCCCCTTTTCTCCGGTCACACAGGAGGTGATCCATGTCTCGTTCCATCCGCGCCGCGGCGCGCTTTGCCCTGCCCCTGAGCCTCGCTGTCACCTTTGTCACGGCCCCGTCGGCGTTGGCCGACTCCGGGCGTCTGGAGGCCGACCTGCGCGCCTTCTTCGCCGGCGAAGGCACCCTCGAGATCGGCGAGGTCTCCTCGGCGCTGCTGCGCAGCCGCGTCACCGCCGAGGACTTGCGCTTCGAGAGCCACGACGGCGAGCGGCTCTCGGTCGAGCGCTACATCGTCCGCGGCGACTACGACCGTCCCGACGAGGTCACCCTGGAGGGTATTCGCCTGGAGGCGTTCCTGGACGAGCCGGCAGTACTGAGTATCGAACAGGTGGTGCTGGATGAACCCGGTCGCCCGGTGCCGCCGCGCGACGAGGAGGCTCTGTCCGAGCAGTGGCTGGGGAGCCTGGCACTCTCCGGGCTGAACCTCGATCTCGACGAGGGGACGGTGGCCTCCCTGGCCAGCCTGCGCCTGGATGGGGGCCTCGAGGACGGCAGCGGCAGCCTGTGGTTCGAGGCCCTGGAGATCGACCTGGCGCGGGTGATTGACCAGGCCCCGGCCGACGAGCGCACCCGGCTGCGCATGATCAGCAACGTGCTCACCGACGGCAGCGGGCGACTGCGTCTGGACGCCACCTTCGACGCCGAGTGGGAAGAGCTTGACGACCACACCCGGCTCGCCAGCAAAGGGCAGATCGACCTGGTGGACGCCCTGCGCCTGGCCCACGCCGTGACGCTGCCGGTGCGGCTGCCCGAGGGCGTGACCCCGGCGGAACTGTTCACCGACGAGAGCCTGCTCGAAGTCGCCACCCTGCTGGGCGGCGAGCTTCGCCTCACCCTGGGTGACCGCGGGCTCTTCCCGCGCCTGGCCACCCTGGGGGCGGCCATGGGGGGCGTCAGCGAGGCCCAGTACCTGGAGCAGGCGCGCACTCAGGCCCAGGGCTTCGGCATGATGTTCGGCCCCCAGGTGCAGTCCCTGCTTTCCGGGTTGGTCCAACTGATGGAGGGCAGCGCCAGCGAACTCGAGATCAGCGCCAATCTGCCCGTCGAGAGCCGGCTGGACAGCCTGGCCGACGACCCCCTGGCCCTACCCGAGCGGCTCGATCTGCGCGTGGAGACACGCTGACCCCAGCGTCCAGGTCAGGCGCCAGGGCCGAGATGAGCGACGCCGCCAGGCGCGGGATGGGATGAAATCGCCTCAGCCCGGGATGATGGTGTTTCATATGAAAGCGCTTCGGGGCTGGGGTATCATAAGGGCCTTGGATTTTTACCTTTGATGCGAGGTCCCCCGCCCATGTTCAGCCGCGACATGACGATTGCCGGTTTCGATGATGCCCTGTTCGACGCGATGCAGAAGGAAGTCGCGCGCCAGGAAGCGCACATCGAACTCATCGCCTCCGAGAACTACGCAAGCCCAAGGGTGATGGAAGCCCAGGGCAGCCAGCTGACCAACAAGTACGCGGAAGGCTATCCCGGCAAGCGCTACTACGGCGGCTGTGAGTACGTCGACATCGTCGAGCAGCTGGCCATCGACTACGCCAAGCAGCTGTTCGGCGCGAGCTACGCCAACGTCCAGCCCCACTCCGGCTCCCAGGCCAACGGCGCTGTCTTCCAGGCGCTGATCAAGCCGGGCGACACCGTGCTGGGCATGAGCCTCGACGCCGGCGGCCACCTGACCCACGGCGCCAAGCCCAACTTTTCCGGCAAGCATTACCACGCCGTGCAGTACGGGATCGACGAGAGCGGTCGCATCGACTACGAAGAGGTAGCGAAGCTGGCCCACGAACACCGGCCGAAGATGATCATCGCCGGCTTCTCCGCCTATTCCCAGATCATCGACTGGGCGAAATTCCGCGAGATCGCCGATGAGGTGGGCGCCTACCTGCTGGTCGACATGGCCCACGTGGCCGGCCTGGTGGCCGCCGGTGTCTACCCGACCCCGCTGCCTCACGCCCATGTCGTCACCACCACCACCCACAAGACCCTGCGCGGCCCGCGCGGCGGCCTGATTCTTTCCGCCGAGAACGATGCCGACATCGAGAAGAAGCTGCAGTCCGCGGTCTTCCCGGGCATTCAGGGCGGCCCGCTGGAGCACGTCATCGCCGCCAAGGCGATCTGCTTCAAGGAGGCCATGGACCCCGGGTTCAAGACCTACCAGCAGCAGGTGGTGAAGAACGCCCAGACCATGGCCACCGTGTTCATCGAGCGGGGCTACGAGGTGGTCTCCGGCGGCACCGAGGATCACCTCTTCCTGCTCGCGCTGATCAAGCAGGGCCTGACCGGCAAGGACGCGGACGCGGCCCTGGGTCGCGCCCACATCACCGTCAACAAGAACGCTGTGCCGGGCGACCCCCAGAGCCCGTTCGTCACCTCCGGCCTGCGCATCGGAACCCCGGCGGTGACCACCCGCGGCTTCGGCGAGGGCGAGTGCAAGGAACTCGCCGGCTGGATCTGCGACATCCTCGACGTGATGGCGAAAGGTGAAGACCCCACCGCCATCGAGGCCGAGGTGAAGGCCAAGGTCGAGGCCGTCTGCGCACGGTTCCCTGTGTATCGCTGAGTCGGTCTTTCGCTGAGTCGGTCTTTCGCTGAGCCGGTCTTTCGCTGATCAGCCGGCGGCTTCGGCCGAGCTCCCAGCCCGCGCCCCGCCCCGTGACAACGGTGCGGGGCGCGGTCGTTATGTCATCCTTCATTGGCCAAGATCACATATCGTTATTTTCTGATGCGCACCCTCGCCTCCGATCCATTATTCTGCTTGTAAGAGGGAATCACCCAGGGCACCTCCGCTGGCAAAGGAGCGCACCACCATGTCGACATTGACCTTCCAGGGCGCGGTGAAGGAAGTCACCGGCTCTCGCTACCTGATCGAGCTGGACGGCAACGGTAGCCCGAAGACGCTGCTGCTGGAGTGTGGGCTGCACCAGGGCGGGCCCGATGCCGACGAGGCCAACGCCAGATCCTTCGGCAAGTTGGCCCATGAACTGGACGGGGTAGTGCTCTCCCACGGCCACCTGGACCACTCGGGCCTGCTGCCCAAGCTGGTGCGCGAGGGCTTCAGCGGTCCGATCCACTGCACCCGGGGCACCCGCGACCTGCTGGCGATCATGCTCCTGGATTCCGCCTTCATCATGGCCAAGGACGTCGAGTGGGAGAACAAGTGGCGCAGGCGCAACGGCAAGCCGCTGGTCGAGCCGCTCTACGAGCTGGACGACGTGGAGCGCACGCTGGCCCTGTGCGAGTCGCACCCCTACGGCAAGCCGGTCGATCTGCCGGGCGGGGCGACCCTGGTGTTCCGCGATGCCGGCCACATCCTCGGCTCGGCCATCGTCGAACTGGGCATCCCCTCCGGCGGCCAGACCAAGCGGCTGGTGTTCTCCGGCGACCTGGGCAACCCCAGCTCGGTACTGATGCGCGACCCCGACAAGGTCCATGAGGCCGATGTGGTGCTGATGGAGAGCACCTACGGCGATCGCGACCACCGCCCCCTGGACGAGACCCTGGAGGAGTTCGCACAGGTGCTGGAGGAGGCCCACGCGGCGGGCGGCAACGTGCTGATTCCCGCCTTCGCCGTGGGGCGCACCCAGGAGGTCCTCTACCACCTCAGCGTGCTCTACCACGAGGGGCGGCTGCGTCAGCAGATGGTGTTCCTCGACAGCCCCATGGCGATCAAGGTCACCGAACTTTACCACCGGGCGCGCAAGGCGCTGGATGCCGAGGATCTCAAGGTGCTCAACATCGCCGCTGGCGGCGACACCAGCCAGTACCTGCCGATCCTGCGCATGACCCGCACGGTGGAGGAGTCCATGGCCATCAACCGCATCCACGGCGGGGCCATCATCATCGCCGGGGCCGGCATGTGCACCGGCGGGCGCATCATCCACCACTTCCGCTACAACCTGGAGAAGCCCACGACCCGGCTGGTGATCGTCGGCTTCCAGGCCGCCGGCACCCTGGGCCGCCAGATCGTCGACGGCGCAAAGCGGGTGCGCGTGCTGGGCCATGACCTGGCGGTCAAGGCGAAGGTGCACACCATCGGTGGTTTCTCCGCCCACGCCGGCCAGACCGACATGATCGGCTGGGCCGGCGCCTTCAGAAACAACCCCCGATTCTACCTGGTCCATGGCGAGCCCGGGACCCAGGAAGCCTTCAAGGCCGCCCTGGCCGAAAGCGGCATCGAGGCCGAGATTCCCGCCTACGGCGACCGCATCGAGCTGTAGTCATTACCCGAGAGGAGAGCACCATGAAGAGCAACGTGGGAGGCATCGACAAGATTGCCCGTATCGTGATCGGCGCTGTGCTTATCGGCATGGCCATGACCGGCGTCATCGGCGCCTGGGGCTGGATCGGCGTTCTGCCGCTGGCCACCGGGCTGATCAACTTCTGCCCGGCCTACGGCTTGCTGGGCATCAGTACCTGCAAGCTGAAGAAGTAGCGGCAAGGCGTTGCCGCAGCGAAGCGAGGCCCATCGCCATGGCGGTGGGCCTCGTGCGTGTTTGAGGGGGGCCGGGGCAGAGACGAGGCTTAATATGCAATAATAATCTAACGTTATAACCTGTTTTGGGTTATACTGGGTTCATTCCCCAGCATTGACATCCAAGGAGGCTCCTTCCATGTCACATACGACCGTGCTTCATCCCATCGTGACCCACTTCTTCGACGAGCCCACCAATACCTTCAGCTATGTGGTTCAGGACCCCGATAGCCGTGCCTGTGCCATCCTCGATTCGGTGCTCGATTTCGACTATGCCGCCGGGCGTACCGACGTGCGCTCCGCCGATGAGATCATCGCCTTCGTGCGCGACAACAACCTGAAGGTGGAGTGGATCCTCGAGACCCACGTCCACGCCGATCATCTCTCCGCCGCGCCTTACCTCCACGAGGCACTAGGTGGCAAGACCGGTATCGGCGCCAGGATTACCGTGGTGCAGGACGTCTTCGGCAAGGCCTTCAACGCCGGCACCGAGTTCGCCCGGGACGGCAGCCAGTTCGACCGTCTCTTCGAGGAGGGCGACACCTTCACCATCGGTAGCCTGGAAGGGCGGGTGCTGCATACCCCGGGCCACACCCCGGCCTGCCTGACCTACGTGATCGGCGACGCCGCCTTCGTCGGCGACACCCTGTTCATGCCCGACTACGGCACCGCCCGCTGCGACTTCCCCGGCGGCGACGCGCGCACTCTCTACCGCTCCATCCAGAAGGTGCTGGCCCTGCCGGACGAGACCCGCCTCTTTCTGTGCCATGACTACAAGGCGCCGGAGCGCGAGGAGTTCCAGCACGAGACCAGCGTGGTCGATCAGCGAGAGCAGAATGTGCACGTGCACGAGGGCATCAGCGAGGATGAATTCGTCAAGATGCGCACCGAGCGCGACGCCACCCTCGACATGCCGAAGCTGATCCTGCCCTCGGTGCAGGTCAACATGCGTGCCGGCCATATGCCGCCTGCCGAGGACAACGGCCAGGTCTACCTCAAGGTGCCGATCAACACGTTCTGAGGCCCGCCGCGTGAATCCCAAGCGCTACCTGCCGATCCTTCAGTGGTTGCCGAGCTATGGCCGCGCCACCCTGACCAGCGACCTGCTGGCGGCGGTGATTGTCACCGTCATGCTGATCCCGCAGTCGCTGGCCTACGCCATGCTGGCCGGGCTGCCGCCCGAGGTTGGGCTCTACGCCAGCATCGCGCCGCTGATGGTCTACGCGGTATTCGGCACCAGCCGTACTTTAGCGGTGGGGCCGGTGGCGGTAGTCTCGCTGATGACCGCCGCGGCGGTGGGCCAGATCGCCCTCCAGGGCACGCCGGAATATCTCGGCGCAGCCCTGGTGCTGGCGCTGATGTCCGGCCTGATCCTCACCCTGATGGGGGTGGCGCGGCTCGGTTTTCTGGCCAACTTCCTCAGCCATCCGGTGATCTCGGGCTTCATTACCGCCTCGGGGCTGATCATCGCCGCCAGCCAGCTCAAGCATGTGCTGGGCGTGGAGGCCGGCGGCCATAATCTGCTGGAACTTCTTGTCAGCCTCGCCGACAGCCTGGGCCAGGTGAGTGCCCCGACCCTGGCGATCGGCCTCGGCGTTCTCACCTTCCTCTACGCCGCGCGGCGCTGGCTCAAGCCTTCCCTGGTGCGCCTGGGCGTGGCCCCTCGGCCGGCAGACATGTTGACCAAGGCCGCGCCGATCCTCGCCGTGGCGGTCACGACGCTGGCCACCTGGGGGGCCGGCCTCGACGCCCATGGCGTGGCCGTGGTGGGCGTAGTGCCGGCGGGCCTGCCGCCGCTGACGCTGCCCGGCTTCGACAGCGGCCTGTGGAGCCAGCTGTTCGTGGCGGCGCTGCTGATCAGCATCGTCGGCTTCGTCGAGTCGGTGTCGGTGGGCCAGACCCTGGCCGCCAAACGCCGCCAGCGCATCGACCCCGACCAGGAGCTGGTGGGCCTGGGTACCTCGAATATCGCCGCGTCGTTCACCGGGGGCATGCCGGTCACCGGGGGCTTCGCCCGCTCGGTGGTCAACTTCGACGCCGGCGCCGAGACCCCGGCGGCCGGGGCCTTCACCGCGGTGGGCATCGCCGGGGCGGCGCTGTTGCTCACCCCGCTGATCGCCTACCTGCCCATCGCCACCCTGGCGGCTACCATCATCGTCGCGGTGCTCTCGCTGGTTGACCTTCCTGCCATCAGGCGCACCTGGGCCTACTCCCGCGGTGACTTCGCCGCCATGTTGGCGACCATCGTCGTGACCCTGATCGTCGGTGTGGAGAGCGGCATCACGGTAGGGGTGGGGCTGTCGCTGGCGCTTCACCTCTACCGTACCAGCCGTCCCCACAGCGCCGTGGTGGGGCGGGTGCCGGGCAGCGAGCACTTCCGCAACGTGAAGCGCCATGAGGTGGAGACCGACGACCGACTGGCGATCCTGAGGGTCGACGAGAGCCTCTATTTCGCCAACGCCCGCTACCTCGAAGACACCGTGATGGAACTGGCCGCCCGCCAGCCGGGCCTCGACCACATCGTGCTGGCCTGTCAGGCGGTCAACGTCATCGACGCCTCGGCGCTGGAGAGCCTGGAGGCG
Organism: Halomonas salsilacus; assembly: GCF_051216275.1. Lineage (NCBI taxonomy): Bacteria > Pseudomonadati > Pseudomonadota > Gammaproteobacteria > Oceanospirillales > Halomonadaceae > Halomonas > Halomonas salsilacus. The sequence goes on from NZ_JBPKAQ010000001.1 coordinate 551,567, forward strand.
ATCAATGCACGACTCAAGGACTCGGGTGTCGCCTTGCACCTGGCGGAGGTGAAGGGTCCGGTGATGGATCGCCTCAAGCAGACCGAGTTCTGCCATGAGATGACCGGCCAGGTGTTCCTGAGCACCTATGACGCCTGGCGGGAGCTGCATGGCGAGAGCGATGGGACTCTGTCCCGCCGCTGCGCCGAGCTGCCGCCGCCGTCCTAGACGACAGGCGTCAACGATTCGACATACCCGCATCCGCGGATTCACAACGAGGAGAGAGTAGCGTGGACTGGAGTTCATCCCTGCAAGGGCTGGCCGGCGGCATCCTGATCGGTCTATCCGCCACCTGGCTGATGGCCACCCTGGGCCGTATCGCCGGCATCAGCGGCATCATCGGCACCCTGATCACCGCGCGGCCCCAGGGCGATAGCGCCTGGCGGCTGACCTTCCTGCTGGGCCTGATCAGCGGCCCGATCGTGTTGATACTGCTCGGCGGAGGCCTGGGCAACGTGGCTGGCAGCCCCGGCGAGGTCGTTGGCCAGCCCGCCGGCGGTGTGTTGCTGATGCTGGTCGCCGGCCTCTTGGTTGGCGTGGGGACCAGCCTGGGCAGCGGCTGCACCAGCGGCCATGGCGTCTGCGGCCTGGCGCGCCTCTCGCCGCGCTCCCTGGCGGCGACCCTGACCTTCCTGGTCGCGGCGATCATCACTGTCTATGTGGTTCGGCACTTGACAGGAGGTGGCGCATGAAAACGTCGATCTTGAAACCCGTGATGGGCTACATCGCCGGCCTGCTGTTCGGCCTCGGACTCGGCATCTCCGGCATGACCGACCCGGCCCGGGTCCTGGGTTTCCTCGACCTCTTCGGCGCCTGGGACCCGACCCTGATGTTCGTGCTCGGCGGCGCCGTGGTGACCAACTTCATCGGTTACCGTCTGGTCTTCAAGCGGCCCAACCCGATCTACGGCGAGGCCTTCCAGCTGCCCACCCGCCAGGATCTCGACGCTCGCCTGATCGGCGGCGCTGCGCTGTTCGGCATCGGCTGGGGGCTCTCCGGCTACTGTCCGGGTCCGGCCTTCGCCTCCATCGCCGGGCTCACCCTGCCGCTGGCGGCCATGCTGGTGGCCATGGTGGCCGGCTGGTTCCTGGCCAAGGCGATTCCGGCACGAAGCTGAATCACTCCCTCCGGGTGACACCTTTGCGTCCCCGCCGGTCTTGCCGGCGGGGACGCCTGCGTCTGGGCCGGTCGCGAGTGGCCTTTGACCAATGGACCAGTCGATCCGGTCGTACTCTTATCACGGGTTAACGCCGTCTTAATTGACGAGTGACACGATGTCGCTCACACGAGGATTCCATCTCATGCACATTCTGCTGATCGAGGATGACGCTCTGGTTGCCTCCGGTATCCAGGCCGGTCTGACCGTCCACGACTTCGTGGTCGACCATGTGGAGACGATGGCCGAGGCGCGAAGCGCCATGGAGACCGTCTCCAGCGACGCCGTGATCCTCGACCGGGGGCTACCCGACGGCGATGGCCTGGCGCTGCTGGAGGAGTGGCGCGCCGCTGGGGTTAACACCCCGGTGCTGGTGCTGACCGCACGTGACACCGTGCAGGACCGCGTGGCGGGTCTGCATGGGGGAGCAGACGACTACCTGATCAAGCCCTTCGACCTCGACGAACTGGTGGCTCGTCTGCAGGCCTTGCTGCGCCGTGCCGCCGGGCGTCCGCGCACCCTGATCGAGCATGGGGCGCTATGTCTCGACCCGTTGGCCCGGGAGGTCACCGTGGCCGGGCACCGGATCGCGCTGTCGCGCCGCGAGCTGGTGCTGCTTGAGACCTTCCTGCAGTCGCCGCGCAGAGTGCTCTCCGCCGACCAGCTCAAGGACAGCCTCTACGGCATGAACGACGAGGTGGAGAGTAATGCCCTCAATGTGCATATCCATCACTTGCGACGCAAGCTCGGCAGCCGAGTGATCGAGACGGTGCGTGGGCTGGGCTACCGGCTGGGCAAGCCCTCGGCGGTGGAGCTGCCCGACAAGGGGAGGGCGCCATGAGTCTGCGCACGCGACTGGTGCTGACCCTGGGGCTTACCCTGGCGTTGCTCTGGAGCCTGGCCGCGGCCTGGCTGATGCGTAATCTCGAGGAGCAGTTCGTCGCCACCCTGGATCAGCGCCTGGCTCAATCGGCGCGCATGGTGGCCGGGTTGATGGCCCAGTTCCCCGAGGACGTGTGGCTTCAGGCCGACCAGCGGGCGCTGTCGATCCCGCCCATCGAGGGGCTGGCCTGCCAGGTGCATTCGCCCCGTGGCGAGATCATGGCGCGTACCCACACCGATCTGGAGACGATTCTGGCCCCGGGCGAGCGGGGGCATGCCTACCGCGAGGAGGGCGGCGTCACCTGGCGGGTGTTCACCTACGAGCGTGGTGGGCTGACCATCACCACCGCCGACCGCATGGACGAGCGCGACATGCTGCTGCGCAACGTCTTCCAGGTGGCCGTGGTGCCCTTCGCGGTGGCGCTCTTGGGCAGCATGGCGGCGCTGTGGCTGGGCGTGTGGCGGGGCCTGGCCCCGCTCTCCCGGCTTCGCGACTCCCTGGCGCGCCGCCATCCGGATGCCCTCGCGCCGGTGGCGACCTACGGTGTGCCGGTGGAACTGCGTCCGCTGATCGAGACGCTCAACACCCTGCTGGCACGGATCCAGCAGGCCATCGTGCGCGAGCAGCGTTTCACCAGCGATGCCGCCCACGAGCTGAAGACGCCGCTCACCGCGATCAAGACCCACCTGCAGGTGGCGCGTCGCGTGGAGGGGGACGCCGCCCGCCAGTCGCTGGCCTATGCTGAAGAGGGAGTGGGGAGGCTCGCGCGCATCCTGGACCAGCTGCTGATGCTGGCCAGGGTGGAGGGGCGCGTGCAGTTCGAGGACGGTGAGCCGTGCCGCGTGGCCGACGTGGTCGAGCTGGCCCTGCGCGATACCGGGGTGGCCCCGGAACGCTTCGTGCTGCCTGAGGCGTGGCCCGAGGCGGAGCTAGCCCTGCCTCGGGAGCTGGCCGTTACCGCGCTGCGCAACCTGGTCGACAACGCCCTTCGCCACGGTGGCGAGAGCGAGCCGGTGGCGGTGAATGCCGAGTGGGACAAGGGGGCCGGTGAGCTGACCTTTCGGGTGCGCGATCAAGGACCGGGGGTGGACGACAAGGCGCTCACCCAGATGTCCCAGCGCTTCTGGCGAGCCAGCAAGCAGGGAGGCAGCGGCCTGGGGCTGGCCATCGTGATGGCCATCGCCGAGCGCTTCGCCGGCCGGCTGGATTTTGCCCGCCCTGAAGGGGATGGGCTGGAGGCTTGCCTGATCGTTCCGGTCAAGGTGGGTCGTTGAACTGCCCTTTCTGAACGTTCCGTACAGGGGTCGATGACAACACGAGGGGAAACCGCTATGTCCGACAAGGGGATCATGGGGACCAGCAAGAGGATCACGGGGAGGCTCGGCCTGCTGCTGGGCGTCGCCCTGGCCACTGGCCAGGCCATGGCATTGGAAGGGGATGCCGAGCGGGGCCAGGCGGCGGCGGGAACCTGCGTGGCCTGCCATCAGACCGACGGCAGCGGCATGAACCTGCCCGGCGGCGAATCCTGGCCGCGCCTGGCAGGAATGGACGCCGACTATATTGCCAAGCAGCTACACGACTTCAAGGAGGGTCGTCGCCAGAACGCCTCCATGATGGCCTTCGCCAACATGCTCGATGATCAGCAGATCGCCGACGTGGCGGCCTATTACAGCCAGATGTCGGTCACCGCCGCCCAGGGGGGCGACATCGATGACGAGTTGCTGGCCCGCGGCGAGCAGCTGGCCCTGCGCGGCGACTGGGACGAGTACATCGTCTCATGCAAGAGCTGCCACGGCCCGCGCAACGAGGGTGCCGGCAGCAGCTTCCCGGGCATCAGTAGTCAGCACGCCGGCTACATCGAGAGCCAGCTGCGCGCCTGGCAGGCCGACGAGCGCAGCAATGACCCGCAGAACCTGATGGGGGCCATTGCCAAGCGCATGAGCGACGAGGACATCCGCGCCGTTTCCGCCTGGCTGGCCAGCCAGTCCGTGGCGTCAGAAGTGGCGTCAGAATAAGGGGAGCAGACCATGAAACATCACAGGACAATCCTGGGCAGGACCACCCTGGCGGTGGCCAGTGCCACCCTGGTGGCCGGTGTCAGCCTGGGGGTGAGCGCCGAAACCCAGCACCCGGCGGTCGATACCCTGGTGGAGATGGGCTATCCGGCGCCCCAGGAGGGCGAGCTGGTGCACATCCCGCCCACCATGGCAGATCTCGAGGCTTCCGATCTGCACCCGGAGACCAAGCAGGTCATCCGTCGCGGCTACGATCTCTTCACCAACACCCAGCAGCTGCGCGGCGAGAACGTCTTCAACGACATGAACTGCTCCAGCTGCCACCTGGGCGAGGGGCGTCAGCCGTTCAGCGCGCCGGTGTGGGCGGCGGCGGTGACACTGCCCCACTACCGCGGCAAGAACGATCACGTCAACAACCTGGAGGAGCGCATCGCGGGCTGCTTCGCCTACTCCATGAACGGCGTGCCGCCGGCGTACGGCAGCGACGACATGCTGGCGATGACCGCCTACCACCAGTGGCTGGCCAAGGGTGCGCCCGTGTATCCCGACCAACCGATCTACGGTCGCGGCTTCCCGGCGCCGGATCGCCCCGACGAGCTCAGCTACGAGAACGGCGAGGCGCTCTATGTGGAGAACTGCGCGATCTGCCACAGCGAGGACGGCTCCGGTTACTACCAGGACGGTGAGTACATCTTCCCGCCGCCCTGGGGCGATGGCTCCAACAACTGGGGCGCGGGGATCGTGCGCCTGTTCACCGCGGCCGGATTCATCAAGAACAACATGCCGCTGGGTCAGCCGCTCTCGCTCTCCGACCAGGAGGCCTGGGACATCGCCTACTACATGAGCAGCCAGGAGCGGCCGCAGGATCCGCGCTATAACGGCGATGTGGCCGAGACCCTGGAGCGCTTCGGCCCGACCTTCCACCGCCACTCCCTCTACGGCCAGGAGGGCCAGGACGGCCAGGTGCTGGCCGACCACGCCAACTGGGGCGAGAAGGGCGACGAGGTGAAACCGTGGAACGTTGGCCAGCCGCGCTTCGAGGCTCTCAAGGAGGAGTGATCCCCGACGCCCTGGCGGCACCATGAGACGCCCCGCCTGGCCAAGCCAGGCGGGGCGTCACGCATCAGGGGTTTGCTTAGGCCTCAGGGCGCCTCGCCGCCCATCACCTCGATCATCCGCTCGTCGCTCGGCAGCCCCTGGACGCGGTCGACCCGCTCGCCGTCGCGAAACAACGTGGAGGGGGTGGCGATCATGCCTAGCTCCTCGAACAGCTGGTTGTTGGCATAGACCTGCTCCTCGATCTCGCGAGCCTGGGCGATGGGGATAACCTCCTCGCCGCCGTCGCTGTGGGCGTGCAGCGCCTCGGCCGGGTCTTCGGCGCCCAGCAGGGTCGCCGCCTTGGCGGGGCTGTTGGAGGCGAGGATGCCCACCATGATATGGCGAAGCTGCACCTCACCGGCCTCCACCCAGGGACGCGCCGCCTCCCAGAACTGCCGGCAGAAGGGGCAGTTGGGGTCGGTGAAGGTGTAGACCACCCGCGGTGCCTCGGCATCGCCGTCCTGGATCCAGTGGCTCTGCTCCAGACGCTCCCACACCTCGGCGAATTGGGCGGCGCGCACATGCTCGTCCAGGGCGGCGTCGGAGAGGTCGTTGCCCTCGGCGTCCACCAGGGTGCCGACGATGGCGTGCTCGCCGTCCGGGGTCAGGTAGATGGCCACCTCGCCGCTGGGGTAACTGGCCGCAAAGCCGGTGAGGCCGCCGGGGGCCTCGAACTCGGCGTGAATCTCCAGGCCCTGGGCGCTGAGCGCCTGCACCGGTGCAGGCCAGTGGTCATCGGCCAGGGTGGGTGTGGCCACGGCCAGGGCCAGGGCCAGGGCGCCTATCGGCAGCAGGGGGTAGGGCAGTCGCATGGGGAGATCCTTTCTCACAACATCGGGGGGCTCATGACATCGGGGGTAGCGGGGCGATCCTCAGCGCAGGCGCTCAAGCCCGCGCGTGAGGGTGGCGCGCGACAGTTCACCGAAGTGAGTGTCCACCAGGCGGCCCTCGGCGTTGTAATAGAGGGTGGTCGGCATGGCCATGGCGCCGGTGGCATCGCCCAGGGCGTTGCGGGCATCGAGCAGCACGTTGTCCAGGGTCAATGACTCGTGGTCAAGGAAACGGTTCACCAGGGTGGCGTCCTCACCCTGATTGACGAATACGAAGGTGATGTCGCTCTCCTCCTGCTGGGCCTGCTCGAACACCGGCATCTCCCGGCGGCAGGGCGGGCACCAGGTGGCCCAGAGGTTGATCACCATGGGTTGGCCGTCGCGCTCGGCCAGGGCCGGTAGGTCGATGATGTGCCCCTCGAGGGTCGCCAGTGCGACGTCCGGGATGGGTCGGCTCTGGCTCTCCAGCAGCAGCAGGGGGCCGGCGGTGAGACCCCAGGTGAAGGCGCCGGCCAGCAGGGCGCCAGAGAGCGCCGCCCGCTGGCGGGGTGCCTTCCACAGCCGCCATGCGGCGTAGCCCAAACCCGCCAGCAAGCCGCCCAGCGGGTCGAAACCGCCATCGCGAATATCCAGCATGGAGAGCGGACCCTCGTAGCTGCCCCAGTAGCGGGCCACGAACAGCAGGCGGGCGCCGACCAGGGCGACCAGCAGCAGGGTGAAGAGGGTGTCGGTGGTGGGCGTGCGATGGCGTCGCCCGATCAGCGCCCCGGCGAGCAGGGCGATGCCGAAGGCCAGCATGATCAGCAGCTGGCCGATGGAGAGGCCCAGCGGGCCGATCGCGATGCTCTGGTTCAGTCCGTGCATGTGGGGCTCCGTGTGGGTCGAGGTGACCGGGTGTCGGCAGGGTAGGGTGGCAGGGCTGCCGGTAGCGAGTGTGTCAGTCGTGGATTAGCGGGGTATTATCCGCCGTGCCTCAGCGGCGGCGTGGGGCGTTATGTCGCAAGGGCGTTCCGCGCGCTCGACAGTAGGATGGCCGGACACGCCCGCCCGCTAAACTCGCACAAGGAAGCTCTCCCATGCGTCATCCCGCCCTGTCTCTCCTTCGCGCGTCCCTTGCCGGCCTGGCCCTGGCGCTGGCCAGCCAAGGGGTATTGGCCCAGCCGCTGGCGGTCGAGAACGTCCAGGTGCGTGCCGTGCCGCCGGTCTCCACCACCACGGCGGCCTTCATGGTGCTGCATAACCGGGGTGATAGCGACCGGGCGGTGATCGATGCCCATTCGTCGGCCGCCGAGATTACCGAACTGCACAACCATGTGGACGTGGACGGCGTCATGCAGATGCGCCGCGTAGCCGAGGTCGCTGTGCCCGCCGGCGGACGCGTCGAACTGGCCCCGGGTGGCCTGCATCTGATGCTGATCGACCTGGTGGCGCCGCTCCACGAGGACGACGAGGTCGAGATCACCCTGGTGCTGGACAACGACGAGACCCTGACCCTGTCGGCTCCGGTCAAACGCATCGAGGTGATGGGTGGCGACATGCCCGGGATGGATAGCGGCCACGGTGGCGGCCACGGTGGCGGCCACCAGGGCCACCAGGGCCACCAGGGCCACTGAGGGGTTCTTGCGGGGTCACGCTGGGCGGGGGCGGTCGCAGTCGCTACAATGCGTCAACGCTCCCCGTCTCTCCAACCCGGAACCCCGCGATGCACTGCCCCTTCTGCGGTACCCATGACACCAAGGTCACCGATTCGCGGCTGGTCGCCGAGGGGGACCAGGTACGTCGCCGCCGCCAGTGCGTGGCCTGTGGCGAACGCTTCACCACCTACGAGACCGCCGAGCTGGTGATGCCCCGGGTGATCAAGGCCGACGGCTCCCGCGAATCCTTCGACGAGCAGAAGCTGCGCGCCGGCATGCTGAGAGCGCTGGAGAAGCGCCCGGTGAGCGCCGAATCCATCGAGGCGGCGGTGCAGCGCATCCGCCAGACACTGCGGGCCCGGGGCGAGCGGGAGATCCACGCTCGCGATATCGGCGAGCAGGTGATGCTCGCCCTCAAGCGTCTCGACCAGGTCGCCTACATCCGCTTCGCCTCTGTCTACCGCAGCTTCCAGGACATCGACGAGTTTCGCGCCGAGATCGATCGCCTGGCCCAGGAGCCGACCTTCGGCCCCGACGAGCCCCGCGGCTGACCGCCGCCTACCCGACACCCCAAGGAGTCCCATGGCCCAACAGCCTCCCGAAGCCTGGATGGCCCGGGCCCTGGAACTGGCCCGCCGCGGCCTCTATACCACCGACCCCAACCCCCGCGTCGGCTGCGTGCTGGTCAGGCACGAGCGCCTGGTCGGCGAGGGTTTTCACCTGCGCGCTGGCGCGCCCCACGCCGAGGTCCACGCCCTGGCCCAGGCCGGCGAGGCCGCCTGCGGTGCCACTGCCTATGTCACGTTGGAACCCTGCTCTCACCAGGGTCGCACCGGGCCCTGCGCCGTGGCGCTGGTCGAGGCCGGCGTGGCGCGGGTGGTGGTGGCCATGGCCGACCCCAACCCGGCGGTGGCCGGACGCGGCATCGCCCTGCTGCGCGAGGCCGGCATCGAGGTGGAGGTCGGCGTGCTGGAAGAACAAGCCCGCGCGCTCAATCCCGGCTTTATCATGCGCATGGACCACGGCCGCCCCTTCGTGCGGCTGAAAATGGCCATGAGTCTCGACGGCCGCACCGCCATGCGCTCCGGCGAGTCCCAGTGGATCACCGGCCCCCAGGCCCGTCGCGAGGTGCAGCGCCTGCGCGCCCGCTCCAGTGCCGTGCTGACCGGGGTGGACTCGGTGATCTTCGACAACTCGCGCCTCACCGTGCGGCCGGAGCAGGCCGAGCTCGAGGGCGTCGAGCTGATCGCTGGCCGCCAGCCGCTGCGGGTGGTGGTGGATACCCACCTGCGCCTGCCCGAGGCCGCAGCCTGCCTGATCGAGCCCGGTCGTACCCTGGTGGCCACCGTCGAGGAGCACGCGCCGGAGCGGCGCGAACGGCTCGAGGCCGCCGGCGCCGAGGTGGTGTCCCTGCCGGCCGACGGCAATGGCCGCGTCGACCTCCATGCCGTGCTGCGTTATCTGGCCGACGTGGAGCAGGCTAACGAGGTGCTGCTGGAGACCGGCGCGACGCTGGCCGGGGCCATGCTCGACGAGGGCCTGGTGGACGAGATGCAGCTGTTCGTGGCGCCAACCCTGCTGGGCGGCGAGGCCCGGCCGCTGTTCCAGCTTGCCGGCATCGAGAGCATGGCCCAGCAGCGCGGCCTTACGATCCTCGATATCCGCGCCGTGGGCCGCGACTGGCGCATCACCGCCCGGCCCGAGCGCCGCACACTGGCCGAAAAGTAGCGCCCGACGCCGCGCCACGTTACTCTGACGCCGTTTCGAGGCGGGGTGCTGCCTGCGGACGACACCGCTGTCGCCGTCTGCCGACGCCCGCCAGGCTGAATTTCTGGAGAACTCATGGTGAACTCAACTGCCGGCGGTCTGGCTCCCATCGAGGACCTGATCGAGGACATCCGCCAGGGCAAGATGGTGATCCTCATGGACGATGAGGATCGCGAAAACGAAGGCGACCTGATCATGGCCGCCGAGAAGGTGCAGGCCGAGCACATCAACTTCATGGCGCGCTACGGCCGTGGGCTGATCTGCCTGCCCATGACCCGCGAGCGCTGCGAACGTCTCAACCTGCCGCTGATGGTCAGCGACAACGGGTCGGGGTTTGCCACCAAGTTTACCGTCTCCATCGAGGCCGCCGAGGGCGTGACCACCGGCATCTCCGCCGCCGATCGTGCGCGCACCGTGCAGGCCGCGGTCACTCGGGATGCCACCGCCGCGGATATCGTCCAGCCGGGGCATATCTTCCCGCTGATGGCCGAGCCTGGCGGCGTGCTGCGCCGTGCCGGCCACACCGAGGCCGCCTGCGACCTCTCCGCCCTGGCCGGGTTCGACCCCAGCGGCGTGATCTGCGAGATCATGAACGAAGACGGCACCATGGCCCGCCGCTCGGAGCTCGAGGTGTTCGCCGCAGAACACGGCCTGAAGATGGGCACCATCGCCGACCTGATCCACTACCGCATCCATAACGAGCAGACCGTGCAGCATGTGGAAGCCACGCCGGTCCACACCGCCCACGGCGAGCTGACCCTGCACGTATTCCGCGACAGCATCCAGGGCGCCCACCACCTGGCGCTGGTCAAGGGGCGCCCCAGCCCCGAGACGCCGACCACGGTGCGCGTCCACCTGGCCGATGCCATGCGGGACCTGCTCTGCCTGCAGAAGGGGGAAAGCGCCCAGTGGAATTCCCACCGGGCCATCGCCGAGGTGGCGCGCGCCGATCGCGGTGTTTTCGTGCTGATCGACGACGGCCGCCCGCGGCAGGACCTGCGTGACTACCTGGACACCTTCCTGGAGCGCCGGCGGGCGCCGCGCACCAGCGACTCCGACGGCGCCGGCAACTACCTGACCATCGGCACCGGCTCGCAGATCCTGCGCCACCTGGGCGTGGGCAAGATGCGCCTGCTCAGCTCGCCCTGGAAGTTCTCGGCCCTCTCCGGCTTCGACCTGGAAGTGGTCGAACGGCTGAGCCCCGAGGACATCGCATACCCCGCCGCCGAGGCCGAGCCCTCCGAGACCCGCGGCGACTGACGCCGACGCCCCGACCATCGAGCGGGCGCGGCCATGGGTCGCGCCCCCGCATCATCAGGAAGACTGACATGGAACCCATTTCTCAAGTGGAAGGCAGCTTCATCGACGTGGATGGCCGCTACGTCATCGTCGTGGGCCGCTTCAATCATCACGTGGTCGACAGCCTGGTGGAGGGCGCCGTCGACAGCCTGGTGCGCCATGGCGTCGCCGGTGAGAACATCGATATCGTCCACGTGCCGGGTGCCTGGGAGCTGCCGCTGGCGGTCAAGAAGGTCCTCAGGGTGGCACGCCCCGATGCGGTGATCGCGCTAGGCGCGGTGATCCGCGGCGGCACCCCCCACTTCGAGTACGTGGCCGGCGGCTGCAACGCGGCCCTGGGCACCCTGCAGCTGGAGTTCGAGACTCCCATCGCCAACGGCGTGCTCACCGTCAACTCCATCGAGCAGGCCATCGAGCGCTCCGGTACCAAGGCCGGCAACAAGGGTGCCGAGGCGGCCATGGCGGCCATGGAGATGGTGTCGCTCTTGCGCTGCTTCGGCGACGACGAAGAGGGGGAAGAAGCATGAGTCGCGAGCGTGATCGCGGACCCTCGAAGGCGCAGCTCTCTCGTCGTGCCGCTCGGGAGCTGGCGGTGCAGGGCCTCTACCAGTGGCAGATGACCGGCAAGTCGATCAGCGCGGTAGAGGCGGAGTTTCGCAGCCAGCTGGCCGATGATGACCTCGAGGACCACGAGAACTGGCTCAAGGTCATGGAGATCGCCGACCTGGCGCTGTTTCATGAGCTGCTGCACAACGTGGCGCGCTTCAAGGCCGACCTGGATGCCAGCATCGCGCCGCTGCTCGACCGCAAGCTCGAGGAGCTTGACCTCATCGAACTCTCCATCCTGCGCCTGGGGGCCTATGAGCTCTCGCGCCGCCTGGAGGTGCCCTACCGGGTGGTGATCAACGAGGGCGTCGAGCTGGCAAAGTCCTTCGGCGGCACCGATGGCCACAAATACGTCAACGGTATCCTCGACAAGCTCGCCGGACGCCTGCGCGCCTCCGAGGTGGCCGCCCGCCGCCGCTGAAGGGGATCTCCCCATGGTCAGTGAAACCATGCCCAGTGGAACCGTGCCCAGTCAATCTCCGCACGGTGAGTTCGGGCTGATCGCCCGCTACTTCACCCCGCCGCCGCCCGGGCCTGATGCCGGCGTGGCGCTGGGGGTGGGTGACGACTGCTCGCTGCTGGTCCCCGCGGCGGGGCGGCAGCTGGTGGTGAGCGTCGATACCTCGGTGGCCGGCATTCACTACCCCGAGGATGCGCCCGCCGACGCGGTGGGACATCGTGCCCTGGCGGTCAGCCTCAGCGACCTGGCGGCCATGGGCGCCCGTGCCCGCTGGTGCCTGATGGCGCTGACCCTGGCCGAGGTCGACGAGGCCTGGCTCGACGGCTTCTCGCGGGGCTTTCGCGCGCTCGCCGAGGCCAGCGGCACCGCCCTGGTGGGCGGCGACGTGACCCGGGGGGCCACCGCCATCGGCGTCACGGTGATGGGAGAGGTGGCGCCCGGGGCGGCGCTGACCCGTCATGGCGGGCGCCCGGGCGATCTGGTCGCGGTGACCGGCGCGCTGGGCGGCGGGGGCGGCGGCCTGGCGCTCTGGGAGCGCGGCGAACGCGACCCGTCCCATCCGCTGCTGGTCCGCTACCTGCGACCCCAGCCGCGCCTGGCGGCCGGCGAGGCGCTGGTGGGGCTGGCTACCGCGGCCATCGATGTCTCCGACGGCCTGCTGGCCGACCTGGGCCATCTCCTGGAGCGTACAGGCCTGGGTGCTTCCCTTGTCCCCGAGGCGCTGCCCCTGGCGGAAGGGCTCATCGAGGCGCTTGGCGAGGAGGAGGCCCGCCAGGCGGCGCTGACCGGCGGCGACGACTACGAGTTGCTGTTGGCCCTTCCCGGGGAATGCATCGACGAGGCCCGCGCGCGACTCGCCGCCCTGGGCCTGCCGCTCACCGTCATCGGCCGCCTCGAAACCGAGCCCGGTCTGCGAGGTGTGGAGGACCAGTGGGAAGGCGGCTGGCAGCACTTCCATGGTCGGTCATCACCGGGGGAGAGCCCATGAAAAAGAAAAACGCACCTGCCAGCGTCTGGCATCGCCCGACCCACTTCCTGGCCTTCGGCCTGGGCAGCGGGGCATCGCCCTGGGCCCCGGGGACCTTCGGCACCCTGGCCGCCATTCCCTTCTACTGGCTGCTCTCCGAGCTGCCCTTGGGCTGGTACCTGTCGGTGGTGTTCGTGGCCTTCGTCTGGGGGGTCTGGCTGTGCGAGAAGACCTCCCATGACCTCGGCGTCCATGACCATTCCGGCATCGTCTGGGACGAGTTCGTGGGCTACTGGATCACCATGGCCGCGGTGCCCTTCTCCTGGGAGGCGGCGCTGTGGGGGTTCGTGCTCTTCCGCATTTTCGATGTCATCAAGCCCTGGCCGATTCGCTGGGCGGACCGCCGGGTGGCGGGTGGCTTCGGCATCATGATCGACGACGTGATGGCGGGCATCTACGCCTGGAGCATCATGCACATCTGGTTCTGGTTACACTGAGCGGCCTGGGCGTTGCGGCTCGCCCGCCCGGACGACGCCGAGCAGGGAAGGGGGTGCCATGCGCAAGGAACGACTGATCGTCCCCGTGGTGGTGGCGTTGGCCGTGGCCTGGGCGGTGGCTCAGTACCTCGCCTCCTGGCTCTTCGAGCGGGAGCTGGTCCGTGCCCTGGTCGATCTGGAGGCCCGCGGCGAGATGGTGATGGAACGCAGCGAGGTGGAGCGGGGCTGGCTGGGCTCTTCGGGGGTCGTGCAGGTCTCCCCGGTGCTGGGCGACGGCTGGCGGCTCGAGCTCTCCTACGCGGCTCGCCATGGCGTCTTCAGTACCCGCATCGAGGGCGACGCGCGCCCCTTCACCGGCACCCGCCAGCTGCGCCTGTTCGGCGACTGGCTGCCGTCGAGCCCCCCGCGCTGGCATGCCCGCTACCAGACCCTGGGCGGCACCCTGGAGGGCAGCATTCAGCTGGCCCCTTTCCTCATCAGCCAGGGCCCCCGCGAGCTCGACTTTCGCGGCGGCCAGCTCGGCTTCGGGGGGCAGCAGGGCGACTGGCGGCTGCGCGCTCGGCTGCAGCCCTGGCGGCTGACCGACGGCACGGCCATGCTGGAGTCCGGGCCGGTCTCCCTGGAGAGTCGCTACGCCTATACCGCCGGCGCCCACCACTTCACCCAGCTGGACCTGCTGCATATCGACCAGCTGACCTGGCAGCAGCCCGGCCTGGAACTCGAGGCTCATGAGCTGCTCTACCGCAGCCGCATGCAGCTCGATGACAGCGAGTTGAGAATCGACAGCGAGCTGACCCTTGGCGAGGTGCTGGCGGCGGAACAGGTGCTGTTGAGTGGGCGGGTGGCCATGGAGGTGTCGCGGATCAATGCCGACGCGCTGCGCGAGGCGCTGGCCGGGCTGCGCCGGGAGGCGGCCCAGGCTCGAGAGCTCTCCCCCCGGGAGCTGCTCGCCCGCCTGGAGCCGGAACTGCTGGCGACCCTGATCGATTCGCCGCGCCTGGACCTGACCGAGGTGGCCCTGGAAAGCCCGATGCTGGGGCTTGCCGCCCGCGCCGACGGGTCGCTGTTCTTCGACCCGCGTCGCCTCGACGAGCTAAGCCTGGTGCGTCTCGACGACGAGGCCGAGCAGGCACGTTGGCTGTCGCGGCTGGACGGCGACTTCACCTGGCATGAGGTGCCGGCGGTGGTGGCCCTGTGGCTGGGCCTGCCGCTGGGCACCAAGGACCTGGAGATCGACGTGATCCGCGGCAGGCTCAGGGTCAACGGTCGGCCGATGCCGCCTCTCTGGCGCTGATATCTCCCCGATGACTTGAAGTGGCGGCCGTTCGCCCGCATTCCTGAGCCAACGGCACGAGCCATCATCGGATCAGGACGATAACCATGAGCGACGAGCAGGATCGCCACCACGACCCGGACACGCCGGAGTGGCTGCACGACTCCCAGGACGAGGACGAGCTCTTCGGCCTCGATGACCCGCACGGTGATCGCCAGCCCGGCGAGAGCCAGCGCGCCATGGTGCCGGCCCGTGACGCCCTTCCCGAACGTATCTACCTGCTGCCGATCCACAATCGCCCCTTCTTCCCGGCTCAGGTGCAGCCGCTGGTGATCAACCGCGAGCGCTGGGAAGAGACGATACAGCGCGTCGCCAAGACGGCGCACCACACCGTGGGGCTGGCCTTCGTCGGCGAGGCCGCCGTGGAGGGGCTGGCCCACGACGACTTCCCCGAGATAGGCACTGCGGTGAAGATGCACAAGCTGCAGGGCGAGGAGGGGCAGCTGCAGTTCATCGCCCAGGGCCTGCAGCGCTTTCGTATCCAGCGCTGGCTCTCCAAGGAGCCGCCCTATCTGGTGGAGGTGAGCTACCCCCGCGAGCCGGTGGACGCCGAGGCCGACGAGGCCCGCGCCTATGCCATGGCGCTGATCAACGGCATCAAGGAGCTGCTGCCGATCAACCCCCTCTATGGCGAGGAGCTCAAGCACTACCTCAACCGCTTCAGCCCCCACGAGCCGAGCCCGCTCACCGACTTCGCCGCCGCCATCACCTCCGCCAAGGGGCGCGAGCTGCAGGACGTGCTGGCCACCCTGCCGGTGCTTGCCCGCATGCAGAAGGTGCTACCGCTGCTGCGCAAGGAGATCGAGGTCGCCCAGCTCCAGAGCGAGATCAGCGACCAGGTCAACGCCCAGATGCAGGAGCGCCAGCGGGAGTTCTTCCTGCGCGAGCAGCTCAAGGTGATTCAGCGTGAGCTGGGCATCTCCAAGGACGACCGCGAGAATGACGTCGACACCTTCCGCGACCGCCTGGAGAGCCTCGTCGTGCCGCCCAAGGTGCTGACCCGCATCGAGGAGGAGCTCGACAAGCTCTCGGTGCTGGAGACCGGTTCGCCGGAGTACGGCACCACCCGCAACTACCTGGACTGGTTGACCAGCATGCCCTGGGGCGTGCACAGCCAGGACCAGCTCGACCTGACCCACGCCCGAGAGGTGCTCGACCGCGACCACGACGGCCTGGCCGACGTGAAGGAGCGCATCGTCGAGTTCCTCGCCGAGGGCACCTTCAAGGGCGACGTGGGCGGCTCCATCCTGCTGCTGGTGGGCCCGCCCGGGGTCGGCAAGACCTCGGTGGGCCGTTCCATCGCCGAGACGCTGGGGCGCGAGTTCTACCGCTTCTCGGTGGGCGGCATGCGCGACGAGGCGGAGATCAAGGGCCATCGGCGCACCTACATCGGCGCCATGCCCGGCAAGCTTGCCCAGGCGCTCAAGGAGGTCGAGGTCGAGAACCCGGTGATCATGCTCGACGAGATCGACAAGATGGGCCAGTCCTTCCAGGGCGACCCCGGCTCGGCGCTGCTCGAGGTGCTCGACCCGGAGCAGAACGTCGACTTCCTCGACCACTACCTGGACGTGCGCCTGGACCTCTCCCGGGTGCTCTTTGTGTGCACCGCCAATACCCTGGATTCGATCCCGGGGCCGCTGCTCGATCGCATGGAGCAGATCCGCCTCTCCGGCTACATCGCCGAGGAGAAGCTGGCCATCGCCCGCAACCACCTGTGGCCCAAGTTGCTCAAGCGCGCCAACATCCCGAAGAAGCGCATCAACCTCACCGAGGCGGCCCTGCGTCAGGTGGTCGAGGGCTATGCCCGGGAGGCCGGGGTGCGTCAGCTCGAGAAGCAGCTGCACCGCATCGTGCGCAAGGCGGCGGTGAGACTGCTGGAGAACGATCAGCAGTCGGTGAAGGTCTCGGTGAAGAACCTCGAGACCTTCCTCGGCGCGCCCATCTTCCGCAAGGAGCAGGTGCTCAAGGGGGAGGGGGTGG
This sequence comes from Halomonas salsilacus, assembly GCF_051216275.1. Taxonomy (NCBI): domain Bacteria; kingdom Pseudomonadati; phylum Pseudomonadota; class Gammaproteobacteria; order Oceanospirillales; family Halomonadaceae; genus Halomonas; species Halomonas salsilacus. Next base: position 568,131 of record NZ_JBPKAQ010000001.1, read on the forward strand.
TCACCGGCCTGGCCTGGACCTCTATGGGCGGCGCCACCCTGCCCATCGAGGCGGGCAAGGTGCACTCGCTTACCCGCGGCTTCAAGCTCACCGGCAAGCTCGGCGAGGTGATGCAGGAGTCGGCCAACATCGCCTACAGCTATGTGCTGGGCCACCTGGCCGAGTACGGCGCCGACGCCGACTTCTTCGACTCCGCCTTCGTGCACCTGCACGTGCCGGAGGGCGCCACCCCCAAGGACGGCCCCTCGGCGGGGGTCACCATGGCCACGGCGCTGCTCTCGCTGGCCAGGCACCACTCCATCGATCGGTCGCTGGCCATGACCGGCGAGCTGACCCTCACCGGCCAGGTGCTGCCGGTGGGCGGTATCCGCGAGAAGGTGATCGCCGCCCGGCGCAGCGGCATCTTCGAGGTGATACTTCCCGACGCCAATCGCCGCGACTACGATGAGCTGCCCGACCACCTCAAGGAGGGCATGACAGTGCACTTCGCCAGGCGCTACCAGGACGTGGCCAGACTGGTGTTTGGCTAGCGAGATGCGCTTGGCCGGCGCCGGTGGCAAGGCCGCGTCGGCCATGCCAGAATCCCCGGCTGACTGAACAGCAGAACCGCCCGGGCCCTGTCACGGGCGGCGCACCACGAGAGGACACCATGCCCGAGTATCGTTCCCGCACCACCACCGCCGGCCGCAACATGGCCGGCGCCCGCGCCCTGTGGCGTGCCACCGGCATGAAGGACGACGACTTCCACAAGCCGATCATTGCCGTGGCCAACTCCTTCACCCAGTTCGTGCCCGGTCACGTGCACCTGAAGGACATGGGGCAGCTGGTGGCCCGCGAGATCGAGAAGGCCGGCGGCGTGGCCAAGGAGTTCAACACCATCGCCGTGGATGACGGCATCGCCATGGGCCACGACGGCATGCTCTATTCGCTGCCGAGCCGTGACCTGATCGCCGACAGCGTCGAGTACATGGTCAATGCCCACTGCGCCGACGCCCTGGTGTGCATCTCCAACTGCGACAAGATCACCCCCGGGATGCTCAACGCCGCCATGCGCCTGAACATTCCGGTGATGTTCGTCTCCGGCGGTCCCATGGAGGCCGGCAAGACCAAGCTGCTCGACCACGGCCTCGACCTGGTGGACGCCATGGTGATGGCCGCCGACGACAGCGTCGACGACGAGACCCTGGCCGAGGTGGAACGCAGCGCCTGCCCCACCTGCGGCAGCTGCTCGGGCATGTTCACCGCCAACTCCATGAATTGCCTGACCGAGGCGCTGGGACTGGCGCTGCCCGGCAACGGCACCGTGCTGGCCACCCACGCCGACCGCCGCCGCCTGTTCGAGACCGCGGGCCACCGCATCGTCGAGCTGGCCAAGCGCGTCTACGAAGGCGACGAGAGCCAGCTGCTGCCCCGCGCCATCGGTTCGAAGGCGGCCTTTCGCAATGCGATGACCCTCGATATCGCCATGGGCGGCTCCACCAACACCATCCTGCACCTGCTGGCCGCGGCCCAGGAGGCCGAGGTCGACTTCACCATGTCCGATATCGACCGCCTGTCGCGGGAAGTGCCTCAGCTGTGCAAGGTGGCGCCCAACACCCAGAAGTACCACATCGAGGACGTGCACCGTGCCGGTGGCATCATGGCGATCCTCGGCGAGCTCGACCGCGCCGGAGTGCTGGATACCTCGGTGCCCACCGTCTACGGCGACTCCCTCAAGTCAGCACTGGAGGAGTGGGACATCATGCGCAGCCCCAGCGCCGAGGTGGTGGAGTTCTTCAAGGCCGGCCCCGGCGGAGTGCCCACCCAGGTGGCCTTCTCCCAGAGTGTGCGCTGGCCGAGCCTCGACGGTGACCGTGCCACCGGCTGCATCCGCGACCTGGAGCATGCCTTCTCGCAGCAGGGCGGGCTCGCCGTGCTCTCCGGCAACATCGCCCTGGACGGCTGCGTGGTGAAGACCGCCGGTGTCGATGACTCCATCCTGGTCTTCGAGGGCTCGGCCCACGTGGTCGAGTCCCAGGACCAGGCCGTGGCGGACATCCTCGACGGCAAGGTGAAGGAGGGCGACGTGGTGGTGATCCGCTACGAGGGGCCAAAGGGAGGCCCGGGCATGCAGGAGATGCTCTACCCGACCTCCTACCTGAAGTCCCGGGGACTCGGCAAGGCGTGTGCGCTGCTCACCGACGGGCGCTTCTCCGGCGGCACCTCGGGGCTCTCCATTGGCCATGTCTCGCCGGAAGCCGCCGCCGGCGGCGCCATCGGCCTGGTGGAGCAGGGCGACACCATCCAGATCGACATCCCCAACCGGGCGATAAACGTCAAGTTGACCGACGCCGAGCTGGCCGCCCGCCGCGAGGCCATGGAGGCGAAGGGCGCAGAGGCCTGGAAGCCTGACACCCCGCGCGACCGCAAGGTATCGGCGGCGCTCAAGGCCTACGCCATGCTGGCCACCTCCGCCGACAAGGGCGCGGTGCGAGACCTCTCCAAGCTTGACTGAGCCGCTCCTGCCCCGGCCCTGCGCCGGGGCGTCCATTTCAGCAGGGAAGCCTCATCATGAAGACCCACACCCTTAGCGTCGGCCTGATCGGCTACGGCATGGCGGGCCAGTTCCTTCATGCTCCCCTGATCCAGGCCACCCCCGGCATGCAGCTGACCGCCGTGGTCAGCAGTGAGGTCGACAGGGTTCACGCCGACCTGCCCGATGTGGAGGTGCTGGCCAAGGCCCCGGCGCTGCTTGCTCGGCGGGATATCGACCTGGTAGTGATCGCCACCCCCAACGAGACCCACTACCCGCTGGCCAAGGCGGCGCTGGCGGCGGGCAAGCACCTGGTCATCGACCAGCCCTTCACGGTATCGCTCTCCGAGGCGCGGCTGCTGCGTACCCAGGCAGAAGGCGCCGAGCGGCTAGTCAGCGTCTTCCACAATCGCCGCTGGGACAGCGACTTCCTGACCTTGCAGGCACTGCTGGAGGCCGGGACCCTGGGGCGGGTGGCGGCGCTGGAATCGCGCCTCGACCGCTTTCGACCCACGGTCACCGACCGCTGGCGGGACCACCATCAGCCGGGCGGAGGGATCTGGTTCGACCTGGGGCCGCCCCTGCTCGATCAGGTGCGAGCCCTGTTCGGCATGCCTCGGGCGATCCTGCTGGAGTTGGCTACGGTGCGTGACGGCGCCGAAGTGGATGATGACTTCCTGTGCCTGCTGGAGTATGACGGCCTGCGGGTGACCCTGCAGGCGAGCTCGCTGGTGGCCGATCCGACGCCGCGCTTCAGGGTCCACGGCACCCGCGGCAGCTACGTGACGTTCGGGCTGGACCCTCAGGAGGCGTGGCTCAAGGCGGGGCGTATTCCGTCACCCGGCTGGGGGGCCGATCCCGTGATGGGGCGTTTGACCCCGGCCGAAGGCGATGGTGAATCAGTCGAGAGTCGGGAGTATCCCAACCTGCCGGGCGACTGGCCCGCCTACTATGCGGGCCTCGCCGAGGCCCTGCTGCACGGAGCGGCACCGCCGGTGACCCTCGATGAGGCCATGGACGTCATGACCCTGCTCGAATCCGGCCTGGACAGCTATCGCCAGGGGCGCTGGCTGCGCCTCAAGGAGGGCAACGACCTGAGGCGCCGGCTGCACGCCGCAGGACGCTGACTACCAGAGCGAATCCTGGCTGGCCTCGGCGCGCAGCCGATCTCGGGCGATGTAGAGGGCAGCGATGGCCCTGGCCTCATGAAAGTCGTCTCGGGCGAGCAGTGCGGTCAGCTCGTCGATCGGGTGGGTCTCGACGATCAGCGGCTCGGGCTCGTCGCCGGGCAGCCGCTTCGGGTAGAGGTCCTTGGCCAGCAGCACCTGCATGCGATGGCGCATGTAGTTGGGCGCCAGCGACAGCTCCACCAGCGGCTCGATGCTGCGCGCGCCGAAGCCGCACTCTTCCATCAGCTCTCGATTGGCGGCGGTGACGATATCCTCGCCCGGGTCCACCAGCCCCTTGGGCAGGGTCAGCACATAGTCCTCGAAGCCGGCGGCGTACTCGCGGATCAGCAGCACATGCTCGGGGTCGGGCATGGCGACGATCATCACCGCGCCCTGGTCGCTGCCGGTGAGCCGCTCGAAGGTACGCTCCTCGCCATTGGAGAAGCGCAGATCCAGGGATTCGACGTGGAAGAGGCGGCTCCTGGCCACCGTCTGGCGGGCGAGGACCCGGGGTTTCTGCGGCCACTGTGGCTCTGATCCGGGAGCGTTGGGCGCGGGGGCCCGGGACCTGGGGGCGTCAGACATGGAGGCTCCGTTTCTGGGAGGGGAGGGCGCCTGATACAATAGCATTCCTTGCCAGCTACCACCCGGGAGTCGCGATGATCGACTGGCGTGCCATCGATACCGTCCTGCTCGACATGGACGGTACCCTGCTGGACCTGCATTTCGACAGCCACTTCTGGCTGGAGCACCTGCCCAGGCGCTACGTGGAGCTGCACCAGCTCGACGAGGCCACCCAGGAGGTGGTGCGCTCCAAGGTGCTTCACGAGCAGGGCACCCTCAACTGGTACAGCCTGGCCTACTGGAGCCGCGAGCTGGACCTCGACATCGTGGCGCTCAAGCGCGAGATCCAGCACCTGATCGGCCTGAGAAGCGACGCCCTGGACTTCCTCAAGTGGCTCAAGCTGGCCCACCCCCGGGTGGTGCTGGCCACCAATGCCGACCGCGCCAGCCTCGAACTGAAGCTGCCGCTCACCGGCCTGGAAGAGTACCTGGACGCCATCGTCTCCTCGGCAGATCTGGGCGTGCCCAAGGAGGAGCAGGCCTTCTGGCCCGCCCTGCAACGGGTCGAGCCCTTCGACCCGGCCCGCACCCTGTTCATCGATGACAACCCCAGGGTGCTGGCGAGCGCCCGGGAGTTCGGTATCCGCCACCTGCTCGGCATCAAGCAGCCCGACAGCACTCGGCCTGAGAAGGAGCTCGAGGAGTTCGTCGCCCTGGATCGCTTCGCCGCCATCCTGCCCGGCCATCGCCCTCCCGGCCTGCGGGCCACGAAGGGCGACAACGCGCCGGAGGAGGAGGCTCATGGATAGCGTGCGGCTCGACAAGTGGCTGTGGGCGGCGCGCTTCTTCAAGACCCGAGGCCTGGCCAAGAAGGCCATCGAAGGCGGCAAGGTGCACTACAACGGCGCCCGGGCCAAGACCAGCAGGAGCGTCGAGCTGGGGGCCCTGGTGCGCGTGCCCCAGGGCTGGGACCTCATGGAGGTCGAGGTCGTTGCGCTCAGTGACCAGCGCCGCGGCGCCCCCGAGGCCCGCGCCCTCTATCGCGAGACCGAGGAGAGCGCGGTGCGTCGCGAACGCGAGGCCGAGGCGCGGCGTCTCACCAACCAGGCCATGCAGCACCCGCTCAAGCGCCCCGACAAGAAGCAGCGCCGGGACATCCAGCGTTTCCAGCGTCAGCAGCCCGACGACTAGCCAGAGAGTCAAGATGACCGACCAGATCCAGCGTTTCCTCTTTGATAACACCAACGTCCGCGGCGAGCTCGTCACCCTCGAGCGGGCCTACGCCGAGGTGCTCGACCGCCACGCCTACCCGCCGGTGGTCAACCGTCTGCTGGGTGAGCTGCTCGCCGCCGTGGCGTTGCTCACCGACACCGTCAAGCTCGATGGCACCCTGAGCATCGAGGTGCGCGGCAAGGGCGCCCTGGCCCTGCTGATGGCCGAATCGAACCCCGGCGGCGAGCTGCGCGCCATCGCTCGCCTGACCGAGGACGCGCCGACGCCGGCCGATGACGCGGGCTTCCTCGAGCTGCTGGGCGAGGGCCAGATCATGATCACCCTGGACCCCCGCGAGGGGCACCGCTACCAGGGCATCGTCGCCCTGGATCACGACAGCCTGGCCGGCTGCCTGGCCGCCTACTTCGTCCAGTCGGAGCAGCTGCCCACCCACCTGTGGCTGGCCGCGGATGGCCACCGTGCCGGCGGCCTGCTGCTGCAGCGCATGCCAGACGAGTCGCAGAACCAGGACCAGGACGCCTGGGATCGCTGCGTGCTGCTGGCCGATACGGTCAAGGACGAGGAACTGTTGACCCTCGGCCCCGAGATGCTGCTGCACCGCCTCTACCACGAGGAGACGGTGCGGATCTTCGACCCCAAGCCGCTGCGCTTCGGCTGCACCTGCTCCCGGGAGCGTATCGCCTCGGCCCTGCTGACCCTTGGCCAGGTGGAATTGCGCGAGGTGCTGGCCGAGCACGGCAGCATCGATACCCAGTGCCATTTCTGCCACACCCGCTATCACTTCGACGAGGTCGAGGTCGAGGCGTTGCTGGCCCAGGGCGATTCATCGCCCCCCGTGGTCCACTGACGCTGCTGCGATGCACAATGAATTCTGTAGTCAAATGGCGTGATGTTGTAGAAAAACTACATGAATTTCGCCCAAAAACGGCGTTCCCCGCGGTGGCACTTTTTGCCATAATGGTGCCGCTTTTTCGGCTCGATCGCTTCGCCTCCAGACGGGATATCCGCAGCGGCGATCGATGGCAGGTACCCGCTGCGTCGCCACCCGACGCCCGGCACACGAGAGAATCGGCCGCAAGGCCCAGGAACCGACATGACCACACCCCAAGCTCCCAAAGCCCACGTCAACCTCAGCAGCGCCGAACTGATCGAGCGTGCAGTGGCCACCGGCGAGGGCCGCCTGGCCGCCAATGGCGCCCTGGTGGTGAATACCGGTGTGCGCACCGGGCGCTCGCCCAAGGACCGTTTCCTTGTCGATGAGCCCTCCACCAGCGCGCAGATCGACTGGGGCAGCGTGAACCGTCCCTTCGACGTCGAAAAGTTCGATGCCCTCTGGGCCCGCGTCGAAGACTACCTGCTGGGTCGCGAGCACTACGTGTCGGAGCTCCACGTGGGCAGCGATCCGACCTACTACCTGCCGGTGCGGGTGCAGACCGAGACCGCATGGCAGAACCTGTTCGGCCGCACCTTGTTCGTGCGCCCGGCGGCCTACAACCCTTCCGCCAAGGAGGAGTGGACCATCATCAACGCCGCCGGCTTCGAGTGTCAGCCGTCCCGCGACGGCACCCACTCCGACGGCGCCGTGATCATCAACTTCGCCCAGAAGAAGGTGCTGATCGCCGGGATGCGCTACGCCGGCGAGATGAAGAAGGCCATGTTCTCCGTGCAGAACTTCCTGCTGCCGGCCTTTGACGTGTTGCCGATGCACTGCTCCGCCAACGTCGGCGAGGACGGCGAGACCTGCCTTTTCTTCGGCCTCTCCGGCACCGGCAAGACCACCCTCTCCGCCGATACGGCCCGCTATCTGATCGGTGACGACGAGCACTCCTGGGGCCCGGGCACCGTCTTCAACATCGAGGGCGGCTGCTACGCCAAGTGCATCGATCTCTCCGAGAAGAACGAGCCGGTCATCTGGAACGCCATCAAGTTCGGCACCGTGCTGGAGAACGTGGTTCTCGACGACCGCCGTGAGCCGGACTACGCCGACGACAGCCTGACCCAGAACTCCCGCGCCGCCTACCCGCTGGAGCACGTCGAGAAGCGTGTGCCCGAGAACCGCGCCGGTGAGCCCAATGCCATCGTCTTCCTGACCTGTGACATGAGCGGCGTGCTGCCCCCGGTCTCGGTGCTCTCCAAGGAAGCCGCGGCCTATCACTTCCTCTCCGGTTATACCGCCAAGGTGGGCTCCACCGAGATGGGCTCCGCCGAAGGTCTCTCCACCACCTTCTCCACCTGTTTCGGCGCCCCCTTCTTCCCGCGTCCGGCTCGGGAATACGCGGATCTGCTGATCAAGCGCGTGGACGAGAAGGACGCCCAGGTCTACCTGGTCAACACCGGCTGGACCGGCGGCTCCTACGGTGAGGGCGGCTCACGTTTCTCCATCCCCACCACCCGAGCCATCATCAGCGCCATCCAGACCGGCGTGCTGCGCGAGGTCGAGACCCGGCACATCGACGGGCTCAACCTGGAGGTGCCGGTGGCGGTGCCGGGCGTCGACTCCAGCCTGCTCGACCCGCGCGAAACCTGGGAAGACAAGGCCGCCTACGACCGCAAGCGTCAGGACCTGGCCGCGCAGTTCGTCGACAACTTCAAGAAGTTCGACGGCGTCAACGAAACGATCGTCAAGGCAGGCCCCAGTCTGACCTGATCACTCGGCGGCGCTAGCAAGTCTCGCTACCCCTGCAACACAGCCCCGCGTGCCCCGGCCGCGGGGCTGTTGCTTTACACGGACGTCAAGCCTGCCGCAGGCGGAGCGCTTGTGATACCTTGTCGCGATCGATTTTCGAGCATCAGCGAAGGGGTTACATGGACGCCACCAGCCGCATCATCACGCGCCTCGCCGAGGAGCTTTCCGTTCGCCCGCAGCAGGTCTCGGCCACGGTGGAGCTGCTCGACGGTGGGGCGACGGTGCCCTTCATCGCCCGCTATCGCAAGGAGGTGACCGGCGGGCTCGACGACATCCAGCTGCGCAACCTTCATGAGCGGCTCGGCTATCTGCGGGAGCTGGAGGAGCGCCGCGCCGCGGTGCTGTCCGCCGTCGACGAGCAAGGCAAGCTGACCGCGGAGCTTGCGGGGCTGATCCAGGCCGCCGACACCAAGCAGCGCCTGGAAGACCTCTACCTGCCCTACAAGAAGAAGCGTCGCACCAAGGCTCAGATCGCACGCGAAGCGGGCCTCGAGCCCCTGGCCGATGCGCTGCTGGCCGACCCGACCCTGGATCCGGACACCGAGGCGGCCAAGTACCTTCGCCCGGCAGAAGGTGACATCCCCGCCGTCGAGGACACGAAAGCGGCCCTGGACGGCGCCCGCCAGATCCTGATGGAGCGCTTCGCCGAGGACGCCGAGCTGGTGGGCCGGCTGCGCGAGCGGCTGTGGCAGGAGGGTGAGCTCAGCGCCCGGCTGATTGCCGGCAAGGAGCAGGAGGGCGCCAAGTTCTCCGACTACTTCGAGCATGACGAGAAGCTCGCCAGGACGCCGTCCCACCGGGCCCTGGCCATGTTCCGCGGCCGCAACGAGGGGGTGCTGACACTTGCCATCAGGCTGCCCGGCGAGGACGAGGCGCCCATCCATCCCGCCCAAGTGGCCATCGCCCGCCACTTCGATATTTTCAACGGGAGCCGCGACGAGGGGCGCGCCGCCGACAAGTGGCTGCGCGACGTGGTGCGCTGGACCTGGCGGGTCAAGCTCTACACCCATCTCGAGACCGAGCTGATGGGCCGACTGCGCGAGCGCGCCGAGCTTGCCGCCATCGAGGTGTTCGCCGCCAACCTCAAGGACCTGCTGCTGGCCGCGCCGGCGGGGCAGAAGGCGACCCTGGCCATCGACCCTGGCCTGCGTACCGGCTGCAAGGTCGCCGTGGTGGACGCCACCGGCCAGTTCCTCGAGGACGCCACCATCTATCCCCATGCGCCGCGCAACGCCTGGGAGGCGTCCCTGGCCGAGCTGGCTCGGCTGGTCGAGAAGCACGACGTGGCGCTGATCGCCGTGGGCAACGGCACCGCCAGCCGTGAGACCGACCGCCTGGCCGGTGACCTGGTCAAGGCATTCTCTTCAAGGTCCGGGGCCGGCAAGCGTGCGCTTTCCAAGGTGATGGTCAGCGAGGCAGGCGCCTCTGTCTACTCCGCCTCGGAGTACGCCTCCCGTGAACTGCCGGATCTCGATGTCACCATCCGCGGCGCGGTCTCCATCGCCCGCCGCCTGCAGGATCCGCTGGCCGAGCTGGTCAAGATCGAGCCCAAGTCCATCGGCGTGGGCCAGTACCAGCACGACGTTTCCCAACTGCAGCTGTCGAGAAGCCTCGAGGCGGTGATCGAGGACTGCGTGAACGGTGTGGGGGTCGACCTCAACACCGCCTCCAGCGCGCTGCTCTCCCGGGTGGCGGGACTCTCGCCGGCCCTGGCCGAGGCGGTCGTCGCCCGACGCAACGCGCAAGGCGCCTTCTCCAGCCGCCGTGAGCTGCTCGACGTCAGCCGCCTGGGGCCCAAGACCTTCGAGCAGTGCGCCGGTTTCTTGCGCATCATGAACGGCGAGAACCCGCTGGATGCCAGCGCCGTGCACCCGGAGGCCTATCCGCTGGTGGAGCGCATCGCCAGGCAGAGCGGCCGAGACCTCGGCAGCCTGATCGGCGACAGCGCGACGCTGAAGGCCGTGAAGCCCGCCGACTTTGCCGACGAGCGCTTCGGTGTGCCCACGGTGACCGATATCCTCGCCGAGTTGGACAAGCCCGGCCGTGACCCGCGGCCCGAGTTCAAGGCCGCCGAGTTCCGCGAGGGGGTCGAGACCCTCAAGGACCTGGAGCCCGGCATGGTGCTCGAGGGCAGCGTCACCAACGTCACCCACTTCGGCGCGTTCGTCGATATTGGCGTCCATCAGGACGGCCTGGTGCATATCTCGGTGCTCTCCGACAGGTTCATCGAGGACCCGCGCTCGGTGGTCAAGGCCGGCGACATCGTCAAGGTCAAGGTGATGAGCGTCGATCTCCCCCGCGCCCGCATCGGCCTCTCCATGCGCCTGGACGACCAGCCGGACGAGGAGGGCGATAACCTCCGCCGCGGTGGCGAGCGTCGCCAGCCCGGGGGCGAGAGATCCAGCGCCCAGACAAGCGGGACTCAGAGAGCCGCGAGCCAGAAAACCGATGGGCAGAAGCCTTCCCGGAAGAGCGGCGGGGGCCGTCAGGACGATCAACAGGGGCAGGTGGGCGCGCTCGGTGCCGCCCTGCTCAAGGCCAAAAAGAAGCGCTAATCTTCCACGCTAATTTTCCAATACCAGGGGTGTTACCTTGTCCGACTCACTCGCCACCCTCATCGAGCGCCTGACCGGGCCCGCCCGGCAGGGGCAGTTCAGCCGGCTGCGCCGTGGCCTCGAGAAGGAGGGGCTGCGCGTCGACCCCGCGGGGCGCATCGCCCAGACCCCGCACCCGGCCGCGCTGGGCTCCAAGCTGACCCATCCGCACATCACCACCGACTACTCCGAGGCGCTGCTGGAGTACATCACACCGGTCTATTGCCGTCCCGCGGATGCCATGGCCTTCCTCGGCGACCTGCACCGCTTCACCTATCGCTATCTGGGTGACGAGCTGATCTGGCCGGCCAGCATGCCCTCGCGCCTTTCCGGCAACGACAGCGTGCCGATCGCCGACTACGGCACCTCCAACGTGGGCACCATGAAGCGGGTCTACCGCAAGGGCCTGGACGTGCGTTACGGACGCATCATGCAGGCCATCGCCGGGGTGCACTACAACGTCTCGCTGCCCGATGACCTCTGGGAGCTGTTGCGCGAGATCGATGGCGCGGCCGACACCCCAATGAGCGAGTATCGCTCCCAGCGCTACTTCGGGCTGATCCGCAACTTCCGCCGCCACAGCTGGCTGCTGCTCTACCTCTTCGGCGCCTCCCCGGCGCTGGATCGCAGCTTCCTGCCCGACGGCGAGATCCCCGACAAGCTTGAGGCCCACGGCGCAGAGACCCTGATCTCCCCCTGGGCCACCAGCTTGCGCATGTCGGACCTGGGCTACCAGAACAAGGTACAGGCCCAACTGAAGATCTGCTTCAACTCGCTCTCCAACTATGTGGGCACGTTGCGTAGCGCCATCTCCACTCCCTGGCCCACCTACGCGGCGCTGGGCGTGAAGAAGGGCGATGCCTGGCGGCAGCTCAACGCCAATATCCTGCAGATCGAGAACGAGTACTACAGCGACATCCGCCCCAAGCGGGTGACCCGCCACGGCGAGACCCCGAGCCAGGCCCTGGAGGCCAGCGGGGTGGAGTACATCGAGGTGCGCTGCCTCGACCTCAACCCGCTGCTGACCCTGGGGCTGGACGAGGGGCAGATCTACTTTGTCGACGCCTTCGTGATGTGGTGCCTGCTCGCCGAGAGCCCCTGGATCTCCGACGAGGAGTGCGAGAGCCTCGACGACAACCGTCGCCTGGTGGTGGAGCGCGGCCGCGATCCGGAGCTGCGCCTTTGCGACCAGGGCCGCTGCCGCAGCGTGGCGGAGTGGGGCGGCGATATCCTGGCCGCGCTCGACGGCGTGGCCGGCCTGCTCGACCAGCTTGAGGAGGACAGCCCCCATCGGGACGCCCTGGCCGCTCTGGCACCGCGTCTGGCCGACCCCTCGCTCACGCCCTCGGGGCAGCTGCTGGCGCGCCTGCAGGAGAACGACGAGGAGTTCAGTGACGCCATGCTGGCCATTGCCCGGGAGCAGGCCGAGCGGCTGCGCCGCGAGCCCATGGACCCGGCCCGGGAGGCGCTCTTCGAGGAGCTGGTAGGAACGTCCATGCGCCAGCAGGCTGAGATCGAGGCCGCCGACCGCCTCGCCTTCGATGACTTCCTGGCCGACTACTTCGCCCGCGCCCGGGAGTCGCGACTCCTCGGGGAGGCCAGCCAATGAGCCCCCATCTGGCTCGCCTGAGCGTGCGCCACTGGAGCCTCGCCGGGCTGGCCTTCTGCGCGCTGATGATGGCCGTGGCGCTCTACCTCGAGCATGTCGTCGGGCTCGAGCCCTGCCCGCTGTGTATCTTCCAACGGGTGGCGGTGCTCGCCGCCGCGGCGGTCTTCGTTATTGCCGCCCTTCACAACCCCCAGGGACGGGTCGCTCCGGCCGTCTATGGCGCGCTGGGTCTGGCCGCGGTGATTGGCGGCATCGGTGTCGCCTGGCGTCACCTGTGGCTGCAGGCGCTGCCCCCGGAGGAGGTGCCCAGTTGTGGCCCCGGGCTCGATTACATGATGGACCTGCTGCCTTGGCGCGATGTCGTCGCCATGGTGCTCTCCGGTTCCGGCGAGTGCGCCGAGATCGACTTCCTGCTGCTCGGCATCTCGCTGCCTGGCTGGACACTGATCGGCTTCGTGGTGCTGGCCGTGGCGCCGCTGGGTCTTGTGCTCTCGGCGTTTCGGGAGCGGGTCTGAGTGTCCCCAACGCCCTTGGCCATTGGCCTTCCGCTCGGGGATTGACACCGCCGGCGGCAGGGGCGAGTCTTGAGTGCCAACCGGGCGTAGGACGCTCCCGGCCTCACGGAGCAGGCTCCACCAAACGAAGGGAGGCCCCCATGCTGGAAGATTGCAAGAATGCGCTGGAGCGCTGGGGCGGCGTGCACAGGCTGATCGATCGCTGGCTGGACGAGCGCCGCGAATTACTGGTCCACTTCGTCGAGCTCAAGGAGGCCTGCGACGTCGAGCTGGAAGCGGTGAGCAAGGCCCAGATCGACCGCTTCAGCGAGCTGCTGATGGACTACATCAGCGCCGGGCATTTCGAGATCTATCCCCAATTGCGTGAAGAGGCTCGTGATTTCGACGATCCCGAGGCGCTGGTGCTTGCCGACCAGCTGCTGGAGCGCCTGGAGATGTCCACCGAGCTGGTGCTCTCCTTCGATGCCGAGTACGACAGCCCCGGGCGCGTGCGCCAGCACCTCGGTCGGCTACCCGCCTGGCTCGAACGGCTGGCCCACGGTCTCACCGAGCGCTTCAGCCTCGAGGACCGCTTGATCGGCCGGGTCCACGCCGCCCATGCCCCGGATGCCGCCCGCGCCGAGCTTCGCTCGGAGCTTTAGGAACCTGATTTATCGGGCGCGCATCTCGAAGCGCCCACCCAGCACCAGCATGCAGGGTGTGAGCAGCAGCGTCAGGGCGGTGGCGAAGGTCAGGCCGCCGGCGATGGCGCTGGAGAGCTGGGTCCACCACTGGGTCGAGGGGGCGCCGAGCCCCAGGCTCGGCGCAAACAGGTTCACGTTCACCCCCAGCACCATGGGCAGAAGCCCTAGCACCGTGGTGATCGCTGTCAGCAGCACCGGGCGCAGGCGCAGCCCGCCCGCCTCCAGGGCCGCCTCGAGGGGTGCCAGGCCCTCGCCCCGCAGCTGGTTGTAGGTGTCGATCAGCACGATGTTGTTGTTCACCACAATCCCCGCCAGGGCGATGATGCCCATCCCCACCATCACGATGCCGAAGGGCTGGCCGTTGACCAGCAGGCCCAGCAGCACCCCCGCGGTGGAGAAGACGATCGCCGTGAGCACCAGCCCCGCCTGGTAGAGGCTGTTGAACTGGGTCACGAGGATCAGCGTCATCATGGCGATGGCGATCAGGAAGGCGCTGGCCAGGAAGCGGCTCGCCTCCTGCTGATCCTGCTGTTCGCCGGCCACCTCGACCATCACTCCCTCGGGCGGTGTGCCGCCGGCCTCCAGCAGGGCGCGCAGCCGCTCGTCGCTGCGGTATCCGTCGGCCACGTCGGCCTCCAGGGTCACCGCGCGGCGCCCGTCGATGCGGTGCAGGGTGCCCACCTTGGGCGCTGGCACCAGCTCCACGAAGTTGGAGATCGGCACCTGGCCTCGGGCGGTGTTGAGCGTCAGCCGGCCCAGCTGGTCCAGGGAGCGGTAGCCCGCCGGCAGGCGCACGCGGATGTCCACCTCGTCACTGACCCCGGCGGGGCGGTAGCTGGCCACCTGCAGGCCGGTGGTGATCAGCTGCACGGCGCTGCCCACCGCCGCGACGTCGGCGCCGAAACGCGCCGCCGCCTCGCGATCCACCATCACCCGCCACTCCACCCCGGGCAGGCTGCGGTCATCCTCGATGTCGCGAAAGCCGCCCAGTTCGCCCATCAGCTCGCGCAGGCGCTCCACCGCGCGGTCGGTGGCAGCATCGTCATGGCCGCTCACCTCCAGCACGATGGGCTTGCCCTCGCCGGGCCCCATCTCCTGCTCGCGGAACTCCAGCACCACGCCGGGCAGATCGGCGGTGCGCTCGCTCATCTCCGTGAAGATCGCCACCACCGGGCGGCGATGCTGCCAGTCGATCAGCTGGAACTGCAGCACGCCGATCACGTCGCTGCCGAGCTGCTGGTTGGGCGTGGCAAAGGAGCGGGCGTAGAGCGCCTCCACCTCGCTCATGCCGGCCAGGCGCGCCTCGACCCGGCGCACCACGGCGTCCTTCTCCTTGGCGGAGAAGTCGCCCCGGGTGCGCACCAGCACCTGGGCGCTATCCGGCTCCACCGCCGGGAAGAACTCTACCCCGTGGTTGAAGCGGGCATAGGCGGTGGTGATCAGCGCCAGCAGCAGCAAGGCGAACAGCAGGGTCAGTCCCGGCATGGCCAGCAGGCGGGCGAGCAGGGCGCGGTAGAGCCGCCCGCCGGCGCTGACCCGGTCCTGTTCCGTCTCCCGGTGCGAGGCGCGAACCCCGAAGACGCCGCCCAGGGTGGGCAGGAACACCAGCGCCATGGCCAGCGAGGCGAGCAGGCAGAGGATCACCGTGGCCGGCAGGTACTTCATGAACTCGCCCACCACCCCGGGCCAGAACAGCAGCGGCACGAAGACGGCCAGGGTGGTGGCGGTGGAGGCGATCACCGGCCAGCTCATGCGCGCGGCGGCGTTGACCCAGGCCTCCCGGGGCGGCTGACCCTGGCGCAGGTGGCGGTCGGCCAGCTCCGAGACCACGATGGCGCCGTCCACCAGCATGCCGGCGACGAGGATCAGCGAGAAGAGCACCACGATGTTGAGGGTGAACCCCAGGGTCCAGATCAGCAGGATGCCGGTGAGGAAGGCCCCCGGGATGGTCAGGCCCACCATCAGGGCGCTGCGCAGCCCCATGGCGGCGAGGATCACCACCAGCACCATTACCACCGCGGTGAGCACGTTGTTGAGCAGCTCGTCGAGCATCTCCTCCACCATCTCGGACTGGTCCATGATGGTGGTGATCTCGAGCCCCTCGGGGATCAGCCCACCGGCCTCCTCGAGCAGCCCCTGCACCTGCTCGATGGTGGCGATGATGTTGGCGCCAGCACGCTTGGAGATCTCCAGCACCAGCGCCGGCTGGTCATCGATGCGGGCGAAGCCGTCGGGGTCCTTGAAGGTGGGGCGTACCCAGGCCACATCGCCGAAGGTGACCACCCGGTCGCCGTCCACCTTCACCGGCATGGCCATCACGTCCTCGAGGCGCTCGATCACCCCGGGCACCTTGAGCGCCAGGCGTCCGGCGCCGGTGTCCAGGCTGCCGGCGGCCACCAGGCGGTTGTTGCGACTGACCAGGTTGAACAGGGAACCGAAGTCGACGCCGTAGCTGTCGAGCACGAGCGGGTCGACGACGATCTCCAGCAGCTCCTCGCGGTCGCCGCCGATGTCCACCTCCAGCACCTCGCCGATGCCCTCGATCTCCTCCTTGAGGCGGCGTGCCACGGCCAGCCGCCGGGTCTCCTCGAGCGGGCCGGAGAGGCCGATGGAGAGCACCGGGAAGAGCCCCACGTTAACCTCCATCACCCGCGGCTCGTCGGCCTCCTGGGGCAGCTCGGCGCGGGCGATGTCGACCTTCTCGCGCACGTCGGTGAGCGCCTGGTCGGGGTCGAAGCCCGCGTCGAACTCGAGCGTCACCGCGGCGTGGCCCTCGCTTGCCTGGGAGGTCATCTTGCGCACTCCCTCGATGCTGCGCAGCTCCTGCTCCATGGGGCGCACCAGCAAGCGCTCGCCGTCCTCGGGGCTGACCCCTTCCAGCGACAACGACACATAGATGATGGGGATGGCGACGTCGGGGTTGGCCTCCTTGGGGATCGCCTGCCAGGCGGCAAGCCCGGCCAACAGCAGCGCGACCAGCAGCAGCAGGGTAGTGCGCGAGCGGTCCAGCGCCGCCTCGATCAGGGCCCGCATCTCAGGGTGACGCCTGGGTAGCGTCAACCGCCACCGGCACGACGCGTTCGCCGGGCGCCACGAGGCCGCCGCCCAGGGTGATCAGCCGCACCCGTGGGGGCAGCCCCGCGACCCGGGCCTCGTCGGTGGAGGCGTCGACCAGGGTCACCGGCGTGCGCACCACCCGATCCTCGTCATCCAGGTGCTTGACCACCAGCTGGCCGCCGTCGCCCAACTCCAGCAGAGCGGGGGAGAGGCGGTGTACCTGCCGCTCCGGCAGGGTGACCACCAGGGTGGCGCTGGCGCCGGCCAGGCGGCGCCCCTCGGGGTTGGCCACCCGGGCCTCCACGACGAAGGTGCGCGCCTCGGCCTCGGCGCGGCGTCCCACCAGGCTCACCTCGCCCTCGAGTCGCGAGCCGTCCAGCAGGCGCAGCTCGGCGGGTAGGCCGGCCTCGAGCTCATGGGCGTCGCGCTGGGGGGCCCAGGCCCTGGCCACCAGATGGCCGTCGTCCACCAGCTGGCCGAAGGCCTCGCCCACCTGGACCAGCTCGCCGAGTTCCACGTCGAGGCGGTCGAACACGCCGTCGAAGGGGGCGGTGGGGCGGGTGTCGTCCAGCTGGCGGCGCAGGCTCGCCACCTCCGCCACGGCCCGGGAGGCGCCACTCTGCAGGCGCAGGTGGTCGGTGTTGGAGATGAGCTGGCGGCGGCGCAGGTCGTCGGCACCGGCCAGCTCCGCCCGGGCCAGGGCCAGCTCCGCCTGGGCCTGCTCGAGCCGAGCCGGCAGCTCGTCACGGGCCAGCGCGATCAGCACCGTGCCGGTTTCGACCCGGCTGCCCGCCGCCACCGGCAGCGCCTCGACGCGCCCCGCCTGGCGAACGCGCAGCGTGAGCTCCCGGTCGGCCTCCAGTTGCCCCTGGAGCACCAGCCTTGGAGCGTGGGGCTCCGCCTCCTGCACCGCTACCTCGACCCGGGCGGCCGGCGTTTCCTCGACAGGCTCGCTATCCGGCGCGGCGTCCTGGAAGCGCTGCAGGTCGCCGAAGGCCAGCCACACCCCCAGGGCGAGGGTGACGGCGATGGCCAGCAGTGGGGAGAGGGGAAGACGACGGCGGGGCATGCGGTGTGATCCATCAGCGGGCATGAGGTGCCAGCATATCACCCCTCATCATTCGGCCCTCATCCTAGGTCGCATTGAGTTTTGTGCAGCGCAGGCATAACATCTTGGCGTTCGAAATTCAGGCCCGGCGGCGTGTCCGGCGGGCCCGTCCTCACGGCGATAATCCGTGCGTTGACAACCAAGGAGCCTCCATGAAACAGCCCGTCCGTATTGCCATCACCGGCGCTGCCGGCCAGATCAGCTACTCCCTCGCCTTCCGCATCGCCTCAGGCGACATGCTGGGCAAGGACCAGCCGATCATCCTGCAGCTGCTCGAGATTACCCCGGCCATGGAAGCCCTGAACGGCGTGGTGATGGAGCTGAACGACTGCGCCTTCCCGCTGGTGCAGGAAATCGTCGCCACCGACGACCCCAATGTCGCCTTCAAGGATGCCGACTTCGCCCTGCTGGTCGGCGCCCGCCCGCGCGGCCCGGGCATGGAGCGCAAGGACCTGCTGGAAGCCAACGCGGCGATCTTCTCCGTGCAGGGCAAGGCTCTGAACGACAGCGCCAGCCGCGACGTCAAGGTGCTGGTGGTGGGCAACCCGGCCAACACCAACGCCTTGATTGCTTCCTGCAACGCGCCGGACCTGGATGCCAAGCAGTTCACCGCCATGACCCGCCTGGACCACAACCGCGCCCTGACCCAGCTGGCTCAGAAGACCGGTATGCACGTCACCGACGTCGAGAGCATGATCATCTGGGGCAACCACAGCGCCACCCAGTACCCCGACATCGCCCACTGCAAGGTGGACGGCAAGCCGGCGGCCGAGCTGGTCGAGCGCGACTGGTACGAGAGCACCTTCATTCCCGACGTGCAGCAGCGCGGCGCGGCCATCATCAAGGCCCGCGGTGCCTCTTCCGCGGCCTCTGCGGCCTCGTCTGCCATTGACCACATGCGCGACTGGGCGCTGGGCACCAACGGCCAGGTCGTCAGCATGGCGATCCCGTCAGACGGCAGCTACGGCGTCGAGCCGGGCATCATCTACTCCTACCCGGTGACTTGCCAGGGCGGCAAGTACGAGATCGTCCAGGGCCTCGAGCTGGACGACTTCAGCAAGCAGAAGATGAAGGCCACCGAAGACGAACTGCGCGAAGAGCGCGCCGCCGTCGAGCACCTGCTGGGCTGAACTCCAGTTTCAAGTGTTAAGCCGCAAGAAAACCCCGCTTAGGTATGCCCTGGCGGGGTTTTTTTGTAGTCACCAATCGCTCAGATCGCCTCGGTCGCGCGATGTGGTACGTCAGTCTCTCAAACTGATGATCCGCCAGTCGCGGGTCTCGGCCACCTCGCGCAGGGTGGGGTCGGGGTCCACCGCCACCGGATGGTCGACCCTCTCCAGCAGCGCCAGATCGTTGTGGGAGTCGCTGTAGAACCAGGCCTCGTCCAGGCTCAGTTCCTTGTCGGCCAACCACGCCTCCAGGCGCACCACCTTGCCCTCGCGATAGCTGGGGGTGCCCGTCACCCGTCCGGTGTAGCGGCCGTTCACCACCTCGGGCTCCACGGCGATCAGCTCATCGATTCCCAGTCGCTCGGCGATGGGGCCAGTGATGAAGCGGTTGGTGGCGGTGATGATCAGCAGGGTGTCGCCGCGGCTGCGGTGGCGGGCCACCAGCTCCTCGCCCCTGGGCAGGATATGGGGCTCGATCTTGCTGGCCATGAACTGCTGGTGCCAGGCCGCCAGCTGTTCGGGGCTGTTCTCGGCCAGGGGCTTAAGCGCCACCTCGAGGAAGGCATGGATATCCAGGGTGCCGGCCTCGTAGTCGGCCAGGAAACGATCATTGGCATCGCGGTAGGCCACCGGGTCCACGGCGCCCTGCTCGAGCAGAAACTCCCCCCAGGCGTGATCGCTGTCGATCGACAGCAGGGTGTTGTCCAGGTCGAAAATGGCCAGGCTCACGATGACTCCCTTGGGCAGGTGACAGAGGGTATAGGCAGGCTTGAAAGTCGGCGATTATCGCAGAACGCGCGGTCGGCTGCGACCCGGGCCCGGCAGGCCCGTCCGCAAGGCGTATTGATGCGGTTCGTGGCCTTGTGGAAGAATGGTCCCAATTCAGGTTTCAACAAGGTGAAGTCCGTGATCGACGCTGACGGCTTTCGCCCCAACGTTGGCATCATCATCGCCAACGATCAGGGGCAGCTGCTCTGGGCGCGTCGGGTAGGGCAGAATGCTTGGCAGTTTCCCCAGGGAGGCATCAAGGCGAACGAGACACCGAAAGAGGCACTTTTTCGCGAACTGTTCGAGGAGATCGGCTTGACGGACGACGACGTCGAGATCCTTGCCTGCACCCGGGGTTGGCTGCGCTACCGCCTGCCGCGACGCATGATTCGTACCCATTCAAGGCCGGTATGCATCGGCCAGAAACAGAAGTGGTTCCTGCTCCGGATTCGCTGCCAGGAGAGCCAGATCTGCATGGACGGGACTGAGCAGCCGGAGTTCGACGGCTGGCGCTGGGTCAGCTACTGGTATCCGCTTGCCCAGGTGGTGCCCTTCAAGCGCGAGGTCTACCGACGCGCCCTCAAGGAACTCTCCCCCCGCGCCCAGCGCCTGGCACTGGGGATGGGTTGACTCGTCTGGCATGAGGCTTGTGCCGTATCGAGGAACCCCGCCCCGGTGAGGCAGTCACAGGGACTCGAGTTTATTTCCCGCCTTCCTACCAACGACAACAATGGAAAACGGCACCCCATGCTTGAGGTCCTGCGCCGCATTACACAGGAAGTTACCGGGGCCCGCACCCTGGAGGCGGCTCTCGCCACTATGGTGCGGCGCATCCGCAAGGCCATGGAGGCCGATGTCTGCTCCTTCTACCTCTACGATGAGGAGGTCGAGCGGCTGGTGCTGATGGAGACCATCGGCCTGCGCAGTCAGGCGGTGGGGCGAGTGGCCCTGCCCGTGGGCGAGGGCCTGGTGGGGCTGGTGGCCAGTCGCGAGGAGCCTCTCAACCTCGAGGACGCCCAGGCTCATCCCCAGTTTCGTTACTTCGAATCCACTGGCGAGGAGCGCTATTCCAGCTTCCTCGGCGTGCCGATCATCCACCAGCGCCGCATGCTCGGCGTGCTGGTCGTCCAGCAGGAGGAGAAGCGCCGCTACGGCGAGGAGGACGAGGCCTTCCTGGTCACCATGGCGGCCCAGTTGGCCGGGGTGCTGGCTCATGCCCTGGCCACCGGCAACCTCACCCGGCCGAGCCTCGAGGGGCAGGTGCACTTCAAGGGGGTGGCCGGCGCCCCGGGCATGAGCATCGGCGAGGCGGTGGTGATCGCCCCGCCCGCCGATCTCGACAGCGTGGCGGACCTGGTTCCCACCGACGTGGAGTACGAGATCGCCCGCCTCAAGGAGGCGATCGGCCGCGTTCGCGAGGAGCTCCGCGCCGCCGCCGAGCGCTTGGCCAACCGCGTCTCCGCCCAGGAGCTGGCGCTGTTCGAGGTCTACCAACAGATGCTCAGCGAGGCGGCGCTCTCCCAGGAGGTGGAGAAGCGCATCCGTGAGGGACAGTGGGCCCCCGGTGCGCTCGCCGACGTGGTCAAGCGCCACGTGCAGTACCTGGAGCGGGTCGACGACGACTACCTGCGTGAACGCGCCGCCGACGTGCGCGACCTGGGGCGGCGCGTGTTGGCCCACCTGCAGGAGGAGACGCCCCAGACGCCCGAGGTCTTCCCCGACAGCACCGTGCTGGTGGGCGACGAACTCAGCGTGGCGATGCTCGGCGAGGTGCCCCGCGACAAGCTCGTCGGGCTGGTCTCGGTGCGCGGGTCGAGTACCTCCCACGTGGCGATCATCGCTCGCGCCATGGGCATCCCTACGGTGCTCGGCATGGTCGACCTGCCGCTGCCACGGCTCTCCGGCGCACGGGTGATCCTCGATGGCCACCGCGGGCGTCTCTTCGTGCGCCCCGGGGAGGAGCTGCTCAGCCACTACCGGGGGCTGATCGCCGAGGAGCAGGCGCTGACCGAGGTGCTGGAGCACGAGCAGGATTTGCCCAGCCGTACCCCGGACGGTCACGACATGCCGCTCATGGTCAACACCGGCCTGGTGGTGGATGCGGTGGCCTCGCTGAAGAGCCGCATCAGCGGGGTGGGCCTCTACCGCACCGAGGTGCCCTTCATGGTCACCGAGCGCTTCCCCGGCGAGCAGGAGCAGACGCGGCTCTACCGCGACCAGCTGGAGAGCTTCGCCCCGCTGCCGGTGGTGATGCGCACCCTGGATATCGGCGGCGACAAGGCCCTGCCCTATTTCCCCATCGAGGAGGCCAATCCCTTCCTTGGCTGGCGCGGCATGCGCGTCACCCTGGATCACCCCGAAGTGCTGATGGTGCAGCTGCGCGCCATGCTGCGTGCCTCTCAGGGGCTGGACAACCTCCAGGTGCTGCTGCCCATGATCACCAACGTCGACGAGGTCGACGACGCCCTGCGTCTTCTCGACCGCGCCATTGTCGAACTGGGCGAGGAGGGCGTGGCGGTGCCGCGGCCGAAGGTGGGCGTGATGATCGAGGTGCCAGCGACTCTCTACCAGCTCGACGCTCTGGCTCGTCGTGCCGACTTTTTCTCGGTGGGCAGCAATGACCTCACCCAGTACCTGCTGGCCGTGGACCGCAACAATCCGCGGGTCGCCGCTCTCTTCGACGCCTGCCATCCGGCGGTGCTCAGTGCCATGGCGACCCTGGCCCGGGAGGCGGCGCGGCTCGATAAGCCGATCTCGGTGTGCGGCGAACTGGCCGGCGACCCCGCCGGCGCCCTGCTGCTGATGGGCATGGGCTTCGATGCACTCTCCATGAATGCCCCCAGCCTGCCCCGGGTGCGCGCCGCCATCCGCCGCGTGACTCTGGAAGGCGCCCGGGAGTTGGTGGCGGAGACCCTGCGGCTGGACAGCCCCGGCGACGTTCGTCGCCATCTGGCCACGCGTCTGGGAGGCTGGGATCTCGGCCACCTTCTGCCGCCAAGGGATTGATCAGTTGAATCGCCAATTGACACAACCCTCGCTCGGCAGAGCGTGGCTCCCACCAGAAGCAATGAGCCTCGGTAGTATTGCCTAGGTGGTGAGGTGCTCCACGCTCTCCCCCAGCGCCATGCCCCCCGGGCCGAAGCGCCGCTCCCCGATCTCGATGCGTCCACTGGCGTGCCAGCTCACCCAGGTCATGGCGCGGGTACCATAGCGCTCGCCAACGATGAAGGGAGAGGAGAGCATCCGCTCCATCTCCAGGCCCACCCCGGTTTCCGGCAGCTGGTCATCGTCGGCGGGGTGGGGGTCGGCCATGGCGGCCAGGGCATCCTCGGGCCAGCGACCGTGGCGCAGGCAGGCCCCGAGCCCCTGGCGCGCCTCGATCAGCTTGGGCCAGGGGGTGTTGAGGCTGTCGTTGGAAACCCCGTGCAGGCCGCGGGGAACTTCGCTCAGATGAATGCCATCCAGGCCGCGGTGGAGGTGCCACAGGCGCTTCCCATCGCCGGCCAGCAGGTTGAAGCCGGAAAAGCGCGCGGCGGCACCTCCGGCCAGGCGGTCGAGCCACGCAGAGAGATCGGGGCTGGTGAGGGCGTCACGCACCAGGTCGCCGCGGCTGGGCGCATCGCTCGCCACCTTGAGGCGCGGGTCTCGCACGTTGGTCACCGCGGCGAAGCGCCCGCGGCGATGCACCGCCAGCCAGCTACCGCCGGCCTCCAGGTCGCGGCCGCCGACGATGGCGGGTACCTCCGCCCAGCTGGCGAGCGGGGCGGCGGGGCGGGCGTGGAACTCGTCGCGGTTGGCGACCAGCCGCAGCGGCCACTCTTCGCCGGGGCGATGGTCGAAGGCAATCAGGCACATTCCGGCAGCTTAGCGGCTCTAGGAGCCCTCGGGAAGCGTTCCGCCGGTGGTAAAATCCCCCCGCCATGACAGCCGGCCGCCCCCGGCGTACACTCATCCGCCACTCTTTCGCGAATCACGTGATCGACCAGGGATGACAATGCGAGTCGACCATCGCCGCCAACCTCGGCGGCTTCCTTCCTATCTTCGCCTTGCGCTGCTGGTGCAGCTGGGCCTGCTGCTGGCCGGCCTGCTGGCGCTGCTGGTGGCCGATGCGCCCGGCGGCTGGCTGGCCCTGATGCTGCTGGCCTCAGCGTGCATTCTCGCCGCGGTCGTGGCCGGTGTCCTACGCCACCCCCCGGGGCAGGCCGAACGCGGTGACGGCGTCCCGGCGCCCCGACGCACTCCCGCTGCGGCGCCGACGGTGGAGTTCGTCGCCGCCGGCGAGGAGCCCCTGCGGCGCCGCCTGCAGAACCTGGAAGATGACCTGGCCCGGCGCGAGCAGCGCCTTGATCGCCTGGCCGCCGGGCGCGAACGCGCGCGGGAGGAGTCGCGGCTCAAGTCCGACTACCTGACCCTGCTCGGCCGCGAACTGCTGCCGCTCAAGGCCCGTCTGGATAGCCTGCTGACGGCGGAAGACGAGCCCCTCAGTGACCCGCAGCGCCGCACCCTGGGCGAGCTACGCGAGCGGCTCGGCGACCTGGCGGTGCTGCTCGAGGGCATCTCCGGTGAAGAGCCGGCTGCCGCCAGCCCGCCACCCGTCCGCCGGGCGAGTCGAGTGCTGATCGTCGACGACGGCCCCGTCAACCTGATGCTGGCCCGCCAGGTGCTGGAGCGTCAGGGGTTTGAGGTGCGCACCGCCACCAGCGGTGCCGAGGCCCTGGCCTGCCTGGAGCAGGTGCCCTTCGACCTGGTGCTGATGGACATCTTCATGCCCGGCATGGATGGCATGGAGGCCAGCCGGCGCTGGCGCGACGTCGAGGCCGAGCGCTACCCGGATCATCGCAGCGTGTTGGTGGCGTTGACCGCCAACGCCAGCGAGGAGGATCGCCAGCGCTTCGCCGAGGCGGGCCTGGATGACTATCTGGCCAAGCCCTACCGCCCCCAGCAGCTGATCGAACGGGTCAGGCGCTGGCTGCCGGCCCAGCTCGACGCCCCCGATACCCCATGATTCCGCGCCCGGTCCTGACGCGCCGGGCCTGCCCCTTGTTCCTTTGCAACTCTTCCCCCTTCAACGTTTCCCTCTACAACGTTTCCCTCTACAACGTTTCCCTCTACAACTATGTCTTCTACAAGGAGTCCCGATGCTCGCATACCCCGACATTGATCCCGTGGCCATCTCCCTGGGCCCCTTCCAGGTGCACTGGTATGGCCTGATGTACGTGGTGGGTTTCGTTGCCGCCTGGTTCCTGGGCCGCCGTCGCGCCGCGCGCATCGGCCTGACCCACGACGACATCGGCGACCTGCTCTTCTACTCCGCCATTGGCGTGGTGGTGGGGGGGCGCCTGGGCTATGCGCTCTTCTACGGCCTGGGCCAGTGGGCCAATGATCCGCTGTGGGTCTTCCGCGTCTGGGACGGCGGCATGAGCTTCCACGGCGGCCTGGCTGGCGTGCTGCTCGCCACCTGGTGGTTCGCCCGGAAGAAGGGGTTGGCCTACTTCACTCTCACCGATTTCATCGCGCCGCTGGTGCCCATCGGCCTCGGCGCCGGGCGCATCGGCAACTTCATCAATCGCGAGCTGCCGGGCCGCGTCACGGAGCTGCCCTGGGGCATGCCGTTTCCGGGGCTGGGGCCCGAGCCACGCCACCCCTCGGCGCTCTACGAGGCGGTGCTGGAAGGGCTGGTGCTCTTCCTGGTGCTGTGGTTCGTCTCCGCGAAGCCCCGCGCCCGCGGGCTGGTCTCCGGGCTTTTTCTGACGCTCTATGGCGGGTTCCGCTTCGCGGTGGAGTTCGTGCGACTACCCGATGCCCATATCGGCTATCTCGCCTTTGGCTGGGTGACCATGGGCATGCTGCTGACCTTGCCGATGATCGTTGTCGGCCTGGCGCTGATCGCCTGGTCGCGGAATCAGCCGGTGGATAGGAGGGTGTAAGGGCCAAGGGCCAAGGGCCAAGGGCCAAGGGCTAACCAGTCGTCGCCAGCGTGATAATCTGGCTGGTTGGCTTTTGGTGCCGAAGGATGTGTAGAATTTCCCGCCCCGTCCATTCAAGCCAGGCAACGCCGTGACCGACCCGACGCTTCCCGCCCTCGAACAACCCTACCTCGACCTGATGCGCCAGGTGCTCGACCACGGCGTGGAGCGTGGCGACCGCACCGGCGTGGGCACCCGTTCGCTCTTCGGCCACCAGATGCGCTTCGACCTGGCCCGTGGCTTCCCGCTGGTCACCACCAAGAAGCTGCACACCCGCTCGATCGTCTTTGAACTGCTGTGGTTCCTGGCCGGCGATACCAATATCGCCTACCTGAAGGAGAACGGCGTCAGCATCTGGGACGACTGGGCCGACGCGAACGGCGACCTGGGCCCCGTCTACGGCTACCAGTGGCGCAGCTGGCCCGACCCCCGCGGCGGCCAGGTCGACCAGATCGCCGGGCTGCTCGAGCAGATTCGCGTGAACCCCCAGTCGCGGCGGCTGATCGTTTCCGCCTGGAACCCGGCGCTGGTGGACGAGATGGCCCTGCCGCCGTGCCACTGCCTGTTCCAGTTCTACGTGGCCGAGGGGCGGCTCTCCTGCCAGCTCTACCAGCGCAGCGCCGACATCTTCCTGGGTGTGCCCTTCAATATCGCCAGCTACGCGCTGCTGACGCAGATGATCGCCCAGGTGGCGGGCCTTGCGCCGGGGGAGTTTATCCACACCCTGGGCGACGCTCATCTATACCTGAATCACCTGGAGCAGGCTGAGCTGCAGCTCACCCGCGCTCCGCGGGCGGCACCGCGGCTGGCGCTCGACCCGAGCGTGACGGAGCTGTTCGACTTCCGCTTCGAGCACATCGCCATCGAGGGCTACGACCCCCACCCCCATATCAAGGCCGCCGTTGCGGTGTAAGAAGTATTGAGAGGCCGTATGAGCGACACGATGACCGACGAGACCCTGATTCCCGTGGCCATGATCGCTGCCATGGACCGCCACCGGGTGATCGGCGTGGACAACCAGCTGCCCTGGTACCTGCCCGAAGACCTCAGGTTCTTCAAGCGCATGACCCAGGCCAAGCCGCTGGTGATGGGTCGCAAGACCTTCCAGTCCATCGGTCGGCCGCTGCCGGGGCGGCTCAATATCGTGGTGACCCGCGACCCTGATTTTTACAACGACGGTATCCACCACGACGCCATCCGCGTCTGTCACGACCTGGCGTCTGCCCTGGCGCTGGCTGACCAGCAGGCCACCATCGACGGGGCGGAGGAGATCATGGTGATGGGCGGCGCCGAGATCTACGCCCAGGCGCTGCCGTTCGCCAGCCGGCTCTACCTCACCGAGGTGGCCGTCGAGGTGGAGGGCGACGCCCGTTTCCCCGAGCTCGACCCCAGTGAGTGGAAGGAACTGCAGCGCGTGCCCGGCAGCCCCGCCGAGGGCCAGCCCGCCTATGAGTTCGTGGAGTATCGCCGCCGCGGTGCTGTCGGCGCCTGACGACATTTGTCATGGGGCGGCATCTGGCACAGACTGGCCGGCACGGCCTCGCTCTCTGGCTCACGCGTGGAGGACAACGGTTTGACCGAGGAACGCTCAATACGCCTGCTGGACGCCCTCGAGGGGCGCACCGACACCCTGCTTGGCCTGATACGGCAGGAACGCGAGTCGCGCCTGGCCCTTCAGCAGCGCCTGGCCGAGCTGGAGGCCGCCCGCCTGACGCTTGCCGAGAAGGCTCGCGAGCTCGAGGCCAATCGGCTGGAGCTTGTCGAGGAAAACCGTGAGCTCGACGAGCAGAATCGAGAGCTGGAGGAGCATAACCGCCACCTCCATGACCGGCTGGCCAAGGGCCCGGGCGAGAATACCTTCCCGCGCCCCGCCCGCCGCTCCCAGGGGCTCTCCGCGCTGATGGGCCGCCGCGCCGCGCCGTCGCCCGACGCGTCGCGTAAAACCCTCGAGGCCAGCCGACCCGAGACGCCCGCCCCTGCGGCGGCTACACCTGTCGAGGGACCGGCTGCTGAGGATCAGGTTGCCAAGGAACAGGCCGCCCCTGCAGGAGTGAGCCTCGCTGAGGGGGCGACCTCGCGGCGAGACATGGATAACGCCCTTCCGGCAGGCTCTTCCCCCTCTATCGCCTCCACCTCTACTGCGTCCACCTCTAGAGCGCCCACCTCTCTAGAGAGAACAGAAGAAAGGAGAAA
Organism: Halomonas salsilacus; assembly: GCF_051216275.1. NCBI lineage: Bacteria > Pseudomonadati > Pseudomonadota > Gammaproteobacteria > Oceanospirillales > Halomonadaceae > Halomonas > Halomonas salsilacus. The sequence goes on from NZ_JBPKAQ010000001.1 coordinate 595,957, forward strand.
AGACGCAGAAAGCACGGAAGCGTCGGGCGCCCAGGCCCCCGACCAGCAGGACGCCCTCACCATTGGCGAGGCGCCATCCCCCCAGGCGCTGCTCACCGAGTGGTACCGGCGCTACCCCGGCGCCTTCTTCAAGGGCCACACCCGGCCGCTCAAGGTGGGTATCCACGAAGAGCTGGCCGAACGTGAGCCCTGGCCCGAGAAGCTGGTGCGCCGTGCGCTGGCCTGCTATGTGAATCTGCCCCGTTACCTCAAGGCGGTGCGCGAGGGCGCCGAGCGCATCGATCTGGAAGGCCACCCCGCCGGTGGCGTGGATGCCAAGGCCGCCGAGCACGCCAGAAAGAAGCTCGACCGCCTGCAGGCGGAGCGTCGCGGCAAGGCGCGGCCCGACACGCCTGGTCGCGAAAATAGCCGCGGAAATAGCCGTGAAAATAGCCGCGAGAGCAGTCGAGGGAAGGCCGGCCTCAAGCGCACCGGGCCCGGCGTTCAGCCTGAAGCGAAACCTGAGCTTGGCCGTTCCAGTGAGACGCCCTTGGTCAAGGGTGAATCCGCCACGCCATCTTCCCTCGAGTCTAAAGCGGCCAAGCCCCGGCCCGCCGGCGAGGCGCGCTTCGTCACCATGGAGGAGAAGCTGGCCGCCCTGGTGGCCAAGCACCGTCAACCCTGAGCGATTCGCGCCACGGCGGCGGGTGACTGCGGGCGGTAGCGAAAGTTCCGAGGGAAGGGTGAAGCTCGAAGGGAAACAGTGTTTTTTCTTGTTGCGTTCACCTTCCACCCGGTATAGAGTTCCTCTTGCGAGCATTGGAATATAACAAGGTTTCGCCGAGGCATGCCGCCAGCTAGCCGTTTCTCAAGACGAGAATCGACCAGCTAGAGAAGAGTAGACCCGGCAAGCCGGCTGCGGTGACCGCCCAACGCGGTCCGCAGGAAAACGATCGAAACAGACTGCTAGTCAAAGGAACCTAACGATGAAAAAGACACTTTTAGCGACTGCTATCGCTGGTGCCATCGCCGCTACCGGCATGATGGCGACCACCGCCCAAGCCGCCACCGTTTATGACCAGGACGGCACCCGTCTCGACCTGTACGGCCGCATCGCCCTGGGCGTTTCCGGCGGCGGTCCGGAAGTCAACGAAGACGGCGACAAGATCAACGGCTCCGAGTTCCGTGATGTCTACTCCCGCTTCGGCCTGCGCGGCACCCAGCGCGTCTCCGACGACCTGACCGCCTTCGGTAACTTCGAACTGCGTCCGCGTCTGGACGAAGTCAACCGCGATGGCCAGCAGGTGCGTAACAGCTTCCTGGGTCTGCGCAGCAACGCCTTCGGTACCGTCCAGGCAGGTAACTTCGATAACTTCTACCTGAACACCGTGGCCGCTCCGTTCGACGTCTATCTGGACCGTGGCCTCGAACTGACCGGCGGTGGTTTCCAGGGTCGCGGCGACTCTGTTGGCTACATCTCGCCGAACCTGGAAGGCTTCCAGGTCTACCTGATGGGCAAGCACTACTCCGGTAACGGTGAACCGGCTGGCTCCGAGGGCAGCAACTCCTCTACCATCAACACCGCCGGTGGCGCCGTCTACGAAATCGACGCCCTGCGCCTGGCCCTGGGTTACACCCAGGATCGCGAGAGTGCCGGTGGGGTTGGCGAGAACGTCTACGGCGGCTCTGCCTCCTACGAGTTCGTTCCGGGCTTTTCCGGTCGTCTGGCCTATGAGTCCCAGTCCGATTTCGAAGACAAGATCGGCGTGGGCATGACCTATGCCATGAACGAGTGGGCCTTCAACTTGGACTACTACCGCATCGAGTCCCAGGGCGATCTGAAGGCCGCACAGGAAGATGCGAACCTCGACACCAGCCGCAACGCCTGGGCCGCCGGCGCCTACTACAAGGTCTCCAGTAACTTCGACGTCTTCGCAGAGCTGCATGAGTCCGATCAGGGCACCCTCATCGACAGCGACACCACCGGTAGCGACTTTACCGACAACGTTCGTGATCTTCGCGACAGCGTCTACTGGCTGACCGGCGTTCGCTACCACTTCTAAGCGGCACTCAGCCCTTTGAAGCAGCGATAACGCAACAGCAGTAAACACAGAAGCCGGCCCCCAGGGGCCGGCTTTCTTGTGCTTGTACTAACCTCGAGTCACTCCATTTCGTCTCTACTTTCACTCCGTCCTTGCCCCCACCTTGCCGGCAGCCATGAAAAAGCCCCGGCGCATGGCCGGGGCGAAGGGATCGAAATTCTGCTTGTTCTGGGAACTGCTTTAACCCAGGCGGCGCTTGACGCGCCGCCGTTGGACAGGCTCAGAAGTTGTACTGCACCATGCCCTGCACGCGAACGGCGTCGCCGTCTTCGCCACCAACGGTCTCACGAGAGTGCCAGCCGGCTTCGATGCCGTAGGTTACGTTGCGAGCCGGCGACCAGATATAGTTGAGATAGACGCTTTCGAACGTGTCATTGGCTCCAGCGCCGACTGCTCCGGCCTCAAAGGCATCGTCGAGGTCCACGGTGGCAATGCCATAACCGAGGTTCATGTTGCCGGGGCCAGCGGCAATGGTAATGCCCGCGGTACCGCCGGTGCCTTCGATCGTGCTTACACCGCCGTCAGCGTTGACATAGCCCGGGCCGGAGGGGCTGCCGTACATGTAACTGCCCAGGCCGTCGCCGTGGGTGATGGCGCCACGCAGGGTCACGCCTTCCGCAATCTTGGCGTTGGCTTCCAAATTCAAGCCCCAGCCGGTGGAACGCTTGTCGCTGGCTTCGACGGTGTTGTAATACTCCACTTCGCGGAGTACGGCAGAGGCCGCGTAATTGAAGTCGCCGGCGCTGTTCTGATAGCGCATGGTCAGGTGAGGTAGGCTGTTCTTGCTCTCGCCATCTTCGCCGGCGGCCACAGCCCCACCGATGGCGGTCGGCTCTTCCAGGGCAACGGAGAAGCCCTCCACGGTATAACGAATCTGGGCCTGACGGCCGATGTTGGCCTGGCCGACCTGGCCGGTGAAGTCGATGGTTGGGGTCATGCCCAGGAAGCCGCCGAAGTTGGTCCAGGTCTGGCCGGCCAGCAGGCCATTCCACTCGCCGTAGGCGTGGCGCAGACGAAGCTCGCCGCCGCCGCTGCCGTAGAAGTCGCCTTCGACCATGGTCTTCAGATCACTACCGCTTACCGGCGTGGAGGTGGTGAACCCCAGGCGGCTCTGGTAGGCATGCATGGTAGTGTGGCCATCGGAGCCCGGCTGACCATCGAGGCGGATGTTGCCATGGCCGACAGAATTTCCAAGCTTTGCATCGACGTCATAGATCATATCGAGCTTGGCGTAGCCATAGATATTGGCGGTGGTGTCCCCGGCCTCGATGGTATACGCCTGGGCGGCGCCGGCAACGGCCAGCGCCAGGGCGGAGGCGGTGAAGATCGATGCGGTCTTGTTCATTGTCACTTGCTGGTCCTTGTTGTGCTTTGTTGTGTTCAACGGCGCCCCTCGCAGGGGTGGCGCTCTTTATTGGTTGCTGTCTTACGCTTACGTCAGCTACATCCAACTAAATGTGTAGGCGAACTGATGCGCGACGGTACGAAACTAGCCATCCAAAACGTTGATGACAATCATTCGACAGCATTATGAGACAAAAGAATAAGGTCATCGCGGGAACTTTCCATGCGACTGGTGCGCCTTGGCCATGCAACGGCTGTGATGCGTGTCGCGATGAGCAGCGGGGATGAGAAGAGGAGGGGAGATTTGCCTCACCCCGGCTGGGATGGTCTAACCTGACCTAGGTCAACCACGCCAGCTCACGACGCCAAGGATGTGCGTATGACGATTACCAGCCAGACCAAACTGCGGCCGGGGGAGAGGCACTGCGAGGGCTGCTCGCTGCACCCGACTTGCCTGACGCGTGGCCTCTCCCAGGCCGCCCTCGACGCCTTCGATGAGATCATCGTGCAACCCCGGCCGCTCAAGCGCGGCCAGACGCTGGTGCGCCAGGGGCAGCCCTTCCGCAGCCTCTACCTGGTGCGCACCGGCAGCCTCAAGCAGGTGATGCGCCTGCCGGGCCGCCATGACGAACAGGTGATTCATTTCTACCTGCCCAGCGAGGCGGTGGGGCTGGAGGCGATCGGCGAGGCGTACTGTCCCGCCTCGGTGGTGGCCCTGGAGACTACCTTCGTCTGCGAGCTGCCCTTCGAGCAGCTCGAATCTCTGGCGGTGCGTCATGACGCCCTGCGTGCCGAGCTGATGCGCTGCATGAGCCGTGAACTGCGAGGCGATCAGCGCCAGGTCTGCCTGTTGTCCGGGCGAACCGCCGAGCAGCGCCTGGCGGGCTTCCTGCTGGGCCTCTCCCAGCGCTTCCATGCCCGCGGCTACTCCCGCTATCGCTTCCAGCTCACCATGTCCCGCGCGGACATGGGCAGCCATCTCGGGCTGGCCCTGGAGACGGTGAGTCGGGTGATGGGGCGCTTCCAGCGGCAGGGGCTGGTGAAGGTGGCGGGGCGCGAACTCACCCTTCGCTCGCTGGAGGGCCTGGAGGCGCTGGGTGAGGAGGTCTGATGACGGGCTCCAGCGGGTTCACCTGCTCCAGGGTTGAAGCCCCGTGATTCCAGCGGCTCGGCTTGGCGGCGACGTCGACGTCAGGGCCTGATAGCATCTGCTTAATCAAGCCATTCTTTAGCATGATGTATCTGCCCCGATGGACCGCCGGACGTTCGCTCGCCGATGACGATTCTCACCCCTATCTATCTTGCCACGAGATTTCGCCCCCCTACCTTGCCCGGTCGGGGGGCCGCTTGGGCGGCTGGCTGAACCTGTCGCTGCGCCAGCGGCTGCTGCTGGGCATCGGTCTGGGTTGGCTGGCGCTGGTGGCGGCGCTGCTCGGCTACAGCCACCTGAGCGGCGGAAACATGACGCGCCACGAGAACCGCCTCCACCTGGAATACGAAGCGCAGCTGCTGGCGGATCAGCTCTCCCGGGAGCTGGCCGAGCGCAAGCGGGTGCTGGCGCGGCTGGCCGACGACATCGCCATCGATGACCCCGGCCTCGGGCTGCGCCTGGGAGGCCAGCAACCCATGCTGGCACTGTTCGATCGATTGATGGTGTTCGATGCCAAGGGGCACCCCGTGGCGGAGTGGCCGCCCTTCCCCGAGGGCGGTCCCGAGATCGGCCAGCGCCCCTACTTCCAGCACGTGAAGGCCTTTCGCCGCCCCTATGTCAGCGAGCCCTATCGCGGGGGCGAGACCGGCATCGATCAGGTCATGGTGATTCACCCGCTGCTCGGCGAAGGGGGAGAGTTCCTGGGCCTGCTCGGCGGCAACACCAGCCTGCGCGACGGTGAGGCCTACCTCAACCTGCGCGGCCGGCGGCTGGGCGAGACGGGACACGTGATGCTGGCCACCGCCGATGGGCGGGTGATCAGCCATCCGAACGAGGCGTGGCTGACTCGACCGCTGCCCGGGGGCGACACCCACCCGCTGGTCGAGCAGGCGCTGCTCGGCTGGCAGGGGAGCGGTGAGGGGCTGACCCTGGACGGCGAGCCGGCGCTGGCCGCCTTCCGCCAGGTGTGGCCGGCGGCCTGGGTGGTGGCCGTCTATCTGCCGCTTGCCCAGCTTCAGGAACCGGTCAACCGCTATGCCCGCGAGCTGCGCTGGGTGGGCGTGGGCAGCGTGGCGCTGATGCTGCCCCTGCTGTGGTGGCTGCTGGGGCTCGGCCTGCGCCCGCTGCATCGCCTGGAGCGCCAGATCGCCCGGGTGGGGCAGGGCAAGGCCGACCGCCTGGAACTCAATACCGGCATGGTCGAACTGCAGCAGGTCGCCGAGGCATTCAACCGCGTGGAAGCGGATCGCCGCGACGCCATGGAGTCTCTGGAGGCCCGCGAGGCCTTCCTGCAGGCGGTGCTGGCCTCCTCGCCGGTGGGCATGTTCCTCACCGACCCCCGCGGCCAGGTGAACTACCTCAACCCGGCGCTGACGCGGCTTTCCGGCATCGCGCTTGCCGACTATCGGTCGCTGGCCTGGCTGCGTCGAGTCCATCCGGAGGACCGCGGCACCGTCCTGGCGGGCTGGCGCGGGGCGCTGCTGCCGGGGGGTGCCCTGACCCAGCTCTACCGCTTCCGCGGCGCTGAAGGCGCCTGGCGCTGGCTGGAGGTGCACGCCAGTCGGGTCAGTGGGGGCGGTCGTGTGCTGGGTTTCGTGGGGCTGGTGCAGGACATCACCGATCGCCACGAGCGTGAGCAGCGCCAGCGCTGGGAGGCGGAGCACGACCCCCTGACCCGCTGCTTCAATCGTCGCGGCTTTGCCCGCCGCCTGGCGGCGGCCTGCGATCTGTCGCGGCGCCGGGCCGACCACGCGCTGGCACTGGTAATGCTCGACCTGGACCACTTCAAGGAGGTCAACGACAGCGCCGGCCACGCGGTGGGTGATGAGCTGTTGCAGCGGGTGGCCGAGGCGCTGGGTGACGCAGTGCGCGGCGAAGACGCCGTGGCGCGCCTGGGGGGCGACGAGTTCGCCATCCTGCTCGCCGGGGCGTCCCCCGAGGTGGCTCAGGAGATCGCCAAGCGGGTGCGCCAGCGGCTGGCGACCATCGACTTTCGCCACGGCGGCCGCCGCTTCGGGGTCAGCGCCAGCCTGGGGGTGGCCCTCCTCACCGAGGATGACAACGACGCCAGCCTGATGGAGCGTGCGGACAGGGCCAGCTATCGTGCCAAGCAGAGCGGACGCAACCGGGTGGTGATGGCGGACGCCTTCCTGCCGTTGGAGAACAGCTGAGTCGCTGCCCCGGGCCAGTCAGAACAGTGATGAGCAGAACAGCGAGGCTCAGAACAGCAGCGGAGTTGGCCAACGCAGCTGCAGCGCCACGCCCAGCCCCCACAGCAGTGCCACCAGCCCCCCGGAGAGCGCGAGGCTGGGCAGCCAGGGGCTACGATGCTGCAGTCTGAGGAAGCCCAGCACGTAGAGCCCGGCGGCGGGCAGGGCGCCCACCAGGAAGAACAGGCCGATGAAGGCCGCCATCCAGGCGAAGAACTTGAGCCCCCGGGCGTAGAAGGCGGGGGTCTCGTCGTCTTCTCCCAGGTCGCTGAAGTCGCTCTCCTCCTTCGCCCCGCGGCGAATCGCCTGACGGCCCAGCTCCAGCACGGCGAGCAGGATGCCGAGGCTCGCCACGGCGGTGGGAAAGAGCCGTGCCCCCAGTGAGAAACCCTGGCTGATCCACAATATGGCGACCATGCAGGCAAGCACTGCCAGCACGAAGGGGGTCTGCAGGTGGTGCGTCACGGCGGCGATCAGGCGTGCCTTCATCGTGTCTCCTCCCGCGGATGCGGCTCCCCGGCCTCATCGGCGTGCTTCAGGGCGTCGGTGCTTCGCTCGGTGGAGCGCTTGAGCATCACGCTGCCCACCACCAGGAAGACCGCCAGCCCCCCGATGGTAAGTACGCCGGGACGAGTGAGCCACTCCCAGTCGTAAAGGTTGTAGGACATCCACAGGTAGCGCTCGGCGAGCCCCGAGAGGATGAAGCCGATCAGCAGCGGCGGGCGTGGCATGCCGCTGCGCTTCATGATCCAGCCGAGCACCCCGAAGCCGAGCAGGAGGGCGAGATCCGCCCAATGGCGGGTCTCCTGCCAGGCCCCCACCACCACGATGACGATGATCACCGGGGCGATGTACTGGAAGGGGATGAAGGTGAGTCGCGAGATCGGCTTGGAGAGCAGCAGGCAGATCAGGGTGCCGAATACGTTGGCCAGGGCCAGCGACCAGATGATCACGAATACCAGGTCCAGGTCGCGGGTGAGCATCTGCGGCCCCGGCTGCACGCCGAAGATCATCAGCGCGGCGAGCAGCATGGCCATGGCCGAGGAGCCGGGCACCCCGAACAGCAGGGTGGGCATCAGCACGCCCCCTTCCTTGGCGTTGTTGGCGCTCTCCGGGGCGATTACCCCGCGCACGTCGCCCTTGCCGAACTGGCTGCGGTCCTTGCTGGTCTGGGCGGCGATGCCGTAGTTCACCCAGTCGATGATCGACGAGCCCATGCCGGGAATGGCGCCGATGGCCACGCCGATGAGGCTGTGGCGTATCACCAGCCACTTGTGGTTCAGGGTGTCCTTCGCCCCCTGGACCCAGCCGTGGCCGAGGCCCTTGGAGCGCTCGGCGATGGCACCGCCCCGGGCCAGCAGGTCGATGATCTCCGGCAGGGCGAACAGCCCCAGCGCCACGATCACCAGCGAGAGACCGTCGTAGAGGTAGAGGAAATCGCCGGCGAAGCGGTACTCGGCGGCCACCGGTGCGCCGCCGATGGTACCGAGCGCGAGGCCCGCCACCGCGGCCAGCATGCCCTTGAGTGGGCGGTTGCCGGAGAGTACCCCGATCATCGATAGGCCCAGCAGGGTAAGCATGAACAGCTCCGGCGAGCCGAAGGCCAGGATCAGGGGGCGGGCGAAGGGCACGACCGCGGAGAGCGCCAGGGCGCCGATCAACCCGCCGATCAGCGAGGCGGTGAAGGCGGCCCCCAGGGCACGGGCCGCCTCGCCGCGCTGGGCCATGGGGTAGCCGTCCATGATGGTCGCCTGGGAACCCGATGAGCCGGGGATGCCCATCAGAACCGAGGGGAAGGTGTCGGCGCTGGGCACCGCCGCGGCGATGCCGATCAGCAGCGCCACGCCGGCGTAGGCGTCCATGCCGAACAGGAAGGGCAGCACCAGGGCCATGCCCATCAGCCCGCCGAGGCCAGGCAGGATGCCCACGGCGATGCCGATGGCCACGCCGGCGAACAGCATCATCAGGCGGAAGGGGTCGAGCAGGATCCACAGGGCGTTGATCAGGGCGTCGAGCATGAGGTGGTCCCGGAGTCAAAAAAAAGTGCGCCCGCAACGCAAACCGGCCGCCCGATAGACTCGGACGGCCGGGCGGGGCGCTTAACGGTCAGTCGAACTCGGTGCCGAAGCGCTCGTTGAGCATGCCGCGCAGGAAGTCGAGCACTTCCGGCGAGGCCGCTTCCATGCTGGCCTTGATCTGGCCGAGGTCGTCGCCCCACATGATGTCGTAGCCCTCGAGGATGTTGGCCGCGGCCGCCTGGAACTCGGGGTCGTTGACCATGCCCTCGACGCCGACGCGCAGGGCGGTCATGGCCTCCTCGGGGATGTCGTCGTGAGCCCAGACGGTGCCCCGGGTGTTCTGTACAAGCGGGACGGTAACCTTGAAGGCCTCCCAGATGGTGCCGGAGGGCATCTCGCCGTGGATCTGCTCGTAGAGCTCCGGTGCGGTGATCATGTCGGGCACCGCCGGGTCGCGGACCGGGTTGCCATCGGCATCGATGAAGCCGATGGCGTAGAGCGGCATGACACGGCCTTCGTCCACCAGCGGCTGCACGCTGTTGAGGTAGGCCGGCGTGGACTGGGTGTTGATCATCAGCTCGCCGCGCTCGAAGGCGATGCGGGTGTCGCCGCGGCCGCCGTAGCCGGGCACCGCGCGGTACTCCAGGTCGAACATCTCCAGCGCCACCAGCGACTCCAGCAGGCCGACCGGGTCGGTGATGCCCTTGGTCAGGCGGCCGCGAGCCTCGAGCAGCTCGCTGGGGTCCTCGATGCCGGCTTCGGTGGAGATGGCGGTGACGTGACCCATGGGCGAGGCCACCACCGGCTCCAGCTCATCGAGGTCCAGGCGCAGACCCTTGAGGCCCAGGAAGGCGCGCAGGTTGAGGTGGCCGGAGGCGGTCAACAGGGTGGTGCCGTCATGGTCGACGCGCTGGGCGAATTCGTTGCTGCCCAGCAGGCCGCCGGCCCCGGTGACGTTCTCGGCCACGATGGTCGGCTCGCCCGGAATGTGCTTGCCCAGGTACTGGCTGATCAGTCGCCCGAAGGTATCGGTGCCGCCACCCGGCGAGAAGGGGATGATCATGCGGATGTTCTTGCCGTCGTAGTACTCGGCGGCCTGGGCGGTGCCGAACAGGCTGGCGGTGGCGAAGGCCAGGCCGGCGGCCAGGGCGGTCAGGGGGCGAATCTGAGGCATGGGTCGAGCTCCCGTCGTTGGCTTCTTCATGGCCAGGGAGGATGGAGCCTGATCGTGACGGTTTCTTGATGGTTGCGTGACGGCGGCTCCACCCGTGACTCCGCAAGCATAGGCAGGGGAGCGGGGGAGTACCAGAAGGGGAGATAAACGGATGGCGCCCCCATCAGGATTTGAATCGCCCCGGTTTCGTAGACACCTCCAGGCCTTATTCATGTTGCCGGTGGCCACGCCTTCCAGTGCCGTCACCTTCGCCACAGGGGATCTACCGATCAAGAACATGATTCACTCGCAGGCCTAAGCAGGCCGGGACCGCAGCGGCAGGTACAAATACTCGGCCCGCACGATGTCCCGGTCGTCGATCAGGGTCGACCGGTCCCCGGTGTTGTTCCACACCGCCCGGTTCCGCCCCCAGTACAGGCGTTCGGAAGAATCCGTGCCGCGCCCGGTATGCACCGACACCGTCTGCCCTGCAAACAGCTCGAACACGGGAAAACGGAATGTGTGGCGCGCGCGATCCGCCAGACGCCAGTCTGTGAGGACGACCGACCGGGTGCCCACGTTGCGGATCGCGACCACCTCCTGCTCTGTAGCCAGGTGGTCGTCACCTGGCGTGTCGAAGACCGACTGCGCCGGATCGATCTCCAGCTTCTCCTCGAACGGATGGCTGGGATTCACGGCGAACACCACCGAGCATCGCACCGGCGTCTCACCGGTGCCGTAGACCAAGGTGCATTCGAGATGGTTGATGCCCGCGCGCAAGGCACCACCGCCCATGGTCAGCGTCTTGCGCAGGAGGAGGGTATTGCGCGCGGCGTCGTACTGCCACTCGGCCGGGTCGACCGCCACCGCGTTGGAGTTGGCGGCGAGCAGCACGCGGTTCGGCGCACCGGGCTGCACGAGGCTCGGCCGCGCGCCGCGAACACGCAGGACAGTTTCGACCTGCGCGCTGTAGGCCCAGTTGTCGTCCGGACTTCCCTGCAGGCCTGCCGGGGTCAGGAACTCGATGGTGACAGGGTCAACGTAGAGCTCGTGCTCCTCTGCCCGGCGATCGAGCCACCGTTTCCGGGCCGTGGCACGCTCGGCGACGGCCTGATCGCGCTGCTCGCGTGCGCTGCGCTCCGCCTCGTTGTACGCGATCGCTTGCTCGATCGCCGTGCGCAGCGCCGCGATGCTCATCAGGACCGCTTGCGCCGTTTCGGCGATGTGCTGCGGGGTGATCTCCGGTGGCAGGACGATGCCGGTCGGCCCCAGCGCGGCGTTGATGCGCGCCAACGCCCGGAGCCGGATGCGCTCGCCGAGCACGGCCAGGGCGGCGGGCGCATCCGACGTGGCGTCGACGAGGTCGCCGAGGCCGTCCGCCAGATCTCCCAGGCCCACCAGGGCGGCATCGATCGCTGGACGCGCCAACCCGAAAACGAAAACGACCGTGCCAGTCGCGTACGAGATGGCTTCCGCCTGTTGCTGCGCCGGCAGCAGGCCGAATCCTGGAACCGCGCGCGCGGTTGCCTCCGCCACCTCGATGCCCTGCAGCAGCGCCTGGTCCAGGATCGCCTTCCGCACCGCGGCGTCGCGCAGGAAGGTCGCCGCCTGCTGCAGTGCCTGCGCCGTGCGCCGCGCCGCCGCTTCCGCGTCCTCCAGGTGACGCTCCGCCTCGCGCCGCCATTGCTGATAACGCTCCCACGCCCGTTGCACCGCATCCAGGAACGCGGCAAGGAACTCCCGGGCGGCGTCCTCCAGAGCCACCACCTGGACCAGGGTGAGCTTGAGGTGGAAGGCGGTGATGGCCGGCACGACGCGCTCGAAGAGCACACTCAGCTCGTCTGCCGTCAGCTCGCACAGCAGGCCGTTCAGCTCCATCAGCCCCTGTGGGTCCGGGATATAGGCGCACTCGCGCAGGTTCTCGAAGAAGTTCTGAACCTGCTGGCCGTCGGTATAGTCGACGTGTCCGTCGATCGACAGCAGCAACCGTACCATCAGCTCGCGCAGCCGCGTTCGGCGCGGATCGGTCCAGATGTTAGGGCCGAAGGCCGCCGCGCCGGCATCGAGCAGGTCGGCGACAAGACCCCGCGTCGGTCCGCTCAGATCCTGCGGTGCCGGGACGCCCGGCGGCAGCAGGGCCGGGGTGAGCAAGCAGGCGGCCTGCACCATCTCGTGATCCGGAGCATTGCGCACCGTCGCCGCCAAGTCCGTCATGCCCTGGTTCATGTGCACCACGGCGTGGTGCACCAGGATGTCGCCGAGGACAACGACGTTGCGCACCACGACCTTTGCCACGAGCGCGCTCAGCGCCGAGCGGAAGCTGGTCAGGAAGGGCGACATCCCGTCGCTCGGGACGCCCTGATCGACGAGCCGGTCGAGCTGGTCGAAGACGAAGCCGCTCGTCGCCAGCAGGCAAGGCTCGGCCACCTCGTCGATCCACACCCGAGCGTCCGCGTCGGCGCCCAGCCGGTCGCGCAACTCCGGTAGGAGATCAGCGGCGATGTGGCCGTCGATCGCTTCCTTAACCACGTCGCGCAGCTTCCGGTACAGCGCGGTTCTGGACAGGTCTTCGCCCAGCCCTGCAAGCAATGCCGATTCGACGACCTCCCCCGGCGTTAGCCCCAGTGTTTGTCCGAGCCGGCCGAGCAGCAGCGACAACTCCGGTATCAGGTCGTCGAGGACCGGGGCGACGCCGGTCCCGAATAGGTAGTCCAGGGCGTCGTGGAGCATGAGCCGGTCGGGCATGTCGCCGAGGTGCTGGGCGAGCGCCGCGCGCACCACCGGCGGCGGCTCCAGGAGCGGTAGGGCGACGAGGTCGGCCTCCACCGCGACCGCGCCGAGCCCGACGACCGAACCGGAGGCTCTCAGCGTACCGATCTGTTGGCGCAGCGCCTCTGTCGTGGCCACCGACACCCACAACACCGTCAGCGGCTCGCGCCAATGCGTAGTCTCCGCGGGCGCGACGACAGTGAAGACGTGGATCAGGCGATCGAGGATGGAAGGCAGGATCTGCACCGTCAGCGGCCTATCAACGAGGTCGTCGATCAGACCCTCGACGACCGGGCGCAGCGCGGCCTGCTGCGCAGCGCTGAGATGGCCCTCCGACACGCGCAGTAATGCGTTCTCCAGCAACCCGGCGGCGAGCCGCTCGCCCGCTCCGGCCAGCTTGTCGATCAGGTAGCGCTGCAGCTGGGCGAAGGTGTTATCGATGAACGGCTGCACCTGAAGCTCGGTGTCGTTCAGCGCCGATAGCACGGCACGTTGCCCCAGCTCGTAGGCCGACTGAAGCGTGAGCGGCAGGGCGAAGTCCAGGAGTTCGACCGCTGGTTGAAAATGCTCGGGCAGTTGCTGCCTCGCTTCACGGACCAGCTCCGCGGTGATCCGCTCGCTGGCGTAGTTGACGAACCGCTTGGGGTTCTCGAGCCCGATCGACGCGAAGAGGTCCCAGCCCGTCCCGGCGCCCCAGCCGACCGCGGCGCCTGCCTCGACGGTGAAGCCCGCGTCCCGGTCGTCGCGCAGCGTGCCGCGTACATACAAGTGCGCCTGGGCCTGTGCGGAAAAGCTCGCCTTGCCCCACACACCGGCCTCCAGGACCACCTCGTTGACGAACGCGATGAACAGATCATAGGCGAGGCCGGGGAGCTGCTGGCGGGCGATGGCGGCGATGTCACGCCAGTCCAGACCGAGCGCGATGCGACCCGCGACCGCCGCCTCGGCGTAGGCTGCGATGTCCGCCGACAGACCGAACGTGTCGAACAGGTCCGGTGTGACGCGGACATCCACTCGAACGCCGGCCGCGGCGAAGGCGCTGCCTTCGCCGCGGATTGCAGGCAGTAAGATCGAGGCGGCCGTCTCGAGCTGCGCCAGGGCCTGTGCCGAAAGCTGCGCATTCAGGCCGTGGCACAGGGCCAGCTGGCCGGCGAACGTGACGCGCGCGCCGGCGCCGACCCGCCCGTGGACGATGCCCTCGTCGAAGCCGGCCGCCGCCCCCAGCGTGAAGATGTCCCCTGAAGCATTCAGCTCCGGCATACGACCTCCCGGTCAGTGCCGCTCACCAACCAGCCGCAGAGGGCCAGTCGGGAGAGCTCTTGTAGGCGGTTACCGCCGCCTCGTAGGTACGGTTGGTATCGGGCGCAGCATCCGCATGCTCGGCGTCGAGCATCGCCGTCGAGTAATGGTCCTTGATGATCCGGCGCGCATCGCTCTCCCTGCCGACGTGGAGCATGCGCACGACCGGGTCGCCGGCACGTTCGAGCTCCATCGCTTCCTTCGTTCTCGTGAGCTCTGAGACCTCGTCGGCTGGCATGTCGCTCGGCGGGTTGCCGAAGGCACTGATCACTTGGTTCACCATCTTGAGCTGGCCCTGGAAGGCGCCGAGCTCTGACTGCCAGCGGAACAGGCGGTACTCCGGCTTGCTCAGGTAGGGCGCCGCCTCGGCTATCGCGAAGTCGCGCACGTGGATATCCTTGGCATGGACGTACTCGTGCAGGAGGACGAAGGCGAGCCGGTGAATGGTCGCTGCGCGCGCCGCCATGATCTTGATGACGACAGTGCCGTCGTTATCGCGGCCGGCCTGGGCGATCTGGTGCGGATTGGAAAAGGGCGCGCCCGAGGAGATCAGCTTGATGGTGTGGCTCGTGAAAATGGCGGAGAAGATGGGCGACTGACCGGTGATGTGAGCGACCTGCTGCTGGGTCGGTGTGTCCCAGGCAAGCCGTTGCCGCGGTGCCGGCTGCGCGGTGGCGCCGTCCAACTCGGCGAGCAGTTCCTTCAAGCGCTGCACGAGGTTATCGCAGATCAACACGATCCGTTCCCTCCTGTTGGAGAGCTCCGCGGTCAATACCCGGGCGCCCAACTGTGTCCGACGGCCCACGATGTGCTCGTCCCTGCCATCAAGAGCGCAGCCGCCCGGTCCAGCGCGCGTCCGGTTTGCACCTTGGAACTTTCGGTGTGGCATTCTCCCATTTGTTTATAGCCCGGTTTGTCGATTACCGGCGAAAGAACGGCCGGATAATCACCGTTTTTTTTCCGCGCGCGGTGTGTGGCTGGCAGCCGCCATCACCCGCCGGCGCTTCAATCCAAGAAACCCGATATAGAGGGCGAGATCCTGATGCTCGAGTGGCACCATGGCCGCGAGGGCAGAGTGGTGGTGCCGGAGCCGACGCTATAGTCGCGACGAGGCCTTTCTGGCCGCCAACGGAGTCGACATGCAGGGCATCGGCGAGCCGTGGCTGATGGTGGCGATACGCGATCCACGGTCGCTCGAATCATGACCAATGCGAGTGCAATGTCATGCTGGGATGGGGGCTTCTAGGCGTTGCAGTGGGAGACGCCATGGGGGGCGCAGTGCCGTCACGGGCCTACCCATCAGTCTTGTTGGGGTCGCTGTGGGGTCGGAAGCAGCTAATGGTAATTTTTTAAGGTGATGAAAGTGAATAACTTATTGATTTTCTTGGCGCCCCCTTCAGGATTCGAACCTGAGACCTTCCCCTTAGGAGGGGGACGCTCTATCCAGCTGAGCTAAGGGGGCCAAGCGCTGCGCATTATAGGGAAAGTCGACGGCGAGTGAAACCACGCGGGGTGAGGTGGGGGGAGAGGGTGGCGCTGCGCTACCTTGCCGCAGCCTGAGCAAGCGGCATTCGTGGCAGCCCCGCCGCAGCGTATAGTAGTCCTCGCTAACCATCGGCACGGATGACCCCATGCTCAAGCGCCTGCTTCCCCTTCTGTTGATTGCCCTCGGCGTGGCCGGCTTCATGGCCCTGCGCCTGACCCGGCCGGAGCCTCCGCCGGCGGTGCCCCAGGAGCGCAGCTGGCGCGTCGAGGCGCTGACGGTGGCCCATGCCGAGCACGTGCCGGTACTGCCGCTGTTCGGCGAGCTGGTGGCGCCGGAACGGGTCAGCCTGGTGGCGCCCATCGCCGCCCGGGTGGCCGAGCGCCCGGTGCGGGACGGCCAGCGGGTGAGCGAGGGCGCGCTGCTGGTGGCCTTGGACGATGCCGACCTGCTGCCGCCGCTGCGCCAGGCCGAGGCGGAGGTGGCCGACCTCGAGGCCCAGGTGGACAACGAGCGCCTC
This sequence comes from Halomonas salsilacus, assembly GCF_051216275.1. Taxonomy (NCBI): domain Bacteria; kingdom Pseudomonadati; phylum Pseudomonadota; class Gammaproteobacteria; order Oceanospirillales; family Halomonadaceae; genus Halomonas; species Halomonas salsilacus. Next base: position 611,984 of record NZ_JBPKAQ010000001.1, read on the forward strand.
CGCCACGACAACGACCGCCAGGCCCTGGCTCGGGAGAGCGAGATCCTGGCCAGCGCCAATCGTCAGCTGGAGCGCAACCGTTCGCTGGTGGAACGCAACCTGACCTCCCAGGCGGATCTCGACACCGCCCGCGACGCCGTGGCCCGGGCTCGGCTCAGCGTGACCACCCGCGAGAGCGCGGTGGCCGAGCACCCCTCGCGCCTGGCGAGCCTGGAGGCGCGGCTGGCTCGCGCCCGGGCCATGATGGAGACGGCCCGTCGGGACGTCGAGCGCGGACGGGTGCTGGCGCCCTTCGATGGGGTGGTGACGCAGGTGGCGGTGGCCCCGGGCGACCAGGTGGCAGCCCGGGCACCGCTGCTCTCGCTCTACCCGGCCGAGGGGCTGGAGCTGCGCGCGCGGGTGCCCCATCGCTACCAGGCCGAGCTGGCGGCGAGCCTTGCCCGCGGCGAGTCGCTTGGCGCCCGGGCCGAGGAGAGCGGCCAGCGCTTCGTGCTGTCGGGCCTGGCCGGCGACAGCGACCCGGCCGGCACCGAGGCGATATTCACCCTCGACGGAGAGGCCTCCGGGCTTCGCCCGGGGGCGCTGGTGGCGGTGCTGCTGGAGCGCCCGGCGGTAGCGGACGCCCTGGCGGTGCCCTTCGCCGCCCTGCACGGCAGCGACCTGCTCTACCGCATCGATGACGATTCGCGGCTCCAGCGCCAGCGGGTCGAGCGCCTGGGCGAGACCCTGGGCCCCGACGGCGAGCGCTGGCTGCTGGTGCGCGCGGCTGGGCTCGCCGAGGGGCCGGGCGAGGCACTGGCCGAGGGCGATCGGGTGATCGCCACCCACCTGCCCAACGCCATGCAGGGGCTGCGAGTCGAGGTGGCGGAGGGCCTGCCCCAGGAGCCGGTCGAGGAGGTCGGCCAGTGAGGCGCCGCGGCGGCCTGATCGGCTTCTTCGTCCACCATCGGGTGGCGGCCAACCTGGTGATGCTGGTGATGTTGCTGGGGGGCGCGCTCGGCATCGCGCGCATGAACATCCAGTTCTTCCCCACCTTCGCCCTGGACGTGGTCAGCGTGCGGGTGGTGTGGAGCGGCGCCTCCGCCGAGGACATCGAGCAGGGCATCACCAATCCCCTGGAGCAGCGCCTGCGCAGCCTCGACGGGCTCAAGCGCATGACCTCCACCTCCGCCCAGGGCATCGCCAGCATCACCCTGGAGTTCCAGGAGGGCAGCGACCCGGTGCTGGCGCTGGACGATGTGCGCCAACAGGTGGACAGCTTCACCAACCTGCCGGCGGACGCCGAGACACCGGAAGTCTCCCGGCTGGCCCGCTACGAGCCGGTGGCGCGGCTGCTGGTGCACGGCGACTTGGCTCCCCATGAGCTCCGTCAGCTGGCCCAGCGCTTCGAGGACGAACTGCTGTTCGGCGGCATTGACCGGGTGGAGATCACCGGCCTGCCGGCCCAGCAGATCAGCATCGAGGTGCCCGCGGAACGCCTGCAGGGGCTCTCGCTGTCGCTCGGCGATATTGCCGTCCGGGTGCAGGCGATGTCCCGGGATCTACCGGCGGGCCTGTTGGGTCAGCGCGACAGTGCCCGGGAGCTGCGTTCGCTGCAGCAGCGCCGTGACGCCCTGGGCTTCCAGGATCTGCCGGTCCTCAGCGGCGACCGGGTGCAGCTGCGCCTGGGCGATATCGCGGTGATCCGTCAGGAGCCAAGGGAAGGGCAGGTGGAGCTCGCCTATCGGGGGCGCCCGGCGGCGGAGCTGGTGCTGCAGCGCGCCGAGGCGGGCAACTCCCTGGCGGCCGCCCGGGTGCTGGAGGCGTGGCTCGAGGAAACGCGGCCGACCCTGCCGCCCAGCGTCGAGCTCGAGGTCTATGACGAGTCCTGGCAGCTGATCGACGATCGCATCTCGCTCCTGCTGGTCAACGGCGCCAGCGGCCTGCTGCTGGTGGTGATCCTGCTCTATTTCTTCCTGCCGGCGCGGGTGGCGCTGTGGGTGGCCATCGGCATTCCCACCGCCTTCATGGCGGCGCTGGGGGTGTTCTGGGGCATCGGCGGCTCCATCAACATGATGTCACTGTTCGCGCTGATCATGGCGCTGGGGGTGATCGTCGACGACGCCATCGTGGTGGGCGAGGACGCCGATGCCCACCACCGCCTGGGCGAGGCGCCCCGCCACGCTTCGGCGGGGGCGGCGCGGCGCATGCTGTGGCCGGTGGTGGCCTCCTCGCTGACCACGGTGGCGGCTTTCATGCCGCTGCTGATGGTGGGCGGGGTGATCGGCAATATCCTCGGTGACATTCCGGTGATCATGATCTGCGTGCTGATCGCCTCGCTGCTGGAGTGCTTCGTGGTGCTGCCTGCCCACCTGCGCAACGCCTTCGTGCCCGGCAAGGAGAAGGCGCGGCCTCCCCGCGGCATCGCCCGGCTGCGCGAGGGGTTCGAACATCGCTTCGAGGCCTTCCGCGAGGGGCCCTTCCGGCGCTTCTCGGCGCTGACCCTGCGCCATCGCGGTGCCACGGTGGCGGGTGCCCTGGCGGTCACCCTGGTCACCGCGGGGCTGCTGGCCGGCGGACGGCTCGGCTTCAACTTCTTCCCGTCCCCGGAGTCCAGCGTGGTCTACGCCAACGCCAGCTTCGTGGCCGGCACCGACCGGGCGCGGGTGGCGGAGTTCGTCGACCATCTCCAGGCGACCCTGGAGGAGACCGACAGCGACCTGGGCGGCGATCTGGTGAGGCTGGCGGTGTCGCGCTACGGCACCACCCAGGAAGGCGGCTCTCCCGGGCGCAGCGCCGACGAGGTGGGCTCGCTGATGATCGAGCTGATCTCGCCGGATCACCGCGAGGTGCGCAACGCCGCCTTCATCCGCGCCTGGCGCGAGCGTATACGCGAACCCGCCGGCCTCGATTCGCTGAACATCAACGAGCGCGCCGCCGGCCCGCCGGGGCGCGATGTCAACGTGCGCCTCACCGGCGAGGATGCCCTCGCGCTGCGCCTGGCCGCGGACACCCTGGCCCAGGCCATGGCGGGGCTCTCCGGGGTGCTCGACACCGAGGACGACATGCCCTGGGGCCGCGAACAGCTGGTCTATCGGGTCAACGCCTTCGGCGAGGCGCTGGGACTGACTACCGCCGATCTGGGCCGCCAGCTGCGCACCGCCTTCGACGGTCAGGTGGTGCAGATCCATCAGTCGGGTGCCGATGAGATCGAGGTGCGGGTGCAGCTGCCTCGGGCCCAGCGCGAGCGACTCGCGACCCTCTCGGGGCTGGCGGTGAGCCTGCCGGACGGTCGACAGGTGCCACTGAGCCAGGTGATGGAGCTCGACCACCGCCAGGGCTTCGAAGCGCTTCGCCACGCCGATGGCCAGCTGGCAGTGGAGGTGAGCGCCGAGCTCGATACCTCCGTCACCTCGGCGGAGCAGGTGTTGGAGAGCCTATCGGCGGCGCTGTTGCCGGCCCTGGCCCGGGACCACCACCTCCACTACAGCTTCGAGGGGCGGGCCGCCGACCAGCGTGAGACCCTGGCCGACATGCGCATGGGCCTGCTGGTGGGACTCGGGCTGATGTACGGCGTCCTGACCTGGGTGTTCGCCTCCTGGAGCCTGCCGCTGATTGTCATGGCGATCATCCCCTTCTCGCTGGTGGGGGCGCTGCTGGGCCACTGGGCGCTGGGCATCGACCTGACCGTGCTCTCGCTGTTCGGCCTGTTCGGGCTCTCCGGCATCGTGGTCAACAACGCCATCATCCTGGTGAGCTTCTATCGCGAGCAGCGCGATCGGGGGCTGGCCATCGACGAGGCGCTCAACGAGGCGGTGGTGCAGCGGGTGAGGGCGGTGCTGCTCACGTCGCTGACCACCATCGGCGGGCTGTTGCCGCTGCTCTTCGAGACCTCGCTGCAGGCGCAGTTCCTGATTCCCATGGCGACCTCCATCGCCTTCGGCCTGGGCGGTTCGACGTTTCTTGTGCTGCTGGTCACCCCGGCGCTGCTCTCCTGGCTGGAACACGGCCGCGAGCGTCTGGCGCGGCGGCGAGCCGTGGCATCAGCGGAGCCGGAGGGCTAGGCTTGGGCTGCAGCGGAGTGAACCGTGGCAGGGGAGAAGCAGATGGACGTTCGCGACTACCGCGCCCATGACGGGTTGGGGCTGGCGGCGCTGATCCGCTCCGGCGAGGTGAGCCGCGGGGAGGTGTTCGCCGCCGCCTGCGCGGCCATCGAGGCGCAGAACCCTTCGCTGGGGGCGGTGGTGCGCACCCGCTTTGATCAGGCCCGCGAGGAGGGGCGGGCCGTCGACCCGGCCGCACCCTTTGCCGGGGTGCCCACCCTCACCAAGGACCTGCTGATGGCCATCGGCGGGGAGCCGCTGGCCTTCGGCAGCGCCGCCATGGCCCAGTGGCGCGCCCCCGAGGACTCGAGCCTGGTGACACGGCTGCGCGCGGCAGGCCTCACGATCCTCGGCCAGACCGCCACCCCCGAACTGGGGCTGATGGGCATCACCGAGCCCCGGGCCTTTCCCCACCCGGTCAACCCCTGGGCGCCCGAGCACTCGCCCGGCGGCTCCAGCGGCGGTTCTGCCACGGCGGTGGCCGGCGGCTTGGTCCCCCTGGCCCTGGCCGGCGACGGCGGCGGTTCGATCCGGATCCCGGCAAGCCACTGCGGTCTCTTCGGGCTCAAGCCCTCCCGCGGGCGGGTGCCGCTGGGGCCCATGTTCGGCGAGGTGTGGCAGGGGGCGGTGGTGGAGCACGCCCTGACCCGCAGCGTGCGTGACAGCGCCGCGCTGCTCGATGCCATCAACGGCATGGACGAGGGCAGCCCCTGGCCGCTGCTCCGGGAAACCGGCTTCCTCGACGCCCTCGCGCGGCCGCCCGAGTCGCTGCGAGTAGCGGTATCATTGGGGGAGCCCCTGGGCGCAGCCCTTGGCACCCGCCTGGACCCCGAGGTGCGCCGGGCGGTGGAACAGGCCGCCCAGCGCCTGGAGGGGCTGGGACACCACGTGGAGTGGGCCGAGCCAAACCTCGACGGGGAGGTGCTTGCCGACAGCTACCTGACCCTCTACCTGGGCCACCTGGCGGCGGATCTCGCCTGGGTCAGCGAACAGACCGACGTGGCGGTGTCACGGCTCGACATCGAGCCCGCCACCCGCGCCATCGGGCGCCTGGGCCGCTGCCTGCCGGCCCGTGACTACGAGGCCGCCAAGCGCTACTGGAATCGCGTGGCCCGCGACATGGCTGCCTTCCACCGCCGCTTCGATGTGCTGCTGATGCCGGTGGCCGCCACCCCGGCCCCGCGCATTGGAGAGCTCTACCCGACGCCCGCCCGGGAGCGGCTGATGGCGCTGCTGGCGATTCCCGGCGCCTCGCCCATGGCGCTCAAGGCCGGCATGCTCAAGCGCCTGGCCGCCGACTCGCTGCGCCTGACCCCCTTCACCCAGCTGGCGAACCTCACCGGCCAACCGGCCATGTCGCTGCCGCTGCACATCACCCCCGAGGGGCTACCGGTGGGCGTGCAGGTGCTCGGCCCCATGGGTGACGAGCGCCGCCTGCTGGCGCTGGCCGCCCAGGTGGAGGCCGAGGTCGACTGGGGCCGCCACCTGCCGCGGCCGCCAAGCCATTAAGTTCAGGTAGAATGCCCGCCGACTTCGCCAACGTGTGCCCCATGCCCAAGCCCCCCGATACCCCGATACCCTCGCCGCCTTCGGTTTCTCCCCTCTCCGCCGCAGGCGATCGCCACTTCGACGGCCTGGCCGAGAAGTTCGCCGAGAGCCTCTACGGCGGTGTGCGCGGCGAGCTGCGCCTGGCGCTGCTCGACCGGCTGCTGCCGGAGCTGCTCGCGCTGCAGGGCCAGCCGGTGCTCGACGTGGGCGGCGGCCTCGGCCAACTGGCGGGCTGGTTCGCCGGGCGCGGCCACGCCGTGACCCTGGTCGAGCCCTCCGGCGAGATGCTGGCGCGGGCCCGTGAGTCGCTGGAGGGTCGGGGAGTCAGCTTCCTGCAGGCGCCGCTGCAGGTGCTGCCCGAGCTCGCCCCCGGCCCCTGGCCGCTGATCGCCTGCCACGCGGTGCTGGAGTGGCTGGCCGACCCCCGCGCCGCCCTGGCCACCCTGGCCGGGCGCCTGGCGCCTGGCGGGCAGCTCTCGCTGATGGTCTTCAACCGCGACGCCCTGCGCTTCTCCAACGTGGTGAAGGGCAACCTGGAGAAGGCCCTGGCCGACCGGTTGGCGGGCAAGGGGCTGCGTCGGCGGCTGACGCCGATCTCGCCGCTGACCCACGCCCAGATCACGACCTGGAGCGCCGAGCTGGGCCTCGAGGTTCGCGCCGTGGCGGGGGTGCGCATCTTCCACGACTACCTGCGCATGCCCCCCGAGAGCGACGCCGACCGCGCGGCGCTGCTGGAACTCGAGTGGCGCTACTGCCGGTTCGACCCCCACTGGCGCCTGGGGCGCTACCTGCTCTACACCCTGGTGCGCCCCGAGACCCCACCCCCACTGGCTGAGGAGCCCGGAACATGAACGTCGAGACTATTCGCTCCGGGACCCTCCGCTCCGGGACGATTCGCGCCGAGACCCCGGCCTGCCAGCTGCTGGCGCGCCAGGCCGATGACTACCGCGGCTGGTGGTGGGTGGCGCCGCCCCGCGACCCCTGGCTGGAGGCGGGGCAGGGCAAGGCAGTCAGCGCCGACCTTTCCGTGCGTGCCGCCTGGCAGGCCGCCGGCCGGCCGGCCCTTTCTCCCTTTGAGGTGCTACCTGAGGATAGCGAGGGCACGCCCCCCGGGGCGGTGCTGTTCTGGCCCAAGAGCCATGCCCTGGGGGAGTGGTGGCTGCTGTGGCTGTGCGCGACCCTGCCCGAGGGTACGCCGCTGCAGCTGGTGGGGGAGAACCAGGGTGGCATCAAGCGGGTGCTCAAGGTGCTGGCCGCACTCGGGCTGGGTTGTCGAAAGCGCGACAGCGCCAGGCGCTGCTCGTTGTTCGAGACGCGGCTTGCGCGGGTGGCGATCGACCCGGACGCCGCCTGGACCTCCTTCGAGGTCGTGCTTGGGGACGAGCGGCTGCGGCTTTCCAGCCACCCCGGGGTGTTCGGCCACGGCAAGCTCGATGACGGAACCCGGCTGCTGCTGGAGACGCTGCCTGGGGTGTTGCTGGCAGGGGGGGGAGATGAGCGCTCGAGAGCATTTCTCGGCGATGTTCTCGACATGGGTTGCGGCGACGGCATCCTGGTCGCCTGGCTGGCACGGCGCGGCGCGCGGGTCACGGCTGTGGACGTCAACGCCTTCGCGGTGGAGGCGACCCGACGCACGCTGGCGGCCAACGGCCTGGCCGGCGAGGGTCTGGTCAAAGACGTGTTGGTTAACGAGGTGCTGGAAAGCGACGTCTATTCGGCGCTGGCCGGGCGAGCGTTCGATGCCATCGTCAGCAACCCGCCCTTCCATCTGGAGCGTGCCATCGACTATGGTCCTGCGGCGCGGCTGATCGACGAGGCCTCGGCGCACCTGCGCCCTGGCGGTCAGCTGATCCTCGTGGCCAACGCCTTCCTGCCCTATCCGGATCGGCTCGAGCGCGCCTTCGGCGGCTTCGAGATTCTCGCCGACGACCGGCGCTTCCGGGTTTATCGGGTCGTCAAGGGCTGACCCGGCGATGCGCTCACTTCCCGGGCTCGCGATAGGCGATATCGGTGATCACATAGGTGGTTTCGCCGCGGGGGGCGGCCACCGTGACCTCCTCATCCAGAGGCTTGCCGAGCAGGGCCTTCGCCAGGGGCGAGTCGACGCTGATCCAGCGCCTGGCCGGGTCGATCTCGTCATGGCCGACGATACGGATCGCCATCTCCTCGCCGTCGTCGTCTTCCAGGGTGACGTAAGCGCCGAAATAGACCTTGCCGGTGTCCGCCGGCAGGCGGTCCACCACCGTGAGCTCGTCGAGCCGCTTGGTCAGGTAGCGGATCCGGGCGATGACCCGGTTGAGCTCCTTCTTGTTGTAGGTGTAGTCGGCGTTCTCCGAGCGGTCGCCCAGGGCGGCCGCTTCGCCCACCTTGGCGGAGAGGGCAGGGCGCTTGACCCGCGAGAGGTGGTCAAGGATGCCGCGCAGCCGCTCGGCGCCTTCGGCGGTAATCAGGTGGCTTTTCGGCTCCTGACGCGGGTCCTTGGCCGGGTCGCGCCAGCGGGTCATGTTGCGGCCCTTCATCGGCGTAAATCCTCGAATGGCTGGGAGTCGCAACATACGCCATGGCGATGCCGGGGCCAAGCCCGGCACGGGCCGAGTTGGCATCCGCGCTCGCGGTCATGATAATGAACGTCCTTGCCCAAGCGGAGACCGCCATGAGTGACTCGCCAGAGGTACCGGGCCTGGCCGCAGCGGCGCCCTTCACCGCCGCCGATGTGGAGCTGCTGGAGCGGCGCTGCCTGCACCAGGGCTTCTTCCGCCTGGAGGCGCTGCAGCTGCGCCACCGTCTCTTCGAGGGCGGCTGGAGCGGCACCATGACCCGCGAGGTGCACCGCCGCCACGACGCCGTGGGCGTGCTGCTCTACGACGTGGAACGCGATGCCGTGGTGCTGGTGGAGCAGTTCCGCGCCGGTGCCCTTGACGACCCCGTCTCGCCCTGGAAGCTCGAGGTGGTGGCAGGCCTGGTGGAGCGGGGCGAGTCGCCCGCCGAGGTCGCCCGCCGCGAATCTCTCGAGGAGGCCGGCGCCCCCGTGGGTGAGCTGATCAAGCTTCATTCCTACTACCCGAGCCCAGGGGCCTGCGACGAGCGGGTCACCCTGTTCTGTGGCCTGGTGGACAGCGAGGGCCTGGGCGGCGTGCACGGCCTCGACGAGGAGCACGAGGATATCCGCGTGCATGTGCTACCGTTTGTCAGGGCCTGGGAACTCCTCCAGGCCGGACGACTCGACAATGCCATGTGCCTGATCGCCCTCCACTGGTTGGCGGCCGAGCGGGCCTCACTGCGAGCGAGGCGATAGCTCCCGGGCGGATAGTTCGCGATGAGACAGGTCGCGAGGAGACAGGTCGCGAGGAGACAGGTCGCGAGGAGACAGGTCGCGATGACAAAGTTCGTGACGAGACAGTTTGCGAGGAGATAGCGTGCGGAGAGACGGTGTGCAGCGAAGCGCCTACGTGACCGATCTCAGGAGCCTGCAGGGGGAGTGCAGCGTGAACTTCCTGCGGCTGGTGCGCCTGCTGGGCGACCTGGAGGTCGGGGAGACCCGCGAGATCGAGCTGGCAAGCGACGGCCGCTGGCTGGGTGTACTCGGCCTGGAACTGCTGGAGCGGGCACCCTACACCAGCATCGTGCGCGTCACCCAGCGTGGCGTGCTCGACTCGATGATCGAGGCCCCGCGGATGCGGGTGCACCTCTACCACGACGTGCGCATGGCCGAGGTCACCGACTTCCAGCGCCAGCGCCACTTCCATGGCCGCTATCGCTACCCCAACTCGCGCATGCACCAGCCCGACGAGAAGCTGCAGCTCAACCGCTTCCTCGGCGAATGGTTGGATCATGGCCTGGCCCATGGCCACTCCCTCGACCTGCCGGAACTTCCTTGAATCAACTTCCCTGAATTCGCTGCGCTGATCGGCGCCCGACGAGAGCCTTATCGATGATGCGACTGGTCCAGATCAGCGACTGCCATCTCCACGCCGACCCCGCCACCCGTGCCCGGGCGGGTTTCCCGCTTCGCCAGCTCGAGGCGGTGGTGGAGGCGGTCAACCGAGAGCGCCCCGACATGGTGCTGGTCACCGGCGACATCAGCAACGACGAGACCGCCGCCTCTTACCAGCTGGCCCATCGCACCCTGGGCCGGCTGGCCGCCCCCTGGTTCTGGCTGGCCGGCAACCATGACGATCCGGCGCTGATGGCCGAGTCCCGTGAGCTGCTCGACGAGCTCGACATCGGCGCCTGGCGGATATTGATGCTGGATACCCATGTCAGCGGCCAGGCCCATGGCGAGCTGGGCCCGGAGGGCCTGGCCGAGCTGGCTGCGCGGCTGGAGGAGGATGATCGGCCGACCCTGATCGCCATGCACCACCCGCCGCTGCCGGTGGGGTCGGCGTGGATCGATGCCCTCGGACTCAGGGATCGCGAGGCCTTCTGGCAGACACTCGCCGCCTTCGGCCAGGTGCGCGCCATCCTCTGCGGCCATATCCATCAGGCCTTCGCCAGCCACCAACGCCTGGCAGAAGGGGAGGTGGCGGTCTATGGCTGCCCCTCCACCACCGACCAGTTCCTGGCCCACGCCGAGGCCTTCGCCATCGACGAGGCCTCGCGTCCCGGCTATCGGGTGCTCGACCTGGGTGATGGCGACGTCACGACCTGGGTAGAACGCGTTGATCTTTGACGATTGTGCATAGATGAATTCTGGGAATAAAAAGAGAGCTATTAATTCTTTTGGGTTATTAGTGATCCGGCGTTAACCTCGTGGGCATGATTCCCATGCCCCCCGTCATGCGAGGTACCCGGGCCATGACCACTCTTCACGCCGCGACCCCCACGTCGCCTGCCCCGGCGAACAGCCCCCCCCCGGCGCTGTCGCCCCAGCGGCTGACCCACCTGCAGCAGCTCGAGGCCGAGTCGATCCACATCCTTCGCGAGGTGGCGGCGGAGTTCCGCAACCCGGTGATGCTCTACTCCATCGGCAAGGACTCCGCAGTGATGCTGCACCTGGCGCGCAAGGCCTTCTATCCCGGGCCGCCGCCCTTCCCGCTACTCCACGTGGACACCACCTGGAAGTTCCGCGAGATGATCGCCTTCCGCGACCGGATGGCGGAAGAGGCGGGCATGGAACTGCTGGTGCACACCAACGAGGAGGGGCGCGCTGCCGGCATCAACCCCTTCGACCACGGCTCCAGCGGCTACACCGACGTGATGAAGACCGCGGCCCTCAAGCAGGCCCTGGACAAGTACGGCTTCGATGCCGCCTTCGGCGGGGCGCGACGCGACGAGGAGGCGAGCCGCGCCAAGGAGCGCGTGTTCTCCTTCCGCGACAGGTTCCACCGCTGGGACCCCAAGAACCAGCGTCCGGAGCTGTGGAACCTCTACAACGCTCGGGTCAACAAGGGCGAGTCGATTCGTGCCTTCCCGCTCTCCAACTGGACCGAACTGGATATCTGGCAGTACATCTACCTGGAATCGATCCCCATCGTGCCACTCTACTTCAGCGCCCCGCGCCCGGTAGTGGAGCGTGACGGCATGCTGGTGATGGTCGACGACGAGCGTCTGCCGCTGGCCGAGGGCGAGGTGCCTGAGGAGAAGTGGGTGCGTTTCCGCACCCTGGGCTGCTACCCGCTCACCGGGGCGGTGGAGTCCACGGCCGCCACCCTGCCGGAGATCATCCAGGAGATGCTGCTGACCCGCACCAGCGAACGCAGCGGCCGCGCCATCGACCACGACCAGGCCGGCTCCATGGAGAAGAAGAAGCGCGAGGGCTATTTCTGATGTCACACCAATCGACCCTGATCGCCGACAACATCGAGCAGTACCTGCACGAGCACGAGAACAAGGACCTGCTGCGCTTCATCACCTGTGGCAGCGTGGATGACGGCAAGTCGACCCTGATCGGTCGGCTGCTCCATGATTCCAAGATGATCTTCGACGACCAGCTCGCCGCGATCACCCGCGACTCGAAGACGGTCGGCACCACCGGCGAGGAAGTCGATCTCGCCCTGCTGGTGGACGGCCTACAGTCGGAGCGGGAGCAGGGCATCACCATCGACGTGGCCTACCGCTTCTTCTCCACCGATCGGCGCAAGTTCATCATCGCCGACACCCCGGGGCACGAGCAGTACACCCGCAACATGGCCACCGGCGCCTCCACGGCGAGCCTGGCGATCATCCTGATCGACGCCCGCTTCGGCGTGCAGACCCAGACGCGCCGGCACAGCTTCATCGCCGACCTGCTGGGCATTCAGCACCTGGTGGTGGCGGTGAACAAGATGGACCTGGTGGATTATTCCGAGGCGCGCTTCGACGAGATCGTCGCCGAGTACCAGGAGATAGCCGAACAGCTCCAGGCCCGCGACATCCGCTTCGTGCCGCTCTCGGCGCTCAAGGGCGACAACGTGGTCAACCGGAGCGAGTCGCTTGCCTGGTACACGGTCGATGGGCAACCCGGCCCGACGCTGTTGGAGTTGCTGGAGAGCGTCGAGATCAGCCGCGACCGCAACCTGACCGACCTGCGCCTGCCGGTGCAGTACGTCAACCGCCCCAACCTGAACTTCCGCGGCTATGCGGGCACCCTGCAGGCGGGCGTGTTGCGTCCCGGCCAGGCGATCAAGGTGCTGCCCTCCGGCAGGCGCTCCACCGTCGAGCGTATCGTCACCTTCGACGGCGACCTGGAAGAGGCCTTCCCCGGCCAGGCGATCACCGTGACGCTGGCCGACGAGATCGACATCTCACGGGGCGACTGGATCGTGGCGGCGGATGCCGAGGTGGCAGGTTCCCATGCCTTCGAGGCGGATATCGTCTGGATGCATGAGCAGCCTCTCGAGCCGGGGCGGCAGGTCGATATTCGCCTGGCCGGCCGCTCTGTGGCGGGGCAGGTTGAGGCGATCCTCCACCAGGTGGACGTCAACACCCTGGCGCGACACCCGGCCGAGCGCCTCGAGCTCAACGCCATCGCCCGCTGCCGGGTGGGGCTGACCGCCGAGGTGCCGCTGGATGACTACGCGACCAGCCCGGGAACCGGCAGCTTCATCGTCATCGACCGGCTGACCAACGTCACCGTGGGGGCGGGCATGATCCGCGCCGTGGTGGAGGGCGAGTCGGCGAGCCTCGGCGAGGTGGACTGGGCCGGCTTCGAGCTCGAGCTCAATGCCCTGGTGCGCCGGTACTTCCCCCACTGGGAGGCGAAGGATATTCGCGAGCTGCTTTAAGCACCAAGGAAACCGGCTCTGGTAGGCTGTGTCCAAAGCGTCACAGCCGACCCGGAGCCACCCCTCGATGATTGTTCTTGCCATTGCCCTGCTGCTGGCCCTCTTCCTGCTGCCCAATGTCTGGGCCCGGTGGGTGATCCAGCGCCACGCCCGTGGTCGTGACGATTACCCCGGCACCGGGGCGGAGCTGGCCGATCACCTATTGCGCCGGTTGGGCATCGAGGGGGTCGAGGTGGAGCCCACCGAGCAGGGAGACCACTACGACCCCGAGGCGCGCCGGGTGCGGCTCTCGCCGGAAATCTACGGCGGGCGCTCGCTCACCGCGGTGACGGTGGCGGCCCACGAGGTGGGCCACGCCATTCAGCACCATCAGGGCTATGCGCCACTGCTGGCCCGCTCAAGGCTGGTGGGGGTGGCCCAGAAGGCCGAGAAAATGGGTGCAGTGTTGATGATGGCTGCCCCCCTGCTGTTCCTGCTTACCCGCCTGCCGGGCGGCCTGGCCATCGTGTTGGCCGCGGCGGTGATCAGCTTCGGCACCGCGGCGCTGGTTCACCTGGTGACCCTGCCGGTGGAGTTCGACGCCAGCTTCCAGCGTGCCCTGCCGCTGCTCAAGGAGTACATTCCCCCCTACGACATGCCGGGCGCCCGCCATGTGCTCACCGCCTGCGCGTTCACCTATGTGGCGGCCTCCCTGGCCAGCATCCTCAATCTGGGGCGCTGGCTGGTCATCCTGAGGCGCTAGGGGTACCCAAGACCATTGCTGACTGCCATGCCGCTCGAGGCTGTTCCGGCGACAGGTCTTCGAGGGGGCGCTGTGAACCCATCCCTGGGCGCTACCGATGCCATCCCTGGCATAGGACCCCCTCTCCGGCCTGTCCCCGGCGCCTCTCGCTGTTGCGGGGGGGGGGACTATCTGGGCCGATTGGCCATGACCACCGCACGGCGCGGGGCGGGGTAGCCCTCCAGGGTTCGGGTCGGGTCTGCGGGGTCGAGGAAGTCGACCAGGGATTGGAAGGTCATCCAATCGGTGGCGCGCTGCTCCTCGGGGGTGGTCACCGCCTCGTCCACCACCCGCACGTTGTCGAATCCGCAGCGCTCGAGCCACTGGCAGAGTGCGGCGGATGAGGGCAGGAAGTAGACGTTGGGCATGGCGGCGTAGCGCTCCCCCGGCAGCAGCACGGTGGTGGAATCGCCCGCCACCACCAGGGTCTCCAGCACCAGTTCGCCGCCGGGGCGCAGGGCGCCCTTGAGCTGCAGCAGGTGCTCCAGGGGCGAGGGACGGTGGTAGAGCACCCCCATGGAGAACACCGTATCGAAGAAGCCGAGCGCCTCCGGCATCGCCTCGATGCCCACCGGCAGGAAGTGGGTGCGGCCGCCGTCGGCGTCGCCCACGAAGTGGCGCACCGCGCGGAACTGCCAGAAGAAGCGCGGCGAGGGGTCGATCACCAGCACGAAGGCGGCCCCGGCGCCAGCCATGCGCCAGCCGTGATAACCGCTGCCTCCACCCACGTCGAGAATCTTCCTGCCGGCAAGCCTCGCCAGGTGTGGTTCCACCCGCTGCCACTTCCAGTCGGAGCGCCACTCGGTGTCGACGGCAATGCCGCCGAGGGCAAAGGGCCCCTTGCGCCAGGGGGCGAGCTTTCGGAGCAGGTTCTCGGCCTGGCGGCGCTGGCTCTCGCTGAGTGCGACCTCGACGCTGACGGTGTCGGTGTCCAGGTGGACCCGGCGCGCGTCCGGCAGCGCCGGCAGCTTGGCCACCGCCTTCTCCCAGGCGGGCAGGTCGCCGTGGCGCTGGCGGTCGAGCCCCCGGGCCAGCTGCTCGGGCAGCCGGGCCAGCCAGACGTCGAGGCCCTGGTCGAGGAAGGCCCGGTAGAGGTCGCGGTGTTCGGCGGGAATCGGCATGCTCAAGCCTCCTGGGGCGCCGGGGCGTCGGCCTCCTTGAAGGCCTCGTCCTTGAAGGCCACGAGGGAGGCGAAGTTCAGGAGTTGGAACCAGGTATGGGCGCGGGTGAAGCCGGCTTGGCCCAGGCGGGCGTGGTGCTCGGCCAGGGTGTCGGGCACCAGCACGTTCTCCAGCGCCGTGCGCTTCTGGCTGATCTCCAGATCGCTGTAGCCGTTGGCGCGCTTGAAATCGTGGTAGCGTTCCACCAGCCAGGCGTTCTCTTCCTCCCCTTCAGCGCGGATTTTCTCCGAGAGCACCAGCACGCCTCCGGGTTCCAGCGCGGCGAACAGGCGCTCGATCACCGCCTTGCGATCCGCCGGGGGCAGGAACTGCAGGGTGAAGTTGAGCACGATCATGCTGGCGGGGGCGTACTTCAGCGACCGGATGTCACCCTCGATGACCTCCATGGCGTGGTCGGGGCACTCGGCGGCCAGGGTCTCCCGGGCTCTGGCCACCATGGCCGGCGAGAGATCCACGCCGACGTAGCGAAAGGCCGCGGGGGAGAGCTGGCCGGCCAGGGCCAGGCCGCCGGCCCCCAGCGAGCAGCCCAGGTCATAGACCCGGGCGCCGTGGCGCAGGTGGCGGCGGGCGATCAGCCCCAGCATCCCCAGTATCTGCCCGTAGCCCGGCACCGAGCGGCGGATCATGTCGGGAAAACAGGCCACGACCCGTTCATCGAAAGAGAAGCGCGCGACTCGGTCGAGGGGTGTCGAAAAGATCGCGTCACGGTAAGATGCATCACTCATGATCAGGCCAGAAATGCGGGAACGGGCGCCATTCTACGCGCGCCGCCATGACCCTGCACCCGCCGGGCTTCAAGGAGGATAGGATGATCGATCAGAGCGACGCCTGGCGTGAGCTCAAGGCCCATGCCAAGGCACTGGGCCGCCGCCACCTGCGCGACCTGTTTGCCGATGAGTCGGATCGCCAGGCGCGCTTCACCCGCTGCGCCGCCGGCCTGACAGTGGACCTCTCCAAGCAGCGCTGTTCCGCCGAAACCCTGGCGAATCTGCTGGCGCTGGCCGAGCAGGCGGACGTGCCTGGAGGGATCCAGCGACTGCTGGGCGGTGAGCGGGTCAACCTCAGCGAAAACCGTCCGGCGCTGCATACGGCGCTGCGCCTGCCGGAGACCGCCTCGCTGGTGGTGGAGGGCGAGGATGTGGTGCCCGGAGTGCATCGCACCCTCGAGCACATGGAGGCGATGGTCGAACGCTTCCATGCCGGCCAGTGGCGCGGGGCCACCGGCAAGGCCATACGCCACGTGATCAACCTGGGCGTTGGCGGCTCGGACCTGGGCCCGCTGATGGTGACCCACGCCCTGGCCGACTACCGGCTGCGGGACGTGCATCCCGTGGAGGTGCACTTCGCCTCCACCATGGACGGCTCCCAACTGGCCGACTGCCTGGCGCGCCTGGACCCCGAGGCCACGCTCTTCGTGCTGTCGTCGAAGTCCTTCACTACCATCGATACGCTCTCCAACGCCCGCACTGCCCGGGACTGGCTGATGGCGCGCCTGGAAGGGGAGGAGGGCGTGGACACCGAACTGGTGATGCGCCAGCACTTCATCGGCGTCTCGGCGAGCCCCGAGAAGATGGCCGAATGGGGCATCGCGCCCGCTCACCAGCTCGAATTCTGGGAGTGGGTCGGCGGGCGTTACTCGCTGTGGGGCGGCATCGGCCTGCCCATCGCCCTGGTGGTGGGCATGAAGCGCTTCCGCGAGCTACTGGCCGGTGCCCATGCCATGGACGAGCACTTCCGCACCGCGGCGCTGGCCGACAACCTGCCGGTGCTGCTGGCCCTGGCGGGGATCTGGAACGTCAACTTCCTGGATATCCGCGCCCACTCCATCCTGCCCTACGACGGTCGCCTGGAATATTTCGCCGCCTACCTCGAGCAGCTCGAAATGGAGTCCAACGGGAAGTCGGTGACGGCGGAAGGGCGCGAGGTGGGCTACTCCACCTGTCCGGTGCTGTGGGGCCAGCTCGGGCCCAACGCCCAGCACGCCTTCTACCAGCTGCTGCACCAGGGCACCCAGGCGGTGGAGTGCGACTTCATCGCGCCCCTCAGGCGTTACGACGAGGTGGAGAACAAGGCGACCCGCAATCATCTCAAGGGCCAGCATCGGCTGACTCTGGCCAACTGCTTTGCCCAGTCGCGGCTGCTGGCGCTGGGCGACGATGCCATCGACGAGCCGGGCGAGCGCCCCGGCCACAAGCGCTATCGCGGCAACCAGCCCTCCACCACCCTGCTGCTGGACGAGCTGACGCCGTCTACCCTGGGTGCCCTGATCGCCCTCTACGAGCACAAGGTGTTCGTCCAGGCGACGATCTGGGGGATCAACCCCTTCGACCAGTGGGGGGTGGAGCTGGGCAAGCAGATCGCAGGCGAGACCCAGCGCATCCTCGAGAGCCGCGAGGGCCTGGAGGCCATGGATGCCTCCACCCGGGCGCTGATCGAGGCGGCCTGGGCGGCCGACGGGAACGGCAAGGCTGTCACGTGATACTGGCTGTTTGTACAGCTGTTTCGCTATGCTGAGCGCCCCTTGCCGGGTGGCACCGGCCAGCGGGGTGCTCTACCTGCACGGTTTCAACAGCGGCGCCTGTTCGCCCAAGGCAGTTTGGGTGCGTGAGGCCTGCGCCCACCTGGGCCTGCCCTGCGTAACGCCCCAGCTGCCGCATCGACCCGCGGAGGCCCTGGCGATGGCCGAGTCACGGTTGGCCGAGCTCGGCCCAGAGCCGCTGCTGGTCGGCAGTTCCATGGGGGGCTTCCTGGCCACCTGCCTGGCGGAGAGCCACGGGCTGCGTGCCGCCCTGATCAATCCGGCGGTGGCCCCGGCGCGGCTGGTGAGCGACTGGGTCGATGAGGTCTTCGTCAACGACACCACCGGTGAGCGCTTCACGGTCGGCCCGCAGCACCTGGCCGAGCTCGAGGCGCTGACGCCAGCGCGAGTTACCGCGCCGACGCGCTACCTGCTGCTGCTGGGCTGTGACGATGAGGTGCTCGACCCGGCCGATGCCTTCGCCCTCTACCGCGGTGCCTGTACCCTGCTGCACCCGGGAGCCGACCACGGCTTCGCGGTGCTGGCCCGGCACCTGCCGGCACTGCTGGCCCACGGCGGTCACGCCCTGCCGCCGGCCTGGCAGCCTCGACCACACAAGGAACCGGACGACCCATGACGCAATACAGTGCCAGCTCGATCGAGGTGCTTTCCGGCCTGGAGCCGGTGCGCAAGCGCCCGGGCATGTACACCGACACCAGCCGCCCCAACCACCTGATCCAGGAGGTGGTCGACAACAGCGTCGACGAGGCGCTGGCCGGCCATGCCAGCCAGGTCAGCGTGCGGCTGTTCGAGGATGGCGGCATCGAGGTCGCCGATGACGGCCGCGGCATGCCCATCGACCTCCACCCGGAGCACGGCGTCTCCGGGGTGGAACTGATCCTGACCCGGCTGCACTCCGGTGGGAAGTTCTCCAACGCCAGCTACAAGTTTTCCGGCGGCCTGCACGGCGTCGGTGTCTCAGTGGTCAACGCGCTCTCCCGGCGTCTCGAGGTGGAGGTGCTGCGCGACGGCGGCCGCCACGCCATGGCCTTCGAGCATGGCGAGCCGGTCTCCAAGCTGGCCGAGATCGGCAGCGTGGGCAAGCGCAACACCGGCACCGTCCTGCGCTTCTGGCCGGAGGCGAGCTACTTTGACAGCCCGCGCCTGGCAGTGGGGCGCCTGAAGCACCTGCTGCGGGCCAAGGCGGTGCTCTGCCCGGGGCTCACGGTCACCCTGATGGAGGCGGACGGGACCCGCAGCGAGTGGCAGTACGAGGATGGCCTGCGCGACTACCTGGCCCAGGCCACCGATGGCTATGAGGTACTGCCCCAGTCGCCCTTCGTCGGCCACTTTGCCGATGACGAGCACGGCGTTGACTGGGCGATCCAGTGGCTCCCCGAGGGCGGAGAGCCGCTGCTGGAGAGCTACGTCAACCTGATCCCCACCCCCCAGGGCGGCACTCACGTCAACGGCCTGCGCGCCGGCCTGCTGGAGGCCCTGCGCGAGTTCTGCGAGTACCGGAGCCTGCTGCCGCGGGGTGTGAAGCTCACCGCCGAGGATCTCTGGGAGCGGGTCTCCTACGTGCTCTCGGTGAAGATGCTCGACCCCCAGTTCGCCGGCCAGACCAAGGAGCGTCTCTCCTCGCGCACAGTGGCCGGCTTCGTCTCCGGGGTGGTCAAGGACGCCTTCTCGCTGTGGCTCAACCACCACGTGGACCAGGCCGAGGCCCTGGCTGAGCTCGTCATCAGCGCCGCCCAGCGGCGCCAGAAGAGCGCCAAGAAGGTGGCGCGCAAGAAGGTCACCTCGGGCCCGGCGCTGCCCGGCAAGCTGGCAGACTGCTCCGGCCAGGATCCGGCCCTGAGCGAGCTGTTCCTGGTAGAGGGCGACTCCGCCGGCGGCAGCGCCAAGCAAGCGCGCAACCGCGAGAGCCAGGCGATCCTGCCGCTGCGCGGCAAGATACTGAACACCTGGGAGGTGGAGTCCCACGACATCTATGGCTCCCAGGAGGTCCACGACATCGCCGTGGCTATCGGCATGGACCCGGTCAGCGATGACCTCTCCAAGCTGCGCTACCACAAGATCTGCATCCTCGCCGACGCCGACTCCGACGGCCTGCATATTGCCACTCTGCTGTGTGCGCTCTTCGTGCGCCACTTCCCGGCGCTGGTGGATGCCGGCCACGTCTACGTGGCCATGCCGCCACTCTACCGCATCGACCTGGGCAAGGAGGTGTTCTATGCCCTGGACGAGAGCGAGAAGGCGGCGATCCTGCGCAAGCTGGAGGGCAAACGCGGCACGGTGAACGTGCAGCGCTTCAAGGGCCTGGGCGAGATGAGCCCGCTGCAGCTGCGCGAGACCACCATGGCGGTGGAGACCCGCCGTCTGGTGCAGCTCACCCGTGAAGTAGGCGACGGCACGATGGAGATGATGGACATGCTGCTGGCCAAGAAGCGTGCCCCCGACCGCAAGAGCTGGCTCGAGGACTACGGCAACCTCGCTGACATAGAGGTCTGATTCCCTTATGACCATGGATATCCAGGTCGCGGAGGGCGACGTCGAGCGTCTATCCCTTCGCGAATACACCGAGAAGGCCTACCTCGACTACTCGATGTACGTCATCCTCGACCGGGCGCTGCCCCATATCGGCGACGGCATGAAGCCGGTGCAGCGACGCATCGTCTACGCCATGCGCGAACTGGCGCTATCGGCCAACGCCAAGTACAAGAAGTCGGCACGCACCGTCGGCGACGTGCTGGGCAAGTTCCACCCCCACGGCGACAGCGCCTGCTACGAGGCCATGGTGCTGATGGCCCAGCCCTTCAGCTACCGCTACCCGCTGGTGGATGGCCAGGGCAACTGGGGCAGCCCCGATGATCCCAAGTCGTTCGCCGCCATGCGCTACACCGAGGCGCGACTCTCGAAGTTCAGCGAGGTGCTGCTCGCGGAGCTGGGGCAGGGCACCGTGGACTGGACCCCCAACTTCGACGGCACCATGAACGAGCCGGTGGTGCTGCCCTCGAGGCTGCCTCACGTGCTGCTCAACGGCGGCACCGGCATCGCCGTGGGCATGGCCACCGACATCCCGCCCCACAACGTGAACGAGGTGGTCGAGGCCACCTGCCACTTGCTGCGCCATCCCGAGGCCACCACCGCGGACCTGGTGACGCACCTGCCGGCGCCGGACTTCCCCACCGCGGCGGAGATCATCACCCCCCGCAGTGATCTGCGGAAGCTCTACGAGAGCGGGCGCGGTTCGGTTAAGCTGCGCGCCCGCTACGTGATGGAGGAGGGCAGCATCGTGGTCACCGCGGTGCCCTACCAGGTGAGCGGGGCCAGGATCCTCGAGCAGATCGCCGCCCAGATGCAGGCCAAGAAGCTGCCCATGGTGGCCGACCTGCGCGACGAGTCGACCCATGAGGAGCCGACACGCCTGCTGATCGAGCCGCGCTCCAACCGCGTCGATGTCGACGCACTGATGGCGCACCTGTTCGCCACGACCGACCTCGAGAAGAACATCCGCGTCAACATGAACGTGATCGGCCTCGACGGCCGGCCGCGGGTGATGCCGCTGCCCGACCTGCTCGGCGAGTGGCTGCGCTTCCGGCGCTCCACCGTGCGTCGGCGCCTTGAGCACCGCCTGGGCAAGGTGGAGGATCGCCTGCACCTCCTCGAGGGCCTGCTGATCGCCTACCTCAACATCGACGAGGTGATCCGTATCATCCGCGAGGAGGATGAGCCCAGGCCCGCGCTGATGGCGGCCTTCGGGCTCTCCGAGCGCCAGGCCGAGGCGATCCTCGAACTGCGCCTGCGCCACCTGGCCAAGCTCGAGGAGATGAAGATCCGTGGCGAGCAGGCGGAGCTCGAGGCGGAGCGCAAGCGACTCCAGGAGCTGCTGGGCAACGAGGCGGCGCTCACCGACCTGATCGAGGAGGAGCTGCGCGCCGCCGCCGAAGCCCATGGCGACGAGCGTCGCTCGCCCATCGTCGAGCGCGAGGAGTCTCGGGCCCTCTCCGAGGTGGAGCTGGTGGGCGCCGACCCCGTCACCGTGGTGCTCTCCGCGAAGGGCTGGATCCGCAGCGCCAAGGGCCACGAGATCGACCCGGCAGGGCTCTCCTACAAGGCCGGCGACGGCTTCGCCCTGGCGGCCCGGGGCAAGACCAACCAGCCACTGGTGCTGCTCGACGACACCGGACGCGCCTATACGCTACAGGCCCACAACCTGCCCAGCGCCCGCGGCCAGGGCGAGCCCGTCACCAGCCGCGTCAACGTAGTGGCCGGCGCCCACATGGCCGGGGTGATGCTGGCGCCACCCGCCACCCGCTTCCTGCTCGCCTCTGACGGCGGCTACGGCTTCGTGGCTCCTCTGGAGGCGCTGGTCGGCAAGAACAAGTCCGGCAAATCGGTGCTTTCGGTGCCCAAGGGCTGCAATGTGCTGCCGCCTGTGGCGGTGCCGGAAGGCGAGGGCGCCCAGGTGGCGGCGGTCTCCAACGAGGGCCGCCTGCTGGTCTTCCCCCTCGAGCAGTTGCCCGAGATGACCAGGGGGAAGGGTAACAAGATGCTCGACATTCCCGGGCCACGGGCGGCGCGGCGCGAGGAGTTCGTGCGCGACCTGGTGCTGCTGCCCGCCGGCGCCAGCCTGGTGATCCACGCCGGCAAGCGCCACCTCACCCTCAAGCACGACGATCTCGCGTATTATCGCGGCGAACGCGGCCGGCGCGGCAGCAAGCTGCCCCGCGGCCTGCAGAAGGTTGATAGGCTGGAAGCATTGAGTAGCGACGCCTGACAAGAGAAGACCGCGGCGCCGGGGATAGGCCGGAGAGGAGGTCCTACGCCATGGATGGCGTCGGTAGCGCCCAGGGAGGGGTTCACAGCGCCTCCTCGAAGGCCTGTCGCCGGATAAGCCGCTGACCGAGTGAGTTCCCGAGGCAACCATGACACGACGAGTACTGATCCGCGCCACCGGCGCGGCTCGCCCGGGCCAGCTGGCCGGGCTTGGCAAGGCGCTGGCGACGAGTGGCGCGCGCCTGCTGGACATCAACCAGAGCGTGACCTTTGGCAGGCTCTCCCTGGAGGCGCTGGTGGGCCTCGACCACGAGGCAGATCTGGAGGGCGCACTCAGTGTCGCCGGCACTGCCCTGGGCCTCGACGTCCAGGCAATCCAGGTCAGCGCCGAGGACTACCAGCGCTGGAGTAGCCAGGCGAGCCAGCCGCGGCTCATCCTGACCCTGCTGGCGCCCCACCTGCCTGCCGGTATCCTGGCCGAGGTCGGTGCGCTCACCGCCGAGCACGGCCTCACCGTGGAGCTGATCCACCGCCTATCGGGGCGCGAGCCGCTGGACGGCGGCGTGCCCCGGGAGCACGACAGCATCCGGGGCGCCTGCGTGGAGTGCTGGCTGCGCGGGGAGGAGGTCGACCTGGACGCGCTGCGCGAGAAGGCGCTGGCGCTGGGCGCCATGCATGGCGTGGATATCGCCATCCAGGAGGACTCCATCTGGCGTCGGCATCGTCGCCTGGTCTGCTTCGACATGGACTCGACCCTGATCCAGTCCGAGGTGATCGACGAGCTGGCGCGCCGCCACGGCGTCTATGACGAGGTGGCCGAGGTCACCGAACGCGCCATGCGCGGCGAACTCGATTTCCAGCAGAGCTTTCGGGAGCGCATGGCCAAGCTCAAGGGGCTCGACGAGTCGGTGCTGGCCGAGATCGCCGAGTCGCTTCCGCTGATGGACGGTGTGGAACGGCTGATGGCCCAGCTCAAGCGCCTGGGCTACCGCACCGCGATCCTCTCCGGCGGCTTCACCTACTTCGCCCGCCACCTGCAGCAGCGGCTCGGCTTCGACGAGGTCCATGCCAACGAGCTGCTGATCGAGAATGGCAAAGTCACCGGCGAGGTGCGCGAGCCGATCCTTGACGCCGACCGCAAGGCCGAGCTGCTGCGAGAGATCGCCGCCCGTGAGGGCCTCAGCCTGGAGCAGACTATCGCCGTGGGCGATGGGGCCAACGACCTCAAGATGCTGGCGGCGGCGGGGCTCGGTATCGCCTTTCGCGCCAAGCCGCTGGTGCGCGCCCAGGCCAGCCACTCCATCTCGACCCTGGGGCTCGACGCCGTGCTCTACCTGATCGGCTATCGCCAGCTGGACCTGGAGGAGAAGGGGGAGTGAGCGATACCTTCGAGACCTGGCGCGACCGCCTCGAGCGGCTGCGCTCCCACAAGGCCTTCGAGCTCACGGTGATCACCATCATCGTGGTCTCGGCGTTGCTGATCGGCGCCAAGACCTACGAGGAGGAGGTTAGCCGGTTTCAGGCGGTCATGCTGTGGCTCGACGTGGCGGTGACGGTGTTCTTCCTGGTGGAGATCCTGATCCGGATGGCCGCCGAGAAGCGCCTGCGCGACTTCTTCCGCAAGGGCTGGAACATCTTTGATTTCCTGATCGTCACCGTCAGCCTGATTCCCCTGGATGATTCGGAGATGGTGCTGCTGGCCCGCCTGCTGCGCATCTTCCGGGTGCTGCGTCTGGTATCAATGATCCCCGAGCTGCGCATGCTGATCGCCGCGCTGTTCAAGTCGATCCCGCGCATGGGCTACGTGGTGCTGCTGATGTTCATCATCTTCTACATCTACGGCGCCCTCGGCAGCTTCCTGTTCGCCAGCGTGGACGAGACGCTGTGGGGCAACATCTCCTTGGCCATGCTGACGCTGTTCCAGGTGGCCACCTTCGAGAGCTGGGCCACGGCGGTGCTCTACCCGACCATGGAGCACTACCCCTACGCCTGGATCTACTTCCTCACCTTCATCTTCCTCAATGCCTTCATCTTCCTGAACATGATGATCGGCATCGTGCTCGACGTGATGCAGAAGGAGAGCCTGGCCATCGAGCTGGAGACCGGTGAGGGGGAGGCAGCGGAGCTGCATGGCCTGCGCGACGACGTGCGTCAGATGCGCGACCAGCTCGCGAGGATGGAGGCGCTGCTGGAACGCCGTCAGCATTAGCGGAACCTTTCCAGGGTGGCCGGGCCAGAGGTTATGTTAAGAGCTCACCGCCCCGGCCATGGGGCGGGGCGAGACACCGGGAGGACAGGGATGACCAATGCGACAGTGCCTACGAGACAACGTCCCTTCCTGCCCCCCTATCTGCTCGAGCGTATCGCCAGCGGGGGAAGCGACCGATTGCGCGAATGCGCGCGCAGGACTCTCCTGGCCGACCGGGGCTTCCGGGCTCGTACCAGCCTCACCCCCTCGCTGCCGAGAATGGCCCGCCCCGGCGAGCCGTTGCGCTACGTCCACTCCGCCGAGGGCCGCCAGGAATTGCCCGGGCGCCGGGTGCGCAGTGAGGGAGAGGAGGAGAGCGGCGACCCCGCCATCGATGAGGCCTATCACGGCCTGGGCGAGACCTACCGTTTGTTCTGGCAGGCTTTCGGCCGCCACTCCCTCGACGACCGTGGCCTGCCCCTGCTGGCCACGGTGCATTATGGTCAGGACTACGATAACGCCTTCTGGGACGGCCGTCAGATGGTCTTCGGGGAAGGCGATGGCGAGCTGTTCCAACGCTTCACCATCGCCCTCGACATTATCGCCCATGAGCTCACCCATGGCGTGATCCAGTACGAGGCGGCCCTGGCCTATGCCGGTCAGTCCGGTGCCCTCAACGAGTCCCTGTCGGATGTCTTCGGCAGCCTCACCAAGCAGCATGCCCGCGGGGAGGATGTCGACCAGGCCGACTGGCTCATCGGCGAGGGGCTCTTCACCGATCGGGTGGCGGGGGTCGCCCTGCGTTCCATGGCCGCGCCGGGGAGCGCCTACGATGACCCGCTGCTGGGGCGCGATCCGCAGCCGGGGCAAATGGACGAGTTCGTGGTGACCGAACAGGACCATGGTGGTGTGCACATCAACTCGGGGATCCCCAATCGTGCCTTCCACCTCGCCGCCATGGCCCTGGGGGGGTATGCCTGGGAAGGTGCCGGGCAGATCTGGTACGACACTCTTGTCGATGCCCGCCTGGACCGGGACAGCGACTTCGCCATCTTCGCCGCCCTGACGCAGGCGAGTGCCGCTCGCCGCTTCGGGGGTGGCAGCCGTGAGGCAAGGGCGGTGCTGGAGGCCTGGCGTGAGGTGGGGGTATTGTGATGACCGCCCGGCCGCCGCAGCTGACCGCGGCCAGCGTGCTTCGGCTGTGTCGCGAGGGGGGGGTGGCGCACTTCCCGGGACTGGCGCGCCCCCGGCGCATCGACTGCGGCCAGTGCAGCGAGGCGCAGCGGGACGAACTGCACCGGCTATTGGCCAACCTCGATGAGGCCAGGGTCGCCGGGGCCGACCGGCGCCAGCTGCGGCTGAGCGTCGAGGATGCCGGTAGAGTGATCTGGTCCCGTAATGTCACCGAGGAGCTGGCGCCGCCCGCGTTGTGGCGTTGGTGGCGACAGGCCGAAGTCGAGGAGGACAGGGAGTGAGATCAGCGTTACGCTTGACAAGTATGCTGCATACTGATTTTCTAGGGGTATGAACATCTCATTTCGCCATCTTAGCCTCGACCTACGACTACTAGCCGGCCTTTGAAGCGCCGGGCGATGCATCATGCATCGCAGAGTCACGTAAGGTCCATCGAGGTGTCGAAATGTTTTCCGTCCGAATTCCTGCCCACAGTGTCTGCTGTTGCCCCTCGGTCGCCGCCGAGCGAGCGTATCGTGCTGTGTGCCCTGACGCCCCGGTATGCTTCGAGCAGCCGGGGCGTCGCCGTTTCTGAATACCACCGAATCGCCAGCCCAGGGAGAACGCCGCCATGATGCTCGACAACCCCGCCGTCAAATACCGCCCCTTCGTCGCCGTGGACTTGCCCGACCGCCAATGGCCGAGCCGCCGCATCGAGCAGCCGCCGATCTGGACCAGCGTCGACCTGCGCGACGGCAACCAGTCGCTGATCGATCCCATGGACCAGGAGCGCAAGCAGCGCCTTTTCGACCTCCTGGTAAAGATCGGCTTCAAGGAGATAGAGGTGGGCTTCCCCTCGGCCTCCCAGACCGACTTCGATTTCGTCCGCTCGCTGATCGACAACGGCAAGATCCCCGATGATGTCACCATCCAGGTGCTGACCCAGGCCCGGGACCACCTGATCGACCGTACCTTCGAGGCGATCAAGGGGGCGAGGAGCGCCATCGTCCACGTCTATAACGCCACCGACCCGATGTTCCGCCGGGTGGTGTTCAATGTCAGCAAGCCCGAGTGCATCCAGATCGCCGTGGAGGCGACCACCCGCATCCGACAGCGCATGAGCGAGGCGCCGGAGACGAACTGGACCTTCCAGTACTCCCCGGAGCTGTTCACCACCACTGAGATGGACTTCGCCAAGGAGATCGTCGAGGCGGTCATGGTTGCCTATGGCGCCACCGCCGAGACGCCGATGATCGTCAACCTGCCGGCCACCGTGGAGGTGGCGACGCCCAACAACTACGCCGACCAGGTGGAGTGGTTCTGCCGAAACGTGAACGAGCGCGAGGCCCTGATCGTCAGCGTGCACCCACACAACGATCGCGGCACCGGGGTAGCGGCCGCCGAGATGACCCTGATGGCCGGCGCCGACCGCGTCGAGGGCACCCTGTTCGGCAATGGCGAGCGCACCGGCAACGTCGATATCGTCACCCTGGCCATGAACCTCTACACCCAGGGCGTTCACCCGGGGCTCGACTTCTCCAACATCACGCCGATCATGCGCGAGGTGGAGTACTGCAACCAGCTGCCGGTGCATCCGCGTCACCCCTACGTGGGCGATCTGGTGTTTACCGCCTTTTCCGGCTCTCACCAGGACGCCATCAAGAAGGGCATGGCCGATCGCCGCGCCAACCCGGACGCCGTCTGGGACGTGCCCTACCTGCCCATCGACCCGCTGGACGTTGGCCGCAGCTACGAGGCGGTGATCCGCGTCAACAGTCAGTCGGGCAAGGGTGGTATCTCCTACCTGTTGGAGCAGGAGCACGGCATCGAGCTGCCTCGCCGACTCTCCATCGAGTTCAGCCAGGTGGTGCAGGAGGTAGCCGATCGCACGGGCAAGGAGATCACCTCCCAGATGATCTATCAGGCCTTCGCCGATGAGTATCTCGGGCAGACAGTCCCCTATGCGCTGGTCAGCCACCGGCTCTCTTCAGAGCCCGACAGCCCCAGGGTGAGCCTGGAGGCGACCATCGAGGAGCGCGGCGAGCGGTGCACCATCCAGGGTGAGGGCAACGGCCCGCTGGCCGCCTACATCAAGGCACTGGCGGCTGCCGGCCACGATGTCGAGATCATCGACTACCACGAGCACTCCCGCGGCCAGGGCGCCGACGCCGAGGCGATCGCCTATGTGGAGGTACGCATCGGAGGTAAGGCGGTATTCGGGGTCGGCACCGACGAGAGCATCACCAGCGCCTCAATGAAGGCGGTGATGAGCGCCATCAACCGCCATCTCTCCACCCAGGCCCCAGCGGCCAACGTGACCGCCGACAGCCTGGTCTAAAGCGGCGTCTTGCTGCCCTCGCCGGGGATCTCGCGTACCAGTTTCGGTACCAGGAACCCCGGCAGCACCTCCCGGAGGCCCGCGACCAGCTCGCGGGCCTCTTCGTCTGGCACGTCAAAGTGTGCCGCGCCGGCCACCGGGTCGAGCACGTGGAGGTAGTAGGGCAGCACGCCGGCCTCGAAGAGCCGCTCCGAGAGGGCGGACAGGGCATCCACCGAGTCGTTGACCCCGCGCAGCAGAACGCTCTGATTGAGCAGGGTCGCTTTCGCTTCCTTGAGCCGTGCGCATGCGGTGGTCACGGCGTCATCGATCTCGTTGGCGTGGTTGATATGCAGCACCACCACCGTCTGCAGTCGAGTAGCGCCGAGCCACTCGAGCAGGGCGTCATCGACGCGGTCCGGGATCACCACCGGCAGGCGGGTGTGGATGCGCAGCCGCTTGAGATGGGGGATCGCCTCCAGGCGCTCGACCAGCCAGGCCAACTGGCGGTCGTTGGCGGCGAGCGGGTCGCCGCCGGAGAGAATCGCCTCGACGATCGTGGGATCACCGCGCAGGGTATCCAGGGTGGACTCCCACTGGGCTCGAGACGGCGAGTTGTCGCCATAGGGGAAGTGGCGGCGGAAGCAGTAGCGGCAGTTCACCGCGCAGGCGGGGCTCGCGATCAAGAGCACCCGGCCGGCGTACTTGTGGATCAGTCCGCGGGCCTGGGTATGCGCGGCCTCTTCCAGGGGGTCGGCCACATAGCCCGGCGTGGCCAGGGCCTCCTCCCCCAGCGGTAGCACCTGGCGCAGCAGCGGGTCGGCCGGATCGTTCAGGCGCATACGCGAAAGAAAGGCCTCGGGCACCCGGACCTCGAACAGGGCGTGGCCCGCTTCGGCACCTGGTAGCCAGGCCTCATTCAGCCCCAGCCGCCGACACAGTTCGGCCGGGTCGCGGGTGGCGCCTGCCAACTGCGCCTGCCAGGCGGGCGGCGGTACCAGCGACACGGCCTTCTCGCTGGAGGCTGATCCGGCGAAGGGCCGTGTCTCCTCGTCCTCGTCGTGACGCTGCAAAAGGGCGGGGCTTCGGGTTATCATGCGGCACACCAGTCAATACGGGCGAGGTGGGTTCTTGAATCCATGGCCTCGTCGAATGTCGATTCCCAGCGCGCTCCCGGGTTCCGGGGGCGCGCTCGAACATGAGTGAGAGAAGATGGCGAACTATTCTACCAACGAATTCAAGGGCGGTCTGAAGGTGATGCTGGACGGCGATCCCTGTGCGATCGTCGAGAACGAGTTCGTCAAGCCGGGCAAGGGTCAGGCCTTCAACCGCGTCAAGCTGCGCAACCTGATCACCGGCCGGGTCTGGGAGCGCACCTTCAAGTCCGGCGAATCTCTGGAAGGGGCCGACGTCATGGATCTCGACATGGAGTATCTCTACTCCGACGGCGAGATGTGGCACTTCATGAAGACCGACGGTTCCTTCGAGCAGTACGCCGTCGAGAAGAAGGCTCTGGGCGATACCGTCAAGTGGCTCAAGGAGCAGGTGGCCTACACCGTGACCCTGTGGAACGACAACGCCATCAGCGTGACCGCGCCCAACTTCATCGAACTAGAAGTGGTCGAGACCGACCCGGGCCTCAAGGGCGACACCGCGCAGGGCGGCTCCAAGCCGGCGACCCTCTCCTCCGGCGCCGTGGTCCGCGTGCCGCTGTTCATCAACCAGGGCGAGATCCTGAAGGTGGATACGCGCTCCGGTGATTACGTCTCCCGGGCGTGAGGACCTCACGGTAGCTGTGGGAGTGCAGCTCTGCTGCGCGAATGGCACCGACAGGCGCCCCCCCCCGGCCCCCAAGGCCACGCTTCGGCGTGGCCTTGATGCTTCTGGAGACTTTGCAAATGATGGAGGATTGGCGGCCCACGGCCTCCCTCGAGGCCCTGCGCGAGCGGGCGCGCCTGCTCGCCGAGGTTAGGGGCTTCTTCGCCGAGCGGGAGGTGCTGGAGGTGGAGACCCCGGTGCTGAGCCACGGCGGCAGTACCGACCCGCACCTGGCGTCGCTCTGTGCCGAGGCCACCACCCCGGCCGGGCGCGAGCGGCTGTGGCTGCAGACTTCCCCGGAGTTCGCCATGAAGCGGCTGCTGGCGGCTGGCTCCGGGCCGATCTTCCAGCTGGCGCGCTGCTTCCGCGATGGCGAGGTGGGGCGGCGCCACAACATCGAGTTCACCCTGCTGGAGTGGTATCGCCCGGGGCTCCCCCTCGATGGACTGGTCGAGGAGAGCGCCGAGCTGGTGCGTCGGGTGCTGGGTCGAGACCCCGGCCCACTGCGGCGGCACCGCTACCGCGAGTTGTTCCGGGAGCACCTGGCGATCGACCCTTTCACCACCCCGCTCGACGCGCTGCGCCGGCTAGCCGGCGAGCGGGGAGGGCTCTCCATGGTCAACGCGCCACGCGACGACTGCCTCGACCTGCTGTTGAGCCTGGCGATCGAGCCGCACCTGGGACAGGAGGGCATCGACGTGGTAGTGGACTACCCGGCCAGTCAGGCGGCCCTGGCGCGACGCCAGCGCGACCCGGAGGACGGGGAGTGGGTGGCCTCGCGCTTCGAGCTCTATCTGGAGGGGCTGGAGCTGGCCAACGGGTACGATGAGCTGACCGATGCCGCCGAGCAGGCGGCGCGTTTCGCCGAGGACAACGTCGCCCGCCGCGCGACAGGCCTGCCCGAGGTGGATGTCGACGTTCGCCTGCTGGCGGCGCTGGCACATGGCATGCCCGAGGGCAGCGGCGTGGCGCTGGGCATCGATCGGCTGATCCAGCTGGCACTGGGCCGGCAGAGCGTGGCGGAGGTCATGGCCTTCGCCACGCCGAGATGTTAGCCCAGTGAGACTAGGGCCCCAGGGGGCAGTCGAAGCGGAGGTCCTATGCCATGGGTGGCATCGGTAGCGCCCAGGGATGGGTTCACAGCGCCTCCGCGCAGACTTCCCACCGGGAAAGCCCGGGTTCTATTTCGTCTTCGTCATATACCCTAAAGACTGCCCCATCTGCACCTTGGCGCCGGGTGCGATGTTGTCGGCGAAGCTGACCGGCTCGGCGAAGGCCATCACCACCGTGGAGCCGAGCTTGAAGCGGCCCATCTCCTCGCCCTTCCCCAGGCGCACCAGCGTGTCGAAGCGGATGCGCTGCACGCCGCCCT
This sequence comes from Halomonas salsilacus, assembly GCF_051216275.1. NCBI lineage: Bacteria > Pseudomonadati > Pseudomonadota > Gammaproteobacteria > Oceanospirillales > Halomonadaceae > Halomonas > Halomonas salsilacus. The sequence continues at coordinate 642,946 of NZ_JBPKAQ010000001.1, forward strand.
GGGGCAGCGGGCTGATCTGCCCGGCCCACACCGTCTCGATGGCGGCGACGATCATTGCTCCCACCAGCACCATGGCCATGGGGCCCTGCTCGGTGTCGAAGTGGCACACCAGGCGCTCGTTGCGGGCGAACAGGTTGGTCACATGCTCGGCGGTGGCGGCATTTACCGAGAAGAGCCGCCCCGGTACGTAGACCATCTCTTTCAGGGTGCCGCTCACCGGCATATGCACCCGGTGGTAGTCGCTGGGGGAGAGATAGACGGTGGCGAAACTGCCACCGAGATACCGCCTGGCGGCCTCGCCGTCCCCGCCCAGCAGCTGCATGGCCGAGAAGTGTTGTCCCTTGGCCTGCAACAGCTGGCCTGCCTCGATGGGGCCAAACTGCGATAGTCGCCCGTCGGCAGGGCTCACCACCCCCTCGCCTATGGGGCGGGCGCCTTCCTCCAGTTCGCGAGTGAAGAAGTCGTTGAAGGTGGCATAGGCCGTCGGGTCGGGCTCGGCTGCCTCATCCATGTCCACCTTGAACTGGCGGATGAAGGCGCGCACCAGGGCGTCCTTCAGCCAGGGCGTGCGGCATTCGGCCAGGCGCCCCACCAGCCGCGAGAGCAGGTGGTGGGGCAGCGGGTACTGGATCAGGGCAAAGAGTCGGGAGAGTGACAAGGGGGTTCCTGTTTCTATGTTTGAGTGCTAGTTCTCGACCGGGGTGTCGTCGCGGTTGCCCCACTCCTTCCAGGAGCCGGGGTAGCCGCGGATCTTCTCGAAGCCCAGCGCGCGGCCCACCAGCCAGGTGAAGCCGCTGCGGTGGTGGCTCTGACAATGGGTGGCGACCTCCATATCGGGGGTCAGGCCGAGCGCCTCGAGCTCGGTGATCAGCTCGGCGTAGTCGCGGATGCGCAGGCCGCGCTCCGGGTCCATGGCGCGGGTCCACTCCATGTTCACTGCGCCGGGAATATGGCCCAGCTGCCTGTTCTCGCCCTTCTCGCCGCGGTACTCCTCGGGCGAGCGGGCGTCCCAGATGGCAAAACCCCTCTCGCCGAGGCGCTCGGTGAGCTCGACACGGTCAATGGCCGCCTCCGGGTGGAGAATCTCCGCCTCGTACTCGCCCGGCGTCGGGGCGGTGGGCTCGGTGGAGACCGTCAGGCCATCCTGGCGCCAGGCGTGGATGCCGCCGTTTAGGTAGGAGTAGCGGGTGTGGCCGATCAGTTCCAGTGTCCACAGCAGCCGGCCGGCCCAGCCGCCGCCCTCATCGTCATAGGCCACCACGTGGGTGTCCCGGGTCAGTCCCAGTTCGCTGAACAGCGCGGAGAGCTGTTCCTCGGTAGGTTCCAGGCAGGGCACCTCTCCCGAGCCGCGCATCAGCCGGCCCTTGTCGAGGAAGACGGCGCCGGGCACGTGGCCCTCGACGTAGCTCTCGGCCTTGAGGGGCACGTCGATGATCAGCAGCGACGGCTCGTCCAGGTGATCGGCGAGCTGTTCGGGCTCGATGATCAGCGGCAGCAGATTGGCTTCGGAACTCATGGGACTCTCCTTACCTTATTGTTCCAGCGAGTCGAGGATGCGGCGGTAGCTGGCAAAGCGCTCGGGGTGGACCTTGCCGCGCTCCAGCGCCTCCAGCAGCGCACAGCCCGGCTCCTGGCGGTGGCGGCAGTCGCGGAAGCGACAGTGCCCGAGCAGGTCGCGGAACTCGATGAAGCCCTCGGCGACCTGCTGCTCGTCGAGGTGGCCGAGACCGAACTCGCGGATCCCCGGCGAATCGATCAGCTCGGCCCCCTCGGCACTCGGCAGCGTGTAGAGGCGCGCAGTGGTGGTGGTGTGGGTGCCCTTGCGGGTGCCCTTGCGGCTGTCCTTGGAGAGCGCGCCGATGCGCAGCTCCTCGTCGGGAAGCAGGCGGCCGATCAGCGACGATTTGCCCACGCCGCTTTGGCCCACGAACACCGAGGTGCGCTCGGCAAGCCGAGCGTGCAGGGCATCGAGGCCGTCCTCGCGCTCGGTGGTGGTGGTCACCACCGGGTAGCCCAGCGCCTCGTAGCGCTGCAGCAGCGCCAACAGCTCGCCGCCGCCCTCAGGGAGAAGGTCGATCTTGTTGAGCACCAGCACCGGGGCGATGCCCGTGGCCTCGGCGGCCACCAGATAGCGGTCGATCAGGTTGGGGTGGGGCTCGGGCTCCACGGCAAACACGATCAGGATCTGGTCGATGTTGGCGGCCACCGGTTTGAGCTGGCCCCGGGCGTCGGGTCGCTCCAGCACGCTGTCGCGCTCGCCACGGGCCACCACCACGCCCTCCACGATGGCGCCCTCGGCATCCTGGCGGCCACGCCAGATCACCCGGTCGCCGGTGACCAGGCCCTCGAGGTTGGCGCGCAGGTGGCAACGCACCGCCTCGTCGCCATCCTCCGGGCGGACGTCCAAGGTGCGTCCGAAATGGGCAACGACGCGGCCGGGCTGCTCGGGGCCATACTCGCCGGCGGCCAGCTTCTCGCCGTCCTTCTCGTCGAGTCGGGTGGCCCGGGCGGCCCGTTCGGCCTGGATCTTCTCGATGCGCCAGCGTTGCTGGCGGTTCAACTTGCGTTTGCTCATGGCGGCCCGAAGCTCGTTACAATAGGGGCATTGTACGCACCTAGGGCGCCCGCTGTCGCGAGCCGCCACGCAAGGAACCTAGTCACAGGACTGGTCAAGGAACCTAGATGAGCAAGAGCAACGAACCCAAGGATCCGCGCAAGAGCCGCCTGGTCTGGATCGACCTGGAGATGACCGGACTCGACCCGAACCGCGAGCGGATCATCGAGGTAGCCACCCTGGTCACCGACGCCGAGCTCAACGTCGTCGCCGAGGGCCCGATGATCGCGGTCAAGCAGCCCGACGACCTGCTCGACGCCATGGATGAGTGGTGCACGAAGACTCACGGCGAGTCGGGGCTGACGGCGCGTGTGAAGGCGAGCGTGACCGAGACCGCCCAGGCCGAGCGGCAGACCCTCGAGTTCCTGCGCGAGCACGTCGATCCCGGCACCTCGCCCATGTGTGGCAACAGCGTCCACCAGGACCGTCGCTTCCTGGAGCGGGAAATGCCCGAGCTGCTGGCCTTCTTCCACTACCGCAACCTGGACGTCTCGACCCTCAAGGAGCTGGCCAAGCGCTGGAACCCCGGCGCCATGGCGGGCTTTCACAAGCGCAACGTGCACCTGGCCATGGACGACATCAAGGAGTCCATCGCCGAGCTGGTCCACTACCGCAACACCTTCCTGCGCCTACCGGGCCAGTGGGGCGACGAGTAGGAGTAGGGCCTGTCACTGCGTGGCTTGGTGACGGTCAGCCTGCGTAAGCGGCGCCGGAGACCTGTCGCCGGTAAAGCCGCGACTCCAGGCAGGCTGTTCAGCCGCTGGCAATCAGTCGCCGGCGCTTCCCCCGCTGGCGAGCCAGCGCCCAGCGCACGTGTTCGCGCACCAGATCAGAGGGGTGGGGCAGTCGCGCCCGCAGCGCGGCCTCCACCGCCTCGCTCCAGGGGGCGTTGCCCAGCCCGACGGCGAGGTTGCGCAGCCATCGCTCGTAGCCGATGCGGCGGATCGGGCTGCCGGCGGTCTTCGCCAGGAACTCCTCCTCGCCCCAGGCAAACAGCGAGAGCAGGCTGGCGCGGTCCAGGTCGTGGCGGGGGGCGAAGTCGGCTTCCTGGGTGGTGCGGGTGAAGCGGGTGAAGGGGCAGACCAGCTGGCAGTCGTCGCAGCCGAACACCCGGTTGCCCATGGCTTCCCGGTACCGCTCGGGAATGGCGCCGTGAAGCTCGATGGTGAGATACGAGATGCAAGCTCGGGCGTCCACCACCCGGTCCTCGACGATGGCGCCGGTGGGGCAGGCCGTGCGGCAGGCGCTGCAGCTGCCGCAGTGCTCGTCCTCGAAGGGGGCATCCACCGGCAGCGGCAGGTCGGTGTAGAGCTCGCCCAGGAAGAACAGTGAGCCGGCCCTGGGGTTGAGCAACATGGCGTTCTTGCCGAACCAGCCGAGCCCCGCCTTGCGCGCCAGCGCCCGCTCCATCACCGGGGCGGAGTCCACGAAGGCGCGATAGCCGATCGGTCCCACCTCGGCCTCGATCCACTGGGCGAGCGTCGCCAGGCGCTTGCGCATCAGCTTGTGGTAGTCCCGCCCGGTGGCGTAGCGCGACACGTAGGCGCGCTCGGGCCGCCCCAGTACCTTCGCGGTTTCCACCTCGGCGGGCAGGTAGTCCAGGCGCACGCTGATCACGCGAACGGTCCCCGTCACCAGCTCGGCGGGGCGGGTGCGTTTGGTGCCGTGCTTGGCCATGAACCCCATCTCGCCGTGGTGGCCGGCCGCCAGCCAGCGAGCCAGGCGAGCCTCGTCCTCGGCCAGATCCACGTCGGTGATGCCGAGCTGCTGGAAGCCCAGCTCGCACCCCCAGGCCTTGATGCGCTCGGCCAGCGCGGCGAGGTCATTAGCAGAGAGCGAGGAGTGATCCATGATCGTGAATATACCGGGCAAGTGAGGCCAGGCGATTGGCGCCGGCGACGTGAAACGACACACTGATGGTAAAGCAAGCTTCAGCGAGGAGACACCGTATGTCTGGCGAGACCCTGCCCCCCCTCTACCGCGCCGAGCAGGTGCGCGAGCTCGACCGGCGTGCCATTGTCGGCGGCATTGCCGGCTTCGCCCTGATGCAGCGTGCGAGCGCCGCCGCCTGGCAGCTGCTGCGTCATCGCTTCCCCGAGGTTTGCTCGCTGACGGTGCTTTGCGGCGCCGGCAACAATGGCGGCGACGGCCACGTGCTCGCTGCCCTGGCCGCCGCCGAGGGCCTGAGGGTGCAGCGCCTCCTGATCAAGGACATCGACGAGCTCACCGGCGATGCGCGTCTCGCCGCCGACATGGCCACGGCGGCCGGCGTCGGCGCCGAGCCCTGGGCGCCGGGCAGGGTGCTGGAGGGGGAGCTGCTGGTGGACGCCCTGCTCGGCACGGGTCTCGACGGCGAGGTGCGTGGCGCCTTCCGCGAGGCCATCGCCGCCATCAACTCCTCGGGCCGGCCGGTGCTGGCCATCGATATTCCCTCCGGGCTGCACGCCGATACCGGCGCGATGCTCGGCGAGGCCGTGCGGGCCACCGCGACGGTCACCTTCATCGGCGACAAGCTGGGACTGCATACCGGCGCGGCGAGGGATCACGTCGGCGAGCTTCATTTCCGTGCCCTGGGCGTGGACGCGGCGGGCGAGGCCGATCTGGTACCGGCAGCGTACCTGCTGGAGGAGGGACTGATCGGCTCCTGGCTGCCGCCGCGCAAGCGTACCGCCCACAAGGGCGATTGCGGCCATGCGCTGATCCTGGGCGGGGCGCCGGGCTTCGGCGGGGCGGCGTTGCTCGCCGCCGAGGCCTGCGCGCGGCTGGGTGCCGGCAAGGTGAGCCTCGCCACCGCCCCGGAGCACGTCGTCGCCTGCCTCACGCGACGTCCCGAGGTGATGGCCCATGGGGTGCGCGGGGCCGCCGATCTCGGCGAGCTGCCCCGCCGTGCCGACGTGCTGGTGGTGGGCCCTGGCCTGGGGCAGGGCAGCTGGGGCCAGGGGGTGCTGCAGGCGGCGCTCGCCGCCGGCCGGCCGCTGGTGGTGGACGCCGATGGCCTCAACCTGCTGGTGACGCGCTTCTCCTCGACGCGCCGCGGCGATTGGATTCTCACGCCGCACCCGGGAGAGGCGGCCAGGCTGCTCGGGTGTTCGGCCGCCGAGGTGGAGGCGGACCGCCCCGCGGCGGCGCTGGCGCTGCGCGAGCGCTGGGGCGGGGTGGTGGTGCTCAAGGGGGCCGGGACTCTGGTGGCGGGTCCTTCGGGCCTCGCCGTCTGCCCCTTCGGCAACCCCGGCATGGCCAGCGGCGGGATGGGCGATGCGCTCTCCGGCATCCTCGGCGCGCTGCTGTCCCAGGGAGTGCCGCTCGAGGCCGCGGCCCAACTGGGGGTGCTGGTGCACGCACTGGCCGCGGATCTCGCTGCCACACAGGCCGGGGAACGTGGTCTGCTGGCCGGCGATCTGGCATCCTATGCGCGAATTCTGGTCAATCCGACGATGGGCGCTGACGATGCTGCTGCGACTCGATGATGAAGCCCGCCAGGTGGCTTTAGGCGAATGCCTGGGGCGGGCCCTGGAGGGGCGTGGGCTGGTCTATCTCGAGGGCGAGCTTGGCGCTGGCAAGACCACTCTGGCCCGCGGCGTGCTGCGAGCCTACGGCCACCGTGGTGCGGTGAAGAGCCCCACCTATACGCTGGTGGAGCCCTATGAGCTGGACGGCGTGCGGATCCACCATTTCGACCTCTATCGGCTCGGCGACCCCGAGGAGCTGGAGTTCATCGGTGGCCGCGACCTGCTGGCCGAGGATGCCCTGTGCCTCATCGAGTGGCCCGGCCGCGGCGAGGGCTGGCTGCCGACGCCCGACCTGCGCATCCACCTGACGCTGGCCGGGACGGGGCGAGAGGCTCGGCTCGAGGCCCGGAATCCCGGTGGGGAGCAGCTGCTGGCGAGACTGGCAGTCATGCCCGAGTTGGCCGCCTGCCACCTCAGGGAAGATCCCGATGACGCCAGGGAGGGCGAGGCCGCACGATGACCCAATGGCTCATTCGCGGCCTGTTGGCCGCCGCCCTGCTGTGGTTTCCCCTGGCGGGCCTCCAGGCCGCCCAGGTCGATAATGTGCGCCTGTGGGCGGCACCGGACCATGCGCGCCTGGTGTTCGACCTCGCCTCGCCGACCCAGGCCAATGTCTTTGCGCTCGACAATCCGCGGCGCCTGGTGATCGACCTGGATGACAGCCGCATGGCCGCGGACCTGGCCGGCATCGACCTCGCCGGCAGCGCCATCAGCCGCATTCGCAGCGGGGTGCGAGACGGCAATGGACTGCGCGTGGTGCTGGAGCTAGAGCGCGAGGTGGAGCCCCGCCACTTCAGCCTGGCGCCCAATGACCAGTATGGCCATCGCCTGGTGGTGGATCTCGAGTACCCAGGCGAGAGCGCCGTGCATGACCCGATCGATCCCATCGAGGCGATGATCCGCGAGCAGGAGATCGCCGCCAACCGTCCCCGCGTCGAGTCGGGGGGCGCGCCGGCCCGGGTGACGCCGGAGCCGGCGGAGGCCCTGCAGCAGGCCCAGCCCCATCCTCGGCGCGACATCATCATCGCCATCGACCCTGGCCACGGCGGCGAGGACCCCGGCGCCATCGGCCCCGGCGGCACCCGTGAAAAGGACGTGGTGATGGAGATCTCCCGGCGCCTGCAGCGGCTGGTGGACGAGGCTGAGGGGTTTCGCGCGGTGATGATCCGCGACGGCGACTACTACATCGGCCTGCGTCAGCGCACCCAGATCGCCCGGGACCAGAAGGCCGACTTCTTCGTTTCCATTCACGCCGATGCCTTCACCAGTCCGCGCCCCAACGGCAGCTCGGTGTATGCGCTCTCCCAGCGCGGCGCCACCTCCGAGACCGCCCAGTGGCTGGCGGCCAGCGAGAACCGCGCCGATCTGATCGGCGGCGTGGACGGCAATCTGTCGCTCAAGGACAAGGACGAGGTGCTGCGTGGCGTGCTGCTCGACCTGACCATGACCGCCACGCTCAACGACTCGCTCTCCATCGGCGGCCAGGTGCTAGACCAGCTTGGGCGGGTGAATCGACTCCACCGCAGCCGGGTGGAGCAGGCCGGTTTCATGGTGCTCAAGTCGCCGGATATCCCGTCGCTGCTGATCGAGACCGGCTTCATCTCCAACCCGGACGAGGAGCGCCGGCTGCGCGACTCCAGCCATCAGCAGGGCCTGGCCAGGGCGATCTTCTCGGGGCTGCAGGATCACTTCCGTCGCAATCCGCCGCCGGCCAGCCTGCTGGCCTGGCAGCGCGACAATAACCGCAGCACCGGCGGCAACGAATACCGCATTCAGCCAGGCGATACGCTCTCGCAGATTGCCGTCCGACATAACGTCTCAACGGATCGTCTCAAGCAGGCCAACGAGCTCAACGGCGACGTGATCCGCGTGGGACAGGTGCTGCGCATTCCGCGGACCTGAATCGACTGGCAGGGAGTGATATGAGCGAACCGCGCCCCATCCGGGTCCTCGACCCGCGACTGGCCAACCAGATCGCCGCCGGTGAGGTGGTGGAGCGTCCCGCGTCGGTGGTCAAGGAGCTGGTGGAGAATGCCATCGACGCCGGCAGCCGGCGCATCGAGGTGGAGCTCGAGGCTGGCGGCACTCGGCTGATCCGCGTGCGCGACGACGGCAGCGGGATCGGCGAGGCGGACCTGCCGCTGGCGCTGTCGCGTCATGCCACCAGCAAGATCATCTCCCTGGAGGAGCTGGAAGGGGTGGCGAGCCTGGGGTTTCGCGGCGAGGCGCTGGCCTCGATCAGCTCGGTGTCACGCCTGGAGCTTACCTCCAACGCTGCCGAGGACCCCACCGCCGGCTGGCGAGTGGTGGCCGAGGGGCGCAACATGGAGCCCCGGGTCAGCCCGGCGCCCCATGCCCGGGGCACTTCGGTGACGGTGCGTGATCTGTTCTTCAATACCCCGGCGCGGCGCAAATTTCTGCGCATGGAGAAGACCGAGTTCGGTCACGTCGAGGAGGCCTTCCGCCGTCAGGCGCTCTCCCGCTACGACATCGGCTGGACCCTGCGCCACAACCAGAAGACTCTCCACCAGCTGCGCCCCGGCGACGACCAGGCCTCCCGGGAACGGCGCGTCGCCGCGCTGCTCGGGAAAGCCTTCCTGGAAAACGCCCTGCACCTGGACCTTGCGGCCTCGGAGCTGCGGCTGTGGGGCTGGGTGGGTCTGCCCACCCACTCCCGGGCTCAGGCCGACCAGCAGTACTTCTTCGTCAACGGTCGGGTGGTGCGCGACCGCCTGGTGGCCCACGCCGTGCGCCAGGCCTATCGCGACGTGCTGTTCAGCGGCCGCCACCCGGTGTTCGTGCTCTACCTGGAGGTGGACCCGGCGGTGGTGGACGTCAACGTCCACCCCACCAAGCACGAGGTGCGTTTCCGCGACGGCCGCCTGGTCCACGACTTCCTCTTCTCCAGCCTGCATCGGGCCCTGGGCGAAGCTCGGGCCGGCCATCCGGGGGCCGGCCACTCGGCACACGGGGACGAGGAGGTGAGCGAGGCGAGCGAGGCGACGCAAGAGCCGCCGGTTTCTCCCGCTGACCCGCAGCGGGTGGCCGAGAACCCCGGCCGCTGGCAGCAGCAGCCCATGGCCCTGCCGGGCCGTGACGATGCGGGTGGCAAGGTGACACCCGACAGGGTGAGAGCCTTTATGGAGGGCTATCGGGCGCTGCACCCGAGCCATGAGGAGAGCCTGCTCACGCCCCAGCCGGCGGCCCCAGTAGCCGATGGCACCGGGGTGGGGGGCGCCGCCGCCGAAGTGGCCGTGGCCGAGCGTCAGGCCATTTCAGCCACGCGCCGCACGCCGCTGCCCGAGCAGGATGATACCCGCGCACCGCCCCTGGGCTACGCCATCGCCCAGCTTCACGGCGTCTATATCCTCGCCCAGAGCGAACGCGGGCTGATCCTGGTGGACATGCACGCCGCCCATGAGCGCATCGTCTACGAGCGCATGAAGAGCCAGGTGCACGGCGGACGTTTGGACGCCCAGCCGCTGCTGGTGCCGGTGTCGCTCGCCGCCAGCCCCGCCGAGGTGGCCACCGCCGAGGCGGAGCGCGAGGCCTTCACCCGCTTCGGTGTGGAGCTCGATGTGGCCGGCCCCGAGACCCTGCTGGTGCGCCAGTTGCCGGTGCTGCTCGCCGACGCCGACGTGGAGCCGCTGATCCGCGATATGCTTGGCGACCTGGAGCGCTACGGGCGCTCCGACCGCCTCGAGGCCCATGTCAACGAGCTGCTCGCTACCATGGCCTGCCACGGTAGTGTGCGCGCCAACCGCCAGCTGACTCAGGCCGAGATGAACGCCTTGCTGCGCGATATGGAGCGCACCGAGCGCAGTGGCCAGTGCAACCACGGCCGCCCCACCTGGACCGAGATGAGCATGAAGGAGCTGGACCGGCTCTTTATGCGCGGCCAATAGGGCGACTGCCTCGACCTTTTGCCACGGTGGCCGGGCCTTCGCGACGAAGTAAGGTCCACGTCCATGACATCGAATGACAAGAGCCGCTGATACGCCATGCCTGATCCCCGTCCTCCCGCCATCCTGCTGGTGGGTCCCACCGCCGCCGGCAAGACCGAGCTTGCCATCGCTCTGCATCAGCACCTGGGCGTCGAACTGATCAGCGTCGACTCCGCCATGGTCTACCGCGGCATGGACATCGGCAGCGCCAAGCCCTCCCCGGAAGAGCTGGCCCGCGCGCCCCACCGGCTCATCGATATCCGCGACCCCGCCGAGCCCTACTCGGCGGCGGAGTTCCGCGAGGACGCCCTGCACGAGATGCGCGAGATCACCGCCGCCGGCCACGTGCCCCTGCTGGTGGGCGGCACCATGATGTACCTGAAGCAACTGCTGCACGGGGTGGCCAACCTGCCAAGGTCGGACCCGGCGGTGCGCGCGGAGCTTGAAGCCGAAGCCGAGGCGCATGGCCTCGCGTCGCTGCACGAGGCGCTCGACCGGGTCGACCCCGCCTCGGCGGCGCGCATCCACCCCAACGACCCCCAGCGGTTGATGCGCGCGCTGGAGGTCTATCGCTTGAGCGGCCGACCGCTCAGCGAGCTGTGGGCCGAACAGCGTCCGGAAACCTTTCCCTGGCGCACGCTGTCGATAGGACTCGCTCCGGTGGATCGGGCCGTGCTGCATGAGCGCATTGCCCTGCGCTTCGTGGCCATGCTAGAGGGCGGCTTCATCGAGGAGGTGGCGATGCTACATGCCCGCGGCGACCTGTCGCCGGACCTGCCGTCGATGAAGAGCGTCGGCTATCGTCAGGTCTGGACCTATCTCGATGGGGACGCTGACCTCGATATCCTGTGCCACCATGGCATCGTCGCCACTCGCCAGCTGGCCAAGCGCCAGCTGACCTGGATGCGCAGCTGGGAGGAGCTTGAATGGGTCGACAGCCTGGGGGCGGACCCCCTGGGGCAGGTGCTGAAACTCGTGCGCGATTTCGGCACTTAGCGTAAGATACGCCATTCACAAGCCGGGTAGCCGGGCTCGTCGCGGCCAAGGCCGTGCCAGGTCGGCAACAGCAGCACACCACGATACAACGTCAACCTTAGAGACAATGTCAGGGAGAGCAACATGTCCAAAGGGCAGTCCCTTCAAGATCCGTATCTGAACATCCTGCGCAAGGAGCGCATCCCGGTATCGATTTTCCTGGTCAACGGCATCAAGCTGCAGGGTCAGATCGAGTCCTTCGACCAGTTCGTCATTCTGCTGCGCAACACCGTCAGCCAGATGGTCTACAAGCACGCCATTTCCACCGTGGTGCCGTCGCGCAACGTGCGCCTGCCGGTCCAGGACCCTGCCGAGGCGCAGGACAGCCAGTGAGGTAGTGATTGTTTTTCGAACGTCCCGACGCCGGTGAAACGGCCGTCCTCGTCCATGTGGACTTCCAGGACGAACAGAAACGCGAGGATGCGGGCGAGTTCCTGGAACTCGTTCGCTCCGCCGGTGCCGTACCGGCCACTCTGCTGACCGGCAGCCGCCAGCGGCCGGATCCCCGTACCTTCGTGGGTTCCGGCAAGTTGGAGGAGCTTCGTGAGTTGATGGGGGTCCACGGCGCCGAGCTGGTGATCTTCAACCATGCCCTGAGCCCTTCCCAGGAGCGCAACCTCGAACGCGAGCTGAAGTGCCGGGTGCTCGACCGTACCGGCCTGATCCTCGACATCTTTGCCCAGCGGGCGCGTACCCATGAGGGCAAGCTGCAGGTCGAGCTCGCCCAACTGGAGTACATGTCCACCCGCCTGGTGCGCGGCTGGACCCACCTGGAACGTCAGAAGGGCGGCATCGGCCTGCGCGGTCCCGGCGAGACCCAGCTGGAGACGGACCGTCGCTTGCTGCGGGCTCGCATCAAGTCGATCCACCGGCGGCTCGACAAGGTGCGCAGCCAGCGCGAGCAGAACCGTCGTTCCCGGGCCCGGGCCGAGATTCCCAGCGTTTCCCTGGTGGGCTACACCAACGCCGGCAAGTCAACGCTGTTCAACGCGCTGACGTCCTCCGAGGTCTATGCGGCCGACCAGCTCTTCGCTACCCTCGACCCAACGCTGCGACGCCTGGAGGTCGAGGACGTGGGGCCGGTGGTGCTGGCCGACACGGTCGGCTTCATCCGCCACCTGCCCCACAAGCTGGTGGAGGCGTTTCGTGCCACCTTGCAGGAGGCCGCCGAAGCGACCCTGCTGGTGCACGTGATCGACGCCGCTGACCCGGACCGGGAGCTTAATGAACAACAGGTCGAGCTGGTGCTCGACGAGATCGGCGCCCTGGAGGTGCCGATGCTCAAGGTGATGAACAAGATCGACCTTCTCGACAGCGCCCCGCGCATCGAGCGCGACGGCGAGGGGCGCCCCGAGGTGGTGTGGCTCTCGGCGCAGGAGGGCAGGGGGCTGGACCTGCTGGCTCAGGCCCTGGCCGAGCGGCTGGCCGACGACGTCCTCGACTTTTTCCTCACCCTGGCGCCGGAGCAGGGCCGGCTGCGTGCGGCCCTTCACGAGCTGGGCGCGGTGCGCGACGAGGCCTTCGATGAGCAGGGCGATACCCGATTGCAGGTGCGCCTGCCGCGTCGCGACTTCCTGCAGCTGATGTCGCGGCTTGGCGAGCGCGCCGATGACTACCTACCCCAGGCCCTGCGTGATCGCGAGGCCTGGGAAGAGGAAGAGCAAGGGGCAGGTTAGGTACGGGCAGACGATAACAACGACGACACGGACGACGGGCGCCACCGTCCTGAAGGACGGGGCGCCGACAGGATCGCAACCGAAGTCCCGGCCGGCTCGCCGGCGGGGGCCGCAACACATAGTGGAGAAGACCTATGGCCTGGAATGAGCCTGGTGGTGGCAACCAGCACGACCCCTGGAGTGGTGGTGGCCGTCGCGGCGGCAACGGAGGCGGAGGCAATGGTGGTGGCGGCGGTAATCGCGGCGGCAATCAGGGCCCACCCGACCTCGATGAGGCCCTGAAGAAGTTTCAGGACAAGCTCAACGGCATGCTCGGCGGCCGTGGCAGCAAGGGTGCCGGTGGCAAGGGCGGCAAGGGCGGCAAGGGCGGCGGCGGCAAGCCGCGCAACGTCTTTGCCCTGCCGGGTCTGCTGATCGTGGTGGCCCTGGCCATCTGGGCGGCCACCGGCTTCTACCTGGTCGACCAGTCGGAGCGGGGCGTGGTGCTGCGTTTCGGCAAGTTCCAGGAAGTGGTCAGCCCCGGCTTGCACTGGAACCCGCCGCTGATCGACGACGTGCGCATGGTCAACGTGACCCGCGTGCGCTCGCTGACCCAGACCCAGGCGATGCTGACCCGCGACGAGAACATCGTCGAGGTCGAGATCTCGGCCCAGTATCAGGTGTCCAACCCCCGCGACTTCGTGCTCAACGTGCGCAACCCGCAGCTCTCCATCGAGAACGCGCTGGATTCCGCCCTGCGTCACGTAGTCGGCGGCACCGACATGATCGAGATCCTGACCTCCGGTCGTGAGATCCTCGGCAGCTCAGTGTCCAGCCGCCTGCAATCCTACCTGGACAGCTACGGCACCGGCATCCGCCTGCAGACCATCAACATCGAGTCCACTACCGCGCCCGGCCCGGTCATCGACGCCTTCGACGACGTGATCCGTGCCCGCGAGGACCGCCAGCGGACCATCAACCAGGGCATGGCCTACGCCAACGCCATCATCCCCGAGGCCCAGGGTCAGGCGCAGCGCCTGGTCGAGCAGGGTCAGGGTTACCGCGAGTCGGTCGTTGCCGAGGCGCGTGGTCAGGCCAACCGCTTCAACGCGCTGCTCTCCCAGTACCAGGACTCGCCGGCGATCATGCGCGAGCGTCTCTACCTGGACGCCATCGCCGAGATCTTCGGCAGCACACCCAAGGTGCTGGTCGACGTGGCCGATGACAGCCCGCTGATGTACCTGCCGCTGGACCAGATGGGCAACGGCGGCACCGGCGGTTCTTCCTCCGGCGAGCGCCTGGGCGAGGAGGGTGAGCTCGACCCGCGGGTGCTGGAGCGCCTGCGCTCCGGCCAGACAACCTCGAGCACGAGCAGCAATACCGGTGGAATCCGCAGGGAGGGCCGCTAAATGATCAATAATCGTTCCCTGCTCATTGTCGGCGGCCTGGCCGCCGTGGCTTGGCTTGCCAGCAACAGCCTCTACGTGGTCGACGAGACCGAGCGCGCCGTCAAGCTGCGCTTCGGTGAGGTTATCGAGGAGAACATTCAGCCGGGCCTGCACGCCAAGGTGCCGATCACCCAGACCATCCGCAAGTTCGATACCCGGGTGCTGACTCTGGATACCGACACCAGCCGCTACCTGACTCTCGAGCAGAAGGCAGTGATCGTCGACTCCTACGTCAAGTGGCAGGTGATCAACCCGACCCGCTACTACGAGGCCACCGCCGGCGACGAGATGATGGCGATCCGCCTGATCCAGCCCCGGGTCGACGAGAGCCTGCGTAACGAGTTCGGCCGACTGGATCTCCAGCAGATCATCGCCGAGCGTCGCGACGACCTGATGATCGGGCCGACCCAGGACCTCGATGCCCTGCTGCGCGAGGAACTCGGCGTTGCCATCGTCGATGTGCGCGTCAAGCGGATCGATCTGCCCGAGGATGTCTCCGCGGCGGTGTTCGAACGGATGCGCTCCGAGCGCGAGCGCGAAGCCCGCGAGTGGCGTGCCCAGGGTCAGGAAGAGGCCGAGCGTATCCGCGCCAACGCCGATCGCCGACGCCAGGTGCTCCTGGCCCAGGCCACCGAGCGAGCCGAGACCCTGCGCGGTGAGGGTGACGCCGAGGCCGCTGCCATCTTCTCGGAGTCCTACTCCCAGGACCAGGAGTTCTTCACCTTCTGGCGCAGCCTGAACGCCTATCGTGAGAGCTTCCAGGGCGATGGCAACATGCTGGTGCTCGATCCTTCCAGCGACTTCTTCCGCTACCTGAAGAGCGCGGTGCCTTCCAGCGGCGAGTGAGTGCGACCTGCGCCGGGGTTCATCCCCGGCGCAAACGTGATAGAATCCTTGAACCGGGCGTGGCCCGGTTTTTTTGTGGCCGTCTATCTCAGGACCTAGCGCAAGCCCTGTCGCACATCGACGTTCGCCGAGACTTCGGTTCGAGCGTCCCTGCGGCCATTTTCACTGCCTTGCAGGATGATTCACATGACCATCGCTGACCGCTGGCTGCTGCCCGACGGCATGGATGAGGTGCTGCCGCCCCAGGCGAGCCGCATGGAGGAGCTGCGCCGCGCGCTGCTCAATCTCTACCATTGCTGGGGCTATGACCAGGTGATGCCGCCGACGGCGGAGTTTCTCGACTCCCTGCTGACCGGCACCGGCTCCGACCTGGCCCTGCAGACCTTCAAGCTTACCGACCAGCTCACCGGGCGCATGATGGGCGTCAGTGCCGATGTCACTCCCCAGGTGGCGCGCATGGACGCTCACTCCCTGAAGCGCCAGGGGCCGGTGCGGCTCTGCTACTGTACCAACGTGCTTCGTGCCACCGCCGACCAGCATCAGAGCGGCCGTAGCCCCGTTCAGGTGGGCGTCGAGCTGTTCGGCCACGCGGGCATCGAGGCGGATCTGGAGATCCTCCACCTGGCGCTGGCCAGCCTCGCCGCCGCCGGCGCCGAGGAGATTCACCTGGCGCTGGGACATATCGGCATCTACCGTAGCCTGGTCGAGGCGGCCGGGCTCGAGGGGGACGCCGAGCGTGCGCTGTTCGAGGCCCTGGAGCTCAAGAGCCCTGGCGAGCTGGCCGAGCGGGTGGCGCAGAGCGTCGAGGATCCGGCCCTGGCCGAGATGTTCCTGGCGCTTGGCCGTCTGCACGGCGGCGCCAAGGTGCTGGAGCAGGCCCGCGAGGCCTTCGCCGTGGCGCCGGCCGCGGTAGGCGCGGCGCTGGACCAGCTGCGAGCCCTGCACCAGGGCGTGCTGGCCAGCCACCCCGAGGTGGCGCTCTACTTCGACCTGGGTGAGCTGCGCGGCTATGCCTATCACACCGGCATGATGTTCGCCGCCTATGTGCCTGGCTACGGCCAGGCGCTGGCCAAGGGCGGCCGCTATGACGACACCGGGCGCGCCTTCGGGCGCGCCCGGCCGGCCACCGGCTATTCCATGGACCTCAAGCTGCTGGCGGGGCTGTCTCCCACGGAGCCACCCGACGACGGCATCTGGGCACCGGCCGAGGGCGAGGGGCTGCATTCGGCCGTGGTGGCCCTGCGGGCGAAGGGAGTGCGGGTGGTGCAGGCGCTGCCGGGGCAGCGCACCGGGCCGGTCGAGCACCACTGCGACCGCGAACTGGTGTTCCGCAATGGCCACTGGCAGGCCGTGGCACTGTAGACTGGGTTAACCCTTGGGCGCGACGGCCTGCCGGCGCGCGGCAACGAGAGACGAGAGAGCAATGGGCAAGAACGTAGTGGTACTGGGCACCCAGTGGGGTGACGAGGGCAAGGGCAAGGTCGTCGACCTGCTGACCGAATCCGCCGCCGCGGTGGTGCGCTTCCAGGGCGGCCACAACGCCGGCCATACCTTGGTGATCGACGGCGAGAAGACCGTCCTGCACCTGATCCCCTCCGGCATCCTGCGCCCGGACAAGATGTGCGTGATCGGCAACGGCGTGGTGCTGTCGCCCGAGGCGCTGATCAAGGAGATCCGCGAACTGGAGGCCAAGGGCGTGCCGGTGCGCGAACGCCTTCGCCTGTCGCCGGCCTGCCCGTTGATCCTGCCCTACCACGTGCGTCTCGACCAGGCCCGCGAGAGGGCCCGCGGTATCGCCAAGATCGGCACCACCGGTCGCGGTATCGGTCCCGCCTACGAGGACAAGGTGGCCCGCCGCGGTCTGCGACTGGGGGATCTGCAGCACCGTGAGCGTTTCGCCTCCAAGCTCGGCGAGGTGCTGGATTATCACAACTTCGTGCTGGTCAACTACCACGGCGAGGCGCCGGTGGATTTCCAGGAGGTGCTGGACGAGGCCATGGTGATGGCCGAGGAGCTGCGTCCCATGGTCTGCGACACCGTGGGCCTGGTACACGACTACCGCAAGGCAGGCGACAACATCCTCTTCGAGGGCGCCCAGGGCTCGCTGCTGGATATCGACCACGGCACCTACCCCTTCGTGACCAGCTCCAACACCACCGCCGGCGGCACCGCCACCGGCTCCGGCGTCGGTCCGCTCTACTTGGACTACGTGCTGGGGATCACCAAGGCCTACACCACCCGGGTCGGGTCTGGTCCCTTCCCCACGGAGCTCTTCGATGAGCACGGCCGCCACCTGGCCGAGCGCGGGCACGAGTTCGGGGCCACCACCGGGCGCCCACGTCGCTGCGGCTGGTTCGACGCCGTGGCCTTGCGCCACGCCGTGCAGATCAACTCGGTCTCGGGCATCTGCCTGACCAAGCTCGACGTGCTCGACGGCCTCGAGAACATCCGTGTCTGCGTGGGCTACCGCAGCAAGGACGGCGAGGTGCTGGACACGCCGGTGGACTCCGAGGGCTACGAGGCCATTGAGCCGCTCTACGAGGATCTGCCGGGCTGGAGCGAGTCGACCATTGGCGCCCAGCGCGTCGAGGACCTACCCGCCAACGCTCGCGCCTACATCCGCTATCTCGAGGATAAGGTCGGGGTAAGCATCGACATCATCTCCACCGGACCGGATCGCAACGAGACCATCGTGCTGCGCAACCCCTTCGAGGGCTGATCGCCAGGCATGTTAATAATCCAGGCTCGGTAACATAGATAACAGCAAGAGGCTCCGCATCTGCGGGGCCTTTCTCGTAGCACCTTTCGAAGCAGCCACAGACTCAGAAGTCGATGCCGCGGCGCGCCTGCACGCCCGAGTTGAAGGCGTGGCGCACCTCCTGCATCTCGGTGACGGTGTCGGCCAGGGCGGTGAGCTCGCGGTGGGCGTTGCGCCCGGTGACGATCACGCTCTGCTCCGGCGGGCGGTTGTCGATGGCGCGTTTGACGGTCTCGATATCCAGGTAGCCGAACTTGATCATGTAGGTGAGCTCGTCGAGCACCACCAGATAGAGCTCGGGGTCGGCCAGCATGCGCTCTGCCTCGACCCACACCCGCTGGCAGGCGGCGGTGTCGGCCTCCCGATTCTGGGTATCCCAGGTGAAGCCGGTGGCCATGATCGCCACCTCCAGATTGGGGTCCTCGACCAGGCGTTCGCGCTCACCGCACTCCCATAGCCCCTTGATGAACTGCACCACCCCGACCCGGTAGCCGTAGCCGAGTGCCCGGGTCACGGTGCCCCAGGCGGCGGTGGTCTTGCCCTTGCCGTTGCCGGTGAAGACCAGTAACAGGCCGCGCTGTTCGGTGGCGGCGGCGACCTTCTCGTCGACGTGGGCCTTGAGTTTCTGCATCGATTGCTGGTGGCGGGTGTCGCGATCGTTCATCGGGGCTCCGTCTTTGTACAGGGTTTGTCAAAAATTGAGAGCTTACGCCAACCCGCGTGTCACGTCAGCCACCCTGGCCCACCCGTGCCTCCATACGCGCCAGGAAAACCGCCATGATGCGCTCATAGAGGGCTCGACCGAGCACCGCATCCTCGATGCCGGCGTCCACATTGGGGTTGTCGTTGACCTCGATCACCACCACCCGCTCGCCGGCCTGCTTAAGGTCGACCCCGTAGAAGCCGTCGCCGATCAACCGGCAGGCCTTGAGCGCCGCCTTTATCACTGCCGCCGGTGCTTCGGCTGGGTCGTGGGTGGTGAAGCCTCCGCTCTTCACCCGGGCGCCGGAGTGGTCGTAGATCTGCCAGTGGCCTCGGGCCATGTAGTAGCGGCTGGCGAACAGCACCTGGCCATCCAGTACGCCGATGCGCCAGTCGTACTCGGTGGGCAGCCACTCCTGGAGCAGCAGCAGGGCGGAGTCCCGGAACAGGCGGGCGGCCTCGCGCTCGAGATGGGCCTGGTCGGTCACCTTGACCACCCCTCGGGAGAAGGCGCCGTCTGGCACCTTGAGCACTAGCGGGAAGGCGAGGTTGCCGAGCCGCTCGGCCAGGGGCCGCCGGTCGCCGCGCTGCAGCAGTGCGCCCTCCGGCGCCGGCACCCCGCGGGCGCGCAGCAGGGCGTGCAGGTAGACCTTGTTGGTGCAGCGCAGGATGTCCCGAGGCGAGTCGATCACCACCAGCCCCTCGTGCTCCGCGCGCCGCGCCATGCGGTAGGTGTGATGGTCCAGCGCCGTGGTCTCGCGAATGAACAGGCCGTCGAACTCGGCCAGCCGGCCGGCGTCGCGGCGGGTGATCAGCGACACATCGATGCCCTGCTTGCGTCCGGCCCGGATGAACGCCTTGAGCGCGCCGCGGTTGCTGGGCGGCAGCGTCTCCTTGGGGTCCACCAGGATGGCCAGGTCGAAGCGGTAGCGGCGGCGCGCCTTGGGGGTTCGCCACACCTGGCGCGAGTGGCGGTTCAGGGCGCTGGCGAACAGGTCCTGCTCCTCGGCGGCCAGGTCACGCAGCCCTAGCGGCCGCAGGCGCACCAGCCGCCACAGGTCATGGCGACGCACCAGCCTGGCCTCCAGCAGCGGGCAGGGCAGCCGCTCGAACAGCTTGCGGGCGAGCCGCGCCAGCGCCGGTTCATGGCACTCGCCGAACAGCACGCGAAGGGTGAGGACGTCGCCGGGCAGGGCGCCGTCGCGGGCGAGCTCGCCGAGCAGCGGGGCCAGGGTGTCCAGCTGCAGGTCGATCAGCGCCTTGCGCGACAACTCGTTGAGCGTCTCCACCGTGGGCAGTACCCGCTGGCCGCGGGCCTGGGCCAACAACGACACGTAGTAGCCGCTGCCCAGGTAGTCGAGCTCGCCGCACAGGTTGAGCACATGGGTGGTGCGGTCCTGCGCCTCGTTGACCCGGTGACGGCGATCCTGGGCCAGGAAGTCGGCGGCGGTGATCAGGTCCTCGGAGGGGTAGTAGGGCTGCCAGTCGTCGAGGCGGTCGACGACGATACGCAAGGGGCACATGGGGCGCTTTCCGCTTAAAAGAAGAGAGGAAGACAACGCGCTCAGCATGGGGCAGGGAGGGCCGGCGGACAATCGGCCGGTACAGTGAAAAGATTTCATGTTGTCGTCCGCTGACAGCCGCTACCGCGCTGCGCAAAATCATCGCTTCGACCCAGGAGCCCCCCATGACCACCCGACTGCGTCCGGCTACCTCCCATGATCTGGATGCCCTCTACCGCTTGGAGCAGAGTGCCTTTGCCGGCGACCGCTTCAGCCGCCGCCAGCTATGGCACCTGCTTAATCGCGCCCACGCCGTGACCTGTGTGGTCGAGCGGGAGGCCGACGGCCTTTCGTCGGCCCGCCTGCTGGGCTACGGCACCCTGCTGTTTCGCCAGGGTAGCCGCCGGGCGCGGCTCTACTCCTTCTGCGTGCATCCCGACGCCCGCGGCGGCGGCCTGGGGCGTCAGCTGCTCGAGTGCCTGGAGGGAGAGGCGCGGGCCCGGGGCAGCGCTCGGCTGGGCCTCGAGGTGCGCGCCGACAACCGGGTCGCCCTGAAGCTCTACCGACGCATGGGCTTTCGCCTGGAGCGCTGGCTGCCGGAGTATTACGAGGATGGCTGCGCCGGCTGGCAGATGGTCAAGGCGCTCGAGACGCTGGCGGCAGGCGCAGCGAGCGTCGCGGACTGATAGAATTCGGAAGCTTCACAGCACCTTCTTTTTCACGTCCTTCAGGAGCCGCCATGCCCTCCTTCGATATCGTTTCCGAATTCGACGGCCACGAGGCCAGCAACGCCGTCGATCAGGCCAACCGCGAAGTCCAGTCCCGCTTCGACTTCAAGGGCGTCACCGCCAGCTTCGAGCTCAGCGGCGAGACGGTCTCGCTTGAGGCCGAGGTGGACTTCCAGCTCAAGCAGATGCTCGACGTGCTGCGCGGAAAATTGATCGCACGCGGCATCGACGCCCGCTGCATGGATGTCCAGGACCCGGTGCTCTCCGGCGTGCGCGCCCGCCAGGAGGTGACCCTCAAGCAGGGCCTCGACCAGAAGGAGGCCAAGGAGATCACCAAGCGCATCAAGGACGCCAAGCTCAAGGTCCAGGCACAGATTCAGGGCGACAAGGTGCGCGTCACCGGCAAGAAGCGCGACGACCTGCAGGCGGTGATGGCGATGCTGCGCGGCGAGGGCGGCCCCGACCTGCCCCTGCAGTTCGACAACTTCCGCGACTGAGCGGCCCCGAGGCCCTTGTCGCCCCGATTTTGGTCAATCAGTGAGCCCGCTTTGAGGTTGGGAGGGCGGGCGCCGTACAATGGTGGCCATTTCCGACAGGAGCATCCCGAATGTCCGATCCCCAGGCGACCCATCTCAGCGACTACCGCTCTCCCGCCTACCGTGTGACCCGCACCGAGTTGACCTTCGACCTGGACCCGGCCGCCACCCGCGTGAAGGCCTGCCTGCACTTGGAACGCCACTCCGAGCGCGCGGACGGCGAGCCGTTGGAACTCCACGGCGAGGGGCTGGCCCTCAAGACCATTGCCGTGGATGGCCAGCCGCTTGAGGCAGACGAATATGCGGTGGGCAATGCCGGGCTGATCGTCCACCGGGTGCCAGAGCACTTCCGGCTCGACACCGAGGTAGAGATCGATCCCGAGGCGAATACCGCTCTGGAGGGCCTCTACCGTTCGGGCAGCATGTACTGCACCCAGTGCGAGGCCGAGGGCTTCCGTCGCATCACCTTCTACCTGGACCGCCCCGACGTCATGGCCACCTTCACCACCACGGTGATCGGTGACGCCGAGCGGGAGCCGGTATTGCTCTCCAACGGCAACCCGGTGGAGCGCGGCACGCTGCCGGGTGGCCGCCACTTCGTCACCTGGGAAGACCCGCACCCCAAGCCCAGCTACCTGTTCGCCCTGGTGGCCGGCAACCTCGAGAAGGTCGAGGATGCCTTTACCACTGCCAGCGGTCGCGAGGTGACCCTGCAGATCTGGGTGGAGGAGGAGAACCTCGGCAAGACCGACCACGCCATGGCCTCGCTGAAGCG
Source organism: Halomonas salsilacus (assembly GCF_051216275.1). Lineage (NCBI taxonomy): Bacteria > Pseudomonadati > Pseudomonadota > Gammaproteobacteria > Oceanospirillales > Halomonadaceae > Halomonas > Halomonas salsilacus. The sequence continues at coordinate 664,998 of NZ_JBPKAQ010000001.1, forward strand.
CGCCATGCGCTGGGACGAACAGGCCTACGGGCGCGAGTATGACCTGGACCTGTTCATGATCGTGGCGGTCAACGACTTCAACATGGGCGCCATGGAGAACAAGGGGCTCAACATCTTCAACTCGGCGGCGGTGTTGACCCACCCCCACACCGCCACCGATGCGGCCTTCCAGCGGGTCGAGAGCATCGTCGCCCACGAGTACTTCCACAACTGGTCCGGCAACCGGGTGACCTGCCGCGACTGGTTCCAGCTCTCCCTCAAGGAAGGCTTCACCGTCTTCCGCGACCAGTGCTTCTCCGCCGACGCCAACTCCCCGGCGGTCAAGCGCATCGAGGACGTCTCCGTCTTCCGCACCGCCCAGTTCGCCGAGGACGCCGGCCCCACGGCCCACCCGGTGCGTCCCGATCACTACATCGAGATCGGCAACTTCTACACCCTGACCATCTACGAGAAGGGCGCCGAGGTGGTGCGCATGCTGGCCAACCTGGTGGGGGAGGCGGCCTTCCGCCGAGGCAGCGATCTCTACTTCGAGCGCTTCGACGGCCAGGCGGTGACCATCGAGGACTTCGTGGGCTGCATGGCCGAGGCCTCCGGCCTCGACCTGACCCAGTTCATGCGCTGGTATTCCCAGGCTGGCACCCCGGAGATCGATGCCTTCGGCGAATATGACTACGCTCGCGGCGAGTACCGCCTGATGCTGCGCCAGCGCACCCCGGCCACTCCGGGACAGCCGGACAAGCTGCCGCTGCACATCCCGGTCCGCCTGGGCCTGGTGGGCACCAAGAGCGGGCGCGACCTGCCGCTGACCCTGGAGGGCGAAACCCTCGGCACCGATACGGTGCTCGACCTGGGCGACGCCGAGCAGGAGTTCCTGTTCACCGACGTCTCCGAGGCCCCGGTGCCCTCGCTGCTGCGCGGCTTCTCGGCGCCGGTCAAGCTGCGCTTCCCCTACGGCCGCGAGGACCTGGCCTTCCTGCTGGCCAACGATTCCGACGGCTTCAACCGCTGGGACGCCGGCCAGCGCCTGGCCATGCTGGCCCTGGACGACCTGATCGCCGCCCACCGCAACGGCGTCGAGAAGGTCATGGATACTCGGGTGGTGGAGGCCTTCCGCGGCCTGCTCAACAGTGAGGCCGACGACAGGGCCGTGCTGGCCGAGATGCTGACGCTGCCAAGCGAAGCCTATATCGCAGAGCAGCAGCCGCTGGTGGATGTCGACGCCATCCATGCGGCACGCACCTTCGTCAAGCAGGGCCTGGCCACGGTGCTGCGTGACGACTTCCTGCGGGTCTATCGTGACAATCATCGCGAGACCCAGGGTGGCGAGCCCTATGCCCCGACCCCGGAACAGATCGCCGGGCGTAGCCTGAAGAACGTGGCGCTGTCGTACCTGATGGCCATCGAGGACGAGGAGGGGATCGCGCTGGCCCGCGAGCAGTTCGCGGCCAACCACAACATGACCGACGTGCGCCACGCCCTGACCCTGCTTAGCCACAGCCGCCGCGACGACCTCAGCGAGCCAGCGCTCAAGGCCTTCGGCGAGAAGTGGGCCCACGACCCGCTGGTGATGGACCAGTGGTTCAGCATCCAGGTCACCCGCCCGCAGCCCGATGTGCTCGACCGCGTCAGGTTTCTGATGGCGCACCCGGCCTTCTCGCTGAAGAACCCCAACAAGGTGCGCGCGCTGATCGGGACCTTCGCCGCCCAGAACCGAGTCAATTTCCACCGCATCGACGGCGCGGGCTACTGCCTGCTGGCCGACGTGGTGATCGAGCTAAACCGCCTCAACCCGGAGATCGCCGCGCGGCTGATCACGCCGCTGACCCGCTGGGCGCGCTTCGATGAGACCCGCCAGGACCTGATGAAGGCAGAACTCGAGCGCATCCGTGCCGAGAAGCTCTCGCCCAATGTGTATGAGGTCGTGGAAAAGGCGTTGGCTTGATCAACCGAAGGGAGAACGACAAGTGCCGCCTCAAGGGCGGCACTTTTCTGGTGGGCTTTTCTGGTGGGCTTTTCTGATGGGCTTGTCTGATGGGCTCTCGTGATGGAAGTGGCGATCAGTAGATGAGCCAGCTTAGCACCATGACGCCCAACAGCAGCCAAATCAGGGTGGCCAGGATGGCACGGCGCATCAGCGCGCGGAAGCCCTTCCACACCAGCCAAAGCCCGATCACCAGCACCACCAGGCTGATCAGCGACGGCGAGATGCCCAGCGCCCCCGAGAGGCCGTCCAGGAAGCCTCGGCCGGCATTGCCGATATTGGCGAAAAAGCCGGTCAGCAGGTCAACGATGAAGCGGATGACCTCGCCCAGGGTGCTGCCGATCCAGGTAAAGAACTCTTCCATGTCAGCGGGTCCCGTATGTCACTCGATCAGGTCGAGGACAGTGCCCACGATATCGTCCATGGTTACCAGGCCAACCAGGCGGTTGTCCTCCAGCACCAGCACGCGCTTGACGATGCTGTCGGTCATCAGCTTGGCCACGTGGCGGACATCCAGCGATTCTCCGACGCCGATGGCGGGCTTGGCGCAGACGTCATAGACGTTGATCAGGTCGATATCGCCGTTCTCGGCCACGATGGTCTTGACGATATTGGTGTAGGTGATCAACCCCCAGGCGTCGTGGGGGTCCTGCTGCTCCACCACCAGGCACTTGAGGCCGTGCTTCTTCATCAGTCCGAGGGCGTCGCGCAGTGTGGCGAAGGGCGAGACCGTCACCACGTCGCGCATCATGATGTCCTTGACCAGCATCTTCTACTCTCTCCGTCAGTGGTGATGGCTCAGATATCGTGCCTGAGCCGTTCCTCAAAGCGCTTGACCTGCGCCATGTCGATGCCGCCCAAGTGCTCCACGGGCAGGGTCATCACCAGCCCCTTGGAGTCATCGCCGGAGGGGTTGAGAATCTGGCGAACCGACTTGAGCACCTTGAGCGACAGCCCCTTCTCCAGGGTCATCAGCATGATGCTCTGGCTGCCCTCGAAGGTCAGGCCGAAGAAGGTCTTCTTGCGTTCGCCACCGATGCCGCGCCCAGACATCAGGGTCATGCCCACGGCGCCGGAATCGGTGGCGGCATCGATGCACTTCTGCTCCAGTTCCTCGGGCACGATGGCCACCAGCAGGGAAAACTTCATGGTTGCCTCTCTCTCCAGTGAGCCACTCGTTCCATCAGGATGGCATAGCTCATCACGGTCACGATAGGGAAGATCGAGGCGAAGGCGATCAGGCCGAAACCGTCGATCAGCACGTTGCGCCCCTCGATCTGGGTGGCCAGGCCGATGCCCAGCGCGGTCACCAGCGGCACCGTCACCTCCGAGGTGGTCACCCCCCCCAGGTCGAAGGCCAGCGCCACGATGTAGCGGGGCGCCAGGGCGGTCAGGGCGATCACCAGCAGGTAGCCGCCAATGATGTAGTAGTGAATGGAATCGCCGCTGATGATGCGGTGGACGCCGATGGTGATGCCGATGGCCACGCCCACCGCGACCAGCAGGCGGATCGCGTTGCCGTGAATCTTGCCGGCGGCGGCCTCTTCGGCCTGTTGCCCCACGGCGATCAGTGCCGGCTCGGCCATGGTGGTGGCGAAGCCGATGGCAAAGGCGAACAGGTAGACCCACAGCCAGGTGTCGAAGGTGATCAGCTGCTCGGCCATGCGCTGGCCGATGGGGAAGAGCCCCAGCTTGAGCCCCACCACGAAGGCATAGAGCCCGATGATGACCAGGGCGAAGCCGACACCCACCTTGACGGGGCTGGCCAGGGGGCGGCGCAGCACGGCGTATTGGAAAAACAGGATCACCAGGATGATCGGCAGCACATCGCGCAGCATGCTGAACAGGTCGAGAATCATGGTGACCAGGCCGGAGGGCGCCTCGGTATCGCCTTCAAGACCGACCAGAGCGGCGCCGTTGGCCACCTCGCCCGGATCGGCATAGACCAGGATGCCGTAGAGCTGCACGCTGATCATCGGCACCATAACAGCCAGCGCCACCAGGCCGAAGCCGTCGATCAGTGGATTGCGCCCGCGGATGGACGAGGCCAGGCCGATCCCCAGGGCGGCGATCAGCGGTACGGTGACGATATTGGTGGTCACCCCGCCGGAGTCGTAGGCGAGCCCGACGATCTCCTCCGGTGCGAAGAAGGTCACCGTCACCACGGTGATGTAGCCGACGATCATGTACCAGTGGAGGGGGTGGCCGAGGATGACCCGCAGCACGCCCAGGGCCATCACCAGGCCCACCGAGGTGGCCACGGTCAGGCGCAGGGTGAGGGCGTCGATGCGTCCCTCGCTGATCTCGTAGGCCTGTTCGGCCACGGCGATCAGCGCCGGTTCTGCCACCACCGCCGAGAAGCCGATGGCGAAGCCGAATGCCATGAGCAACGGCATGGAGCCGCGGCGGGCAAACTGGTTGGCGAGCCGCTTGCCCACCGGGAAGATGCTCAGCTCGAGCCCCTGCAGGAAGAGCGCGACCCCGACGGCCACGATCAGCAGGCCGGCGGCAATGCTCATGCCGCCCTCGGGCCACTCGCGCAGCAGCAAGGCCTGGAAGGCCACCACCACCACGATGATCGGCAGCAGGTTGCGCAGGGCGTGGAGAAAGGCGTGGGCGAAGTCCCTGAGTTGCTCGACCAAGTTCGGCTCCCTGAATCGTCTCTTCGAACATCCCGGTGGCGACCCCGGGGCGCCGGCCTGCTAGCCTTGAAGCTGTCCCTGCCGGGCCGGCGATTTGCGATGATAGCATCAAGCCCCCGCCGCGGCATGGCCTGCCTGGTAACCAGGCCTTGATACGGGTCAAGTCGCCGGGACTTGCCCTCCAATCTCGACAAGGAGTCGACCATGTCACTCTCGATAATCCTGCCGCTGGTGGTGCTCGGCCTGCTGGTGGTCTACGCGGTCTCCATCTTCAACCGCCTGGTGGCGCTGAAGAATCGCTACCAGAATGCCTTCGCCCAGATCGAGGTGCAGCTTAAGCGCCGCTACGACCTGATTCCCAACCTGGTGGAGACCGCCCGCGCCTACATGAGCCACGAGCGTGAGACCCTGCAGGCGGTGACCGAAGCGCGCAACGGCGCCCTGGCCGGGCTGCAGAATGCGGCGGCCCATCCCGGCGAGCCGGGCGCCATGGCCCAGTTGGCCGGCGCCGAGGGCGCGCTGGGGTCGGCTTTGGGCAGGCTCAACGTGGTAATGGAGGCCTATCCGGATCTCAAGGCCTCGGAAAACATGCAGCAGCTCTCAGAGACCCTGACCAGCACCGAGAGCCGCGTCGCCTTCGCCCGGCAGGCCTTCAACGACGCGGTGATGCAATACAACACCTACAAGCAGAGTTTCCCTCCGGTAGTCCTGGCCCCCTCGTTCGGCCACAAGCAGGACGCCGCGCTGCTGGAGTTCGAGGACAGTGCCGAGATCCAGGCTGCGCCACGCGTCAGCTTCTGAGCGGAGTCCGCCTATGGATTTCTTCACCGCCCAGGATCGCGCTCGGCGTCAGACTGGGCGCCTCGTCGTGCTGCTGCTGCTCGCCGTGGTCGGCCTGGTCGTGGCGGCCAGCGTGCTGGTGGCGCTGGCCGTGGTGCTGATGGACGGTCAACTGGGTGGTCCGGATCCGCTGGCGCGAGCGCTGGCGCCCGAGCTGTTCGCCTGGGTGACGCTTGCGGTGGTGGCCGTGGTGGTGGGCGGTGCGGTGATGCGCCACCTGCAGCTGCGCGCCGGCGGCTCGGCGGTGGCGGAGGCGCTGGGTGGCCGTCCGCTCAACCCCGAGACCCGCGACGCCGACGAGCGCAAGCTGCTCAACCTGGTGGAGGAGATGGCCATCGCTTCGGGCATGCCGGTGCCGTCGGTCTACCTGCTCGAGGATGCCGCCATCAACGCCTTCGCCGCCGGTCACGAGTCCCACGACGCCGCCATCGGCGTGACCCGGGGGGCCATCGAGCACCTCGATCGCGACCAGTTGCAGGGTGTCATCGCCCACGAATTCAGCCATATCCTCCACGGCGACATGCGCCTCAACCTGCGCCTGGTGGCGTTGCTCCACGGCATCCTGGTGATCGGCCTGATCGGCCAGCTTCTGCTGCGCGGCGCTGCGATGACGGGACGCGGACGCTCCTCGCGTCGCGGCGGCGGGGGCCATATGGCGGTGATGGCCGGGGGGGCGGCGCTGATGCTGGTGGGCTATGCCGGCACCCTGTGCGGCAACCTGATCAAGGCGGCGGTGAGCCGCCAGCGGGAGTTCCTGGCCGACGCCAGCGCCGTCCAGTACACCCGCAACCCCGAGGGCATCGGCGGGGCCCTGCAGACCCTGGCCGCCTATCGCTTGGGCTCGCGGCTGATGGCATCCCAGGCCGCGGAGTTTAGCCACCTCTATTTCGGCAGCGGCGTTCGCCATATGAGTCGGTTCACCGCCACACACCCGCCCCTTGAGGCGCGGATCCGCCGCGTGCTGCCGCGCTGGGACGGGAGCCTGCCCGAGCCCTTCGCCCCGACCCCGAAGGCGGCATCGTCACAGGACTCGGCGACTCCCTCCCGGCAAGGTTCGATTCTCGCAGGAGGAGTGAGCGGAGGGATGAGTGGCGGTTCGAGAGAGGGCATCGGGGGTGCCCTGACCGGAGCCGCCCTGGCCGGGGCGGTGGTGGCCAGCGTCGGTCAACCCGACCCCGCGGCCCTGGCCGCGGCTCGTCGCCGGCTGGCCAGCATCGACGCGCGACTGATCGACGCCGCCCATGAGCCCTTCGCCGCCCGGGCGGTGGTCTACGGCATCCTGATGGGGGTGGATCCGGCTAGCCGTGATGCCCAGCGTCGTGTGCTGGCCAACCAGGCGCTACCCGAGGTGCTCCGTGAACTCGATGCCCTGGCCGAGCTCCTGCCGAGCCTGACGCCGGGGGATCGCCTGCCGCTGATCGAACTGGCCCTGCCGCAGTTGCGCCAGCTTTCGGCGGCCCAGTTTGCCCGCTTCCGCCACTGTCTCACGGGGCTGATGGCCGCCGAGACCGTGCCGGGTGCCCTGCAGTGGGCGCTGCATCGGCTGGTGCTGGTGGGCATCGAGGGCGAACGCCGGGCACGGCGAGACCGGCGCCTGCGCGACCTGACGGGGCCACTTTCATTGCTGCTGTCCACCCTGGCGCGCAGCGGTCTGGCCTCGATGGATGAACAGCGTGAGTCCCTCGATCAGGCGGGGAGGGCGCTCGGCGTCGAACTGGATCTGGTGCGCGAGCCCTCCACGGCGGCTGAGCTGGACTGGGCCATGGAACGTCTGGCGAGGCTGGTGCAGGCCGAACGGGCAGTGTTGCTGACCGCCATGGTGTGCTGCGTGGAGCAGGATGGCCGGATCGTCCCGGAGGAGGCCGAGCTGCTGCGGGCGGTGGCCTGGACCCTGGGCTGCCCTCTGCCGCTGCGTGGTGCCCTGGGAGAGGAGTGAACCGGGTTCCGCCTTGCGGGAGGCCGGCGGCTCTGTTGCAATGTGTCACCCCCCGGAATTCAGACGTGCAGGAGCAGGAACATGCAAAAGACACCCTGGAAGCCCGCACTGCTGGCGGCCCTGATGGCCCTGGGCCTGGCCGGCTGCGGCAACGGTGACGAGCCGGCACCGGCCGAGCCCTCTGCACAGGAAGAGGCAGCGCAGGATGAAAGCGCCGAACCGGACGCTCTAGAGGATGAACTGTCTCCCGAGGAGCAGGCGGGGCTGGTCGAGGAGGAAGCGCCCGCGGCCGAGGTGACGGAGCCTGCGGCCGAGGTGCTTGACGAGGTCCCGGAGGAGATCCCCGAGGCCGAGACCCTGGGCGAGTCCCCGGCCAGCACCCTGGACGAGGGTGCGGCACTGCCTGGTGAGACCACCCGCGACGAGATCGACGCCATGCTCGAGGAGACCGAGCGACGCTTCGAGGAGGCGCAGCAGCGCATCGAGGAACAGTTCGAGGCGGCCGAGGAAGAGGCCGTCGTACCTGAGCCCATGGAGGGTGACGACGCCTTCGATACCGGTATGGACCTTGACTCTGGCCTGGATGAGGACCAGCTCGATACCGGCGGGCCGACCAGCTCCGACGTCGATGCCATCATCGCGGAGCAGGAGCGCCGCTTCGAGGAAGCCCAGCGACGCCTGGAGGAGCAGTTCGATGCGGTGGAGCAGGAGCTCCCCGAGTTCGAGCCCATGGAGGCTGACGATTTCGAGTTCGAGCCCATGGAGAGCGACTAGTCCCCGAGGCGGCCGAGCGGTCCACCAGAGAAAAAGGCCCACCGAACGGTGGGCCTTCTCGTTTCAGTGGCGACGCCGTGGGCCGCCTTTCGCGCGCCTGATCAGTCGGCAGGGCGGATGTTGGAAGCCTGAAGGCCCTTCTTGCCCTGGGTGACCTCGAAGGTAACCTTCTGGCCGTCCTGCAGGGTCTTGAAGCCGTCAGCCTGAATCTCGGAGAAGTGAGCGAACAGGTCATCACCGCCGTCGTCCGGAGAGATGAAGCCGTAACCCTTGGTGTCGTTGAACCACTTGACAGTGCCAGTTGCCATTGTCGATTTCCTTAACATACTTTAATGATCGTGCCGGGTCCGCCGGTGCGGAGGCCCGAAGTGCGTGGGCAGGACAGGGAAAGCAGTGCACACCGTGCGTGTCGAAGGAATCGAACGACAACCGACGACTTGTTTCCTGCTGACCAGCGCTGCGATACGGTGCCGAGGCACCCTGACGGGCGAGGTGTCATCAGCCCGGCCGTCAGCCGCAAAATTACTGTAGATCGAATCCCGTCGGGCAGCAAGCCCGCTTCTCGACGCAAGGAATCCGCTCGTCCATGTTCATCGATGCCCAGTTCTGGCCCTTTCTGGTGGCCATCACCCTGCTCTCCCTCAGCCCCGGAGTCGATACCCTGCTGGTGATCCGCAACACCGCCCGGGGCGGGGTGCGCGACGGCGTGCTGACCAGCCTGGCGATCTGCTGCGGGCTCTTCATCCACGCCGCGGTCTCGGCACTGGGGATCTCGCTGATCCTGCTGCAGTCGGCCTGGGCCTTCGGGCTGCTCAAGCTGGCCGGGGCCGCCTACCTGGTGTGGCTGGGCGTGCAGGGCCTCTTGGCGGCGCGGCGCGGCCAGGGACTGCCGGTGGCGGGGGTGACCGACGAGCGACGCTTGGTGCCGGTGTGGCGGCCGCTGCGCGAGGGGCTTCTCTCCAACGTGCTCAACCCCAAGACCGTGGTCTTCTACATGGCCTTCCTGCCCCAGTTCATCGCTCCCGGCGACCCGGCGCTGGCCAAGTCGCTGTTCCTGGCCGGGGTGCACTTCGTGATCGCCAACCTGTGGCAGATCAGCGTGGCGGTGATGGTGGGCGGCGCCGGGCGCCTGCTGGCCAGCCGCGCCTTCGCCCGGGGGCTCAACGGCGCCACCGGGGCGGTGCTGATCGCCTTTGGCATCAAGCTGGCGCTGGAGCGGGCCCCGGCCTAGTACCGGCCCGAAATTTCAATTTCTGGCCAGCAGCGAACGGTCGTATCGCACCGTCTTTTCCGTCGGGCTCAGCATGGAGACGCCGCGGCTGTCGCCGCCGTTGGCCAGGCTCTCGAAGATCGCCCGATAGGAGAGCACCGCCTGCACGTAGAGGCGGGTCTCGCGGAAGGGGATGCTCTCCACGAAGAGGTCGAACTCCTCCGGGGCGTCGGCCAGCCAACGGTCGACCCGGCCGGGGCCGGCGTTGTAGGCCGCCGCCGCGGCCAGGCGATTGCCGCTGTAGCGGTCGAGCATGTCGCGGATGTAGGTGCTGCCCAGGCGGATATTGAGCGCCGGGTCGAGCACCCCGTAGGCCCCGGGGTCACTGATGCCCAGTTGGCGCGCCAGCTGGGTGGCGGTGCCGGGCATCACCTGCATCAGGCCGCGGGCGCCGGCGGGGGAGACTGCCGTGGGGTTGTAGGCGCTCTCGCGGCGGGCGATGCCCATCAGCAGGTAGGGGTCGACCCCCGTCATGCGGCCCCAATGCAGGAAGTGCTCGCGGTAGGCCTCGGGGAAGCGCCAGTCCAGAGCGTCCCACATGCGCCCGGTGATGGTGGTCTGCACCAGCTTGGCGTGCCAGCCGCGGCGCTGGGCGTAGTCGGCCAGCGCCCGTGCCTCATGCTCGCCGACGCGCTCCACGGCCGCATACCATTCGCTGGCGGCCAGGCCCGGCTCATTGATGCGCAGCAGCGCTTCGGTGCGCTGCACGGTGGGCCAGCGGGCCACCTGCTTGCGGTAGCTGTCGTCGAAGCCGTTGCGCTCCAGGTTGAGGGCGTAGGGCTGGTTGATACGGTCGGCCGCGGCGAAGCCGAAGAAGCTGCGCCCCTGGGCGGCCAGGGCGTAGGCCTCCCGGGCGCGGGCATTGTCGCCCAGCTGCTCATGGGCGCGCCCCGCCCAGTAGTGCCAGCGGCTGTCGTCGCGGGTTTCTGGCGTCATGCGATCCAGCCAGCTCAATACCCCGCGCCAATCGCGCTCGCCGAGGGCGGCGCGCACGCGCAGCTCAAGCAGGTCGGCGTCGCTGCGCCCGGCCAGGGCCTGGTCGACCCAGGCGCGATGCTGACGGATATCGCGGACCAGGGAGTAGAAGATCAGGTCGCGTTCGATGGCGTCATGGTGCTCGCGTTCGATGGGCAGATGGAGAGCGATCTTGCGCCACGCCTCCAGGGCCGCCTCGGTGTTGGCGCGGGTGAAGCCGTGCATGGCGGCGGCGAACAGCGGTCCGGAGCCACGGCACTCAGGCCCCAGGCAGGTCGGCACCCGGGTCACGGCGGCGAAGTCGCCCGAGAGGCGCTCCATGACCCGACGCGCCTCGTCCCAGCGGCTGCCGAGCTGGCGGCCCAGGTAGCCGGCAAGCCCCGACTCACCGGCCTGCCAGGCCAGCATCTTGCGCTCCCAGACTTGCTGCTCGCCGATCACGCCGCGGCTGCGCAGGGCGCCGAACAGGTTGTCGCAGGCATCCGGCTGGGAACGACCCACCCTCCACAGGGCCACTCCGCCCTCGGCGGCGGCCTGAGGATCGCTGCCCAGCAGGGCGGAGTAGTAGTAGCACTGACGGGCGGTGCCGGCGGGTTCGCCGTCGGCCACGGCAAGCAGGCTGCCATAGCGGCCGGCGTGGCCATACTGGGCGATGGCCTGCCCGCGCAGCCACTCGCCCAGCGGCGAGTCCTTGTGACGTTCGATGAAGTCGAGGATCTGGCCCGGCTCGGCCTGGGGCAGGCGTCCGCGCAGGCGGTGGTACTCCACGTAGCCGGCCAGCGGATGGCCGGCTATGGCCCGCTGGTCGATGCGCTCCCACTGCTGACTGCGGGCGGCCTCCAGAGCATTGCGCAGGGCACGGTCGTCGGCCTGGGCCAGCGGCAGCGAGAAGGGCAGCGACAGCGTCAGGGCGGCCAGCAGGGTGCTGAGGCGCCGGGCGCCGCGCTTCGGGGCGGGGTGGCGTTGGCGCATGGCAAGGATCTCCGGGTGTTGATGTTCGATGGCTTCTCTTTATGGCATCCATCGTGGCGCATTCCCGGCGTCAAGGGTAGGGGGGAAGGGAACGGGAGGTGGCACTGCGTTGACGGGCGACGCCTTGTGCCGCGGCAGGCGCAGGACTAGCCTTGGGAGTCTTTCAAACGCTTGTTGGAAAGCATGTGATGATACACGTTGACGAGTTATGGAGGTGCCCAGGTGTGACGCCGAGTTCCGATCGATCCCCCGACGCCTGGCGACGAGCCCTGACCCGCTTCGTGCGCGTGATCCCACATACCCGCGAGCTGGGCCTCGAGGTGCTCGAGGTGATCGCCGAACGTACCCTGATGCGCCTGCCGTGGTGTGACGAACTACTGGGTGACAGTGCCCGGGGCCTGGTCCACGGTGGCGTGCTGACCATGCTGCTGGACACCGTATGCGGCAGTGCCGTGCTGCGTGGGCTGCCTGAGCCGGAGGTGTGTCCAACCCTGGACCTGCGCGTCGACCACTTCCGTCCGGCGTTGGCGGGCCTGGCGCTCTACGCCGAGGCCCGGGTGGTCAGGGTCACCGCCTCGGTGGTCTTTACCGAGGGTACCCTGTGGCAGGAGGAGGGGAAGCCGGTGGCCCGGTGCATCGGAAATTTCGTGCGGCTGGGGCCGCGCAACACCCCACCCGGCTTCGCCGAGGCGCTGTTTGCGGACCAGAGTGACGAGGAGGTACGAGATGCCTGACGGCTTCGATGATGTGGCATGGCTCGAGCGCACCCGTGGGGAAGGGGATGTGGCGGCCTGGTTGTCGCTGGTGCCCTATGCCCAGCGCCTCGGTGTTTCGGCTGAGGCGGACCCCGTCGGCGAGGGACTGCTCTTCCGGCTCGAGCCCCATGCCGGCAACATCGGCAACGTGCTGCTGCCGGCGTTGCACGGCGGTGTGGTCGCCGCCTTCATGGAGACCGCCGCCACCCTGGACCTGATGCTGGCCGCCCGGGAAGCGAGGCTGCCGCGGATCGTCGACCTCTCCATCGACTACCTGCGCACCGCACGGGCGGTGCCCACCTTCGCCCGCTGCTCGCTGCTGCGTGAGGGACGACGCCTGGCCAATGTTCAGGTGACGGCGTGGCAGGAGAGCGAATCGGTTCCGGTAGCCACGGCGCGGCTGCACTTCGTGCTGGGCGAGTCCGGATGAGATGAGGCCTGACTGGCGCCAAGGCTTGAAAAGCGTCCGCGGGGCCCCATATCGGCGACAGTGATTCACACCGCGGCACCGCTCGCCGCAGAACATGTCGACGAGGTTCAGGACACATGACCACCGCCACGCACGAAGAAACCCTTGGCTTCCAGACCGAGGTCAAGCAGCTGCTGCACCTGATGATCCACTCCCTCTACTCCAACCGGGAGATCTTTCTGCGCGAGTTGATCTCCAACGCCGCCGATGCCTGCGACAAGCTGCGCTACGCGGCGCTGGACAACGATGCGCTCTATGAGGGCGACAGCGAGCTGCGCATAGAGATCGAACACGACGCCGAGGCAGGCACCGTCACCGTGCGCGACAACGGCATCGGCATGACCCGCGACGAGGTGATCTCGAACCTCGGCACCATCGCCCGTTCCGGCACCGCCGATTTCCTCAAGCAACTCTCCGGCGAGCAGCAGAAGGACGCCCGGCTGATCGGCCAGTTCGGCGTCGGCTTCTATTCCGGCTTCATCGTCGCCGACGAGATCAGCGTGCGCACCCGCAAGGCGGGAAGCGAAAAGGCCGAGGGTGTGGAGTGGCGCTCCAGGGGCGAGGGTGAGTTCAGCGTGGGCGACATCGAGCGCGAGCCTCATGGCACGGAGATCGTGCTGCACCTGAAGGAAGACGCCAGGGAGTTTGCCGACGACTTCCGCCTGCAGAGCCTGGTGCGCAAGTACTCCGACCACATCGAGGTGCCGGTGTGCATGCCGAAGGTCGAGAAGGCCCGCGACGAGGAGGGCAAGGAGATCGAGGGTAGCGAGACCGTCTCCTGGGAGACCGTCAACGAGGCCACCGCGCTCTGGTCACGCCCCAAGGGCGAGATCTCAGAAGAGGAGTACCAAGCCTTCTACAAGCATGTGGCCCACGACTTCAGCGACCCGCTGACCTGGAGCCACAACAAGGTCGAGGGCAAGCTCGAGTACACGAGCCTGCTCTACGTGCCAGGCCGCGCGCCCTTCGATCTCTATGAGCGTGACGGCGCCCGCGGCGTGAAGCTCTATGTGCAGCGCGTCTTCATCATGGACGACGCCGAGCAGTTCCTGCCGCTCTACCTGCGCTTCATCAAGGGGGTGCTGGACACTCGCGAGCTGTCGCTCAACGTCTCCCGCGAGCTGCTGCAGCAGGATCCCAAGGTCGAGAAGATCCGCTCCGCGCTGACCAAGCGGGCGCTGGACATGCTCAAGAAACTGGCCAAGGACAAGGCGGCCTACCAGACCTTCTGGACCACTTTCGGCAGCGTGCTCAAGGAGGGGCCGGCGGAGGACTTCGCCAACCGCGAGAAGATCGCCGGCCTGCTGCGCTTCTCCACCACCCACACCGACAGCACCACCCAGGATCAGTCCCTGGCCGACTACGTGGAACGCATGCAGGAGGGTCAGCAGAAGATCTATTACATCGTCGCCGACGGCTTCAACGCGGCCAAGTCGAGCCCCCATCTTGAGATCTTCCGCAAGAAGGGCATCGAGGTGCTGCTGCTGACTGACCGCGTCGACGAATGGTTGATGAGCCATCTCAATGACTACGACGGCAAGGCCTTCGTCGACGTGGCCAAGGGCGAACTCGACCTCGGCGACATCGAGGGCGAGGAGGAGAAGCAGGCTCAGGAGGAGACTGCCAAGGCCAAGGAGGACCTGGTCAAGCGGGTCAAGGAGGCGCTGGGCGACCAAGTTCAGGAGGTCAAGGTGACCCACCGCCTGACCGATTCGCCGGCCTGCGTGGTGCTACCCGAGCACGAGATGGGCTTCCAGATGCGCCGCATCATGGAGGCCGCCGGCCAGCCGATGCCGGAGGTCAAGCCGATCCTCGAGCTCAACCCCGTCCACGCCCTGGTGGCCAAGCTCGAGGGTGTCGAGGGCGAGGCCTTCGGTGATCTGGCCCACGTGCTGCTGGACCAGGCGATCATCGCCGAGGGCGGCCACCTGGATGACCCGGCCGCCTACGTCAAGCGTCTCAACGCCCTGTTGACGGCCTGAACTGCGGCGGCCCCAGGCCGTGCCGCGCCGCTATGCTCCCAATGCCCCCCGTTGGCCACCCAGGTCAGCGGGGGGCGTCGTTTTTTGGGGTGCTGTGGCGAGTGCCGAGCCGCGACAGGCTGTCACGTTGAACTTGATCCGCTCGCTCCGGTGTGCTGCTCTATGTGACTCTGGTTGATAGAAGACGATCGACGCCTTGGGCGTTTAACTTTGTCCGGCAACCTGCATTCAGGAGAACAAACGTGAAGATTGGCGCACCCAAGGAGAGTGCCCGGGGGGAAGCGCGTGTCGCGCTGACCCCCGAGAGCGCCCAGCAGATACAGAAACTGGGCCACGAGTGTCTGGTGGAGAGCGGAGCCGGTGAGGCGGCGGGCTTCACTGACGAAGCTTACCGCGAGGCGGGCGTTACCGTCATCGAGGGGGCCGAGGCCCTGTGGCGAGACGCCGAGGTGGTGGTCAAGGTCCGCGAACCCTCGGAGGAGGAGGCCGATCGCCTGGGCGAGGGACAGACGCTGATCAGCTTCTTCTGGCCGGCCCAGAGCGAGGCGCTGCTGGAACGCTGCCGCGCGAAGGGGGCCAGCGTGATTGCCATGGACATGGTGCCGCGCATCTCCCGGGCCCAGAAGATGGACGCGCTCTCTTCCATGGCCAACATCGCCGGCTACCGGGCGGTAATCGAGGCGGGCAACAACTTCGGGCGCTTCTTCACCGGCCAGGTGACGGCCGCCGGCAAGGTCCCCCCGGCCAAGGTGCTGGTGATCGGGGCCGGGGTGGCGGGTCTGGCCGCCACCGGCACGGCGGTGAGCCTGGGCGCCATGGTGCGTGCCTTTGATGTGAGGCCCGAGGTGGCCGAGCAGATCGAGTCCATGGGTGCCGAGTTCGTGTTCCTCGACTTCGAGGAGAGCCAGGACGGCGCCGAGACCGGCGGCTATGCAGCCCCCTCCAGCCCCGAGTTCCGCGAGAAGCAGCTCGAGTGCTTCCGCGCCCAGGCGCCCGAGATCGATATCGTCATCACCACGGCGCTGATACCCGGCCGCCCGGCCCCCAAGCTGTGGCTGGAGGACATGGTTGCGGCCATGAAGCCCGGCTCGGTGATCATCGACCTGGCCGCCGAGAAGGGCGGCAACTGCGACCTGACCGTCGCCGACGAGCGAGTGGTCAGCGACAACGGTGTGGTCGTCGTCGGCTATACCGATTTCCCCTCACGCATGGCGACCCAGGCATCGCTGCTCTACGCCACCAACATCCGCCATATGCTCACGGACCTGACGCCGGAAAAGGATGGCGTGGTGGTGCATGACATGGAGGACGATGTGATTCGTGGCGCCACGGTGACTCACCATGGCGAGATCACCTTCCCGCCGCCACCGCCCAAGGTGAAGGCCATCGCCGCGGCCAAGCCCAAGCCCAAGGAGAAGGCGCCGACGCCGGAGGAGAAGAAGGCCGCCGAACGGGTTGTCTTCAAGGACCAGACCAAGCGCCAGGCCATCATGCTCGGCGTGGGGGGTGCCCTGATGCTGGTGCTGGCGCAGATCGCCCCGGCCTCCTTCATGCAGCACTTCATCGTCTTCGTCCTGGCCTGCTTCGTGGGCTTCCAGGTGATCTGGAACGTCAGCCACTCGCTGCATACGCCGCTGATGGCGCTGACCAATGCCATCTCCGGGATCATCATTCTCGGTGCCGTGCTGCAGATCGGTTCGGGGAACTGGGTCGTCATGCTGTTGGCGGGTATCTCGGTGCTGATCGCTACCATCAATATCGTGGGCGGCTTCCTGGTGACACGCCGGATGCTGGCCATGTTCCAGAAGTCGTGAGCGGCGGAGAGAACACATGCTGAGTCAAGGATTTGTATCAGCCGCAGCGATTGCGGCAAGTGTGCTCTTCATCCTCTCCCTGGGGGGGCTGAGCAATCAGGAGAAGGCCAAGCGGGCGGTGTGGTACGGCATCGTCGGCATGGCGTTGGCGGTGCTGTTCACCGCCTTCGGCCCCGGTATCGGCGCCCAGTGGCTGATGATTCCCCTGATCATCATCGGCGCGGCGATCGGCTGGGTCGTGGCCAAGCGGGTCGCCATGACCGAGATGCCCCAGCTGGTGGCGGCGCTGCACAGTTTCGTGGGTCTGGCTGCGGTGTTCGTGGCCTGGAACGCCGACCTTGAGCGCCGCCGGGTGCTGGCCGTTCAGGCCCTGGGAGGCGCCACCGAGCAGTTCTCGGCCTTCGCTGCCATGGTGGCCACCAAGGCGCCGGACGAGCTGACCTTCCTTCAGGTAGAAGTGATATTCGCCATCTTCATCGGTGCGGTGACCTTCACCGGCTCGGTGATCGCCTTCGGAAAGCTGGCCGGCAAGGTCGACGGCAAGTCCAGGCAGCTGCCCGGTGGCCACAAGCTCAACGCGGGTGCCGCGGCGCTGTCGCTGCTACTGGCCATCTTCTACCTCAATGGTGCCGGCTTCTGGACCCTGCTGCTGCTGGCCGCCCTGGCGTTCTTCATCGGCTACCACCTGATCATGGGTATTGGCGGGGCCGACATGCCGGTGGTGGTGTCGATGCTCAACAGCTATTCGGGCTGGGCGGCGGCGGCCATCGGCTTCACCCTCTCCAACGACCTCTTGATTGTGACCGGCGCCCTGGTGGGCTCCTCGGGTGCGATCCTCTCCTACATCATGTGCAAGGCGATGAACCGCAACTTCGTCAGCGTGATCCTGGGGGGCTTCGGCGGCACCCAGGGGCCCGCGGCGGAGATCGAGGGCGAGCAGGTGTCCATCGATGCCGGTGGCGTCGCGGCGACGCTCAACAACGCCGACAGCGTGATCATCGTGCCGGGCTACGGCATGGCGGTGGCCCAGGCCCAGAACGCGGTCAGCGAACTGGTGCGCAAGCTGCGCGCCGCCGGCAAGGAGGTTCGCTTCGCCATACACCCGGTGGCCGGGCGCCTGCCGGGGCACATGAACGTGCTGCTGGCTGAGGCGCGGGTGCCCTACGATATCGTCATGGAGATGGACGAGATCAACGATGACTTTCCCAAGACGGACGTGGCGATCGTCATCGGCTCCAACGATATCGTTAACCCGGCGGCCCAGGAGGACCCCAACAGCCCCATCGCCGGCATGCCGGTGCTGGAGGTGTGGAAGTCGCGGGTGGTCTTCGTCTGCAAGCGTGGCCAGGGCACCGGCTACTCGGGTATCGAGAACCCGCTGTTCTACAAGGAGAACACCCGGATGTTCTACGGTGACGCCCGCGAGAGCATCGATTCGCTGCTGTCGTTGATCGACTAGGCCAGAGGGTGTCGGCCTGCCGTGACGGCCGGTCGACAGGGAGGTTCGCGGGGCCCGAATCGGCTGACGATTCGGGCCCCTTTTTCGCTACAATCGTGACTCCATTGTCCACGATTCCATCCACCATCCCGATTTCATCCACACAGGCGGGGGCCGAGCATGGCAGAGGAACAGATGAAGGTGGCGGTGCTGGGGGGCGGCAGCTTCGGCACTGCCCTGGCCAGCATCGCCGCCGACAATGGCTCACGGGTGCGCCAGTGGCTGCGTGACCCCGAGCTGGCTGAGCAGATCAATCGGGAGCATCGCAATGGCCGCTACCTGCCCGACTATGCGATCAATCCCGCGGTGGTCGCCTCCACCGACATGGCCGAGGTGCTGAGCGGTGCCGGCCTGGTCCTGGTGGCGATCCCCTCAAAGGCCTTTCGCGAGGTGGTTCGCCAGGCACGCCCCTGGCTGACCTCGGACCAGATTCTGGTCAGCACCACCAAGGGCATCCAGGAGGAGGGCTTCAAGCTGATGAGCCAGATCCTGGAGGAGGAGACCGGCTTCCCCCATATCGGCGTGATCTCCGGACCCAACCTGGCCTCGGAGGTCGCCCAGAAGCAGCTCACCGCCACGGTGATCGCCAGCGACGACCCCGAGACCCGTACCCGGGTGCAGACGGCGCTTGGCTGCGACTACTTTCGGGTCTACGCCAGCAACGACCGGCACGGCGTCGAGCTGGGCGGGGCGCTGAAGAACATCTACGCCATCTCGGCCGGCATGGCCGCCGCGCTGGGGATGGGCGAGAACACCCGCAGCATGCTGATGACCCGGGCGCTGGCCGAGATGAGCCGCTTCGCCGTCTATCGGGGCGCCAATCCCATGACCTTCCTGGGGCTAGCCGGGGTGGGCGACCTGATCGTGACCTGCTCCTCGGCCCTCTCGCGCAACTACCGGGTCGGCTATGCCCTGGGCGAGGGCCGCACCCTGGATGAGGCGGTGGCGGCGCTGGGCCAGGTGGCCGAGGGGGTCAATACCGTCCGTTTGGTGCGCGACATGGCCCGCCAGGAGGGCGTCTACATGCCACTGGCCGAGGGGCTCTACCAGGTGCTCTTCAAGGGGGTGCCGGCCAAGGAGATGGCCCGTATGCTGATGCTCGGCGAGCAGAGCAGCGACGTGGAGTTCGTGCTGGCCCGCGAGGATGTGCAGCGCGCCCACCGCAAGGGCGGGGGCGGAAATGGCTGAGCGCCTGCTGATCCTGCGCCATGGCGAGGCGGGGCCGGGACGACCGGACGCCGAACGCCAACTCACCGGGCGCGGGCATGACGAGATTCGCCGCATGGCGGCCTGGCTGGCCGGGCGCGACGACCTCGCGAGCCTGCGCCTGCTGGCCAGCCCCTATGTTCGTGCGCAGCAGACCGCCGCCATCATCGGCGAGAGGCTTGGCGTCCCGATGGAGACGCTGCCGATCCTCACCCCCGACGACAACCCCACGGCGGTGGCCGACTGGCTGCTGACACAGCCCGGCGGGGGCCCCCTGCTGTTGGTGAGCCATATGCCGCTGGTGGGGGCACTTACCGGCCTTCTGGTGGAGGGCCGCGTCGAACGTGGCCCGGGCTTTCACACCGCGGCCCTGGCGGAACTCGAGGCCGAGGTGTGGGCGGCGGGCTGCGCCCGGCTGGTGCATTTTGTCTCTCCTGCGACTGTTTCACCCAGTCCTGTCGGTCGCGGCTGATCCGTCGACAGTCCTGAGGGGGGGGGCCACCGGCGCCGCTTGCTCTAAGCATGACTAGATCAGCCCTGCGACCTTGAGCCCGAAGGCGCCGACGGTGATGGTCAGGCTGGCCATCAGGGTGGTCAGGGCGATGATGTTGGCGGTCAGGACGGCGTTGCCGCCCATGGCCTTGGCCATGACGAAGGCAGCTGCCGCCGTGGGGCTGGCGAAGAACAGGAATAGCACGCCGAGCTCACGACCCTCGAAGCCGACCAGCCAGGCCGCCGTGGTGGCCAGTACCGGCACTGCGACCATCTTCAGCACGCTGGCGCTGGTGGCCAGGCGCCCGGATTCGCGGATGGCGTCCAGCGACAGGGTGGCGCCGATGCAGATCAGCGCCAGTGGCAGGGTGAGGGAGGCGAAGTACTCGCCGGAGGTCATCAGCCAGCGGGGCAGGTTCAACTCCAGGGCCGCCACCGGGACGGCGGCCACGACGGCCAGGATCAGCGGGTTGCGCGCGATGTGGGACAGGATGCTGCGCCAGTCGGCGCTGTGGCCCTCCTGGTAGGTGGCCAGTGCAACCACCGAGAAGGCGTTGTAGGTTAGGATCACCACCCCGAGCAACAGCCCCCCGGCGGAAAGGCCGTAGTCGCCGTACATGCCCGCCGCCAGCGCCAGGCCCACGATGCCGCAGTTGCCGCGAAAGGCCCCCTGAATGTAGACCCCACGCTCCTCGTAGGGGACCCGAAGTCGGGCCCACCCCCAGCAAAACAGGAAGCTGCCCAGGGTGGCCAGGGCGAAGAACCCCAGCAGTGTCGGGTTGAGGGTCGCGTCCAGATCGGCCCTGATGATGCTCAGGAAGATCAGCGCCGGCATGGTGCCGCGGAACACCAGCTGGGAGGCGGTGGAGACGAAGGCGGCATCGATCCAGCCGACGCGTTTGAGGCCCAGGCCGATGAACACCATGGCGAACACTGGCAGCGTGACCTCCAGGGTCTGGAAGAAGAGCGCGGAAAGGGTCATGGGGCCAGCCTCCTAGCGGGCCAGCCACAGGCCGAGGATGATCGCGGCGATCACCGCGGCGAAGAAGATGCGATTGCGGGGTCGGGTGTCGCGAGGGGGCTTGGGGGTGGGGTTCACAGGGGCTCCAGAGAAGGGTCGGGTCGGGAGGTGACTTGGCGAATCATGGTAATCCCGTTAGCCTGCTACGGCCAGAAGGGCCCCGCCCGCTCGATCACGGATGCCGCCATGACCCAAACACCCGACCGTCCCCGCCTGCTCTTCGCCCATGCCAACGGCTTTCCCGGCTCGAGCTATCGCAGTTTCCTCGGACCGCTGGCCGAACGCTTCGATGTCCAGCTCCTCGATCGCCTGGGCCACCATCCCGATTTCCCGGTTGGCCACAACTGGCTGGCGCTGCGTGATGAACTGCTCCATGCCCTGGAGGGCGCCGATGAGCCGGTGATCGGCGTAGGTCACTCCATGGGCGGCGTGTTGATGGCCATGGCCGCCGAGGCCGCGCCCGAGCGCTTTCGCTGCGTGGTGATGCTCGACCCGCCGCTGATGCTGGGGCTCGATGCCTGGGCCATGAAGGTCGCCAAGCGCTTCGGCTTCGTGGAACGGGTGACCCCGGCCGGGCAGAGCCGTGGCCGGCGGACCCTGTGGCCCGACCGCGAGGCCATGCGCGACGCGCTCCGGCGGCGCCAGCTGTTCCGGCGCTTCACCCCGGAGGCCCTCGACGACTACGTGCAGGGGGGCACCCGACTGCTCGACGATGGCCAGGCGGTACTGATCTACGACCCCCAGGTGGAGGTGGATATCTTCTGTCACCTGCCGGACCACCTGGGCGACCTGCCGAGGCGGCTGAGAGTGCCCTACGCGCTGCTCGCCGGCGAGGGCTCCGATCTGCTGACGCCGCGCCGCCGCCGGCGCCTGGCGCGCCACGGCGTGCCGGTGAGCCTGGTGCCGGGAACCCACATGTTCCCCATGGAGTACCCGGACGAGGCCCGCGAGACCCTGCTGGAGACCCTCGATGCCCTGCTGGAGACGCGCCCATGATCGGACCCTGCGAACTGCGCCTGGCCGATGACCGCCTGGCGGCCCTGGCGTGGGGCGAGGCGGGTGCGCCGACCTGGCTGGCCCTGCACGGCTGGCTCGATAACGCCGCCAGCTTCTCGCGGCTGGCACCGCGGCTGGTGGAACGCATGGGGATCCGGGTGGTGGCCCTGGACTTCGCCGGCCATGGCCACTCGGCTCATTCGCCGGGGGACTACGCCCTGTGGGACTACTGTCACGACGTGCTGGACGTCGCCGATGAACTGGGCCTTCCGCGGCTGGCCCTGCTGGCCCACTCCATGGGGGCCGGGGTCGCCGGCCTGGTCGCCGCGGCCCTGCCCGAGCGGCTCTCGCGGCTGGTGCTGATCGATGGCCTGGGGGCGGTGACCACCGAGGCCAAGCGCGCCCCTGGCCAGCTACGACGGGGCTTGCTGGCCCATCGACGCGCGGCCTCCCCGGCACCGCACTATCCTGACAGGGAGACCGCCGTGGCTGCGCGGGTCGCCGGTGGTGCCACGCCCATCGATGCCGACACCGCCGCTCCCCTGGTCGAGAGAAACCTCAAGGCGCTGGAGGGCGGGCGGGTAGGCCTGCGCACCGACAGCCGTCTGGTCCGGCCGTCGCCGGTGCGCTTCTGCCCGGAGCAGGTGCTGGCCTGCCTGGGGGCGATCCGCTGCCCCGCGCTGCTGGTGGAAGGGGAGGCGGGCATCCTGGGCGAGAGCGAGCGTGCCGCTGCGGCTCGTTCGACCCTGTCGGGGCTTGTGCGGCGGGTGCTACCAGGCGGTCACCACTTGCACCTCGAGGCGGACGCCGTGGCCGAGGTGGCCGCCACGATCGCAGCATGGAGCGAAGCCATCGGCCACTCGTCAGAGGAGTGAGGGCCATGAACGGAGCAAGACAGCAGGGCAAACGGGTCGCCCTGGTGCTGGGGAGCGGCGGCGCGCGTGGCTACGCCCATATCGGGGTCATTGATGAGCTCGAGGCGCGGGGCTACGAGATCGTGGCGATCGCCGGCTGCTCCATGGGCGCCCTGATCGGCGGCGTCTATGCGGCCGGGCAGCTCAAGGGCTACCGCGACTGGGTGTGTCGCCTTGACTACTTCGACGTGCTCAAGCTGGTGGACGTGACCTGGAGTCCCATGGGCGCCATGCGGGCCAGCAAGGTGATGGGCAAACTGGAGAGTCTGATCGGCGATACCCGCATCGAGGACCTGGCGATCCCCGTCACCACGGTGGCCACCGACCTGACCCGCCAGCGCGAGGTGTGGTTCCAGAGTGGCCCGCTGCTGGAGGCGATTCGCGCCTCCATCGCCGTGCCCGGCGTGATCACCCCGGTGCACCGTGGGGACCAGGTGCTGGTGGACGGCGGCCTGCTCAACCCGCTGCCGATCATGCCCATCGTCTCCGCCCACGCCGATCTGGTGCTGGCGGTCAACGTCACCGCCCACAGCCCGCAGCCGGTGACCCTTGACGAGCTGCTGCCGCCGGATCAAGCCGAGGAGGAGCGTGCCCGGGAGCGCGCGCGCGACGCCGGCGGCATCGATTTCGGCGGCTGGGTCGAGGAGGTCAGGAGCGCCGCGGGTCGCTGGTTCACTGGCCTGGGGGCGGGCAACGGCCGTGTGGATGATGAGGAGGGCGACCAGAGCGAGGCGGGCATCCGCCGCCGCGAGTGGGGAAGGTTGGACATGGTGCTGGCCTCCTTCGACATCACCCAGGCGGCACTCGCCAAGTACAAGGTGGCGGGTTATCCGCCCGATGTGCTGATCGAGGTGCCCAAGACGGTGTGTGGTGCCTACGAGTTCCATCGCGCGGAGGCGCTGATCACCCTGGGTCGCCATCTGACGGTGGAGGCGCTGGATCGCTTCGAGGGGCGCAGCCACCCCGGCTGGGGCGGGCGAGACGTGGTGGTGGGCCCCGGGCATTCGCCGACACTCTCCCCGAGCGTGCCCGAGCCGGGCGAATAAGGAGGAGGGATCAGGCCTCGCCGCGGCGTCGCAGCAGTACATAGAGGGCGCCGGTGCCGCCGTCGGCCTCGATGGCCGATGTGAAGGCCAGTACGGCCGGCCACTCGCGCAGCCAGGCGTTCACATGGCTCTTGATTACCGGATAGTCGCTGGCAGCGCCCCACGCCTTGCCGTGGACTACCAGCACGCAGCGGCGCCGTTCGGCGCTCGCCTCGCGCAGGAAGGCCTCGAGCTCGGTGCGGGCCTCCTCCAGGGTGTAGCCATGCAGGTCAAGCCCCGCCTCCCAGGCCAGCTGGCCGCGCTTGAGCCGCTGGCGGGTGCGCCAGGGCAGATCGGGCAGGGCAAACTCCAGATACTCCGAGGGGCGAACCGCCTCGACCCGCCCGTCGGAGGTGCGGCCGGTGCCGCCGGTCTCGTTCGCCGCCTGGGCGGCGGCGCGACGCTCGGCGATGGCCGCATCCTCGCGTCGCTCACGCCCGGGGTCGGCGCGGTTGGTGCGCAGGCGACGCACGCCGGCCTCCCTCAGCGCCTGGCGGAAGGCGCTGATCTCGTCGTCGTCCGGGCGGTGGCGGTCTCGGCTCATGGCGGTGTGGGGCCAGTNCGGTTGGTGCGCAGGCGACGCACGCCGGCCTCCCTCAGCGCCTGGCGGAAGGCGCTGATCTCGTCGTCGTCCGGGCGGTGGCGGTCTCGGCTCATGGCGGTGTGGGGCCAGTCGGGAAGGTCAGGGGGCAACCAGTATAACCAGCGTGGCGTGGCTGTGAACCGTCCCGGCGGTTACAATCGGTCAGCTTGCCTGATTCGCCCGACAACACAGGATGCCCCGTGGCCGCCCGCAACGACACCTCCTCGACCCTATCGCTTCCCGATGCCGAGCTGCGCGATGGCCTGATCACTCTGCGCGACTGCCTGCGCTGGGCGGCCAGCGAGTTTCACCTGGCCGGGCTCTTCTACGGCCACGGCACCGAATCCGCCTGGGATGAGGCGGTGGCGCTGACCCTGGGCGCCCTGCACCTGCCCTGGAACGTCGATCCGGCGGTGCTCGACGCCCGCCTGCTGCCCGTCGAGCGCGGGCGCATCGTGGCCCTGGTGCGCGAGCGCATTACGACGCGCCGCCCGTTGCCCTACCTGCTGGGCGAGGCCTTCTTTGCCGGCTACCCCTTCGACGTGGACGAACGGGTGCTGATCCCGCGCTCGCCCATCGCCGAGCTGATCGAGCACGGCTTCGCCGCCTGGTTTCCCGAAGAGTCGCCGGTCCGGGTGCTCGACCTTTGCGCCGGCTCCGGCTGCATTGGCATCGCCACCGCCCTGCACCTGCCCACCTGCGAGGTGGACCTCGGCGATCTCAGCCAGGAGGCCCTGGCGGTGGCCCGCCAGAACATCACCCGCCACGACGTGGGCGAGCGGGTGCGTGCGGTCGAGTCCGACCTCTTCGCCCGGCTGCCCGGGCGCTATGACCTGATCGTCTCAAACCCGCCTTATGTGGATGCCCGCGACCTGGCTACCATGCCCGCCGAGTTCCTCCACGAGCCGGCGCTGGCGTTGGGCGCCGGCAGCGACGGCCTGGAGGTCGTGCGGCGCATCCTGGGCGAGGCCCGGGAGCATCTCACCGAGCGCGGCGTGCTGATCGTCGAGGTCGGCAACTCTGACCGCCACCTGGAGTCCGCCTTCCCCGAGGTGCCTTTCCTGTGGCTCGAATTCGAGCGAGGCGGCCAGGGGGTGTTCGCCCTCACCGCCGCTGAACTCGACGCCCATGCGGCGTCCTTCGCCTGATCCACGCCCCCTCAAGGAGAAGCGCCCATGTCCGGCAACACCTTTGGCAAGCTGTTCACCGTCACCACCTTCGGCGAGAGCCACGGCCCCGCGCTGGGCGCCATCGTCGACGGCTGCCCGCCGGGGCTACCCCTCAGCGAGGAGGACCTGCAGCGCGACCTCGACCGTCGTCGCCCGGGCACCTCGCGACACACCACCCAGCGCCGCGAGCCTGACCAGGTGAAGATCCTCTCCGGGGTCTTCGAGGGAATCACCACGGGCACCTCGATCGGCCTTCTGATCGAGAACACCGACCAGCGCTCCGGGGACTACTCCAGGATCAAGGATCAGTTCCGTCCGGCCCACGCCGACTACAGCTACCACCACAAATACGGCATCCGCGACTACCGTGGCGGCGGTCGCTCCAGCGCTCGTGAGACCGCCATGCGGGTGGCAGCGGGAGCCATTGCCAAGCAGTACCTGGCCACTCGGGGCATCACAGTGCGCGGCTATATGAGCCAGCTGGGGCCCATCGAGATCGCCTTCAAGGCGTGGGAGGCGGTGGACGAGAACCCCTTCTTCTGTCCCGACCCGGTGCGGGTGGCGGAGCTCGAGGCCTACATGGACCAGCTGCGTCGCGACCAGGACTCCGTCGGCGCGAAGATCACCGTGGTGGCCGAAGGCGTGCCGCCGGGGCTCGGCGAGCCGGTGTTCGATCGCCTGGATGCCGAGCTGGCCCACGGCCTGATGAGCATCAATGCGGTGAAGGGCGTGGAGATCGGCGACGGCTTCGCTTCCGTGGCAAGCCGCGGCAGCGAGCACCGCGACGAGATGACCCCGGAGGGCTTCCTCTCCAACCATGCCGGCGGGGTGCTCGGCGGGATCTCCAGCGGCCAGGCCATCATCGCCCACCTGGCGCTCAAGCCCACTTCCAGCATCACCACCCCGGGTCGCAGCATCGATGTCCACGGCGAAGCAGTGGAGGTGGTCACGAAGGGGCGCCATGACCCCTGCGTGGGCATTCGCGCCACGCCCATCGCCGAGGCGATGATGGCGCTTACACTGATGGATCACCTGCTGCGCCATCGCGCCCAGAACGCCGAGGTGCGCGTAACGACCCCGGTATTGCGTTGAGGGGGCCTCCGCCAGGCAGTGAACGGGCTGCTACACTGCCTTGCATCACCAACGCAAGGGCAATGCCATGAAGATCAATGTCGAGTTCGACCTGACCCCCGACGAGTTTCGCCAGTCGCTGGGCCTGCCCGATGTGGCTGTCTTCCAGCAGCATCTGCTTGGCCAGATCAAGGAGCAGATGGAGTCCGGCGTGGAGGGCTATGACCCCATGAGCCTGATGCAGCCCTTCCTGCAGCAGTCGGGGATGGGGCAGGGGCTGACACAAGGCATTTCTCAGGGGCTATCCCAGGGGCTGTCCAGCTTCGGCACCTATCAGCAGATGATGCTCGACATGCTCAGGCAGGCCGGGCAGAGCGCTTCCCAGGGCGGGTCTGACGAGGCCAGGGTGTCGAAGAGCCGCAGCGCTGACTCCGCTGGGACATCTAGCAAGGCGACAGGCAACGGCGCCGCGGCGAACAAGAGCACCGCCAGCGCCCGCTCCAGGGCGAAGCCCAAGAGCGAGTGATCTCGTTAGCCTTTCATCGGCTTGCAACATGGGGCATGGCAGACTACGCTTTGTGCAATGCAACATGTCGGGCGAATCGCCCGTCAACCGTTACCGTTTCGGGAGGACACCGCATGCAAGACAAGATGATCGAAAACTTCAACGAGCAGACTCGCCAGTTCTTCGAGCCGATGCGCAAGCTCAACTCCCTGATGCTGGACAACATGGAGAAGTTGAGCCAATACCAGATGGAGTCCATGAAGCGCTACAGCCAGCTCGGCACCGAGCGGTTGCGCGATGCCAGCGAGGTGAGCGATACCGATTCCATGCAGGCGTTCAGCGCCCGCCAGGCCGAGGTGATGAACCAGCTCTCCCAGCAGATGCTCGAAGACGCCAAGGCGCTCTCCGAGATGAGCTTGGAGTTCAAGGCCGAGCTGGAGACGCTGTTCGCCGAGCAGGCCAAGCTGGCCGAGAAGGTCGCCGCCAAGGCCGCCAGTGGCGAGCCGCAGAAGGCCGAGACCGCCAAGGCCACTTCCGCTCGCGGTGCCAGCAAGAGCTGAACCGGCGCTTTTGGGTCAACACATCCAGCGGTGCGCTCAGGTGTGCCGCAGGTCAGTCCGCTACCCGTGTGCAACGGGTGGCGGGTTTTGCTTTTCGCAGCCGGTACCCCAGAGGGTGATCGGCGCGCCAGGAGGGGTCAATGCAGCCAGGGGTTGAAGTACCGACACAGGCCGAGCTCGAGGCGTGGAACGTCCAGCTGAAGGAGATCGGCGAGGAGTACCGCGGCCTGATGAGCGATCTGCTGGAGCGCATCGTGCCCAGCGATGCCGCCGATTCCATTTACGGGGATATGCGAGACAGCTTTCAGGCGGCGGCCGAGTCGCTGATGGGCAATCCTCCCCAGCTGTGGCAGACCCAGGCGCGGCTGATGCAGGACCAGTTCCAGCTGTGGCAGAACGGCATGCGCGCCATGGCCGGCGAGCAGGTCGAGCCGCTGGTGACACCGCCCAAGGGCGACCGCCGCTTCAAGGATGAGGCCTGGACCAGCGACCCCTACTACCTGGCGATCATGCAGCAGTACCTGCTCTTCTCGCGCACGGTCGAGGAGCTGATCGACGGCCTGGATATGCCCGCCGACCAGAAGCACCGGCTGGGCTTTTACGCGCGCCAGATGGTCAACGCCATGGCGCCGACCAACTTCGTGACCACCAATCCCGAGGTGATGCGCAAGACACTGGAGACGCGCGGCCAGAACCTGGTCGACGGGCTGGCGAGGCTGCGCCATGACCTGGGTAACTCCGCCGAGGGTCTCAATGTCACCA
Organism: Halomonas salsilacus; assembly: GCF_051216275.1. NCBI lineage: Bacteria > Pseudomonadati > Pseudomonadota > Gammaproteobacteria > Oceanospirillales > Halomonadaceae > Halomonas > Halomonas salsilacus. The sequence goes on from NZ_JBPKAQ010000001.1 coordinate 693,270, forward strand.
TGACCGACCGAAGTGCCTTTGAGGTCGGCAAGAACATCGCCGTGACGCCGGGCTCGGTGGTCTACGAGAACGAACTGATCCAGCTGATCCAGTACGCGCCGACCACCGAAGAGGTCTTCAAGACCCCGCTGCTGGTCATCCCGCCCTGGATCAACAAGTACTACATCCTCGACCTGCGCGAGGACAACTCACTGGTCAAGTGGCTGGTCGGCCAGGGCCACACGGTGTTCCTGATCTCCTGGCGCAACCCTGGGCCCGCCCAGCGTGAGCTCACCTGGGCCGATTTCATGCAGCTCGGCCCCATCGACGCTATGGAGGCGATCGAGCAGGCCACCGGCGAGAAGTCCGTCAACATGTTGAGCTACTGTGTGGGCGGCACACTGGCCGCCTCCACCGTGGCCTACCTGACCAGCACCCGTCGCGGTCGCAAGGTGAAGTCGGTCACCTACATGACCACCCTGCAGGACTTCCGCGACCCGGGCGAGATCGGCGTCTTCCTCTCCGAGCCGGTGCTTGCGGGCATCGAGGAGAAGATGGCCAGCGACGGCTACCTGGATGGCCGGGTCATGGCCTTCAGCTTCAACCTGCTGCGCGAGAATGACCTGTTCTGGTCGTTCTATATCAACAACTATCTCAAGGGGGACGTGCCGGCGCCCTTCGACCTGCTCTACTGGAACACCGATGGCACCAACCTGCCGGCGTCGACCCACGGCTGGTACCTGCGCCACATGTACCTGGAGAATCGTCTGGTGCAGCCGGGAGGCATCGAGTTGGACGGCGTCAAGATCGACTTGCGCAAGGTCTCTGCCCCGAGCTATTTCCTCTCCACCCGGGAGGATCACATCGCCAAGTGGAACAGCACCTACTACGGCGCGCTGCTGCCCAAGGGGCCGGTCAAGTTCGTGCTGGGGGGCTCTGGCCATATCGCGGGAGTCGTCAACCCGCCTGCCAAGAACAAGTACGGCTACTGGACCAATGACGCGCTGCCCGAGACCCACGAGGAGTGGCTCGCCGGCGCCGAGCAGCACGAGGGTTCCTGGTGGCCCCACTGGCAGGCGTGGATCACCGAGAACGGCTATGCCGACCCGGAAAAGCGGTTGCCGGCCCGCCAGCCCGGCGACGGTGAGCTCGATATCCTCGAGCCGGCCCCAGGCCGCTACGTCAAGATGACCATCCCCGAGGTGCTAGGCGAAATTCCGCCCTCGTCGGACGACTGAAGCTTTAGACGCAAGTTCCAGATGTAGGCGGCAAAAGAATTGCCCCGTGGCCAAGGCCACGGGGCGATGCGTTTCTGGCTGCCTTGTGTTTGAGATTGTGGCTTGTGGCTTGTCGCTTGTGGAGTGTGGCTTACGCCTTGCGGCCTGGGCGAAGGCCGGGAAGGATCAGCAGCGCGGCAAGCAGCCAGGCGGGCCAGCTGCCGGTACGGGTGAAGGGGGTGAGCCCGCGCATGGGCACCGCGTCGCCGGTGATGCTGGCTACCTCGAACTGGGGCGCGCGGGCGGTGATGCGCCCCTGCGGGTCGACGATCACGGTCACCCCGTTGCTGGTGGCGCGTACCAGATAGCGGCCATTCTCCAGCGCACGCAGCCGGGCCATCTGCAGGTGCTGCAGGGGTCCGATGGACTCGCCAAACCAGGTGTCGTTGGAGACCGTCATCAGCAGCTCGCTGTGCCGGGCGCGCTCGGCGACCAGATCGGCGTAGATGATCTCGTAGCAGATGGCGTTGCCGAGGGTGGTACCGGCGACACGCATCGGCGCCTGGTCGGAGGGTCCCGGGGTCATGGCGGGCATCGGCAGGTCGAAGAAGGCGATGGTGCCGCGCAACAGGCGCTCCAGGGGCAGGTACTCGCCGAAGGGCACCAGGTGCTCCTTGCGGTACTCGCCCTCGGCCTGGCCCAGGCCGATCACGCTGTTGAAATAGCGCCCCTCGCCGTCGCGCTGGAGGATGCCGGTGACCAGGGCGGTATCGGGGGAGAGGTTGGACTGCACCCGCTCGAGGATAGGCCGCGCCTGGTCCTCGAACATTGGCAGCGCCGCCTCGGGCCAGACGATCAGGTCGAGGTCGTCGGGTTGGGCCCGGGTCAGCTCGCTGTAAGTGTTGGCGGCCTCGCGCTGGCCCTCGGGGGTCCACTTGATCAGCTGGTCCAGGTTGCCCTGCAGCAGGGCGACGCGCAGCGGCTCGCCGGCGGGCTGTGTCCATTGCGTCGGCAGCACCAACGGGGCGAGCCACAGCAGCGCGATGGGGGCGGCGACCCACCAGCGCCGCGCCAGGAACTCCACCAGCAGGGTGCCGCTGAGTGCGGTGATCAGCGACAGCAGGTAGACGCCGCCGATGGGCGCCCAGGGGGCCAGCGGCGAGTCCACGTGGGCACTGCCCAGCAACAGCCAGGGAAAGCCGGTGAACAGCCAGGTGCGCAACCACTCGCCGAGCACCCAGGCGCCGGCGAAGGAGAGGAAGGCCAGGCGCGGGCCGGTCAGGCGTCGGTAGAGCCACAGGGTCACCGCCAGGAACATCGCCATGCTGGCCACGAACAGGGCGGTGAGGAACACCGCCAGGGGCACGCCGGTGTAGCCATAGTCGTGGATCGATACGTAGACCCAGGAGGCGCCGGAGCCGAACAGCCCCAGGCCGTAGCACCAGCCGCGCAGGGCGGCCTGGCCGGGCGTCAGCGCCTGAATGCCCAGGTAGACCAGGCCCACGGCCACGGGGCCGAGCCACCACAGCTCGAAGGGGGAGGCGGTGAGGGTGGTCAGCACCCCGGCCGCCAGGGCGAGCAGGCAGCCCAGGAGCGGGGAGAGGCGAAGCTCAGACATCGTGACCGTCCGTGTCATGGGGCGATTTCAAGGGCTGGGTTTCAATGGCTCAAACGTCGTCAGAGCCTTCGCAGGGCTCGGCTTCCAGCAGGCGGATGCGGCGATTGTCGGCGTTGAGCACGATGAAGCGCCAGCCGCCAATCTCGGTATGCTCGCCGCGGCCGGGCAGGTGCCCGAAGCGCTGCATCACCAGGCCGCCGAGGGTATCAAACTCCTCGTCGGAGAAGCGGGTGTCGAAGCGCTCGTTGAAATCCTCGATGGGGGTCAGGGCGCGGATGGCGTAGCGGCCTTCCCCCAGCTCGCGGATATCCTCCTCATCGTCGGCATCGTGCTCGTCCTCGATCTCGCCGACGATCTCCTCGAGGATATCCTCGATGGTGACGATGCCGGCGGTGCCGCCGTACTCGTCCACCACGATCGCCATGTGGTTGTGGGTGTCCTGAAACTCCTTGAGCAGGCTGTTGAGCCGCTTGGACTCCGGCACGAACAGCGCCGTGCGCACCACCTCCTCGAGGCGGAAAGGGCGGCCATTCTGCTGGCCGCTCTGGAGCAGCGGCAGCAGGTCCTTAGCCAGCAGGATGCCCTTGACCTCGTCGAGGTTCTCGCCGATCACCGGATAGCGCGAGTGGCCGGCCTCGAGGATAATCGGCAGGTACTCCTCCAGCGGCTGGTCGAGGCCGATGGCGGTGACCTGGGAACGGGGAATCAGCACCTCGCGCACCTGCTGATCGCTGATCTTCAGGGCGCCCTCGATGATCATCATGGCGTCCTGCTCGAGCTTCAGGCGGCTGGCCGCCTGGCGCAGGAAACCGAGCAACTCGTCACGGGAACTGGGCTCATCGCTGTCGCCGGACAGGGCGTTGAACAGCTTCTCCAGCCAGGATCGGCCGCCCTGGCCGCTCGATCGATCTTCGCTCATGGGTGGGGTCTCTCGTCCTCGGTAGCGGCGTCGTTGCGGGCAGGGCTGCCGGCGTCACGATAGGGGTCGTCGATGCCGAGGCCGGTCAGGATCTCGCGCTCCAGCGCCTCCATGGCCTCAGCCTCGTCCTCCTCGATGTGGTCATGACCCAGCAGGTGCAGGGTGCCATGGACCACCATGTGAGCGTAGTGATCGCGCAGGGACTTGTCCTGCTCGGCGGCTTCGGTGGCCACCACCGGGTGGCAGATCACCAGGTCGCCGAGCAGCGGCAGCGTCACGCCGGGCGGGCACTCGAAGGGGAAGGAGAGCACGTTGGTGGGCGTGTCCCGGCCGCGGTAGTCGCGGTTGAGCACGCGGCTCTCCTCGCCGTCCACCAGGCGCACGGTGAGCTCGCTGGCGTCGACCACCGCATGGCGGTCGAGCACGGCGGCCACCCAGGCCTCGAGCTCGGCCTGGCTCGGCACGCCGTCGGCTTTGAGGGCCACCTGGCGATCGACCCGGGCGAGACTCATGATTCGCCTCGCTCGCGGTCGAGGCGGTCGAGGCGCTCCTGACGCTCGAGACGCAGCGCCTCGCGCTCCTGCTCCTTGGCCTCCTTGCGGGCACGCTCGGCGACCTCCTGTTCGGCCTCGAAATGGTCGTAGGCCTCGATGATGCGTTGCACCAGCGGGTGGCGCACCACGTCCTTGGCGGCGAAGTGGGTGGTGCCGATGCCCGGTGTTCCCTTGAGGACATCCAGCACCTGGATCAGCCCCGAGGACTGGCCGCGGGGCAGGTCGACCTGGGTCACGTCACCGGTGATGACCGCGGTGGAGCCGAAGCCGATGCGAGTCAGGAACATCTTCATCTGCTCGCGGGTGGTGTTCTGGCTCTCGTCGAGGATGATGAAGGCGTTGTTGAGGGTGCGTCCACGCATGTAGGCCAGCGGGGCAATCTCGATCACCTGGCGCTCGATCAGCTTGGCGACCTGCTCGAATCCGATCATCTCGTAGAGGGCGTCGTACAGCGGGCGTAAGTAGGGGTCGATCTTCTGGGCCAGGTCGCCGGGCAGGAAGCCGAGCTTCTCACCGGCCTCCACCGCCGGGCGCACCAGCAGGATGCGACGCACCTCCTGCTGGTTGAGCGCCTCCACCGCCGCGGCCACGGCCAGGTAGGTCTTGCCGGTGCCGGCCGGACCGATACCGAAGTTGATGTCGTGGGCGCGGATGCTCTGCACGTAGGACTGCTGGTTGAGGCCGCGGGGTTTGATAAGGGTGCGCGGGGTGCGCAGCAGCACTTCATCGCTCTCCTCGCTGTCCTCGTCCTCCTCCAGGGCCTCGAGGCCGGACTCCTGCAGGAAGAGGTGCACGGTATCCGGCTCCAGGTCGCTGGCCTCGGTCTCCCGGTAGAGGTGCTCGAGCAGGTTGGCGGCGGCCTTGACCCGGTGGATGGGGCCCGCCAGTTGGAAGATGTTGCCGCGGTTGCGCAGGGTGATGCCGAGGCGTGCCTCCACCAGCTTGAGGTGCTCGTCGCGCTGGCCGCAGAGGTTGGCCAGGCGGCGGGGGTCATTGGGCTCGAGATTGAGCGTGATGATGCGATTGGCCGGAGTGGATGGCTGGCTCAAGACAGGGGGATCCCGTGGATGTTGGATTTAGGGCAGCTTACTGCCCCAGCGCTCGCAAGGGCAATGTATCTGCACTGCAAGAACGTGTCCCGGGCTGATCCGAGGACAGGCCCCGCGGGGTGCCGGACCATCGAGGAGGCGCCATGATCCCATCCCTGGGGGCTACCTAGGCCCTGCTGCGCTCTCCCATCCTGCTCCGCTTGCAGGGCAGGTGCTGGCCATTCATGGCCAGCCTGTTCGGAGCAGGGCTCCTCACCCCGGGTCCACGGTCCTCCTCGTTGCCCTAACCCCGGCGCCCTTTTATGCTCGCGTCTAAGATATCCAGCATCAGTAGACGTCCGGCGAGGCTAGTTCGCCGCGCAGCGAGTTGGGCAGCGCCTCGGTGATCTCAACGTCGACGAAATAGCCGATCAGCTCGGTGGGATTGGCGGCGCGGAAGTTGACCACGCGGTTGTTCTCGGTGCGCCCGGAGAGCTGCCCCGGGTCGCGGGGCGCGAAGCCGGTGACCAGGATGCGCTGGGTGGTGCCCACCATGCGACGGCTGATCTGCTTCGCTTGCTGGTTGATGCGCTCCTGGAGGATGGCCAGGCGCTGCTTCTTGACGCTCTCCGGGGTGTCGTCCGGCAGGCTGGCCGCCGGGGTGCCGGGGCGGGCCGAGTAGACGAAGCTGAAGGAGTGGTCGAAGCCGATGCGGCCGATCAGGTCCATGGTGGCCTGGAAGTCCGCCTCGCTCTCGCCGGGGAAGCCGATGATGAAATCGGACGAGAAGCTGATATCGGGGCGAAGCGCGCGGATGCGCTCCATCTTCTCGACGTACGCTTCCGCGGTGTGGCCCCGCTTCATGGCGGACAGGATGGGGTCGGAGCCGGACTGCACCGGCAGGTGCAGGTGGCTGACCAGCTCCGGGATCTCGCCGAAGGCCTCGATCAGGCTGTCGCTGAACTCTACCGGGTGGGAGGTGGTAAAGCGGATGCGATCGATGCCCTCGACGGCGGCCACGCAGCCGATCAGCTCGGCCAGGTCGATCTCGTCGCCCAGTTGGTTGAGCCCACGGTAGGCGTTGACGTTTTGGCCCAGCAGGTTGATCTCGCGCACGCCTTGGTCGGCCAGGTGGATCACCTCGTCCATGACCGCCTCGAAGGGGCGCGAGACCTCCTCGCCGCGGGTGTAGGGCACCACGCAGAAGGTGCAGTACTTGGAGCAGCCCTCCATCACCGAGATGAAGGCGGTGGCGCCGTCGGCGCTGGGCTTGGGCAGGTGGTCGAACTTCTCGATCTCGGGAAAGGTGACGTCGACCGTCGAGATCTTCTCGACGCCGCGCCGCGAATCCAACATTGCCGGCACCCGGTGTAGGGTCTGGGGGCCGAATACCATGTCGACGTGGGGCGCGCGCTTGCGCAGCGCCTCGCCCTCCTGGCTCGCCACGCAGCCGCCGACGCCGATCACCAGGTCGGGGTTGGCCTCCTTGAGCTTCTTCCAGCGCCCGAGTTGGTGGAACACCTTCTCCTGGGCCTTCTCGCGGATCGAGCAGGTGTTGAGCAGGATGACGTCGGCCTCGCGCTCGTCGTCGGTGAGCTCGAGCCGGTGAGATTCGCCGAGCAGATCCGCCATGCGTGCGGAATCGTACTCGTTCATCTGGCAGCCGTGCGTCTTGATGAAGAGTTTCTTCGCCATAAGAATAGGGTCGTGGCGCCAGGCGCCCGACGTCTGTCACCGGTGGATGAGATGGGAGATGCCGCCCCGCCAGACAGGTGGCGGGGGAGGGCCGTGTCAAGGACTCGCGGCCGCTGGGGACCTGAAAACCGGACCTGAAAACCGGACCTGAAAACCAAGCGGAGATTATACGCGTCGCCCGGCGACGGGGCCAGCACGGGCCGCCGCCGGCGGGATTGTGCTACGCTTGCGCCTCTTGTCGAAACACCGGTTTGAGGAACACTCAGCACCATGGCGGCGAAGCCTATCTATCGGGTGGTTTTCCACCAGCAGGGGGAAGTGTGGGAGCTCTACGCGCGCGAGATCTTCCAGAGCGATCTGTGGGGTTTCATCGAGGTCGAGGAGTTCGTCTTCGAGGACGCCTCTCGACTGGTGGTGGACCCCTCCGCGGACAAGCTGCGTCTCACCTTCGAAGGCGTCATCCGCAGCTATCTGCCGCTCAACGCCATCGTGCGTATCGACGAGGTGGAGCGGGGAGGCACGCCCCGGGCGGTAAAGAGCGACGGGCGAGTGGCCGAATTCCCGCGGCCCTTTTCGCCGCCTTCGCCTCCGGAGCGCTGAAGAATGCTGGTCATGAAATGACCAGCAAGGGCGCAGGATAGGCGCCGCGCCGCTGGCAGACGCCTTTCCAGCGGTTGTCCCGAACCTTGTCCACAGGAGCTGTGGAAAAGCCCCTGTGGAAAAGCCCCTGTGGGAATCGGTCGATACCGATCGAGAGAGACCGGCCGTCTCATCGCAGCGGCGCCGGCAGGAAGCTTGCGCCGGACACAGTGCGCCAGAGTGGAAATCCGCCAGCTTTAGCCAGGATAACGGCATGACACGATACGACATCAGACGACTCAACCTGGGCCTTGCCCTGGGGCTCCTTGCCCTGCCACTCCAGGCCCAGCAGAACGACGCGACCCACTGGGTCAGCGACTCCCTTACTACCTATGTGCGCAGCGGCCCCACCGACGGCTACCGCATCGTCGGCACTCTCACCGCCGGTGAGCCGGTGATGCGGCTGGAGACCAGCGGCAACTACAGCCGGGTGCAGAATGCCGACGGCAATACCGTCTGGATCCTCTCCGGCGAGCTGCAGGACGCCCCCAGCGCCCAAGTCCGCGTGCCCGAACTGGAGCAGCAGGTGGCCGAGCTATCCGCGGAGCTGGAGGGCATCAATGAGCAGTGGGAGAGCCGGACCGCCGCCCAGCGTGAAGCCCTGGAGACCCGCGAGGCGCGCATCGCTGACCTCGAGGCCCGCAACCAGGCGCTGGACGCCGAGTCCGAGCAGTCTCTCCAGACCATTCGCCAGCTGCAGGCCCGCCTGGATACCCAGGAGGAGGACCTGTTGATGCGCTACTTCATGTATGGCGGCGGGGTAGCTGGCGCCGGCCTGTTGGTGGGGCTGATCGTTCCCCACCTGCCGCGTCGCAAGAGCAAGCGCGACCGCTGGTTCTGAGGAGATGGCGATGGCCAACGAATGGCTGGAGCGCTGGCGTGATGGGCGCATCGGTTTCCACCGCGATCGCCCCCACCCGATGCTGGTGGCCCACTGGCCGGGCCTTGAGGTCAGGCCCGGCACCAAGGTGTTGGTCCCGCTGTGCGGCAAGAGCCTGGACATGCGCTGGCTGGCCAGCGGGGATCATCCGGTGCTGGGGATCGAGCTGGCGCCGGAGGCCATCGAGCAGTTCGTGGCCGAGGGGCAGGGCGTCGTCACCCGCTACCACCAGGCGGGGTTCCAGATCTGTCGCCAGGGCAGCGTGGAGCTGTGGCAGGGGGACTTCTTCCACTTCCACATCGAGCAGGCGGCGGAGATCGGGGCCTTCTACGACCGCGCTTCGCTCATCGCACTGCCGGCGGCCACCCGCCAGCGTTACGCCTTTCACCTGGCCCAGCTGGTGCCGCCGGGTAGCCGCGGCCTGCTGATCAGCCTCGAGCGGGAGCGGGGCGATGAAGGTGGGCCGCCCTTCAACGTGCCGCCTGATGAGGTCCGCAAACTGTTTGAGCCCAACTTCCACGTCACTCACCTGGAGGACGGCGAGCCGGAGGTCGGCAGCGGCTTTCGCGAGAGGATCTGGGCTCTGGTGCGCCGCGGGCCGCTGGAGTAGCGGCAGCCGGCGTTCAGCTGCCGCGAGGGGCCCCGGCGGGCGCCCTCGCGGCATTTTAGGAAAGCTTAGCGCGCCAGCAGTTGGCCCAGCTCCGGGTCACGGAAGGCCCGGTCGAGACCGTCGGATAGCAGGTCGTTGACCATGCGGGCGTTGGTGTCGCGGTCCGGGCGCACGGCGTAGCTCTGGGTGCGTCGCGAGGTGTAGGTCCCGGTGTAGGTGTTGCCACCGTTGACCGCCTCGGCGATGAGCACCGACTCCAGACGCGCCTCGTCGATCACCGGTCGGCTCTGGCCGCGCTCGTAGCCCAGGTGGTCCAGGGTCAGGGTCAGGCTGGGACGCCCCGGCGCGCGCTCGGTGGTGGGGCGAAAGCCCATGTCGCTCACCGCGCGCTCCGCTTCTCGCTGCAGCCGTGGAACCAGTTCGTGGGCGTTGACCGTGATGGTGGCCGTCGACATGGCGCTGCCGGTGCGGGTGCCGATCACCTCGCTGTCGCGGCCGTCCACGGCAATGACCGTGACCGCCTGGCCGCTGCCGGTGACGGGCACCTCGGCGCTGCGCTGGGGGTTGAGCTGCAGGTAGTGGGGGCTGGCGCAGGCGGCGAGCAGCCCAGCGGTCAGCAGGCCGGCAGAGAGGCGAAGCAGGAGGGTGTAAAAGGGGCGGCGACGCTGCATGAGGGATCTCCCTGGGGCGACGGGGGGTGACGTTCGGGTGGCCAGTATATCCCCTCCCGGCAGGCCCCGGAATTCATCGGGCAGGGGCTGCGCCTCAACGGTACACTGAAGGGATGGCCCCGAAGTCGATGCCCGCTGACACAAGGCCGCGGGTACAGCCCGCTGGAGCAACACGATGATTCGTCCCGCCGTCCCTCAGGAGATTCCGCTGCTGGCCGATATCTGGCTGCGTGCCTCCCGGCGAGCCCACGACTTCATTCCTGCCGAGCACTGGGAGTCGTCCCTCGATGCCATGGTCGAAAAGTACCTGCCCGACGCCGACGAATTGCTGGTGCTGGAGATGGAGGGGCGGGTGATCGGCTTCGCCGCCCTCAACGGGGAGCACCTCGAGGCGCTGTTCGTGGATCCCGAGCTGCAGAGCTACGGCCACGGCTCGCGGCTGATGGCTCACGCCATGGTCCACCACTCCGGGCTCTCCCTCTGCGTCTTCTCGCGCAACGTGCGCGCCGTCTCCTTCTACCGGCGCCTGGGCTTTCAGGTGGTCGAGGAGCGTTTGGAGCCGCTCACCGGCGAGCTAGAGACCCTGATGGCCTGGCAGAGCTGACGGGTTCGGAGCCGACCAGCAAGGCGAGAGACTTCTCGGGACCTGGGCGACGAGATACCTGGCCTTCATCCTGCCACTCGGCTAACTCGGAACGCGCCGGTGAACACGATTGAACCGGTAGCGTACTGTAGGCAGCGTGCGAGCCACCGGCGGCAGGCGGGTCGCCATGACCAGGGCGGCGATGGCGGCATACATCGTCCACTCTCCGAGGTCGGCGCGTACTACCCAGAAGAAGTGCAGCAGTACCAGCCCCAGGATGGGGTAGGAGAGTTTGTGCAGCGGCTTCCAGCGTTTGCCCAGGCGGCGCATCGCCCAGCGGTTGGACGTGGCGCCCAGTACGGCAAGGCCAATCAGCGCCAGCATGCCGACAATGATGTAGGGCCGTTTGACCAGTTCGCTCCCCAGCAGCGCCCAGTCAAGCCCCAGAATGAACAGGGCGTAGCTGAGCATGTGCAGGGTGGCGTAGGCGAGCGTCCAGAGGCCAAGCTGGCGCCGGATCAGGGCAAAGCCTTTCCAGCGCGTAAGCTTGGTCAACGGCGTCAAGCTCAGGGTGAGCAGCAGCATCCACAGCGCGCCAATGCCGATATTCAGCAGCAGGTAGCGACCCGGCTCGGGGCCAGCGGCATTGACGGCAACCTGCCAGCCCCAGGCCACCAGCGGCGCGAACGCCGCCAGGAAAACGCCCAGGCGCCAGAGTTGCCACATGGGCTGGGCTGCCATCAGTAGTTCTTCCTCAAGTCCAACCCCGTATACAACTCGGCGACGTCATCGGCGTAGCCGTTGAACATCAGGGTATCGATGGTATTGGGCCTGAAGAGGCTGTTGGGCAATCGACGCTCGGTGGCCTGGCTCCAACGGGGGTGGTCGACCTGTGGATTGACGTTGGCGTAGAAGCCGTATTCATTGGGGGCGATCAGCTGCCAGGAATTGACCGGCTGCTCTTCCGTCAGAGAGATGCGCACAATCGATTTGATGCTCTTGAAGCCGTACTTCCAGGGCACCACTAGGCGCAGGGGAGCACCGTTCTGGTTGGGCAGTTCACGACCGTACATGCCCAGGGCGAGCAGTGTCAGAGGGTGCATGGCTTCGTCCAGGCGCAGCCCCTCCACGTAGGGCCAGTCGATCAGCGAAAATGATGAGCGCTGCCCCGGCATCTGCTCCGGGTCGACCAGGGTTTCGAAGCGGACGTAGTGGGCCTTGCTGGTGGGCTCGGCGCGTTTGATCACGTCGGCAAGGGTAATGCCCAGCCAGGGAATGACCATCGACCACGCCTCTACGCAGCGCAGGCGGTAGATACGCTCCTCGAATTGCGACGGCCTGGCGATGTCCTCGAGGGAAAAGCGGCCCCCGTTGTTGACTTCGCCATCCACCACCACGCTCCAGGGCTGGGTCTTCAGGCTGCCTGCACGGCGCGCGGGGTCGGTCTTGTCGGCGCCAAATTCGTAGAAGTTGTTGTAGCCGCTGGCGTCATCAAAGGGCGTCATCGAGTCTTTTTCGGGGTCGCGTGGGGTGACGGCTCTCCACTCGGTAGCGCTGATCTTTTCCTTCAGCCACTCAGGTGCGCTGCCTTCCGGAACATCCGAGTAGTCGGCATTGGCTCGGACGTTGCCGGAAAGGGCAAGCCCCGCCCCCAGGCCTGCGACACCGCCCATGAACCGTCGGCGGGAGAGATAGATAGACTCCGGCGTCACGTCGGATTCGTGCAAGTCACTCGGCTTGGCGATCTTTATCATCATGCGGTGTCTCCTGCTGGAGATTAGGCCCGGGGATGAAGACACAGACCGCCGTGTATCGCGCAAAGTTCATAAAGGTGTCGGGGCAACGCCCGGCGGGTCAGGCCGCGGTGGCCTGTCGCCGCTGACGGGTTTCACCGCTGAAGCGGTGCCAGCGACGTGGCATCACGTATAACCGCTGGCCGCGGCGCAGGTCGAGGCGCTCGTAGTCGGCGTGACGCACCGTGGCCAGCCAGGGCTCGCCGAGCCAGTCTGCGGCCAGTTCCACGCGCACCTCGGCCCCCACCGGGGAGATGGCGGTGACGGTCACCGGCAGGTGAGCCTCCGGCGTGGGCGCCTGTGCCAGACGCACCTCGTGGGGCCGCAGCAGCAGCTCCTCGGGGCCGTCCGGCAACTCCACCGAGAGGCGCGCCTCGCCGCAGGTCAACACCCCGTCTCGCACCTCGCCCTCCAGATGGTTCACGTCCCCCAGGAACTCGAACACGAAACGGTTGGCCGGCGCGCGGTAGACCGCATCGGGGGTGTCGATCTGCTCGATGCGCCCGTTGCTCATCACCGCCACGCGATCGGAGAGCTCCAGGGCCTCCTCCTGATCGTGAGTCACGAAGATGCTGGTGAAGCCCAGTTCGTCGTGGAGATGGCGCAGCCAGCGGCGCAGGTCCTGGCGCACCTTGGCATCCAGGGCGCCGAAGGGTTCATCGAGCAGCAGCACGTCGGGGCGTAGCGCCAGGGCGCGCGCCAGCGAGACGCGTTGCTGCTGACCGCCGGAGAGCTGCGCCGGGTAGCGGTTGGCCAGCGGCTCGAGCTGCACCATCTCCAGCAGGCGGTGCACCCGGGCGCGGATCTCGCCCGTCGTGGGGCGCTTCCTGCGAGGCATCACGGTGAGCCCGAAGGCGACGTTGTCGAACACTGTCATGTGGCGAAACAGCGCATAGTGCTGGAAGACGAAGCCGATGCGCCGGTCGCGCACGTGCAGGTCGGTGACGTCGCGTTCGCCGAATAGGATGCGTGCGCCGCCGTTCGGGTCGGCGCTTTCCAGCCCGGCGATGATCCGCAGCAGGGTGGTCTTGCCGGAGCCGGAGGGGCCGAGCAGGCCGATCAGCTCGCCGTCGTGGATGTCGAGGTTCACCGGCTCCAGCGCCCGGGTGCGCTGGCGCCCGACGTCAAAGTGCTTGCCGATGTTGTGCAGGCGAATGCTCATGGGTGAGCCTCCTGGCGCGCGGCGCGCCATTCCAGTCCGGCCTTGGCGGCCAGGGTGAGCAGGGCGATGAGGGCCAGCAGGGCGGCGCTGGCGAAGGCGCCCACGGTGTTGTAGTCCTGGTAGAGCTGCTCCAGGTGCAGCGGCAGGGTGTTGGTCTGGCCGCGGATAGCCCCTGAGACCACCGAAACGGCGCCGAATTCACCCACCGCCCTGGCGTTGGTGAGGATCACCCCGTAGAGCAGCGCCCAGCGGATATTGGGCAAGGTTACCCGGCGGTAGATCGTCCAGCCCGGTGCGCCGAGGGTCACGGCGGCCTCCTCCTCGCGGGAACCCTGGGCCTGCATCAGCGGGATCAACTCCCGGGCGACGAAGGGGCAGGTGACGAAGATGGTGACCATCAGGATCCCCGGCCAGGCGAACATCAGCTGGATGTCATGTCCGTCGAGCCAACCGCCCAGCCAGCCATTGCGACCGTAGAGCAACAGGTAGATCAGGCCCGCCACCACCGGCGACACAGCGAAGGGGATGTCGATCAGGGTCTGCAGCACGCGCCGACCCGGGAACTGGAAGCGGGTCACCAGCCAGGCGAGGGCCACACCGAACACCAGGCAGACGGGAATGGTCAGCACGGTGATGAACAGGGTCAGGCCGATGGCCGCGACGGTGTACTCGTTGCTGACATTGGACCAGAACACCGCCACGCCCTGGGCGAAGGCCTGGGCGAAAATTGCCACCAGCGGCAGCAGCAGGAACAGCGACGACAGTGCCACGGCGGCGAGGATCAGGCCCCGGCGCACCGCCGGGGCATCACCGATACGTTGCATCAGCCGCTCCCTCCATGCAGGCGCCTGGCGAAGCGCCCCTGCCAGATATTGATGACCAGCAGCAGCGCCAGCGACACGAACAGCACCACCGAGGCGATGGCCGAGGCACCGGCGTAGTCGTACTCTTGCAGGCGTACGAAGATCATCAGCGCGGTGATCTCGGTCTCATAGGGCATGTTGCCGGCGATGAAGATAATCGCCCCGAATTCGCCCAGCGAGCGCACGAAGGCGAGGCCCGTGCCGGTCACCAGGGCCGGCCACAGGTGGGGCAGGATCACCCGTCGAAAGGCGGCGCCGTCGGTGGCGCCCAGGGTCAGCGCGGCCTCGTCCACCTCCGCCGGGAGGTCCTCCAGCACCGGTTGCACCGTGCGCACCACGAAGGGGATGCTGGTGAAAGCCATGGCGAGCGCGATGCCCACCCAGGTGTAGGCCACCTGCAGGCCCAGCGGCTCGAGCAGTTGGCCCATCCAGCCGTTGCTGGAGTAGAGGGTGGCCAGCGTGATGCCGGCCACCGCCGTGGGCAGGGCGAAGGGCAGGTCCATGAGGGCGTCGAGCAGGCGCTTGCCGGGAAACTCGTAGCGCACCAGCACCCAGGCCAGCAGCAGACCGAAGGCGGCGTTGACCAGCGCCGCCACGGCGGCAGCACCGATGGTCACCGTGTAGCTGGCCACCACCCGTCCGTCGCTGATGATTGCCCAGTACTCCGCCAGGCTGAGCCCGGCCAGCTGGCCGAACAGGCCGGTCATAGGCAGCAGCAGCACCAGCGAGATGAACAGCAGGCTCACCCCCAGCGACAGGCCGAACCCCGGCAGCACCCGCTTGGGGGTACTGCCAATGGCTAAGGGAAGGGTGCGGGTGCTCATGGGCGTGATGGGTCTCCGAGAGGTCGGTGGCTCAGCGACGCTGCAGCTGGTCGAGCAGGCCGCCGTTGCCGAAGTGGGTCTCCATGGCCGCGTCCCAGCCCCCGAAGACGTCCTCGACGCGCAGCAGTTCGGTCTCGGGGAAGGCGTCGGCGAACTCCTCAGCCACTGCCTCGTGGTGCACGCGGTAGTTGAAGCCGGCCAAGGTACGCTGGGCCTCCTCGCTGTAGAGGTACTCCACGTAGGCCTGGGCCAGGTCCAGATTGCCGTTACGCTCGGCGTTGGGCTCGACCACGGCCACCGGGAACTCGGCCAGGATGCTCACCGGCGGCACGATCACCTCATAGTCGTCGCTGCCGTACTCGCCGCGGATGTTGTTGACCTCGGATTCGAAGCTGATCAGCACATCGCCTAGGCCGCGTTCGATAAAGCTCGTGGTGGCACCTCGGCCGCCGGTATCGAATACCGCCACGTTACGCAGGAAGGTGCGCATGAAGTCCTGGATCTGCTCCTCGTCACCCTCGAAGTGCTGGTCGGCAAAGCCCCAGGCGGCCAGGTAGGTGTAGCGGCCGTTGCCGGAGGTCTTGGGGTTGGGGAAGACCACGCCGACGTCCTCGCGAGCCAGGTCGTCCCAGCTCTCGATGCCCTTGGGGTTGTCCTTGCGCACGAGGAAGGCGGTGGTGGAGTAGTAGGGCGAGGCGTTGTTGGGCAGGGCGTCCTGCCACGCCTCGGCCACCAGGCCGCCGTCGGCCAGTACCTGCACGTCGGTGACCTGATTGAAGGTGACGACGTCGGCGCGCAGGCCCTGCAGGATGGCGCGGGCCTGGGCGGAGGAGCCGCCGTGGGACTGACTAACGGCAACCTCCTCGCCCTGCTGGGCCTGCCAGTGGGCGATGAAGTCGGGGTTGATCGCCGAGAACAGCTCCCGGGCGATGTCGTAGGAGGAGTTGAGCAGCTCGCGTTCGGCTGCTGTGGCCGGGCCGATGAGGCCGGCGCCGAGGGCAATGGCGAGCAGGGAGCGTTGGAAGAGGGGGCGCAGGATCATGGGTCACTCCGAAATTCATTGGCGTTGCCTAAAGGTTAAATGTCATCAATGGTAATTACAACGATATTTTTTATTCTATTATGAGCTAAGCCTCTGCACAGGGGGTATCGCCCCCCCGCGCTGCCCTGATCCGGCGGCTCTGATAGAATGTGCCCTCTTCGCAAGCGACCGCCTGGACCCTCCCATGACCGATGCGCCCCACGACTTCCTGATCGCTCCCTCGATCCTCTCTGCCGACTTCGCTCGGCTGGGTGAGGAGGTGGATGACGTCCTGGCCGCCGGTGCCGACATCGTCCACTTCGACGTGATGGACAACCACTATGTGCCCAATCTGACCATCGGGCCCATGGTCTGCGAGGCGCTGCGCAAGCATGGCGTCACGGCCCCCATCGACGTGCACCTGATGGTGCGTCCAGTGGATCGGCTGATCGGCGATTTCATCGACGCCGGGGCCAGCATCATCACCTTTCACCCCGAGGCCTCGGACCATGTCGACCGCTCCCTGCAGCTGATCCGCGACGGCGGCTGCCGGGCCGGCCTGGTGTTCAACCCGGCCACTCCGCTCTCTTATCTCGATTACGTGATGGACAAGGTCGACATGGTGCTGCTGATGAGCGTCAACCCCGGCTTCGGCGGCCAGTCCTTCATCCCGGGCACCCTGGACAAGCTGCGCGAGGCGCGCCGGCGCATCGACGCCTCGGGCCGTGACATTCGCCTGGAGATCGATGGCGGGGTGAAGGTGGAAAACATTGCCGAGATCGCCCACGCCGGCGCCGACACCTTCGTGGCCGGTTCGGCGGTGTTCAAGGCTCGCAACCCGGCGGACCCGCACTGCTACGACGGCGTGATCCGCGACTTTCGCGAGCAGCTGGCCGGTGTGCGCTGAGGCCTTGAGTGAATCGCGACCAGAGGCTGTGCTGCCGGTGTGGCAACTCTATCTGCTGGAGACGGCGGGAGGGGCGCTCTATACCGGCATCACCACCGACGTCGCGCGGCGCCTGGCCGAGCACGCCGCCGGCCGCGGCGCCAAGGCGCTGCGCGGGAAGGGGCCGCTCACGCTCAGGCACTGGGAGCCGGTGGGCAGCCGCGGCGAGGCGCTGCGGCTCGAGGCCTGTGTGAAGCGCCTCACGGCGTCGGACAAGCGCATTTGGCTGGCAGAGCGGATGGGTGGTTACGGTGTCAGTCTGACGAGGTGATAGCCGGGTCCAGATGCGACTCCTGGTTCAATGAAGTTTCATGCGTGGCTTCAGGAAGCGATTGATGCCATCCACCACCACGATGAGGCTCATCTTGAGGGTGCCGTGAATGGCCCGCTGGTGCATGCGGTAGAGCGAGGCGTAGAAGAACTTCGCCAGGTGCCCCTCGATGAACAGGCTGCGCGCCGAGGCGCCGCGCATCAGGCTGCCGACGGCCTCGAAGTGAGCCAGCGAGATCAGCGACCCCCGGTCCCGGTAGACGAAGGGCTTGAGTGGCCGGCCGTCCAATTGGGCCCGCAGGTTGCGATAGAGCGTCGAAACCTGCTGATGGGCCGCCTGGGCGCGAGGGGGTACCGTGCTACCGTCCTGCTGCGGACAGCTGGCACAGTCCCCCATGGCGAAGACATGGGGATCCTCCGTGCTCTGCAGGGTGTCGTGGACCTTGAGTCGGTGGTTGGATTCCGTCGGCAATCCCAGTTCCGAGAGGAAGGGGGGGGCCTTGATTCCGGCTGCCCAGACGCCCAGATCCGTGTCGATGCGCCCGCCATCGGAGGTATGGATCGCGGCGGCCTCCACCCGGGTCACGCGGGTGGAGGGATGGAGCCGCACGCCGAGGCCCTCCAGTTCCTGTTGGACCGCCTGGCTGATGCGCTCGGGCAGGGCCGGCAGGATCCGGGGGGCGGCCTCTATCAGGTGAACCTCAAGGTGGTCGCTGTCCAGGTGAGTGACGCCGTAGCTTTGCAGCATGCGTGACGCTTCATGGAGTTCCGCAGCGAGTTCCACCCCGGTGGCGCCGGCGCCGACGATACCCACCACCATGCGCGCATGCTCGCCCCGTTGCGGATTGTTGTAGCGCAGGAAAGTATTGAGCATGTCCCGGCGGAAGGCCTCGGCCTGCTGCGGGCTGTCGAGGAAGTGGCAGTGCTCGTCGACGCCTGGCGTGCCGAAGTCATTGCTGACACTGCCCAGCGCCAGGACCAGAAGGTCATACCCGAGCGAGCGTGAGGGCAGCACTTCGTTGCCCTCATCGTCGAGAACGGGAGCCAGGGTCAGGATGTGGGCATTGCGGTCGATATTACACAGGGTGCCGCGCTGAAAGCGGTAGCCGTGGGCGGCGGAGTGCCCCTGATAGGAAATCTCATCGAGCCCCGAGTCCAGCGCCCCGGTAGCGACCTCGTGCAGCAGAGGCTTCCAGATATGGGTAGCGTTGCGGTCGACAAGCACGATCTCGACTCGCTTGCGCTTGCCGAGCTTGCGCCCGAGACGGGTGACCAACTCGAGGCCGCCCGCACCACCACCGACCACCACAATTCTTGGCACGTCCATGGAACGACTCCAGAAAGAGGACAGGCCTACAGCATAAGTCCGTGCCGATTTCCTGCCCATGGCCTGTCCGGCATAATGTTCACCATAACGTCACCGAGAGGCAGCATGCACCCCATACTGAAAGATATCCGCCTGGTCACCTTCGACCTGGATGGCACCCTGATCGACTCGGTGCCCGACCTGGCGCTAGCCGCGGACGCCGCCCTGGTAGAGTTGGGCCTTCCGGCCGCCGGCGACGCCAGGGTGCGCGACTGGGTCGGCAACGGCTCGCTCAAGCTGATGGAGCGGGCGCTGCGCTATGCCACTACGGGTAGCGCTGATGCCGGCGAGGCTGATCCGGCGACAGCCCTGCGAGGGGGCGCTGTGCCCCCCTCCCTGGGCACTACCGATGCCATCCCTGGTATAGGATCCCCTCTTCGAACTGACCCCGGCGCCTCGCCTGCCACCAACGGTGAGGTCGATAATGGCTTGCTGGGGCGCGCCCACGCGGCCTTCCTCGAACACTACGGTCGCGACCCCGGTGCCCATACCCGGCTCTACCCCGGTGTGCGCGAATGCCTCGATGCCCTGCGCCGCCGCGGCCTGCCGCTCGCGCTGGTGACCAACAAACCCCATGCTTTCATCGCCCCGCTGCTGGAGGGGCTTGGCCTTGCCGACCACTTCGCGCTCTGCCTGGGCGGCGACAGCCTGCCCGAGAAGAAGCCCGACCCGGCGCCGCTGCGCCACGTGGCAGCCCACTTCGCGGTGTCGCCCGAGGCCTGCCTGATGGTGGGAGACTCCCGCCACGATATCGCCGCCGGTCGGGCGGCGGGCTTTCGCACCCTGGCGGTGCCCTACGGGTACAATCACGGCGAGCCGGTGCGCCAGAGCGGCCCGGATGGCGTGGTTGAATCGCTCGCGGAACTCGTTTAACGTGATTTCGGCTTAACGCTATAAGCGCGGCCTAATCAATATGTTATTGCTATAAGAAGCGGAAGCCTCTCGATGATCAGCCGCACCCTGTCGGATACCTGCTTTCCCTTCGGCGGCCACCCGGCCGCAGAGCCCCGTCAATCCCGCTCGCCTGTCCGCGGCGGCTGGCGATGGTGACGCTGTCCCCATGTTGAGCCGCGGTGTTGGCTCCTGATGAGCCTCGCCGCCCTGCGCCCCATCGCCAAACCCGTTATACCGAGGATTCCCGGGCATGATGACTCCCGAACGCTTCCGTGAGCTGGTCGACGCCGGCTACAACCGTATCCCGGTCACCCGCGAGGTGCTGGCCGATCTCGACACCCCGCTCTCCACCTACCTCAAGCTGGCCAACCGCCCCTGGTCCTTTCTGCTGGAATCCGTGCAGGGCGGCGAGAAGTGGGGACGCTACTCGATCATCGGTCTGCCCAGCCGCGAGCGCATCGAGGTGCGCGGCTTCACCGTCAGCCACTACGTGGACGATGCCCTGCAGGGTGCCGGCGAGGTGGAGGACCCGCTGGCCTGGATCGAGCAGTTCCAGGCGCGCTTCAAGGTGCCGCGCCTGGACGACCAGCCGCGCTTCGACGGCGGCCTGGTAGGCTACTTCGGCTACGACACCATCCGCTACATCGAGCCGCGCCTGCGCGGGGTGGAGAAGCCCGACCCCCTGGGCGTGCCCGACATCCTGTTGATGGTGTGCGACGAACTGGTGGTGTTTGACAACCTCTCCGGGCGGCTGGCGCTCTGGACCCACGCCGACCCCGCCGAGCCCGAGGCCTATCACCGCGCCATTCATCGCCTCGAGGAGCTGGAGATCCGCCTGCGCAGCGCCACCCTCAACACCATCAGCCCTGGCACCGGCGGCGCCGCGGTGGAGGAGGGCGACTTCACCTCCGGCTTCACCGAGGCGGGCTTCAAGGCCGCCGTGGAGACCATCAAGGAGTACGTGCTGGCCGGCGACGTGATGCAGTGCGTGCCCTCCCAGCGCATGTCGATTCCCTACCGCGCCGCCCCCCTTGACCTCTACCGGGCGCTGCGCAGCCTCAACCCGTCGCCCTACATGTTCTTCCTCGACCTGGGGGACCACCAGGTGGCCGGCTCCTCGCCGGAGATCCTCACTCGCCTGGAGGAGGGTGAGGTGACGGTGCGGCCCATCGCCGGCACCCGCAAGCGCGGGCGCAGCGAGGAGGAGGACCGGGCGCTGGAGGCGGAGCTGCTGGCCGACCCCAAGGAGCGCGCCGAGCACCTGATGCTGATCGATCTCGGGCGCAACGACGTGGGGCGCATCAGCGAGACCGGCTCGGTGAGGGTCACCGAAGAGATGACGGTGGAGCGTTACTCCCACGTCATGCATATCGTCTCCAACGTCACCGGCCGGCTCAAGCCGGGGCTCACTGCCATGGACGCCCTGCGCGCCACCTTCCCAGCGGGCACCGTCTCCGGCGCCCCCAAGATCCGGGCGCTGGAGATCATCGACGAGCTGGAGCCGGTCAAGCGCGGCATCTATTCCGGGGCCGTGGGCTATCTCTCCTGGCATGGCAACATGGACACCGCCATCGCCATCCGCACCGCGGTGATCAAGGACGGCCAGCTGCATGTCCAGGCCGGCGCCGGCATCGTCGCTGACTCGGTGCCCGAGATGGAGTGGCAGGAGACCCTCAACAAGGGGCGGGCGCTGTTCCGCGCCGTGGCCATGGCCGAGCGCGGCCTGGACAACCTCGAATAGCCATGGCGCCGGAGAGACGACCCATGAAAGTCTGCATGATCGACAATTACGACAGCTTCACCTTCAACGTGGTGCAGTATCTGGGCGAGCTGGGTGCCGAGGTGGAGACCCACCGCAACGACGCCATCACCCTCGAACAGATCGAGGCCATGGCACCCACGCACCTGGTGATCTCGCCGGGGCCCTGCACCCCCAACGAGGCGGGGGTCTCCATGGACGCCATTCGCCACTTCGCCGGCCGCCTGCCGGTTCTCGGCATCTGCCTGGGCCACCAGGCCATCGGCCAGGTCTATGGCGGCGAGGTGGTGCGCGCCCCCCAGGTGATGCACGGCAAGACCTCGGCCATCCGCCACGCAGGCCAGGGGGTGTTCGAGGGGCTCGATGACCCTCTCGAGGTGACACGCTACCACTCCCTGGTGGTGGCCCGCGACTCGCTGCCCGAGTGTCTGGAGGTGACCGCCTGGACCGATGACGACGACGTCACCCCGGGGTTGATCATGGGGCTGCGCCACCGGGAGCTCGACGTGGAGGGGGTGCAGTTCCACCCCGAGTCGATCCTGACCCGCCAGGGACACGAGCTGCTGGCCAACTTCCTGAAACGTCGCCCTCAAATGCCGCTGGGCCATGCCTGAGCCGAGGAGAACCATGATGCAGATGCGAGATGCCCTCGGCGCCCTGATGCGCCGCGAGAACCTGAATTTCGCCGAGACCCATGAGGTGATGCGCCAGATCATGACCGGGGAGACCGGCGACGCCCAGATCGCTGCCTTCCTGATGGGCATGGCCATGAAGGGCGAGACCGCCGAGGAGATCAGCGCCGCCGCCCAGGTGATGCGCGAGTTGATGAAGGCGGTGCAGTTGCCGGCCCGGCTCGAGAATGTGGTGGATATCGTCGGCACCGGCGGCGATGGCGCCAACCTCTTCAATGTCTCCACCGCGGCCAGCTTCGTGGTGGCGGCGGCCGGCGGCCATGTGGCCAAGCACGGCAACCGCGGGGTGTCGTCCTCCTCGGGCAGCGCCGATCTCTTCGCCGTGGCCGGCATCCACCTCGATCTCGACGCCGAGCAGGTGGCGCGTTGCATTTCCGAGGTGGGGGTGGGCTTCATGTTCGCCCCCAACCACCATCCGGCCATGCGCTACGCCGTGGGGCCACGCCGCGAGATGGGTGTGCGCACCCTGTTCAATATCCTCGGCCCCTTGACCAACCCGGCCGGGGCGGCCAATCAGGTGCTGGGGGTCTACGACCCGGCCCTGGTGCCGCTGATGGCCGATGTGTTGCGCCGCCTGGGCAGCCGCCACGTGCTGGTGGTCCACGCCGAGGATGGCCTGGACGAGATCTCGCTGGCCCAGCCGACCCTGGTGGCCGAGCTCAGGGAGGGCGAGGTCCACGAGTACGTGATCACCCCGGAGGAGTTGGGCATCGAGCGCCAGTCGTTGGACCCGCTGCGGGTGCAGTCCGCCGAGGACAGCTTGCGCCTGGTGGAGCAGGCCCTGGTCGGCGAAGGCCCCGCGGCGGATATCGTTGCCCTCAACGCCGGCGCGGCGCTCTATGTCTCGGGCGTGGCCGACAGCCTCAAGGAGGGGGTGGCCCTGGCCCAGGACGCCCAGGCCTCGAAGCTGCCCCTGGAGAAGCTCAGGGAACTGGCCAACTTCACCCGCGTCTTCCTGCAGTGAGCGCAGCCCCCTGCGTACCCTCTCGCTGCGCACCCACTTTTTGCGCACCCCTGTAAGGAGATAACCGATGAGCGCATCCCCGGGGGCGACCCCCACCATCCTGACCCGTATCCTCGAGCGCAAGGACGAGGAGGTGGCCGAGCGCTCCCGCGCCGTGTCCGAGGCCGAACTGCTGCGCCTGGCCGCCGAGCAGGGCGCCCCGCGGGGCTTCATCGCCGCGCTCGATCGGCGCATCGCCGAGGGCGACCCGGCGGTGATCGCCGAGGTCAAGA
Source organism: Halomonas salsilacus (assembly GCF_051216275.1). Taxonomy (NCBI): domain Bacteria; kingdom Pseudomonadati; phylum Pseudomonadota; class Gammaproteobacteria; order Oceanospirillales; family Halomonadaceae; genus Halomonas; species Halomonas salsilacus. Next base: position 716,489 of record NZ_JBPKAQ010000001.1, read on the forward strand.
AGGCCTCCCCCTCCCGGGGGGTAATCCGCGAGGATTTCCGCCCCGGCGAGATCGCCGCCAGCTACGCCGCCGGCGGTGCGGCCTGCCTCTCGGTTCTCACCGACGCCGACTTCTTCCAGGGCCATGAGGACTGCCTGATCGAGGCCCGCGACGCCTGCGGCCTGCCGGTGATCCGCAAGGACTTCATTACCCACGGCTACCAGGTGAGTGAGGCCCGCGCCATCGGCGCCGACTGCATCCTGCTGATCGTCGCAGCCCTGGACGACGCGAGGATGGCCGACCTGCACCGCCAGGCCGTGGAACTCGGCATGGACGTGCTGGTGGAAGTCCACGACGCTCTGGAGCTCGAGCGGGCGCTGACGCTGGACCTCGCCTTGGTGGGCATCAACAACCGCGATCTGCACACCTTCGATACTCGCCTGGACACCACCCTGGAGCTGCTGCCGCGCATTCCGGCGGGCGTCACCGTGGTCACCGAGTCGGGCATCCATACCCGCGACGACGTGTTGCGCATGCGCGAATACGACGTCAACGCCTTCCTGGTGGGCGAGGCTTTCATGCGCGAGGCCGACCCCGGCGAGGCGCTCAGGCGGCTGTTCTTCTAAACGCATGGCCACCAGCAACACCGAAACGGGCAGCCCAAGCGGCACGTTTCAATCAGTCATCACGTCTCCCTGCACGCCAGAAACATGTCCATCTGTCGCGGCTCCGTTTGTCAGCGTACCGACGCAGGACTGACAGCAACCTAGGGTAGCGAAGAAGAAAAAAAGTCCAACATGTCACGCTAGCCATGATCACGCGCGTGCCAGCAGGCGGCCGTCCAGGGTAGCAGGAGGAAATCGATGCGACTGAAACTTGGCGCAGCGCTTGAAGAGTCGCTCAGCAATTACCTGACCTTTGCGGTCATCGTTGCCGCCCTATTGACGCTGCCGCTGACGATCGCTTTCATGATGGACGTGGAACACCCTGTAATCACAGTCGCCGATTGGCTGATCTGGACGGTGTTCGTGGTCGAATATGCATTCTACATGGCCATCTCGCAAGACCGCTGGCAAACCACGAAAGACAACTGGCTATCGGTATTGATCATCCTGTTTTCCTTCCCGCTGCTTCACGAGATACTCCAGTCCACTCGTCTGGTAAGACTTCTTCGCCCACTGCCGCTGCTGCGACAATCGGCCCTACTTAGCCAGATAGAGCTTTTCCGCCTGTCCAACGTCCGCAACGCTGGCGGCAAGGCGGCGATGACAGCGGCCAAGGAGAAACTGGGGAAGGAACACTGGGCTGTCCGCTTCATCGTTCGCGTCGAGTACTATCGTTCACGCGTCATTACGGCGCTGCTGAAATTCGTGCCCTTCGTAAAGTCCAGCACCATTCGCAAGCGGCGTCATGAGGAGCGCGAGAAGAGCCAGGACATGAGTGAGTAGCCGGCCAGCTGTCTGGTGTGTCACTTTTATTGCCCAGTGACAGCGCTATTCCTCGCCCGAATTTCTGCACCTGCCAGCCGCCCTCTAGACAACCGGTAATGTGATGTTCCGCTTCTTCGAAACACTGGTGAACCCCTACCCAGCCGGCGAGCCCGAGACGCCGCCACGCGGGCTGGGGGCATTCATCCTGCACTTTTCACGTCCGGTGCTGCCGCTGCTGATTGTCATGTCGCTGCTCACCGCGCTGGTGTCGGCCGTCGAGGTGCTGTTCTTCTGCTACATGGGCGAGCTGGTCGACTGGCTGGCGACGGCCGAGCGCGAAGGCTTCTTTGCCGAGTATGGCTGGCGCCTGGCCGGTATGGCTGCGCTGGTGGTGATCGGCCTGCCGCTGCTGACGCTGCTGCAGTCGTTGATCATCCACCAGAGCATCTTCGGCAACTATCCGATGATCGGCCGCTGGATGGCGCACCGTCATATGCTCGTCCAGAGCATGGCGTTCTACCAGGACGAGTTCGCCGGCCGGGTCTCCCAGAAGGTGATGCAGACGGCGCTGGCGATTCGCGAGACGGTGATGAATTGATGACCTAATGGTCTATGTGGTCGTCTACTTCATTGGCGCCATGCTGCTGATGGGCAGCGCCGAGCCATAGCCATGGCTGATGCTGCCGCTGGTGGCCTGGCTGGTTGGCTATATCGCGATCATGAAGATGTTCGTGCCGCGCCTGCGTCAGTTCTCCATGGAGCAGGCCGACGCCCGGGCGCGGATGGCCGGGCGCATCGTCGACAGCTACAGCAATATCCAGACCATCAAGCTGTTTGCCGATACCCAGCGCGAGCAGCACTTCGCCCGGGATGCCATGGAGGGCTACATGGACACGGTGAACCGCCAGATGCGCCTGGCCACCAAGCTGACGGTGAGCCTGACGCTGCTCAATTCGTTGTTGTTGGCCGGGGTGCTGGCCATCGCCATTGGCGCCTGGTACCTGCAGGCGGTGTCGCTCGGGGTGATCACCGTGGCCATCGCCCTGGTGATGCGAATCCACTTCATGTCCAACTGGATCCTGTGGGAGGTGGCGGGGCTGTTCGAGAACATCGGCACCGTGCAGGACGGCATCAACACCATCGCCCGCGAGCCTGAGGTCCGAGACGCGCCGGATGCCCGAGCGCTGGAGGTAACGAACGGCGAGATCCGCTCCGATGCTCTGCGCTTTGGCTATGCGCGGCCGGACGGCGAGGCCCAGCGGGTCTTCGATGGCATGAGCCTGACCATCGCGCCGGGGGAGAAGGTCGGGGTGATCGGCCGTTCGGGGGCAAGCAAGTCGACCCTGGCCAACCTGCTGCTGCGCTTCTACGACCTGGAGGGTGGTCGGATCCTGATCGTCGATCAGGATATCGCCGGCGTGACCCAGACCTCGCTGCGCCAGCAGATCGGCATGGTGACTCAGGACACCTCGCTGCTGCATCGCTCGCTGAGCGACAACATCCGCTACGGCAGTCCACACGCCAGCGAAGCGGCAATATGGGAGGCGGTGCGGCGCGCCACGCCGACAGCTTCATCGATGACCTGGTCGACGCGCAGGGACGGCGCGGGCTGGATACCCTCGTCGGCGAGCGCGGGGTCAAGCTCTCCGGCGGCCAGCGCCAGCGCATCGCGAACGCCCGGGTGCTGCTCAAGAACGCGCCGATCCTGGTGCTCGACGAAGCCACCTCGGCGCTCGACTCCGAGACGGAGGCGGCGATTCAGGAGCAGCTCTGTACACTGATGGAGTGTAAGACGGTGATCGCCATCGCCCACCGGCTGTCGACCATTGCCATGCTCGACCGGCTGGTGGTGATCGATGAGGGGCTCATCGTCGAGACTGGCACCCACGGCGAACTGCTGGCCCAGGATGGGCTCTATGCCGCGCTTTGGCGTCGCCAGTCGGGGGGGCTTTCTGGGCGTGAATCTTGACGGCGAGACGGCGCTCAGCCCGACTAAACGCCGCCAGCGTGACGTCCTCCCGCAGCCGTTCTAGGCCAGCAAACCTGGCCAGCCGCGGCTAGAAGCTCAACTCCAGCCCGGCATGGAAGGTGCGGCCTGCCGCCGGCTCGAAGTAGCGCCCGCAGTTGGCGTTGATGCGCACGTTTGCGAAGTGGGTCTCGTCGAGGAGGTTGCGCACCCCCAGGTGGGTGCCTCGCGCCCCAGGCTGCTGGCCCTGTTGGATATCGCCCCGGGTCAGGGCGGAGACGGCGGCCGACGTGTCATAAAGGCTGCGTTACAGTCGCGGCGCGCTGATGGTGATGGTGGGCAGGGCGTCGGCCCCGTCGCTGGAGGCCTCGGGTGCCTGAGCGTCAGCCAGTGCGGCTGGGCCCAGGGCCAACAGCAGAGGCAGGCGAGATCCAGGTATGATGACTCCAGGGCGCCCACCGCTGGATATCCCCCTGTGGGCACTGACGCCGCCGAATCCGCTGGCGCGGCGCAGCACGTCCTAAAGTGACAGAGCTTGCTTCGGGGGTGAATCTCACCCTGTCGGCCTTTCTGGAGGACGAATCGGGTCTTGCCATGACATCCATTCCTTTCCGGTCATCAACTCAGGAGTCGATAAACATGGCCGGAGCCTGGCGCGTGCGATTCACCGTCAGTGAGAAGATATCCGGCCGGCCATAGTGGCCGGCCACGTCGAGGGAGCGTCGCGCCCTATGGGCCGTCTCGATATCGATATCGGCGTAGAGGATCCCCTTCTCCCGATTCAACGGGCCTGCCGAGATATCACCGGAAGGAGCAATGACCACGGCGTTTCCTACGTTGATCCACTCTTCCGGTGAATAGAGCTTGTCACGCTCGGGAAAGGTGTCGGGAATATCGCTGCCCTGGATGGCGGTGGCAGTTCCGATGACCCAGCATCCACCTTCCCTGGCGATGTGACGCAGTGTGACCAGACAGGCGTCGCTGGAGTCCCAGGTGGGGTTGATGAAGATCTCCATGGCCTGGCTGTAAAGGGCATGGCGTGCCAGTGGCATGTAGCACTCCCAGCAGATCAGGCTCCCGATCCGGCCGGCGGGGGAGGCGACCACATTCAACCCGCTGCCATCGCCCATGCCCCACACCATGCGTTCGGGGTTTGTCGGCATCAGCTTGCGGTGACGATTGAGAAGGGTGCCATCCGGTCCGATCACCACGACGCTATTGAACAGAGTCGTGCCGCTGTAGCGACTGTCGAGCTCGGTGATGCCGACCACCAGCGTCACGGAGTGGCGGGCCGCCGCATCCTGAAGGGGGGTGAGGTGGTCTGCATTCAGGTCGACGGCATTTACGCGAAGTCGAGCATGAAGCTCGCTGGAAAGTGCCATGTCGCCGCCTGGCTTCAAGCGCCAGATCCAGGTCGGGTAGCCGGGAATATAGGCTTCCGGAAAGACCAGAAGGGTTGCCCCTGCCGATGCTGCCTCGTCGATGCTCTCGAGCATTACTTCGATGGTGGCGTCGCGCTGTAGCATTACCGGTGGTGTCTGAATGACTGCGATCTTCGTGACCATGACGGCTTTCCTCGTGCATGGTGCGGGAAGGCGTAGGCCACCGGTCGGTGACACATCGCCATGGAAGCCTGCGCCATCACTGTCTCAGGCGCAGAGCCTGATCAAGAAAATGGCACTCAGTCCAATAATACGGTCTGCTTGACCTGTAAGTGAGGGTAGCGACCCGCCGATGCGGGGAGCGCAAGACGTCGCGACGGAAGGGGACGGCGTTCTACCACTCGGGCGATGGAGCTCATATCTGGCATTGACCCACTGTAGCGCACCGCTTTGGAGTATGTTTTCAGTATAGGTAGATGTATCGCCCATCGATTGATGTTTGTTCGTCTTGTGGGTATCGACTGCATGGGCCGAGCTTCGGTGCCCCCGTGATCGAAAAGCAACGGCAACCCCATCACTTCCCAGCTGACATGGGGCATGGTGATGATGGGGAAGAATGAAAAACGTGTTACGAAGGAGGACATTGAACCCTCCGACGATACATCCGTGGATCGAATCGCAGAATGCAACGGATTTTGTTCAAGGCTCAGCCGGCGCGGCGCAGCACCTCAAGCAACCCCTGTAGCGGGTGGGGCAGGGCGGCATCAGACAAGCGTTTGGCCTGGCTGCGACAGGAGTAGCCGGTGGCCAGGAGTTTTCCCGCGTTGGCCTCGTCCTCCACCACGGGCTGCCACGACTGGGCGTAGATGGTCTTGGAGGTCTCCAGGTTGCGTGCCTCATGGCCATAGGTGCCGGACATGCCGCAGCAGCCGGTGGTGACCAGCGAAAGCTCCAGGCCGAAGGTGGCAAACACCTGCTGCCACGCCTTGGGGCTGCCCGGGGCGTTGGTGGACTCGGTGCAGTGGGAGAGCAGCTTGAAGCCGGGGTCATCCAGGCTCAGGCCGGTGGAGGAGAGGTGGCTCGCCAGAGTTTGTGAGCGAGCCACCAGCCACTCCTGCAGCATCAGCACCTCGGGGGTGGCGTCTGGCCCCAGCGCCTTCACATACTCTTGGCGGTAGGTCAGGGTCATGGCCGGATCGATGCCCACCAGGGGCACACCAAAATCGGCCAGCGTCCAGAGCCGCTTCGCCTGTTTAATAGCGGTGCGCTCGAAGGCGCCCAGGAAGCCCTGCACCTGCAGCGGCTTGCCGTTGGGCGAGAAGGGCGCCACGAAGACCCGCACGTCGAGCCGGCTGAGCAGCTCAACGATATCCATCACCAGCTTCGCCTCGAAGTGGCTGGTGAAGGCGTCCTGCACGAGCACCACGCTGCGCGCCTTCTGCGCCTCGGTGAGCAGACCCAGCGAGATCGGCGTTGCCTGGGCCACGCCCCAGGCGGCCAGCTGCTTCGTCAGGCTGGCGCGGGAGAGCCGCGGGCTGTCCACCAGGCCAACAGGGCCGGAGAGCAGGCGGTCCACCAGGCGGTTGCCGATAAGGGCGTTGTAGGCAGGGGCGATGCGCGAGAGGGTGGGCAGGAGGAACTCGGTGGTGCCGACTACGTAGTCGCGCAGCGGACGCAGGTAGCGGCCGTGGTAGACCTCCAGGAACTGCGAGCGGGAATCGGGCACGTTGACCTTCACCGGGCACTGGCCGGCGCAGGCCTTGCAGGCGAGACACCCCGCCATGGCGTCGTAGACCTCGTGGGAAAAGTCCGCTTCGCGCCGTTGGCGCAGGGTGTTGAGGGTGCGTGTCGGGAAGCTCTTCACGAAGCCCCAGGTACCCTCTGCCTTCTTCCTGCGCGATTCCTCAATGAGGTCGATGTCGGCCTCGCCCTGCAGGCGTAGCCACTCGCGGATCAGGCTGGCGCGTCCCTTGGGGGAGTGGATGCGGTCGCGGGTGGCCTTCCACGACGGGCACATGGCGTCATCGGGGTCAAAGTTGTAGCAGGCGCCGTTGCCGTTGCAGTAGACGGTGGCGGCATGGGCTTGCCACACCCGCTCGTCGATGGTGCGGTCGAGCTGGCCGCGGGTGGGCACGCCGTCGATGGTCAGCAGCCCCGGATCGACCCGCTTTACCGCCTTCGCTTGGGTGGTGGCAATGGTGTTAGGCGCCTTACCCGCGGTTTCGGGCGGGCTGGAATAAGCCGCGGCTTCGGGCGGGCTCCCCACGGGGTCGGGTGGGGTATAAGAGGAAATCGGCGTGGCGATCTTGCCGGGATTGAGCTGGTTGTGGGGGTCGAAGGCAGCCTTGACTCGCTGAAGGCTGGGGTAGAGCTCGCCGAAGAACGTCGGGGAGTACTCCGAGCGCACCCCCTTGCCGTGCTCGCCCCACAGCAGGCCACCGTACTTCTTCGTCAGCTCGACCACCTCGTCGGAGACCTCGCGGATCAGTCGCTCCTGGGCCGGGTCCTTCATGTCGATGGCCGGGCGTACGTGGAGCACCCCGGCATCCACGTGGCCGAACATGCCGTACTCGAGGCCGCGGGCATCCAGGGCGGCGCGGAACTCGGCAATGAAGTCGGCCAGGTGCTCCGGGGGCACCGCGGTGTCCTCCACGAAGGGGATCGGGCGCTTCTCGCCCTTGGCATCAACCTTGGCATTGCCCAGCAGGCCCACGGCGCGCTTGCGCATGGCGTAGACCCGCTGGATCTGTGGCCGGCCCTCCGCCAGGGTGAAGCCCAGGCGCTGGACGCTCGCGTCCGCCTCGAGATGGTGGCAGAAAGCCGCGACCCGCTCGGTGAGCCGCTCGGGGTCGTCGTCGTTGAACTCCACCAGGTTGATGCCGCGGACGGGCGTCTCGCCGTCCGCCGGAAAGAACTCCGCCACGCTGTCCCAGACGAAGTCGTCCATCGCGAGCATCAGCACGGTGTCGTCCACCGTTTCGATAGAGGTAGGTTGCGCCTGCGGCTGGGTTTGTGAAGAGCTGCCGCTGGCCATTAGGGCCTTGGCATCGCGCAGGGCATCCATGAAGCCGGCGTAGCGCACGTTGACCAGGGTGGAATGCCTGGGGATAGGCAGCACGTTGAGCACCGCCTCGTTGAGAAACCCCAGCGAGCCTTCGGAGCCGCACAGCAGGCTGTTGATATCGAGCCGGCTCTGGTCGTCGCGCAGATGCGCGAGATCATAGCCTGTCAGGCAGCGGTTCAGGGGCGGGAAGGTGGTGGTAATCAGCTCCCCCTGGGTGTCGATGATCTCCCGTGCAGTGCGGTAGGCGCGGCCGGTGGCGTCGTCTCGTGTACAGAGTGTCGCCAGTTCGCCCTCCTCCACGGGGCGGCTCTCGAGCCGCTCGCCGCCCAGCAGCACGGTGTCGAGCGCCAGCACGTGGTTGCGCGTCTTGCCGTACTCGCAGCTTCCCTGGCCGCTGGCGTCGGTTGCAATCATGCCGCCGATGGTGGCGCGGTTGGAGGTGGAGAGGTCCGGGGCGAAGAATAGCCCGTGGGGTTTCAGCGCGGCATTGAGCTGATCCTTGACCACCCCGACCTGGACCCGAACCCGGCGATTCTCCACGTCGATCTCGAGGATCCGGTTCATGTGACGGGAGACATCCACCACCAGGCCGTCGGTTAGCGACTGGCCGTTGGTGCCGGTGCCGCCGCCGCGGGGGGTCAGCACGATCCGGCGATGCTCGACCTGGCCGGCGAGGTGGGCGATACGCTCGAGATCCTCGGCGTGCCTCGGGTAGAGCGCCGCCTGGGGCAGGCGCTGGTAGATGGAGTTGTCGGTGGCGAGTACCGTGCGAGCGGCGTAGTCCGGGGCCATCTCACCCTCGAAGCCGGCCGCCTTGAGAGCCTCGAGAAAGCGCAGGTAGGGCGAGGCAAGCCCCGGCGTGGTGACGGCGTCGGCGGTGTCCAATCGTGCGATCATGGCGCTCTGTCGTAGGGAGGTAGGGAGTGCGGCTACTTTACCGCGTCAGGGTGGTGGGGCGCATCCCGCGGGGCCTCTCCAGGATGGGGTCGGGTCCTGGCGCGTGGCGCCTCTGCGGCCTTTTGCCTACAATGGTCGCCCTGCTTGACCGCTTGTGACCTTCAATCTCTCTCACCGACTGCAACGGACCGGATGCCATGCTCGATCCTAAACTGCTGCGCAGCGACCTCGATGGGGTCGCCCAACGACTGGCCAAGCGAGGCTTCGCTCTCGACACCGACCGTCTCGAGGCGCTGGAGTCCCGGCGTCGTGAGCTGCAGGCCGAGACCGAGTCCCTGCAGAACGAGCGCAACACCCGCTCCAAGGCGATCGGCAAGGCCAAGGCGGCGGGCGAGGATATCCAGCCGCTGCTCGATGAGGTCTCCGACTTGGGCGATCGCCTCGACGCTGCCAAGGTGCGCCTGGCCGAGGTGCAGGCCGAATGGGATGACGTTGTCAGCGGCCTGCCCAACCTGCCCCAAGAGAGCGTGCCTGAAGGCAGGGATGAGAGCGACAATATTGAACTGCACCGCTGGGGCACGCCCCGCGAGCTGGATTTCGAGGCGCGCGACCATGTCGATCTCGGTGCGCTGAAGGGCGACCTGGACTTCGAGCTAGCCGTCAAGCTGACCGGGGCGCGCTTTGCGGTGATGCGCGGCCCCATTGCCCGTCTGCATCGCGCCCTGACCCAGTTCATGCTGGACAAGCAGACCCTCGAGCATGGCTATGAGGAGTGCTACGTCCCCTATATGGTCAACGAGGCGTCGCTGTACGGCACCGGCCAGTTGCCCAAGTTCGGCGAGGATCTCTTCCGCCTCGACGACGAGCGCGGCTACCACCTGATTCCTACCGCCGAGGTGCCGCTGACCAACTTCGCGCGTGACAAGATCCTGCCCTACAAGGCGCTGCCGGTGAAGCTCACCGCCCATACGCCCTGTTTTCGCAGCGAAGCGGGCTCTCACGGTCGCGACACCCGCGGCATGATCCGTCAGCACCAGTTCGACAAGGTGGAGATGGTGCAGATGGTCGAGCCCGAGCAGAGCTATGCGGCGCTGGAGGAGATGCGCGGCCATGCCGAAGCGATCCTGCAGGCGCTCGAGCTGCCCTATCGGGTGGTGACCCTGTGCACCGGCGACATGGGCTTCGGCGCCGCCAAGACCTACGACCTGGAAGTGTGGCTGCCCAGCCAGGAGACCTATCGCGAGATCTCCTCGGTCTCCAACTGCGAGGATTTTCAGGCGCGGCGCATGCAGGCGCGCTTCCGCCATCCCGAGCAGAAGAAGCCGCAGCTGCTGCATACCCTCAACGGCTCCGGCCTGGCGGTGGGGCGTTGTCTGATCGCGGTGATGGAGAACCACCAGAACGCCGACGGTTCCATCACCGTGCCCGAGGCGCTGCGGCCCTATATGGGCGGTGTCGAGACCATCAACGCCTGAGGCGGTAATCGCAGCTATTAGCTTGAACGCTTTAGCTTGAATACGAACAACCCCCATCTGGACCTGCCCGATGGGGGTTGTTCGTGTCTGGCCTGACGGAGCACTGCTATTTCAGCTTACGACTCCGGTTCAATCTCCCAACTGACGCTGACCCCGGCGTCGATGGTGATGGTGCCGGGGCGGTATTCCGCCTGGGGCGCGCTTTCACGCATATCGGCACTCATGGCCATCATGCGCGGGGCGTAGACCGGTGAATGGGTCTCGCTGACCGTGATCACCGACCCCAGCGTCACCCCGAGGGTAGAGGCCATCAGCTCGGCCTTGTGGCGCGCCTTCTCCAGCGCCATCACCAGTGCCTCATCGGTGGCGGCGTCGCGGTCGGCGAGGTCGTAGGTCACGCCGTCAAGGGCGTTGACCCCGGCCCCGGTCAGTGCGTCGAGCAACAGTGGCAGGCTTTCCAGATCGGCCACCTTGACCTGGAAGGGACGCTCCAAGCGAGTTCGTACCAGCGTCTCGCGATGACCCTCGATGGTCCTGGCGCCGGGAATATGTTCGGGGTGAACGTTCAGCGAGCCGGCACTGATCGCATCGCGCTCCAGCCCCGCTTCCTCCAGGGTGCGGATCAGCTCGGCGGCACGCTCCTCCAGCCGGTCGCGGGCCTCTCGCAGCGCCGTGGGGTCGCTGCTGTCCTCTTCATCGCGAGCGACGGCCGGGGTGCGTTCCCACAGCCGGGCGCTGAGCGTGGCGCGATTCGGCACCACCGATAGCGTGGCCTCGGCCTGGACGTGGAGCTGGCGCGGCGGCGTGGCCTCGGCCAGCGCCTGGCCGGCCAGCAGGGGAGTGGCGACGAGCAGGCTACCCAGCAGCAATAGCCGGGCGGGGCGAAACAGCGTCATGGTGGCCTCCATGCGGTGATGAGATGGCAGCATGCCACTCCGCTATGAGATAGCCTCGGCGTAAAGGTTCCCAGTGCGGTGCCCAGCCCTGTTTTCGAGATTGTTCTCAAGAGCTGTTTCGAGATCGCTTTCACGATTGTTGCTGGCCCTGTGCGGGGGCATGATGAAGCCTTGCCAGGGAACAAAGGAGCTCGAGATGTCTCAGCATGAACCGGATACTTCGGGCATCATCCCCCTCAATCTCACCCTCGGTCTGGCTGCTCTGGTGGTGATCGTGGCCGGCATGAAGGCCGGCGCCAGCCTGCTGGTGCCGCTGATGCTGGCGGTCTTCATCGCCTTGGTCTTGACTCCCCCCGTACAGTGGCTGAACCGCCTGGGGCTGAGCCTGCGCCTGGCCGTCTGGCTCACCCTGGTGGTAATCGGCGGGCTGCTGTCGCTGCTGGGCCTGCTGCTGACCAACAGCTTCGGGACCTTCACGGAGGCGCTGCCGGGGATCGAGGAGAAGCTCTACGACTACTACCTCGGGTTGTTCGATGGCCTGGCGAGAATGGGACTGGCTATCGATACCGGCCGGCTCGCCGAACTGCTCGATGTGGAACAACTGGGCAGTTCGCTGCCGGGACTGCTCGGGGAACTGGGCAACCTGCTGTTTCAGAGCGTGATGGTAAGCCTGCTGGTGGTCTTCATGCTGTTCGAGACGCTCAACTTTCGCGACAAGATCTATCGAGCACTGCGAAATCCGGCGCCCAGCCTCGAGCGTTTCAACGAGTTCAGCCGGACGCTCAAGCGCTACCTGGCGGTCAAGACCCTGATCAGCCTGGTGACCGGCGTCCTGGTGTGGGTAGCCTGCCTGCTGGTGGGGGTCGACTTCCCTCTGCTGTGGGCCGTGATGGCCTTCGCCCTGAACTTTATTCCCAATATCGGCTCCGCCATCGCCGCCATTCCCCCGGTGATACTGCTGCTGGTATCACCCGGAGGTGGCTTGGTGGATGCCCTGCTGCTCTCGGCGGCCTACCTGGGCATCAACTTTGTGCTCGGTAACATCGTCGAGCCTCGCTGCATGGGACGAGCCCTGGGCCTTTCCACTTTCGTCGCCTTCTTGTCGCTGGTGGTGTGGGGGTGGATCTTCGGCGTTGCAGGGATGCTGCTCTCGGTGCTGCTGACCATGACGCTCAAGATCGCCCTGGATAGCCACCCCCATACTCGCTGGATCGCCCACCTGCTGGGCCCCGGTGACGACCAGCCCCTGGCCGAGGCGGACCGCCCGCTTTCGGAGCGAAATAGCGAGGAGGGGGAAGGGAGCGAGGAGAATGAGGTAGACGCGGGCAGGCACTGAACAACCAAATACGATCGCCCCGGCCGTGGCCGGGGCGATCTGCAGACTGATGCGGCTGACGATCAGGCGTTCTGGTCGATGAACTGCGTCAGCTGTGACTTGGACTGGGCGCCCACCAGGGAGGCGACCTTGGAGCCGGACTTGAACAGCATGACGGTGGGCACACCGCGTACCCCCTGCTCGGCGGCGATCTCAGGGGCATCGTCCACGTTGATGCTGACGACCTTGAGGTTGCCGTTGCGCTCCTCGGCGACCTCGTCGACCACCGGTGCCATCACCTTGCAGGGACCGCACCAGGGGGCCCAGAACTTGAGCAGAACCGGGGTATCGGCCTTGAGGACTTCCTGCTCGAAGTTGGCATTGGTGACATCGACGTTATTGGCCATGGGGTTCTCCAGTTTCGTTGCGCTGCATCGAGCGTGTTCACGGCACGCCTCGGCGTGCCTGGCCGGCTGATGGTAGCGGCCGGCCGCGGCGCTGGCAAATGGCGTCACGATTCGGCTAGGCGAGATGCCACCTTGTTGTATATACTTCAAAGTGATTATAAATAATTCGCTTATCGCTATTTGGTATCGTCAGCGCCCGCGATCGGGTGGCTGTCAGGGAGTTGGTCACCATGAAGCTGCAGCAGCTGCGCTATATCTGGGAAGTCACCCGCCACAACCTCAATGTCTCGGCCACCGCTCAGAGCCTGTTTACCTCCCAGCCAGGGATCTCCAAGCAGATTCGCCTGCTGGAGGATGAACTGGGCGTGGAGATCTTTGCTCGCAGCGGCAAGCACCTGACACGGGTCACACCGGCTGGCCAGGCCATCGTCGAACTGGCCGGCGAAGTGCTGCGACTCACCGAAAATATCAAGGAGGTGGCCCAGGAGTTCAGCGACGAGCGCCGGGGTAGCCTGTCCATCGCTACCACCCATACCCAGGCGCGCTATGCCCTGCCGCCGGTGATTCGCGATTTCACTCGCAAGTATCCCGATGTGGCGCTGCACATGCAGCAGGGCACTCCCAAACAGATCGCCCAGATGGTCAGCGATGGCCAGGCAGACTTCGCCATCGCCACCGAATCCCTGGAGTTGTTCAACGACCTGGTGCTGCTGCCCTGCTATCGCTGGAACCGCTGCATTCTGGTGCCCCGGGGGCATCCCCTGGCTGACGAGACGCAGCTCACCCTGGAGGCCCTGGCCCGCTATCCGCTGGTCACATATGTCTTCGGCTTCACCGGCCGTTCCCAACTCGACGATGCCTTCCGGGCCGGCGGGCTCACGCCGAACGTTGTGCTCACCGCCGCCGACGCCGATGTGATCAAGACCTATGTGCGCCTGGGCATGGGGGTGGGGATCGTCGCGCACATGGCGGTGGATCTCGAACAGGACACCGATCTGCTGGCGCTGGATGCCGGGCACCTGTTCGCGAGTTCCACCACCAAGATCGGCATCCGCCGCGGCACTTTCATGCGCGGCTACATGTATGACTTCCTGCAGGGGTTTGCCTCGCATCTGGAGCGCGAACTGGTGGACGCGGCCCTGGCGGCGGGGCCGCGTCACGAGTCGCCGCTGTTCGAGGGGCTGGAACTGCCGGTGCGCTAGCCGTTTCAGGCTCGCCTCATCGCCCGGGAAGCGTGGTGAAGCCATCAGCGACAAAGGGCGCCCCGCGGGTTGCCCTTTGTCATGCTGGGCCAGGGCCGGTTCAGCGAGGCGTGACTTCCGGGGAGGGGAGATTGGTGGCGTGCAGGCCGCACTCCTTGCCATCCTGATCCTCCCACCACCAGCGCCCCTCGCGCTCGTGCTGGCCGGGCAGGGTAGGGCGGGTGCAGGGTTCGCAGCCGATGCTGATGAAACCTCGCTCGTGGAGCGGGTTGTAGGGCACGTCGAACATGCGGATGTAGGTCCACACCTCCTCGCTTGACCAGTGGGTCAGCGGATTGACCTTGACGAGGGGGCTGGCCTCGCTGCCGAAACCGTGATCGTGCTCCGCGATCTGCAGGCTCGAGCGGGTGCCGGGGCTCTGGTCGCGGCGTTGGCCGGTGACCCACATCGGCAGGCCAGCCAGGCGGCGGCGCAGTGGTGCCACCTTGCGGATGCCGCAGCACTCCTGGTGGCCGTCGCGGAAGAAGCTGAACAGCCCCTTGTGGCGAACCAGCGCCTGCACTGTCTCGGCGTCGGGGAAGCGCAGGTCGATCGTGATGCCGTAATGTTCTCTCACCCGCTCGATGAAGGCATAAGTCTCCGGGTGCAGCCGGCCGGTGTCCAGGGCGAAGACGTTGATGGCCTCCTTCGGCGCCACCTTCAGGGCCAGATCGATCAGCACCACATCCTCGGCGCCGGAGAAGGAGAGTGTCAGTTCGCCGAAGGCCTGGTAGGCGGCCCGCAGGATCTCCTTGGGGGTGTCCTGATCGTGCTCCAGGACGAAACGATTGGGGTCGAAGCTCGCCATGTTGGCCTCCCGTGGGATAATGGCAGATACCCTAGCAAGAGCGTGGCGCCTGGCCCCAATACCGATTTCTTGGGTATCTATGCCTCAGGGGATTAAAAATATTATTTTTATACGTTTTCCGCCGGGTTTGCGACATCACGGGCCAGCGCGTCCATCAGGTGGCGGATCTTGTCCAGGGTCTCCTGATATTCCTCTTCTCCAACAGAATCGGCCACCAGGCCGCCGCCGCCCCACAGGTGCAGGCGGTCACCATCTGCCACGGCGGTGCGGATGGCGATGGAGGTGTCCATTCGACCGCGCACGTCCACGTAGCCCAGGCTGCCGCAATAGGCGCTGCGCCGGCTCGGTTCCAGTTCCTCGATGATCTGCATGGCGCGCACCTTGGGGGCGCCGGTGATGGAGCCACCGGGGAAGGCCGCGGCGAGCAGTTCCAGGGGGCGCCGGCCTGCATCCAGTTTGCCGGTCACCACGCTGACCAGGTGGTGGACGTTGGCATAGCTCTCCAGGCCGCACAGCTGAGGCACGCGCACGCTGCCCGGCTGGCAGACGCGGCCGAGATCGTTGCGCAGCAGGTCAACGATCATCACGTTTTCGGCGCGATC
This sequence comes from Halomonas salsilacus, assembly GCF_051216275.1. Lineage (NCBI taxonomy): Bacteria > Pseudomonadati > Pseudomonadota > Gammaproteobacteria > Oceanospirillales > Halomonadaceae > Halomonas > Halomonas salsilacus. The sequence goes on from NZ_JBPKAQ010000001.1 coordinate 731,951, forward strand.
CTTGAGACTGGCGATGAGCTCGTCGGCCAGGTCGCGATCGGCCTCGGCGGTCTCGCCCCGCGGGCGGGTGCCCTTAATGGGGCGTGTCTCCACCTGGCCGTCTTGGCACTCGAGGAAGCGCTCGGGGGAGAGAGAAAGAATCGCCTGCTCGCCCTGGGCACTGGGCCAGGCCATGAAGCCTGAGTAGGGCGTAGGGGTGGCCTCGCGAAGACGACAGTAGGCGCTCCACAGGTCGCCCGCATAGGGGGCGCTGAAGCGCTGGGCCAGGTTGATCTGGTAGCAGTCTCCCGCGCGAATATAGTGCTGCACGGCAGAGAAGCGCTGGAGATAGTCGGCGCGGGAAAGCTCGCCGGCGAAGGGCGCGGTCAGCCGGAAGGCGCCAGGGGCCACCGGCTGCGCTAGCCAGCCGAGCACCTGGCGGCGGCGCTCGTCACTGGCCACCAGCCAGCTCTCGCGGCGTTCGTGGTCCTGGATCAGCGCCCAGTCGTAGAGGCCGACCCGACTCGCCGGGAGCGTCACGGCCGGTTGGGCCAGCTCGCCCACCGGCTCCAACAGCCGTCCCAGATCGTAGCTCCAGTAGCCGATCAGGCCGCCGAGGAAGGGCAGCTCGCTGTCGATAGCCTCCACCTCGAGGCGCTCCAGCAGCGCCTGCTGGGCGGCGAAGGGGGAGAGGCGCGCCACTTCGGGCGTGCCGGCGACATGCCTCTGGTCGTCGATCTCGAGCGTCGTCAGGGGGTCGCTGGAGAGGATGTCGAAGCGCCCGGTGGGCGCGGCCGGCCGCCCGCTGTCGAGCAGCACGGCCCCCGGCCGCCGGCGAAGACGAGCGAAGTGCTCGAGCGGGTGCTCGTGGTAGGGGCAGGGAGTGATATGGAGTCTTGCGCTCATTGCCGGGCCTTGCTGTGACAGGCGGCCCATTCTAGGCGTCTCGCCGGCCCTTGTCCCTGCCCGTTCCCGCCGCAGGACCGCCATGGCCTCCTCGAATTGTCGACAGTCCCTCTGGTGCTAGGTGTGTTGTCTACAACCAAAGGTGAACCTTTAGAGGGTTTTTGCGTATTGACCCCTTTCTGTGGAGTGGCTACTCTCTGTTCATTAAATAATTGTCGACAATCACCATGACCTCAGCACACATTGAAACGTCGATCCCGGAGGTGCGCACCCTGGCGGAGCGTGTCTTCCAGCAGCTCCAGGATGCCATCGTTCGCGGCGAACTGGCCCCGGGCAGCAAGATCACCGAGCCTGGACTCTCCAAGACCTACGGGATCTCCCGTGGCCCGCTGCGCGAGGCGATGCGCCGCCTCGAGGCGCACCGGTTGATCGAGCGAGTGCCCCACGTGGGGGCCCGGGTGGTCAAGCTCTCCATGCCGGAGCTGCTCGAGCTCTTCGATGTGCGCGAGGCGCTGGAGAGCATGGCCGCGCGGCTGGCCGCGGAGCACATGACCGCTGCGGAGATCGCGGGGCTGCGTGAGCTGCTGGCGATGCACGAGCGTCAAGCCGACCTCAAGAAGGGGGAGGCCTACTTCCAGCGCGAGGGTGACCTGGACTTTCACTACCGCATTGTCCAGGGCAGCCACAATCGCATGCTGGTGACCATGCTCTGCGACGACCTCTATTACCTGGTACGGCTCTACCGCACCCAGTTTAGCGCGACCGGCTCACGCCCTCAGCGCGCCTTCGTCGAGCATCACCGCATCGTCGATGCCATCGAGGCCGGCGACGCCGAGTTGTCCGAGCTGCTGATGCGGCGACACGTCAGCGCCTCCCGGGCCAATGTCGTCGATCGCTACGCCGCCACCCTGCGTCAGACAGCCGAACCGACCTGACCCGACCAGAACCTCGATAGCACCTGGCTCGAACACCACAGGAGAGACATCATGACCCAGCAGACCCCCGGCGCCCGTTTCCGTGCCGCCCTTGAGGCCAATCGTCCGCTGCCCATCGTCGGCACCATCAACGCCTACACCGCGATGATGGCCCAGCGCGTCGGCCATCAGGCCATCTACCTCTCTGGGGGCGGCGTGGCCAACGCCTCCTTCGGCCTGCCTGACTTGGGCATGACCACCATGAACGATGTGGTCGAGGACTCGCACCGCATCTGCGGCGCCACCGACCTGCCGCTGCTGGTGGATATCGACACCGGCTGGGGCGGTGCCTTCAACATCGCCCGTACCGTCAAGGAGATGCAGCGCGCCGGCGTGGCCGCCGTGCACATTGAGGACCAGGTCGCCCAGAAACGCTGCGGTCACCGCCCCAACAAGGCCATCGTCTCCCAGCAGGAGATGGCCGACCGCGTCAAGGCCGCCGCCGATGCGCGCATCGATCCGGACTTCTACCTGATCGCCCGTACCGACGCCTTCCAGAAGGATGGGCTGGACGCCGCCATCGAGCGTGCCCAGGCCTGCATCGAGGCCGGTGCCGACGCCATCTTCGCCGAGGCGGTGCACACTCTGGATGACTACCGGGCCTTCTGCGAGCGCGTCGATGCACCGATCCTGGCCAACATCACCGAATTCGGCGCCACCCCGCTGTTCAGTCAGCAGGAGCTGGGCGAGGTGGGCTGCCGCATGGTGCTCTACCCGCTGTCGGCCTTCCGCGCCATGAACGCCGCCGCCCTCAAGGTCTACCAGAGCATCCATGATACCGGCCACCAGCGCGACGTGGTCGAGCTGATGCAGACCCGCGATGAGCTCTACGACTTCCTGAACTATCACAGCTTCGAGCAGAAGCTCGATGCGCTGTTTGCTGAAAATCAGTTCGCCGAGAAGGGCGACGACGCCTGAGACGGGCACCGATATTGTTGAAAAGAACACGACCGACCCGCTAGACGAGGAGAAATAGCATGGCAGATAAGAACCTGAGTGGCGCCGGCCTGCGTGGCCAAAGCGCAGGGACTACCGCCCTGTGCACCGTTGGCCAGACCGGCTCCGGCCTGACCTACCGCGGCCTCGACATCAAGGAGCTGGCCGAGAAGGCGAAGTTCGAGGAGGTCGCCTACCTGCTGCTCAAGGGCAAGCTGCCCAACCAGGCCGAGCTCGATGCCTACATCACCAAGCTCAAGGGCCTGCGTGGCCTGCCGGAGGCGCTCAAGACCGTGCTCGAGCAGATTCCGAAGGACGCCCACCCCATGGATGTGATGCGCACCGGCGCCTCCATGCTGGGCAACCTGGAGACCGAGCATAGCTTCGACGAGCAGCAGGATGCCTCCGACCGCCTGCTGGCGGTGCTGCCCTCGATCATCTGCTACTGGTATCGCTTCAGCCACGATGGCGTGCGCATCGAGACCGAGACCGACGATGACTCCGTGGGTGGCCACTTCTTGCACCTGCTGCGAGGCGCGCCGGCCTCCGAGCTGCATGCCCGGGTCATGAACGTCTCGCTGATTCTCTACGCCGAGCACGAGTTCAACGCCTCGACCTTCACCGCCCGCGTCTGTGCCTCGACCCTCTCCGACATGCACTCCTGCGTGACCGGTGCCATCGGTTCTCTGCGCGGCCCGCTGCACGGCGGTGCCAACGAGGCGGCCATGGACATGATTGAGAACTGGACCTCCGCAGACGAAGCCGAGCGCGAGATCATGGGCATGCTCGAGCGCAAGGACAAGATCATGGGCTTCGGCCACGCGATCTACCGCGAGTCCGACCCGCGCAACGCCATCATCAAGGAGTGGTCCAAGAAGCTGGCCGAGGACGTGGGCGACACCGTCCTCTATTCGGTCTCCGAGCGCGTCGAGGCGGTGATGTGGCGCGAGAAGAAACTGTTCTGCAACGCCGACTTCTTCCACGCCAGCGCCTACCACTTCATGGACATTCCCACCAAGCTGTTCACCCCGATCTTCGTCTGTTCGCGCGTTACCGGTTGGGCGGCCCATGTCTTCGAACAGCGTGCCAACAACCGCATCATTCGCCCGAGTGCCGACTACGTGGGCCCGGAGAAGAGCGAATGGGTGCCGATCGAGCAGCGGGACTGAGCCATGAATACCGATTACCGTAAACCGCTTCCCGGCACCGAGCTGGACTACTTCGACGTGCGTGCGGCCGTCGAGGATATCCAGCCCGGTGCCTACGATACCCTTCCCTACACCTCTCGGGTGCTCGCCGAGCAGCTGGTGCGTCGCTGCGAGCCCGAGTTGCTCACCGATGCGCTCAAGCAGCTGATCGAGCGCCGCCGCGACCTGGATTTTCCCTGGTATCCGGCCCGGGTGGTGTGTCACGACATCCTGGGGCAGACCGCGCTGGTTGACCTTGCCGGCCTGCGCGACGCCATCGCCGAACAGGGTGGCGACCCCGCCAAGGTCAACCCGGTGGTGCCGACCCAGCTGATCGTCGATCACTCCCTGGCCGTGGAGCATGCCGGCTTCGATCCGGATGCTTTCGACAAGAACCGCGCCATCGAGGATCGCCGCAACGAGGATCGCTTCCACTTCATCGAGTGGACCAAGACCGCGTTCGAGAACGTCGACGTGATCCCCGCGGGTAACGGCATCATGCACCAGATCAACCTGGAGAAGATGTCGCCGGTGGTGCAGGTGCGCCCCGATGAGAATGGCAAGTGCGTGGCCTACCCCGACACCTGCGTGGGCACCGACAGCCACACGCCGCACATCGATTGCCTGGGCGTGATCGCCATCGGGGTGGGCGGGCTCGAAGCCGAGACCGTGATGCTGGGTCGCCCCTCCATGATGCGCCTGCCCGATATCGTCGGCGTGGAGCTGACCGGCAAGCCCAAGCCGGGCATCACCGCCACCGATATCGTACTGGCGATCACCGAGTTTTTGCGCAAGGAGCGCGTGGTCGGGGCCTACCTCGAGTTCTTCGGCGAGGGTGCCAAGAGCCTGACCATCGGCGACCGCGCCACCATCTCCAACATGACCCCGGAGTATGGCGCCTCCGCGGCGATGTTCTACATCGATGAGCAGACCCTCGACTATCTCACGCTCACCGGCCGCGAGCCGGAGCAGGTCGCCCTGGTCGAGACCTACGCCAAGCAGACCGGCCTGTGGGCCGACAGCCTGGTCGACGCCCAGTACGAGCGGGTGCTGACCTTCGATCTGTCCAGCGTGGAACGCAACCTGGCCGGGCCCTCCAACCCGCATCGCCGCCTGCCCACCAGCGCCTTGCATGAGCGCGGTATCGCCGTGGACTATGACAAGGCCCAGGCGGAAGAGAAGGCGGGCAAGATGCCCGATGGCGCGGTGATCATCGCCGCCATCACCAGCTGCACCAACACCTCCAACCCGCGCAACGTGGTGGGCGCCGCCCTGTTGGCCAAGAAGGCCAACGAGCTTGGTTTGATTCGCAAGCCTTGGGTGAAATCTTCCTTCGCGCCAGGATCGAAAGTCGCGCGTCTCTATCTGGAGGAGGCTGGCCTGCTGTCCGAACTGGAAAAGCTCGGCTTCGGCATCGTCGCCTACGCCTGCACCACCTGTAACGGCATGTCCGGTGCACTGGACCCCGAGATCCAGCAGGAGATCATCGACCGCGACCTGTACGCCACCGCGGTGCTCTCCGGCAACCGCAACTTCGATGGCCGTATCCACCCCTACGCCAAGCAGGCCTTTTTGGCCTCGCCGGCGCTGGTGGTGGCCTACGCCATCGCCGGTACCGTGCGCTTTGACATCGAAAAGGATGTGCTGGGCACTGACAAGAACGGCAACCCGGTAACACTCAAGGACCTCTGGCCCTCCGACGAGGAAATCGATGCCATCGTCGCCGAGTTCGTCAGGCCGGAGCAGTTCAAGCAGGTCTATATCCCGATGTTCGACCTGGACGCCTTTGAACCGGCCGAGAGTCCGCTCTATGACTGGCGCCCGCAGAGCACCTATATCCGTCGTCCGCCCTACTGGGAAGGCAACATGGCGGAAGTGCGTGCGCTCAAGGGCATGCGGCCGCTGGCGATCCTGCCGGACAACATCACCACCGACCACCTGTCGCCGTCCAACGCCATCATGATGGACAGCGCCGCGGGCGAGTACCTGCACAAGATGGGCCTGCCGGAGGAGGACTTCAATTCCTACGCCACCCACCGTGGAGACCACCTCACCGCCCTGCGGGCCACCCTGGCCAACCCCAAGCTGTTTAACGAGATGGTCCGCGACGAGAACGGCGAGGTGAAGCAGGGCTCGCTGGCGCGCATCGAGCCGGAAGGCGAGGTCACCCGCATGTGGGAGGCCATCGAGACCTACATGGAGCGTGAGCAGCCGCTGATCGTCATTGCCGGGGCCGACTACGGCCAGGGCTCTTCGCGTGATTGGGCCGCCAAGGGCGTGGCGCTGGCCGGGGTCGAGGCGATCGTCGCCGAGGGCTTCGAGCGCATCCACCGGACCAACCTGATTGGCATGGGGGTCATGCCGCTGCAGTTCCAGGAGGGCACCACTCGGCACACCCTGCAGTTGGACGGCACCGAGACCTACGACGTGGAGGGCGCCTCATCGCCGGGCGCGACCCTCGAACTGGTCATCCATCGCAAGACCGGCGAGGTCGATCGCGTGCCGGTGATCTGCCGCTTGGATACCGCCGAGGAGGTCACCGTCTACTCCGCCGGTGGCGTGCTGCAGCGCTTCGCCAAGGACTTTCTTGAGTCCACGGGCGAGGCGGTCGCCTGAGTCGGGCGATAGCCTCACGACGCTGAAATCCCATCGACCCGGCGCCGCAAGGCCCGGGTCGATCTTTCTCCCCTTCGTATCAACCAAGGAAGCGACCTCCATGGCACAAGTTCCCCAGATTCGCATTCCCGCCACCTATATGCGTGGCGGTACCAGCAAGGGCGTCTTCTTCAGGCTCGACGACCTGCCCGAGGCGGCGCGCTCCCCGGGCGAACCCCGCGACCGCCTGCTGATGCGGGTGATCGGTAGCCCCGATCCCTACCAGAAGCAGATTGACGGCATGGGTGGCGCCACCTCCAGCACCAGCAAGACAGTGATCCTCTCCAGAAGCGAAAGTCCCGACCACGACGTGGACTACCTGTTTGGCCAGGTCTCCATCGACAAGGCCTTCGTCGACTGGAGCGGTAACTGCGGTAACCTCTCGGCGGCGGTGGGGCCCTTCGCCATCACCAGTGGCCTGGTGGACGCGGCACGGATTCCTCACAACGGCGTGGTGGATGTGCGTATCTGGCAGGCCAATATCGGCAAGACTATCGTCTGTCAGGTGCCGATCACCGACGGTGAGGTGCAGGAGACTGGCGACTTCGAGCTGGATGGCGTGACCTTTCCCGCCGCCGAGGTGTCGGTGGCCTTCAAGGACCCGGCCGACGGTGAGGGGGCCATCTTCCCTACTGGCAACTTGGTGGACGATCTGGAGGTGCCGGCCGATGTCGTGGCGGGAGGGACTCTCAAGGCGACCATGATCAACGCCGGCATCCCGACCATCTTCGTCAATGCCGCCGATCTGGGCTACACCGGCACCGAGTTGCAGGAAGCGATCAACGGCGACCCCGCGGCATTGGCACGATTCGAGTCCCTGCGTGCCCATGGGGCATTGAAGATGGGGTTGATCCAGTCGCTGGAGGAGGCGGCGAGTCGCCAGCACACGCCCAAGGTGGCCTTCGTGGCACCGCCCAGTGGCTACAGCGCCTCCAGCGGCAAGGACGTCAAAGCCGAGGAGATCGACCTGCTGGTGAGGGCGCTCTCCATGGGCAAGCTGCACCACGCCATGATGGGCACCGCCGCGGTGGCCATCGCCTCCGCCGCGGCCATCGAAGGGACCCTGGTCAACCTGGCCGCCGGTGGCGGCAAGCGCAACGCCGTGACCTTCGGCCACCCCTCAGGCAGCCTGCGGGTGGGTGCCAAGGCAAGCCTGGTGGACCGTCGCTGGATAATCGATCAGGCGGTAATGAGCCGGAGTGCCCGGGTGTTGATGGAAGGCGTCGTGCGCGTCCCGGGCGATAGCTTCTAACGCCTGCGTTGTGCAGGGCTCTGTTGCTATAAAAGGCCCCTCGGGTCTGAACTGACCCCCAATAGTTGGACGGCTCATTCGCAGGACCCCAGGCGTTTCCTATAGTGAATTACAGGGATTCGATGCAGCGATAGGAGGAGACCATGAGCACCGTGGATACCAATGTGCGGCCGGACTATGACCTCGAGCTGCAGAAGATCGCCGATTACGTGATCGGCTACCGGATCGAAAGCGACGAGGCCTGGGACACCGCACGGCTCTGCCTGATGGATACCATGGGTTGCGGCCTGCTGGCGCTGCGCTTTCCGGAGTGCACGAAGCATCTGGGGCCGCTGGTGGAAGGCACCGTGGTGCCCCACGGCGCTCGCGTGCCCGGCACCGCCTATCGCCTGGACCCGGTGAAGGCGGCCTGGGATATCGGCTGCATCGTGCGCTGGCTGGACTACAACGATACCTGGCTGGCGGCGGAATGGGGTCACCCCTCCGACAATCTAGGTGCCATCCTGGCCGTGGCTGATCATCTCTCACAGAAGTACATCGCCGAGGGTGAGGCGCCGCTCACGATGCGTGACGTCCTCGAAGCGATGATCATGGCCCATGAGATCCAGGGCGTGCTGGCGTTGGACAACGCCTTCAATCGGGTTGGTCTCGACCACGTGGTGCTGGTCAAGGTGGCCTCAACCGCAGTGGTGGCCAGGATGCTCGGCGCCGATCGCGAGCAGCTGCTTTCGGCACTTTCACACGCCTGGGTCGACGGCCAGAGCCTGCGCACCTACCGTCATGCCCCCAATGCCGGTTCGCGCAAGAGCTGGGCGGCGGGGGATGCCACCTCCCGGGCGGTGCGTCTGGCCGATATCGCCCTGCGTGACGAAATGGGCATCCCCGGGGCACTCACCGCGCCGCAGTGGGGCTTCTACGACGTGCTGTTCAGTCACACGAACCGCGACCTGGCCATCAAGCCCGAGGAGCAACGCCGCTTCACCTTCCAGCGCGACTTCGGCAGCTACGTGATGGAGAACATCCTTTTCAAGCTCGCCTTCCCGGCCGAGTTCCATGCCCAGACCGCCTGCGAGGCCGCTGTGACGCTGCACCCGCTGGTCAAGGGTCGCCTTGACGAGATCGAGCGCATCGTCATCACCACTCACGAATCGGCGATCCGCATCATCTCCAAGGAGGGCGACCTGGCCAACCCGGCGGACCGCGATCACTGCCTGCAGTACATGGTTGCCGTGCCGCTGATCTTCGGTGAACTGATCGCCGAACACTACGAGGATGACTTCCACGCGACGAACCCAGGTATCGACGAGTTGCGTGGAAGGATGGAAGTGGTAGAGGAGCCTTGTTATACGCGCGACTACCTGGACCCGGACAAGCGCTCCATCGCCAATGCGATCCAGATCTACTTCAGGGATGGGACCACCACGGAGAGGGTGGAGGTCGAGTACCCGATCGGCCATCGCCGCCGCCGGAACGAGGGGGTACCAGTACTCGAGGAGAAGTTCCGCCGTCACCTGGCCACCCGCTTTCCGCAACGGCGCTGCGAGAAGATTCTCGCGCTGTGTCGCGACCAGGCGCAGCTGGAAGCCACGCCTGTCAGCCGCTTCGTTGACCTCTTCGTGATCTGACCCGCTCGTGGCGTGCAACGTGACTGCCGACAGAAACTTGTCCGCGGTCATGGCGGCGCGACGGTAACTGAGCTACATTTTTCTGACGTAGGGGTTGCGTCCCATAAGAGAAAACCGTAAAGTACGCATCCGCTGCCGGCAACGGGCCACGTTGTCAGCGGTGAAGGGTGGTAGAAGTGATTGTTATGAAAGCAAAAATTCTTGACATTCACGGCGGAGTCGGTAGACTACGCCCCACTCGACGCGCGGTCATCGCTGCGACGGCAGGCTGCGGCGGCAAGCAGGACGACAGGCAGTTCATCGCCCACCACCGCTTGACACGCTGACGCGATTGGGTAGAATACGCCTTCCTCGCAGGGCGCTGGCGAGACGGGAGCCGCTCTTTAACAATCGATCAGGTAATTCATGTGGGCGCTTGCCGATGTGTCGGTGACCAGTCACTGAACCATCAAGGCAAGCGACTCGTCAAAGATCTTCGGATCTTATTGAGACACGTTTGACCCTTGAGCCAAGTTTGGTCCGCTTCCTTCATTGAAGGGTAAGGACTATATGATCGTAAACTGAAGAGTTTGATCATGGCTCAGATTGAACGCTGGCGGCAGGCCTAACACATGCAAGTCGAGCGGCAGCACGGGAAGCTTGCTTCCTGGTGGCGAGCGGCGGACGGGTGAGTAATGCATAGGAATCTGCCCGGTAGTGGGGGATAACCTGGGGAAACCCAGGCTAATACCGCATACGTCCTACGGGAGAAAGCGGGGGCTCCGTGTTCTTCGGAATGGGGACCTCGCGCTATCGGATGAGCCTATGCCGGATTAGCTGGTTGGTGAGGTAAAGGCTCACCAAGGCGACGATCCGTAGCTGGTCTGAGAGGATGATCAGCCACATCGGGACTGAGACACGGCCCGAACTCCTACGGGAGGCAGCAGTGGGGAATATTGGACAATGGGCGCAAGCCTGATCCAGCCATGCCGCGTGTGTGAAGAAGGCCTTCGGGTTGTAAAGCACTTTCAGTGGGGAAGAAAGCCTTGGGCCTAATACGCTCGAGGGAGGACATCACCCACAGAAGAAGCACCGGCTAACTCCGTGCCAGCAGCCGCGGTAATACGGAGGGTGCGAGCGTTAATCGGAATTACTGGGCGTAAAGCGCGCGTAGGCGGTCTGATAAGCCGGTTGTGAAAGCCCCGGGCTCAACCTGGGAACGGCATCCGGAACTGTCAGGCTAGAGTGCAGGAGAGGAAGGTAGAATTCCCGGTGTAGCGGTGAAATGCGTAGAGATCGGGAGGAATACCAGTGGCGAAGGCGGCCTTCTGGACTGACACTGACGCTGAGGTGCGAAAGCGTGGGTAGCAAACAGGATTAGATACCCTGGTAGTCCACGCCGTAAACGATGTCGACTAGCCGTTGGGGTCCTTGAGACCTTTGTGGCGCAGTTAACGCGATAAGTCGACCGCCTGGGGAGTACGGCCGCAAGGTTAAAACTCAAATGAATTGACGGGGGCCC